>JBGAHX010000071.1:0-22263 GCA_044225935.1 Gemmatimonadaceae bacterium
GTGATCCATTCGGCGATTTCGGCAGCAGGCGCGTAGGTGCTAACGCTTCCCGCCATCCCCGAGTCGTTGGCAAGTGCGCGCTGGCGTGCCGAGAGTTCGTGCAGCGCGGGCTCGATGCGGCCGAGCGCGCGCCGAGCGGCGGTGTGCACGCCCGCGGAGTCCGGAAAGGCGCAGAGGAAGAGGAGGTCGTCGTGCAGGGCGTCGAGCGCGCGAAAGGTGCGGACGCGAACGCCTCGGTGCGCGATGCCGCGGAGGAGCGCGAGCTTCGCCTGCTTGTCGGCGGGTGAATACTCGCGCCGTATCGCATGGAGCCGGCGGAGTTCCTCTGCGGTGACGGGGCGGTGGGACGTCGCCATGCCCTGACGGTAGGACCGTCAGGCATCTGGCGATTTAGGGGATTACCTGCTGTGACGTGAGGATTTCGCTGCTGTTGCGTAGCGCTGATCGCTGTGCGTGACTAGCTCAGCGCCCGCTCGAACAGCGCGTCGAGGTCGATGGACAGCGCGGGATGCGCGTTCGACGGTTTCCACTCAATGCGCCCGTACACTACCTCCGGCCGCCCTTCGCCACTCCGCCACCGCTCGACGAGACGCGCATCCAGATCGACGATCCAATATTCGTCGACCTGCTCCGTCATGTAGATATGCCGTTTCGTGATTCGATCAGTGCGAGCGGACGTCGGCGAGAGCACCTCGATCGCCAGCAGCAACGACTTGATCTCGGTCCAGTTGCGCGCACTTCTCCCATCGACCAGTGGCGCCACGAACACGTCGGGCTGCAAAAGGCGGCGCGGCGAGAACTCGATGTCGGCGGGCGAGGCGTGTGTAGTGCCCACGCGCTGCGCTTCTGAATACGGGAAGAGCGCGCGATAGAGTGCCCCCACCACGTTCTGGTGTGACAAGCTGGGGGCGGGCAGCACGACCAGCTCGCCATCGAGCAGCTCGCGCCGCACGCCGTCGTCAGGGATGGCCAGCACCATCGCCGCCGTCCACTCCGTCTCGAATGCCATGGAATCAGGGTACGCCACGCTCGGCGACCTCCGCAAGGGTGCATACGGGGAGGGTAGCGCGGCGGTCGAGCCGGAGCAGTACCAAAGCGTTGCGCCGGGTATCGCGTTCGTGCGCCGATCTCCCGGCGCTACCGCGCCTGCACCGTCCACAGCTCCACCCGCTCGATATCATCTTCGTCGCGCGAGACGCCGAGTACCCATCCGTCTCCCGCATCGAACACGCGAAAGCGTGCGGGGGTGACTAGGGTCGCGCGCAGCACGTTCGTAGGCGAGTAAATGCGCCAGGTCGTCGGGCCAGCTGGGGAGCCGGGAGCGTCGCCGGTGCCTGAGAGGATGCCGTCGGACGGTTGATACTCGCTGACCCACAGGTCGCCGGTTTGTGCGGCGAGGAGGCGACCAATGACTGGCAGCCGGTCCGCGAACCTGGCCTCCTTTGCGACCTGTTCCCGATGCTCGCGAAGCGAGCCGACGTATCGTGAACCTCCATCGGGAAGCTTTCCTGACATTGCATCGCGCCACGCGCGTTTCATCGAGTCGCTCACGGCGCGCGGACGGGCGACATCGCGAAGAGTGCGAGTGCCTGCGCCGAGCGAATCGACGCACGTGATGACGAAGGCGGCGGTGTGAGCGAAGCACGCTTCCCGAGGGAATGCGACCAGTACGAGCGACGGCGAAAACCCAAGGGATCCACTCCGGCCGCTCGCTAGTCGGTAGCGAATGTCACTCGGACTCTGCGCAAGTACGCGCACACCAACACCATCGCCAGCGAGTCGGCGAATTTCTCCGAGCTGCACCCCATCGCTCGACGTGCGCACATCGCGAGCAGACCGAAGTCCGACGAGTGCACCCGCCGCCATCACACCTTGTGGGTGGACGCCGAAGCTTCGGCCCGGACCGACCACGAAGCGCACTGAGCGCGCATATGTGGCGGAACTCGTGAATACGTGCACGCCACCAAAGGAGTCACGCGCGTACAGCGAGTCAGACGAATAGAAAAGTCCGTCAACTCCGCGCATCTCCCCCGGCCCCGAACCGTTGCGCGCGATCGTGTTTGCGAAGCGCCCATCGGCGCCAAAGATTCGTAGCTGTGTGCTTCCTGCATCGGCGACGACGATGCGACCATCGCTCACGCGCACGACGCCGCCGATACCGGAGAATTCGGTGGGACCGACTCCGTCGGCGCCGCCGATGGAGAGGGCGGGCCTGGGGGCTAGCTGCCAGCGCGGAGGGGGAGGTGCGGCGCGCTCGCTCTTCTGCGCCATGACGTCGCGAGGTGCTGTGAGCAGACCGCCAAAGGCCACGAGCAGCGCGATGGCCCTATGGTTCCCCGGCGGGACGCTCAATCGGCTCGAAGTCATTTGACGATACCTCGCGTGAATCGTGAGGTGCGGCTAGGGCGTGAAGCGGAGTCGTACGATCTGGATGCGCGGCTCGTCGTCTACTTCCGAATAAACAGCGATCCTGTCGTCAGCGACAAACTGGCGGGGGAAACCTGGAAGTTGGACGTGCGCGACCAGCTCGCCGCGATCGATGTCCACGACCTCGACGATTGCGTCGTATCGGTTCCACCATCCTGCACCCGTTCGCGCCTTGATCGGCGCACGGCGACGACGAGCGTTGTCCGAAGGCTGCGCAACAAGGACAGCGACGCGCCCCCGCGCGATTTCTCGAACATCGGCGAGTCGAGATACGATGGGAGGAGCATTCGTGGAGGGTGAAAGGTGCTCCGAGACCCACCAGTCCGGTCGACGACGCCATGCCCCTCCGTATTGCTTCCCGAGCTTCTCGAGATCGTATCCGACTCCGTCACTCATGCTGAATCGTGCAACCCAGAGCCACGGCGATGCCACGCTTCGCGAGCGGAAAATCACCTGAAGCGTTCCTGCGCTCGCATCCAGCCGCGTCGGGACGAATTTCAGCGTCGACGTCGCGGATGCGCTTCCGATGATCTCCAAGCGTCTAGGCTCGCCCGGCCTCATCGCACCCGAGCCTAACGCGACGAATCGGTCGGGAGCGAAGGCAACGACGAACATTGGACCCGTGATCCAGCGCGACATCGTGCTGCTCGCTGCCAGTCGCAGATCAGGACCGAACACCGTGAGCCTCGCGTTCTCTATGACTCGGATCGAATCGTCGAGATCGGCGTCGAGCCAGTCCGGATGTTCGGACTCGCCAGGGCCTCGCCCCTTGCGGCCAAGGGGACGCACGAATCCTCCCGTCCCATCGAAGACCAAGGGCGGGCCATCCGTCAGTGCGTTGCGCGTCGGGATTACCACGTACTGCCCGCGACGTGTTCCCCTGATCAGCCGCGGGAGGCCTGGAAGGGGCATGTCGTCGGGGAATCGCAGCACGAAGGAATCGATCACTTCGGCGCCGCACGAGGTTCGGCACTTCGACTCGTCGATCCTGCGCGGCTCTTGCGCCGTGAGCGCGCGATTGAGGCAGAGCGCCATCGACACCATTGTGACCGCGCGTATCATCTCGCTCCCCTACCGCTTTGCGTCCTGTCGCGGATCAGATTGCAGAAAGGCGCCGTCCGGCATCTGTCGCCGGCGATCGCGCAACTCCGGATCACCGTCGCCACGCAACCAGGCACGCTCACTTCGCATCTCCCGCACTCCAACTACACCGCTCGAGATGTACGTCGAATTCCACGATTCGTATTCGTCGCTCGCCCATCGCCTTCCCTTCCACTTCCGGCTGAAGCGCAACCAGCCGACCGGCTGCGATGACAAATCGTCGCACGGGAAATAGCGCTCCGGGAATCTCGATGTCACCGCACTGCTGGCCTGTCTCGAGCTGTGTCACGTGCAAATACGCCCTCGCACCGAGCCACTTGCCGCGCATCTCCTGATCGACGTAGACCGTGAGCAGCATTCCGTCTGGCGAAATCGCCGACATGGACAACGACGACGGCGCAAGCAGCGAGTCTGGTGCACTCGACGAGTCCGCGATGTAGATGAGTCGCGCCAGATCGTCACGAGCGCCGCGCCGCGTCGATCGCGTGATACGGATGGAGTCCAGATGCGCCGTGCGAGGATCAATCAGGTACACAACGTTTGACAACTCTGTCGCGACTGCGATGACCGAGTCGGACGCCGCCACTGCGACTTTGCCGAAGAGTGACGACGCACGAGGCGTGCGGGCGACGACGTCGCGCAGAATACCGTCGCGGTGGACGGTCGAGTCGCCTCTCGCCGTGGTAGTCACGAGGCCACGATCGCGCTCGACTCTAACCACCGTTATGCGACCGTCGGCGTTGGCGATCGCGGTCGATCCCGAGTCGAGCGACATGTACGAACTGCGCGCATCACCACCATCCCCGACGTGCCATCGGAGGATTTCGCCCGTCGGGTATCCGAGTGCGAATCCGCTCGAGTCGTCGACCACTACCGCATCGACAAGCGACGTCGCCGAGTCGGTAAACTCCAACCGCCTAACGCCACTGTCCGCTCGTGCGGCTGCATCCATGAGCACTACTGCGTCCGGACGGCGCAGGAGGAGGAATTTTCGTCCGTCGACACCAGCCACCACACCCTGCAAGCGCCCAGTCTGCCCCTCGGGCAGCGTGAAGATCGAGCTGTCAACCGCAACCAGCACACCACTCGAATCAGCCGCCTGTCGATCAGGTGGTGCGGCATCCTTCGATGCGGTGCACGCCGCAAGCACGCCTGCGAGTGCGGCGCGCATGAATACAGTCACAGTGCGAGCAACACGCTCCCGACAGTTCCGGGAGGTTAGACAGTCGACGCTAACGCGCATCATCGTCGGTCGTCTCCCACGTACATTTCGATAGATCGAGGCGGAAGCGCTTCACGATCGTTTCTGCAGCGCCATCTGCTCCGACATCCTGATACAACACCACGAGTGTATCGCCACGAAAGCTGGCAACGGGCGCTGGATCCGACGGGACGTCGAGCGCACCGTCCACACAGGCTTTCCGATGTTCCACGTCGACGACGCTCACATACGCGTCACCGCGATATCTCGGGCTCATGCGATCGGGATCGACGGTGACGACGCCCACGCGTGACGAATCGAGCCAGCGCAACGCGATCGGTTGCGACACATGGTTGGCCGCTTGCAGTCCCAACGCCTGGTCACCGTGCAGCCGCGGCAAGAGCTTGGTCGGTGCTCCCTTCCGCCTGGCGACGGCGATGTGAAAGCTGTCGACTTCCGTGCGACCTGGACCAAACACATATAGCCAGTTCGAGACCTCGAACGCCTGCGCGACTCGCTCGTCTCGTACGGCGATCTGCGTGAGCCGAAATGCGTCAGTGAGCATCGGGTCATCGTGCGCGTCATGCGGCAGGAGTCCTCGCGGCGCCAGCCTCGCAATTGTGTCAGGAAACTCGACGAAGGAGGAGTGCTCCTTCGCGTTGAGCAGGCCGAGGAGGATGATCCCGTTGCGTGTTGCCAGTCCTGTCGTGGTTTTCGCCTCAAAACGGCGTCCCCAGCGCCACTCGCCGGAGTGCAGGTCGAACGCTTCAACTCGAAATGCGGGTGCGTTCTGGACGAGGAGGAGCGAGTCGCTGCTGAGCGTCATCCAGCCTGGAGACGTGAACTCTCCAGGCCCTCGCCCGTGCGTACCGATCGCTCGTTCGAGCTCGCCTGACGCCGAGTACACAAGCACCTGGCCCGCTGCAACGTCGGAGACAAGCAACTTTCCGTTTGGAAGTGCAAGCAGGTCGTGGGGCTTCGACACGAAGACGCCACCCTGCTCCTTGAGCTCCACAGAATCGATGGCGACGAGGCGCGGGCCGTTCAGCTGCGGGATGCGTCGCTCGCCGATCTGGTCGGAGTCGCACGCAGCGGCGGTGAGCACGGCGAGTGCGAAAAGCGGCACGTCGACCGTAAGGAGTCGGGCATCGATTCGAAGACCTGGTCGAAACACGGTATTCACATTCCTGATGGCGCGTGGCAGCCGTAGTCCACCTTCTATCGCTCCTTGAAGCATAGCACTTCATCCTTTGCCACTACATACAGCCGCCGACTACACTGAAAAACGACGAGGTCACCGACGATCACCGGCGCTCCTTCCACGGAGACGCTGTGAGTATGTGGCGGAAAGGTCTTGCGCCACAGCTCCCGCCCGGTCGATCGATCGAGCGCGAGCAGCCACTGCTCAGCGACGCCCCCAAGTTCGTTCAGCCAGTGCCACCCAACTGCGTAGACGGTGTCGCCGGATAGCCGTACTCCCGAAGTCCCGGATCGGAAGCCGTTGCTATCTACCGTTTGCCAAGTCCATCGGGGGACACCGGTTCGCACGTCGAGCGCCGAGATGGACGCGCCCCACGCCGAGATGAAGACCGTCGGGCCGTCGGTCGCAATGCGCGTGAATCCGACGTAGCCGGGAGCAGGGTGAAAAGGGTCCTCGCCCACGTCGGGAGGAGCTGCATACCGCCACACAACTGCCCCCGTGGTCGCATCAACGCCGTAGGTGGTATCACGCTCGGGAACGACCACGACGCCATTGGACAGCACCAAATTCATCCCGCGAATCACGCCGCTCGTGATGGTCGTGCGCCAGAGTTGCCTCCCAGTGGCGCGATCGAGCGCGTGGAGTGCTCCGGCTCCGTCGGCGGCGTACACAGTGCTCGCGCTCACCGCCGGGCGCGCGATTGAGAATCCAGGGATGCGAGCGCGCCAGCACGACGACAGATGGCGCACGGGCTCTTCGTGTTGACATCCGCAGATCAGCAATGAAAACACACAGGTGCACCAAACGCTCAACAGCGACCGCGTCCATGACCCGCGTCTTGACGTCCTCACCGTCACCACCGAGCCTCCGCCCCCTTCGTTTCGACTCTCGCCACCCGCGTCCGCCGAACAACGCGCACGCTCTCGCGTCGCCGAGACTCAGCAAAGCATGCTATCCGCCGAGGACTGACGCCAGTGCCCGTCGCGCGAGCGACGACGAATTCGTATCCAGATTGTGGACAACCAATCGGCCGCTTCGGTCTTTCACGAGAATGCGTCGCGTGGTATGGTAGGCGCGACGCAGTCGCTGGATTCTCCCCATCACTAGGTGCGGGATGCTTCGCCTTCCTCAGGTCGCCCTCGTCGCATTCATGGCAGCGCTTGGCGCCTCTCCAGAAGCCGTTCGCAGCGCCATGCTGGTCGCGTGTTGTGACACGAGCGCCGTCCGCACGAGCGACACATCGCCGCGTGCATCGCGAAGCTCCGCTCGTCGCAGCCCGGGCGCGGCACGCGCACCGGTTCGCTCGGTCATCCCCATCCGGCTCCGCCGAGAGTGGCAGATCGGCGGTGACCCGAACGACACGACGCTCCTGATGGTGCTGCAGCTCATTGCGACGCGAGAGCACTTCGTCATCTACGATGGAATCGCGCAGCGCCTTCTCGCACTTACTCCATCAACCGGCAAGACCGCTTGGACGTTCGGGCGCCCGGGCCGAGGGCCGGGTGAGTTTGGAGGAGTGGCGACGGTCACGTCACGCAGGGACGGCGGCGTCTTCGTCGTCGACTTCGCGTTGTCGCGACTCACCGAAGTGACCGAAGACGGAAAGGACGGACCGCGCGTCGAGTATCGCATGGGCGTAAACCCGCGCGGTGTGTGCGAGGCAGGCGCTACACACATTCATTTGCGATCCACGGAGCGTGGTGAGATCCAGCGCATTCGACTCGCGGACGGCGGAACATCAACCGAGGACCTGCCGTGGCCGGAATTGCGCAGCGTTCCGTCCATCGTACGGCAGTCGAGGATCTTCGGGCATCCGCAGGCCGGCGTGTGCCTGGTCGCGGTGTCGTACGGACCGATGTTCGCGCTCCTCGATGAGACGGGAGTTCGCGCCCGAGCACGCTGGATCGAGGAGACACCGCTGGGGCAAGCCAAGTCGCTCGGAAAAGGGTCGTGGGAGATGCTCCCAAGCGTCAGGTCGATTCAGGGAGCCACGGCCGTCGGCGATGCCTTTTCCGTCCTCTTTCGCGGTACCGGTCCGAAGCGGGGGCGCTTTGTCGACTTCTACTCAGTGCACGACGCAGCCTACCTCTTCTCGGTCGAGCTCCCATTCTCGGCCACCGATATCGCATTCGGAGGTGGGGTGTTCGCGTTGGCGGGGGAGACGGAGGAGGGTGCACCCTTCGTACGCGCGTTCTCGGTCACGCCGTCGCTGGAGACTCTCGTCGCCAAGGCCAGGGGCAGCTCCCGACCTGCCGTGCGTTAGACGTACGCTGCAGGTTTGATTCGCCATCCCCGACCGTACGAGACACCGACTTCGCGCCGTAGGGAAACCATTCCCGCGATTTATGCGACATATGTAGAACACGTCCCACATCCGCCCCCAAGTCGCCGACCCGGCCGTACATTCGCTCCCGTGCAGCGCCTCCCCCTCCCCACGCCATGACGCGCCACGATACGAATCGCCCTCTCGGCCGAACCGTCCCGAGCCCATTCATGAGACGCGGCACTTTGCTGCTTCCGCTTCTTGCTGCCGTCTCGTTCGCCGCCTGCGACAAACTCCGCGGCGCCGCCACCTCCGACTCCACCGCCGCCGACTCCGTCGCCGCACTCGGCGACACCAGCAACACCCCACGCGCCGCAATGGTACTCCCGGTTGCCGTGGCACCAGTCCGCGACGGCGACCTGGTCCTCTCGGTGACAACCACGGGACAGGTGCGCTCCGACGGCGAGGCACTCCTCAAGGCAGAAGTCGCCGGCACGGTCGACAAGGTCCTCGTGCACCCCGGCGACCGCGTCAAGAAGGGCGCCCCGCTGGTGATTTTCGATCCCCGCCCCTTCGACCTCGCCGTGCAGGAAGCCGAGGCGGCGGTCGACGAGTCGCAGGTGCGCTACCAGGATGCCGTCGCCCCCGACTCGATCGTACTCGGCCGCCCACCGAGCCCCGACCAGCGCCGCATCGCGCTGATTCGCTCCGGACTCATGACCGCCCGCGTTAGGCTCGAGCGCGCCAAGCTCGATCGCGAACGCGCCACGATCGTCGCGCCGTACGACGGAATGGTCGACCGCGTCGACGTCTCCACCGGCGAGCGCGTTGCGGCTGGCGGGAACATCACCCGTGTGGTGAACCTCAACGCCCTCCGCATCGAAGCCTCGGTCCTCGAGCACGACCTCCCCCTCATCAAGGAAGGAGGCAGCGCGGTGGTCACCTCGGCGGCCGCGCCCGACATGGCCGTCACCGGGCGCATCACCGCCGTCCTCCCGGTGATCGACTCCACGACGCGCTCTGGGCGCGCGTACGTTAGGCTCAACGGCGGCGGTGCCCTCCGTCCCGGGATGTACGCCGACGTCCGACTCGAAGCCGCCCGCCTCAAGGACCGCCGCCTCGTCCCCGCCCGCGCCGTCATCGAACGCGACGGGCGTCCACTCGTCTTCGTGGTGAAGGACGGACGTGCACAGTGGGTCTACATCCTCCCGGGACGCACGAACGGGATCGACACGGAAGTGCTGCCGGATTCGGCGACGGGAATGGTGCCGGTCGCTGTTGGCGACGATGTGATTGTGGAGGGGCATCTGACGCTCACGCATGATGCACCTGTCAGGATCATTGAGACGGGGGACGGGGGACGGGGGACGGGAGTGCGTCGGCCGTAGGCCGACGCTGTTAGGCGTCAGCGCGACGGATGATGGGAATGCACACCGCCGCCTAACGCACGCCTCCCTCACCCGGGCGCATCCGAACTCCCGTCCCCCGTCTCCCGTCCCCCGTCCGCTCTTATGAGTCTTGCCCGCGCCGCCACCTCTCGCCCCGTCACCACCATCGCCAGCGTCCTGGCCATCGTGCTGCTCGGGAGCGTCTCGCTCGGGCGCACTCCGGTCTCGCTCCTCCCCGACGTCCAGCTCCCGGTCCTCACGATCCGCACCCTCTACACGGGGGCAGCGGCGGAGGAGGTCTCGCGCTTCATCGCCGAGCCGGTGGAGGAGGCGATTGCCGCCACGCCGGGACTCGTCGAGCTTCGCTCCGTCAGCCGCAACGGCGAAGCGACGACGACGGCGCGCTTCGCCTGGGGGACGGACATGCAGACGACGCTGCTCAACGTACGCGAGCGGCTCGACAACGCGCGGTCGCAGCTCCCCGAGAAGGCCGAGCGACCGACGCTTCTCACCAGCGACCCGGGGGAACGCCCGATCGCCGTGCTCTCGATGTCGATCGCCGGAGACATGCGGCAGCTCGCGCGCACCGCCGAGGACGTGCATGCGCGACGTCTCGAGCAGATCGCTGGCGTCGCGTCGGTGGCGGTGGTCGGGGCGCCGGAGGACGAAGTGCGCATCGAGGTCGACCCGGCGCGCATGCGCGCCCTCGGGCTCACGCCTAACGACGTTTCGCTCGCCATCCGCGCCGCCAACGTGAGCGGCGTCGGGGGGACGATTCGCCGTGGGCAGTTCCGCTTCTCGGTGCGCACCCTCACCGAGTTCCGCTCGCCCGACGAGATCCGCAACGTCCCCGTGGGGCCGGTGGGGGCCGGGATCACGATCGCCGACGTCGCCACCGTGACCACCACGATGGCCGATCCGAAGACGCTCACCCGCTTCGACAGCAAGCCGGCGGTAGGGCTCGTGGTCTACAAGGACGCCGGCGCCAATACGGTCGCCGTCACCCAAGAGATCGGGAAGGTCGTCGACCAGCTCAAGCAGGAATTCCCCGCCATCGGCCTCACCGTCGTCGCCGCGCAGGCGACCTTCGTGGTCGACGCGCTCTCCAACCTCGGGCAGGAGATCGTGATCGGCGGGCTCCTGTCGCTGGCGGTGATCCTCCTCTTCCTCCGCGATTGGTGGATGTCGGTGGCGATCGGGACCATGATCCCGCTCTCGGTCCTCCTGGCCCTCGTCCTCCTCCAAGGGATGGACGTGACGGTCAACGTCCTCTCGCTCGGCGGACTCGCGTTAGGCGTCGGGCTCCTCGTCGACAACGCCATCGTGGTGGCCGAGGCAGCCGCGCGAAAGCGCGAGGAGGGGATGCCGCTCTTCGAGGCGACGGTGGAGGCAACCGAGGAGGTGAGCGGGCCGCTCATCGCCGGGACGCTGACGACGCTCCTCGTGTTTGGGCCGATCATCTTCGTTCGCGGGCTGGCGGCGGCACTTTTCCGCGATTTGTCGCTTTCCGTCGTGATGAGCGTGGGGGCGTCGCTGGTACTCGCCCTCACTCTCATGCCAGTGATGATTGTGGGGAGGAGACGGGAGACGGGAGACGGGAGACGGGGGTTGGGGAGTGCACCGGGAGAGGTCGGCGAGCCTGCGGCTGCGATTCTGAGTGCCGATGCCCTCCCCCGCGAGCGCAGCGAGCACTCCCGTCTCCCGTCTCCCGTCTCCCGTCCGAATCTTCTTTCTCGCATTGGCGCCTACTCCGAACACGTCTACGAACGCGGCATGTCGTGGTCGTTGCGCAATCCGTTGCCTGTCTTTGCGACGTCGGTTGCGTCGCTGCTTCTCACTCTCTGGGTTCTTCCACGAATGCCGCGCGAGATTCTTCCGCAGGTCGACGAAGGGATCGTGGTGGCGTCGTTGCACCTGACCGAGGGGACGGCGATCGAGGCCACGACGGCGCAGGTAGGGCGGGTTGAGGACGCGGCGAGATCGTTAGGGTCGGCGGGGATCTACTCGCGTGTCGGGATCGCGACCGACGAGGAGATCCTCGCCGGCGCCGAGCCGGGTTCGTCGGCGACGGCGCAGTTGCTCATTCCGGTTCCAGATGGGCAGCGCGCCGCGGCCTTCGCCGACAAGCTGCGTGCGTCGCTCCCCGATCTCGCGGGCGGTGCACTCGCGCTCGACCTCGCGGGGCAGTCGGAGTTCGGGTCGCTCATCGGGCGTGAAGGGCGCCTCGTTAGGGTCGAGGTGAGTGCGCGTACCCTGGCCGACGCGGCGCGCTGGGCCGACAGTGCGCGCGTCCTCCTTCGCGCCCTCCCCTCGCTCGCCGACGTGCGCGACCCTAACGGCGGGACCCAGCCCGTCGTCGAGGTGACGCTCAACCGACAGCTCCTGGCCGAACGTGGAATCGCGGTCGACATGGTAGCGAATGCGCTCGCCGGTGGACTCGGCGGCGTGGCGTCGAGCGACTTTCGCGAGACCGATCGCCGCACGCCGATCTCGGTGCGCTTCGCCGGGGAGAAGAACGAGGACCTGGCCGAGGCGATGGCGACACCGGTCAAGGGGATACCGATCGCCCAACTGGTGACAGCGGAAGAGCAGCAGGCGCCGATCGAGGTGGTGCGTGTGGGACAGCGCCCGGTCGCCGTCGTCGAAGGATTGATCGAGAGCGGTGGCACCGCCTCGGCGTCCGACGACGTACGCGCGGTGATGTCGCGCCTCTCCCTTCCACCGGGCGTCACCTGGGACATCTCCGGTGCCAACGCCGAGCAGGAGCGGACGACGCAGGAGCTCGCGCTCGTCGGCTGGCTCTCGGTCGCACTGGTCTTTCTCGTGCTCGCCGGAGAGTTCGCATCGTTCACGGTTCCTCTCGTCGTGATGCTCACGGTTCCCCTTGCGGCGGTCGGCGGGATTCTCTTCCTCTGGATCACGGGGCAGTCGATCAACGCGGTGGCGCTGATCGGGATCGTGGTGATGATCGGGATGGCCGACAACGAGGCGGTGGTCAAGCTCGACGCCATCCGGCGCTTCCGTGAGGCGGGGCACTCGATCGAGGAGTCGATCCTGTTAGGCGGGCACCAGCGACTTCGCGCAATCGCGATGACGAGCATAACGACGATCACGGGCGTGCTGCCGTTGGTCTTTGGCTGGGGGAGTGGTGGAGCGCTGTATCAGCCGCTGGCCGCAGGTGTCATCGGTGGGAGCGTGAGTGCGCTCCTGGTCACGTTCTTTCTCCTGCCAACTGCCTACGCGCAGCTCGAGAAGAGACGTGAGCGGCGGGAAAGGACGGGAGACGGGAGACGGGAGACGGGGGTTCTGCCGGCGCCCGGGAAAGAGGCGTCGTAATGAACGCGGCATCGAAGCCATTGCGGCCGTCTTTAGCGTCGGAGCCTTCCGTACTCCGCGATCTCCGCGGACTCCGCGGTAAAAAAGCCTTTGAACCGCGGAGATCGCGGAGATCGCGGAGGAGTGACGGCGCGCGTTCTGGGGAACGGCGCAGATGATTGGCGCTGCGGTCTCCCGCCCCGCCGTCGTCTGGTCCGCTGCGGTGACGTTGCTGCTGGCGGGGCTTGTGGCGTTCACTCGGCTGCCGCTGGCGACTCGTACCACGGTGGAGCTGCCGCAACTCTCGATCTCCACCACCTGGACCGGCGCATCGGCAGAATTGCTCGAGATGTATGTCTCCTCCCCGATCGAGGCGGCGATCCAGTCGGTGCGCGGCGTGCGAAAGACGCGCTCCGAGTCATCAGAGAACGGGTCGAGCATCACTGTCGACCTCGAGCCCGATGCCGATGTGCAGATCGCTCGCCTCTCGATCCTCGAGCGCATCGAGCTCCTGCGCAAGGACTTTCCCCCAGGCGTCACCACGCCGCGCGTGAGCAACTACGTCCCGCAGGAACTCTCCGAGGAGGATCTCCTCACCCTCACCATCTCCGGCCCCTACACCGCCGGAACGCTGCAGAAGATCGCCGACGAGCAGGTGGAGCCTCGGCTGAGTGCGGTGCCAGGGGTGGGGAACATTCGGGTGCAGGGGGGGACGGAGCCGGGGGTCTCGGTGACGTACGATCCAGCGCTCCTGCGCCAGCTCGGGATCTCGCCACAGACGTTAGGCGACGCGCTGACCGGGGCACGGGTGGTGCGCTCGCTGGGGAACGACCAGCGCGGGACGACTGAGCGCCCGGTGGTGATCCGCGACCAGCCCAAGGTTGTCGAGGATCTCGGGAACCTTCCCATCGTCGGGCGCGGGAGCCAGCCATATGCGTTAGGCACGCTGGCCGCCGTACGCCCGGAGGAGGACGCGCGCGGCTTCTTCTTCCGCATCAACGGGCAACCGGCGATCGCCATCGGCGTTTCGCGTCTCGCCGGCGCCGACGCCATCAAGACGGCCGGCGCGGTTCGTCAGGCGATTCGAGAGATCGAAGCGCGCCTCCCCACCGCGGCGCGCCTGCAGGTGGTCTATGACGACTCCGTCGAACTCGCCCGCCAGCTGAAAGACCTCCTCATCCGCGGGACGATCGCCTTCGGGCTCGTGCTCGTGGTCCTCCTCGGCCTCCTCCGCGACTGGCGCGGGACCGGACTCGTGATGCTCAGCGCGTCGGTCTCCGTCGCCGGCACGGCGCTCGTCCTCTACATCCTCGACATCCCGGCCAACCTCCTCACTCTCGCCGGCCTGGCGATGGGGGTCGGGATCCTCGTGCAGGACGGGTTGATTGTCATGGACCGACTCGGCACCGTTCCGGACACGCCGGAGGATCGGGCGAAGGCCGCACGGGCGATTGCGCCGGCCGTAACCGGGGCGACGCTCACCACCGCGGTCGTCCTCTTCCCCTTCCTCTACCTCCAGGGGAACGCCCGCGCCGCTTTCGTCCCCTTCGCCAGCGCCTTCACCATCGCGTTAGGGTGGTCGCTCTTCGCCTCGGTAGTGATGATCCCGGCGCTGGCGCGCGGGCACCGCGTGCACGAGGCGTCGTTCCCGCGCTGGCGCCGCGGCTACACGCGCATCGTGCGCGGGTGATCCGGTGGCGTTGGGCCGCGCTCACCCTCACCGTCGCGACGTTAGGCGTCCTCACCTGGGGCTTCATCGTGAAAGTCCCGCGTGTCTCGTTCAGCGGCTTCGGCGAGCAGCGCACCACGCTCCAGGCGTTCATCAACTTTCCGCGCGAGAGCGACCCCGCCTCGCTCGACGCCGCGATGCGCGAACTCGAGTCGCAGGTGGTTGGTCGTCCCGGCGTCGAGCAGGTTACGGCGCAGACCTACGGCGGCTACGGCGCCGGGATGCGCGTCCTGTTTCGTCGCGACGCCTGAGTACTCCGCCATTCCGCAGGAGCTCGAAGAGGCACTCACCCAGCGCGCCGTCTTCATCGGCGGCGCATCGATCAACGTGCGCGGACAGGGACCCGGCTTCAGCTCGGGGATGGGATCCGTCTCGTCGGCAACGTTTCGCATCAAGGTGTTAGGGTATTCGTTCGCCGGCGTGGAGCGGTTGGCGCTCGACCTCAAGGAGCGCCTCGAGCGCATCCCGCGCGTACGCGACGTGGACATCAACTCGTCGTCGTTCTTCTCAACCGGGCGCGCGTATGCGGTGACGATCCAACCCGATCGCGCCGCCCTCGAGCGCTACGGCGTCACCGCCGCCGCCTTCTCGGCGGCCGTCGCGCGCGAGGTGCGCGGCCCCGTCGGGCGACAGCTCCTCGAGATCGGCGGCGACGAGATTCCCGTCACGGTCAAGGCACAAGGCGCGCGCGACCGGTCGCTCGACGAATTGCGCCAGGCGATCGTCCCGTCGCCGAGTGGAGCGCCGGTGACGATCGATGCGCTGTCGTCGGTCGATGAGCGCGAGGCGTTGAGCGCGATCTCGCGCGAAGACCAGCAGTACGTGCGCATCGTCGCCTACGAATTCCGCGGCCCGAACAAGCTGGCGCAGCGCACGCACGACGCCTTCATGAAGTCGATCACCCTCCCGCCCGGATATTCGGCGACCGACGCCGGCTTCGGCTTCTTCGTCCCCGACGAGAGCGAGAAGGGGTTGTGGCTGGTTTTCGCGATCGGGGTGACGCTGGTGCTCCTCACCGTGGCGATCGTCTTCGACTCGGTCTGGGCGGCGGGGATGGTCTTCTGCACGCTCCCCGTGGCGTTAGGCGGGGTGGTCGCCGCCTTCTGGATCGCCGGTGCCGCCTTCACGCGCGAGGCGGCGGTCGGCGTGATCCTGGTCGTAGGGCTGGCCGTTCACCAGGCCATCCTCATGATCGACGCCGCCCTCCAACGCCGCCGCGCCGGCACCGTCAACCGTCAGCTGCACCGGATGACGGCACTCCGCACCGTGCGCGCCTCGCTCGACCGGGCGGGAATGATCGTTCTCGTGACACTCGCGTCGCTCGCGTCGCTCTTGCCGCTGGCGATCGGCGAGAAGACCGACACGCTCTTCGGGGCGATCGCCCTGGCAACCGCCGGCGGGACGCTGGCCGGAACGCTCGCTGCCATGCTGATACTTCCGGCGCTTATCGTGCGGCGTGTCCGAGTAAAGACCAAAACCTTGTAACCACGGAGGTCACAGAGGTCACAGAGTGGCAAAAGGAGGTGGACGCCCGGACCTCGCGCGGCGTCGGCTCTCCTCCGCGTTCTCCGCGGACTCCGCGGTCGAAAGCCTTTGAACCGCGGAGTCCGCGGAGTCCGCTGAAGAGCATTGGGTCGCCGTTTCCTCTGTGCCCTCTGTGTGCTCCGTGACCTCTGAGTTGAATGCTTTTGCAGTTAGGTGGACAGCCAGTGTCTCTCAGCTCGGAAGCACCGAGCGCCTGCCACTCCGCCGCGCGCGCTTGTCCTCGTAGAGCCGAGCGTCGGCCTCTTCGAGCAGCTGCTGCAGGCTCTTGGGATTCGACGGATCGAATCGAGCGAGCCCTCGCCCCATCGACAACGAGTACGAACGACCAGGCGTGGAATTGCGATACGACAGGCGTTCCTCGAGGCGCCGGATCAGCACTGCGCCACTGGGGTCGAGGCAGTTCACCGCCAGTGCGACAAACTCGTCGCCGCCGAGCCGACCGCAGAGGTCGGAATCGCGGAAGGTCTCGTGCAATACCGCGGCGACTTCCTTGAGCGCCTCGTCGCCGGTGTGATGCCCGTACGTGTCGTTGACCAGCTTGAAGTCGTTGAGGTCGAAGTAGAGCAGGATCGCGTGCCCGGGGTGCGTGCGCGCCACGTTCAGGTGTTGCTGCCCGAGCATGAAGAAGCCTCGGCGATTGTATAGCCCGGTGAGTGGGTCGCTGAGGGACATGCGACGTAGCGCCTCCTCCGCTTCCTTCCGTTCGGAGATGTCGCGCATGATCGTCGAGAGGTGCTCGACCTCGCCCTGCCCGTTCTTGTGGGCGATGATCACCTGTGAGACGGGGAGCTCACGTCCGTCGCTCGTTTGCAGCGCCGTCTCGCCGTTCCACGCGCCGTTCTCCATGGCGAACGGTACGCCGACCGATTCGACTTGCTTGAGCGCCCAGTCGGGGAACATCGTGGCAAACGTCGGGCTGTCGTGGTCGTTGCAGCCGAGCATCCGACGCCCTGCTGTATTGAGGTAGGGAACGACGCCCTCGGTGCTGGTGATGGCGATGAGATCCGGCGTCGCCTCGAGGATCGCGGTCAGCCGCCTCTGCTCCGCCTCGGCGGCCTTGCGATCGGACACGTCGCGTGCCACGAGCACCATCTGCCCCCCGGCGAGCAGCGTCACCGATAGTTCCTGCGGAAAGGTGCTCCCGTCGCGACGGCGCGCCGTGATCTCCCCACGCCAGCGATCGTGCTGGTAGAGATGGGTCACGATGTCAGTGTCGAAGCGACGAATTTCGTCGGCGTGATACATCCCGCGCCACGATTTGCCGATGAGCTCCTCGCTTCGCTCGAACCCGAGCATGTGCGCGAAAGCGTCATTGATGAAGCGGAAGTCCTGGTAGGAGTCGATCAGCGCCATCCCGTCGACGGCTGCCCCCATCGCGCTCGACAGCTGCAACAGCCGTCGCTCGGCCTCGCGACGCGACGAGATATCGCGGGCGATGCTGACAAAGTGCGTGATGCGCCCGCTCCCGTCGCGCGATGGCGAGATGGTCAGCTCGAGCCAGAGCGACGTCCCGTCGCCGCGATAATTCAGGATCTCCCCGCTCCAACCAAGTCCTTGCCGAAGTGCCTTCCCCATGTCGGCGATCGTGTCGGGATCCGTCTCGGGCCCCTGCAGCACCTCGCCCGGCTTGCGCCCGAGGACCGCGTCGATCCCGAAGCGCGTGAGCGTCAGGAAGGCGGTATTCACCCACTCGATCCGCCCGTCGCCATCGGTGATAGTCACCGCGTCGTTTGTGCGGCGGGCGACCAGCGCCTGGCGCTCCAGCTCCGCGACCTCCTCGCGCCGTGCGGTGAAGTCGCTGAAGGTGACAACGACCGCCACCGGGGTGAGGCCATCAGCCGCGAGGATCGGGCGCGTGTTGAGCGAGATCCAGACGCGGCGCTCGCCCGGGCGGGCGAATCCGATGACGACCTGATTGACGTGCGCGCCGCTCCGGAGCGTCTCGATGACCGGATGCTCGTCGGGCGGGAGGTCCGACCCGTCCTCGCGCAGCGCCTGCCAGCATGGATCGAATGGCGTCGTCCCGGTCAGCTCCTCACTCGAGCGCCCGAGAATTCGCTCCGCACTCGGGTTGCACACCACGATTCGTCCATCCGCATCGTGAAGGATCGCGCCATGGCTCATGGCGTGGATCATCGCCCGGCAGGCGCTATCCGTAATCGTGGCCTGCTCTTGTGCGAGCGCGCCCCACTCGATCGATGCGGTCATGTTCACGCGGCGGGAGATTGTGTCGGCAGTACACGTGATTATCGGCGCACATGTGAAGGACTTAAGGAAATCGAGGCACGGCGTTGCAGCTGGAGCGCGGCTGGACGGCTCGACGCCTTGGCCGACCGGCCGGCGCCCTGCCGTGACTCCCTTTACAAGGCGCCGATTTGTCGAAGCCTCTTTCGCTCCACTGTCAGGAGTGATTAGTGTGGGGAAAGTCGTGATGGTGTAAACTGAAAAGTCAGTAAAGACGAGGCGCGAAATGGCGGAAAGACTGCGACTGGGACGAAGAATTCGCGCCGCTCGACTCGAACAGAATCTGAGCCAGGCCGCCCTCGCCGAGCGCCTCGGCATTTCGGCGTCGTACTTGAACCTTCTCGAGCACGACCGGCGGTCGCTGACCACCGCCCTTCTCCTCAAGCTCGCCCAAGTCCTTGGGCTCGAACTGCGCGACCTGGCCGCCGGGACCGACGCGCCTCTCGCGTCGGACCTCTCGGAGGTCTTTTCCGATCCGCTCTTCGAGGATCATCCTGTCACTCCGCGCGAGATCCGCGAGCTCTCCGAATCGGCCCCCGAGCTCGCCCGCGCGATCGTGCGCCTGCATCACGCCTATACCTCGAGCCGCAACTCGCTCGACTCGTTCGCGCAGCGCATGGCCGACACGCAGGACGGGAGCCAGGAAGACCTCTCCCAGGACATCGCCTCTGTAGGGCGTGTGCGCCTCTCCAGCGAGCAGGTCTCCGACCTGGTCGAGCGCAACAAGAACTACTTTCCCGAGTTGGAGGCGGAGGCCACGCGCCTCTGGCGCGAGGCGACCATCGATCGCGAGAACCTCTACGGCTCGCTTGCCCGTCACCTGCAATCGCGGCACGGCGTGCGCTCGACGATTCGAACGGTCGCCGAGATGAAGGGGGCGGTTCGGCGCTACGACGCGGCCAAGCGTGAGCTCTCGCTCTCCGAGGTGCTGCGCCGCGGGTCGCGCAACTTCCAGCTCGCCCACCAGATCGGACTCCTCGAGTGCGGCCCGGTTCTCGACCGCATCGCCGGCGACCAGTACCTCACCACCGACGAGTCGCGCTCGCTCGCGCGCGTCGCGCTCGCCTCGTACTTCGCCTCGGCGGTCCTCATGCCGTACGACGACTTCTTCGAGGCCGCCGAGCAGCTGCGCTACGACATCGAGTTGCTGGGGCACCGCTTTCGCGCGTCGTTCGAACAAGTGTGCCACAGGCTGACGAACCTGCACCGCCCGGGGAGCGAAGGCGTGTCGTTCCACATGGTGCGCGTCGATATCGCCGGCAACTTGTCGAAGAAGTTTGCACCTGCCGGGATGCGATTTCCACGCTTCTCCGGTTTGTGCCCGCTGTGGAGCGTGCACGCCGCCTTCCTGCAGCCGGGGATGTTCCGCACCCAGCTCTCGCGCCTCCCCGACGGTACGGCCTTCTTCTCGGTTGCCCGCACCGTGCGCCGCCACTCGGGCGACTTCCGCACTCCCTCGGTCATGTACGCCGTCGCCCTCGGCTGCGATCTCGCCTCGGCGCGGCGCGTCGTGTACGCGGATGGCATCGACCTCACCAACGTCGACGCGGCGGTTCCGGTGGGAATCACCTGCCGCACCTGCGAGCGGATCCACTGCGAAGCGCGCGCCTTCCCGGCGCTGCAACGCGCCCTCTCGATCGACGAGAACGTGCGCGGGGTGAACTTCTTTGCACCTGTCGGGAGGGCGGCGGACGGGCGGTAGCGCTCGCGCGCCTATCTGCTCGCGGAGTTGCTGCGAAGGGCGGCATTCGGCGACTCGGACTTCGGGGGCACGCTTGAGCTGTCAGCTTGAAGAGCGTTGATACGCGGAGGTCGCGGAGGAGGCGCGGAGAACGCTGAAAAGCGGCTGCCACGAGCAATCAGCAATCAAAGTCCCGCTGCGTCTCGAGAAGCTGCCCTCCGCGTCCTCCGCGCGCTCTGCGTCCTCCGCGTCAAAGCTCTTTAGCAGTGCCCGGCGATGAGCGCCGGCCAGGTCTCGATAAATACTCCGCCGAGTCCTCTGTGACCTCCGTGTCCTCCGTGACCTCTGTGGTGAAAAGCAGTTTCCCAATGCGACCTTACGCACGCGCAACGCCACGAATTCGCGCAGGAATGCGCCCCCGCGTAGGCCTTGCGAGGGCCCCCCGCCCCCACCCACTCCTCGACACGATGCGACGCCCCACCTAACGACGCTCGTTCCCGCCCTCGCCCTCGCGCCAGCGCTCGCAGTGGCCCAGGCTCCCGCCAAGACCGACGCCGAGATCGATCGCCGCGCCCACGCCCTCGAATCGAAGGTCGTCGCCTGGCGACGCGACATCCACGAGCATCCGGAGCTCGGGAACCGCGAGTTCCGCACCTCCAAGCTCGTCGCCGATCATCTCAAGAAGCTCGGGCTCGACGTGCGCACCGAGGTCGGACACACCGGGGTGGTCGGGATCCTCAAAGGTGGAAAGCCCGGCCCGGTCGTGGCCCTACGCGCCGACATGGACGCGCTCCCCGTCGCCGAGGAGGTCGATCTCCCGTTCAAGTCGGTCGTCCGTTCGACCTACAACGGGCAGGATGTCGGGGTGATGCACGCGTGCGGGCACGACAATCACGTCGCGATACTCATGGGGGTCGCCGAGCTTCTCTCCGGGATGAAGTCGGAGCTTCAGGGAACGGTGAAGTTCGTCTTCCAGCCGGCCGAGGAAGGGGCGCCGGTCGGCGAGGAAGGGGGGGCGGGGCTGATGCTCAAGGAGGGGGCGTTCGAGAACCCCAAGGTCGACGCAGTCTTCGGACTGCACGTCTTTCCCTTCGAGACGGGGAAGATCATCTACCGCCCCGGTGGACTGATGGCCAGCGGCGACAACTACAAGATCGTGATCCACGGCCGCCAGACGCACGGCGCCCTCCCGTGGAACGGTGTCGACCCGATCACCATCACGTCGCAGATCATCACCGACATGCAAACGATCGTGAGCCGGCAGGTGGATCTCACCCTCACGCCGGCGATCGTCACGGTCGGCTATATCCGCGGCGGCGTGCGCACCAACATCATCCCCGACTCGGTCGAATTCGGCGGGACGATTCGCACCTTCGACGAGACGACGCGCGACTCGATTCGCGTGCGCTTCAAGCGGATCGTCACGGCGCTCGCCGAGGCGAACGGGGCGAAGGCCGACATCATGCTCACCTCGGGCGCTCCGGTGACCTACAACGATCCTGCGCTCGTGGCCCGCATGCGCCCGACGGTCGAGCGGATCCTCGGCGCCGACAATGTCACCACCGGGCAGCAGACCACGACGTCGGAAGACTTCTCCCTCTTCCAGAAGGCGGCACCCGGGATCTTCATCTTCCTTGGTGTCACACCGAAGGGAACGGATCTCGCCAAGGTGGCGCCGAACCACTCGCCGCGCTTCTTCGCCGACGAGGCGGCGCTCGTGCCGGGCGTCAAGATGCTCTCCGCGCTCGCCATGGACTATCTCGCTCAGGGAGCGTCGAAGACCAAGATGTAAGCTGGGTGCGCGTGGAGAACGGGGGTGAAGCGCCGAGCGCCTCACCCCCGTTTGTCTGTCTGCAGCTGACGAGAACGCTCGGTCAGCACTTCAGCTCGCCCTTCCCTGCGGCCTCGAGCATTGCCGCGATGTCGACGAGAGTCTTCGCGCCGACGTCCTCGTCGTACCAGGCCATCTTGTGCTCGAACAGCTCGCTGTCCTTCACCTTCCCCTTGTTATCGATCATCCAGTCGCGGAGCTCGGCCGGGCGCTCGACCCAGCAGCCACGCTCCTGATAGTTGGAGTCGAGGAGAATCACGGTCGGCGTCGCCCCGCGACCGTCGGGCGTGTGATGGGCATCCATGACGATGCGCCCGACGTTGTTGTCGACGATGCG
>JBGAHX010000072.1:0-21978 GCA_044225935.1 Gemmatimonadaceae bacterium
GACGAACGCGCCGCGCGCGTCGAAAGGCGGGGGAGCGAGCGGGCGCGCCGGGCGCAACGACGACGAGCGGTCGCCCTATCGTGATGAGTGAGCGGTATCGGATCGCGCGGGACGGGGCGTCGGTTGCGCCTCGCGGACAGTGGAGGCGAATGCCGACGCGCGCGCGACGAGCGACGGAGCGATTGGTGACGCTCGTTGCCATGGCGACCGCACTCGGCGCTCCGACCCTGGTGCGCGCGCAGGGCGACGACGTCCCTAATCGCGGATTGCGCTACGCGGCCGCGGGCACCGATGCGACCGTCGATACGCTGGCGCCGCCCGTGCCGCGAGAGTTCCGCGCCGTCTGGGTGGCGACGGTGTCGAACCTCGACTGGCCCTCGCGCCCGGGGCTGACGACCGAGGCGCAGCAGCGCGAGCTGATCGCGATCCTCGACAAGGCGGCGGCGGTTCACCTGAACGCGATCATCTTCCAGGTGCGCCCGGCGGGCGACGCGCTGTACGCCTCGAAGCTCGAGCCGTGGTCGTACTTCCTCACGGGGCGGCAAGGGAGAGCGCCGGAGCCGCTCTACGATCCGCTCGCCTTCGCGATCACCGAGGCGCACAAGCGGGGGATGGAGCTGCACGCCTGGTTCAATCCCTACCGCGCCAAGCATCCGGACGACACGTCGCGCACGGCGTCGCCGATGCACCTCTCGCGCACGCGCCCGGCGCTGGTGCACAAGTACGGGCCGTACCAGTGGATGGACCCGGGTGAGCCCGAGGTGCGCCGCCGGACGATGGATGTCGTGCTCGATGTCGTGAGGCGCTACGACATCGATGGCGTACACATCGACGACTACTTCTACCCGTACCAGGAGCGGAACCGTCGCGGCCTGATCCCGTTTCCCGATCAGCGCTCGTGGGATGCCTACAAGGCGAAAGGCGGGACGCTCGAGCGCGACGACTGGCGGCGCCAGAATGTCGACCTCCTGATCGAGGAACTGTACGCCGGGATCAAGCGCACCAAGCCGTGGGTCAAGTTCGGCATTTCACCGTTTGGCATCTGGCGCCCGGGCTCGCCGCCGTCGGTGAGCGGGCTGGACGCGTATTCGTCGCTCTACGCCGACTCGCGCAAGTGGCTCACCGAGGGGTGGCTCGACTACTTCACCCCGCAGATCTACTGGAAGCTGGACGCGCCACGCCAACCGTACGCCGACCTCCTGGCGTGGTGGCGCGTGCAGAACACCAAGCAGCGCAACATCTGGCCGGGGAACTACACCGGGCGTGCCTCCGCGCATCGCCGCCCGCCGTGGAAGGTGAGCGAGCTCTTCGACCAGATCCAGGAAACGCGCGCCCAGCTCTCACCGAGCAGCGGGAACGTCCATTTCAGCATGGACGCCTTCATGGTGAACACCGACTCGATGGACGAGCGCCTGGCGAGCGGGCTCTACGCCGAGCCGGCACTCGTGCCGCCGTCGCCCTGGCTCGCCAACGGCGCTCCCGATGCGCCACTCGTCGTCCGCGTGCCGCAGCCGCGTGTATACGAGTTGACCATTGCCCCGCGCAACGCCCTCCCGTCGACCCCGCTCAGCGCCGCCGCCCCCGCGAAGACAAGCAGCGGAGTGCCAGCCGTCCAGGCCACCGCCCGCGACCCCGAGTGGTGGCTCGTGCGAGCGCGCTATCTCGATGGCTGGTACGCGAGACTCGTCCCCGCCACGCAGGGAAGCGTTAGGCTCCCCCTCGACATGACCGACGCCCCGCCGACGGTGGTGTATGTCTCAGCCGTCGACCGGACGGGACAGGAATCGGCGAGCGCTGTCGTCAGATAGCAGAAGACGAGTTTTCTGAAGACGAATTTCTAAAAGACGAGAAGACGAGTTTGGAGAAGACGAGATAGTGCAGTCCCCTCGTCTTCTCGTCTTCAGAAAACTTGTCTTCTAAGATTTCGTCTTCAGAAACTCGTCTTCTAGAAACCCAGATACGCGCGGACGCGTGGCTCGATCCGCTCCGGCGTCCACGGCGGCGACCAGACCAGGTTCACGGCCACGTCGCCCACGCCGGGAATCGACTTCAGCTGCCGCTCCGCGTCGCCCATGATCTCCGGCCCCGACGGACAACCCGGGGACGTGAGGCTCATGTCGATCTTCACGTCGCTCCCCTCGACGGCCATGTCGTAGACGAGGCCGAGGTCGAGGATGTTGAGGTTGAGCTCCGGGTCCTTCACGCGGCGAAGCGCCAGCTTGATCTGATCGGTGGTGATCTCCGCCGCCTCGGACTCGCTCGCTACGCTGGCATCGGCCGACGCGACATCGACCTCGCGATCGCCGGCAGTCGGCGCTGCGTTGTCGGCCGCCGAAGGGGGGGCGTGTTCGGTCGGGCGCTCGGTCGGAGCGCCCGCGGGATCGGGAGAGTCGTACATCGGGAGTCCTCGCATTCGTCTAAACAAGATCGAAGACTTCGTTATTCCGATCAAGTCGATCGGGAACTCGAATGCAAAAAAAGAACGCCGCCCTCGGGGGCGGCGTTTCGCGTCGGACGAGCGCTGATCGCCTAGACCGAGGTCGAAGCTCGCGGCTTCTTCGGGGGAGTCTTCGCCCTGACCGGCGCCGTCTTGGTCGGCGTGCGCGACTTCGCGGACGACTTGCTCGCCGTGGGCTTGGCCTTCGTGGTCGTCGTCTTCTTTGCCGTCGGCTTGCGAGCGGACGACTTGCTGGTCGTCTTCTTGGTGGTCTTGGCCTTGGACGACTTGGCCGGGCGTTTCACGTGCCGAGTGCGAACGGCCTTGTTCCAGTTCTCGGCGCGATCGGCCCGGAAGGACGCGGGCATCGCGAGGATGCGATCGGTGTCCTCGACCGAGAGAGCGGCCGCGTCGGCGAGATCGGCGCGTACGTCGGCGATCACCTTGGCGGGGCGCCGCGCCCGAGCGGCGTGGACGCGATTCGTCAGGAGGACGACGAACATCTCGCGCTCGGGGTCGATCCAGATCGACGTCCCCGTATAGCCGGTGTGCCCAAAGGCGGACGAAGTGAGGTACTCACCCGATCCGCCGTCGCCGTCGGCGGTGTCCCAGCCGAGCGCGCGCGTGCCGGCGCTCCGCTTGGTAAAGAGGGCGACCGTGCTGTCGGAGAAGATGCGGACGTCGTCGTATTCGCCGCCGTTGAGCATCATCTGGGCGAAGATCGCGAGGTCGCTGGCGGTCGAGAACAGCCCGGCGTGTCCCGCGACGCCGCCCAGGGCGAAGGCGTTCTCGTCATGCACCTCACCCTTGAGCGGATAGCCGCGAGGAGGGGCGACTTCGGTCGGTGCCACGCGATAGCGCACCGAATCCGGGGGATTGTAGAAGGTGTCGTTCATGCCGAGCGGCTTGAAGACGCGCTCGGTGAGATACGTGTCGAGAGAGAGTCCCGAGATGGCTTCGACGACCCACGCCAGGACGTCGGCGCCGAGGTCGCTGTAGACGAAGACCGAGCCCGGCTTGTTGACCAGCGGGGTCGAGAGGACGATGCGACGCGCGTCGAGCGCGTTGGACGACATGCGCCAGAGCTCGCGCCCGGCGGGGAGGCCGGAGCGATGCGTGAGGAGCATGCGGACCGTGACGAGATCCTTGTCGCCACCGCTGAACTCGGGGATGTAACGCGAAACGGGGGCGTCGAGGTCGAGGCGCCCTTCGTCGTACAGGATCATCGCGCCGGTCGTGGTCCCGATGACCTTGCTGAGCGAGGCGAGATCGTAGATGGTGCGGTCGGCGTTGACGTCGGGGGAGTCGTTCGTCCACCCGAGATGTCCGTATCCCCTCTGCAGGACCGCGGCACCGCGCCGCCCGATGACCACCGACGCGCCAGGATAGCCCCCGGCCGTCATGCCGCGACGGACCACGCGATCGATGGTCGCGAGGCGTTCGGCCGACATGCCCACGGCGCTGGGCGCCTTGAGCGGGAGCTTATCCGCAGGTGCGGACAGTGTTGCGAGAGCGAGTGCCAGGTGTAAGACCACTAACGACTCCTGGAGAGTAGCTACGTACGCGACGACTGAGCTGTACGGGAGTATCGTCCGCAAAGGCTACACCAGAGTGACCCCTGCGTTCGAGACGAGGATACATTTCGGTCTAGGTTGTTGCAAGGCCTGAACATCCGAAACTCGACCTAATGTACGTTCTCCTAACGACTCTCTCCGCGGGGCTACGTGATGCTCCGCACGCAGGACATGTGCGGAGGAAAGCGCGGTCAAACGTGGCGATCCCGAGTGGGAAAGAAACGCCCGAATGGGGAGGGACGTAAACCGATCGAAGGGCGCACGTGACGAAGTGAGCAGGACGCCATGGCAATGGACACGAGTCTCATCCAGCGAGCAATCGACGGCGATGAGCGGGCGATGCGACAGTTGTGGTCGCAGCACGCTCCGCACATCGACGCGGTCGTGCGTCGCCTGGTGGGGCATGATGACGAGGCAGCGGACATTGCCCAGGAGGTCTGGATCCAGATCTTCCGCGCCCTCCCCACGTATCGCGGCGATTCACAGTTCGGGACGTGGGCCCACCGGATCGCGGTGAACCGGACGCTCAACGCGCTCCGGCGCACGCGGCGGTTAGCCCGCATCGAGACCGATATCGACGAGACCACGGCGCAAGTGGAGCACGGGAGCGAGCGGGCACTGCTCGCGGCGTCCATCGAGGATGCAACCGCACGGTTGTCACCCGGTGCGCGCACCGTCTTCCTCATGCACGACGTGGAAGGATATACGCACGAGGAGATCGCCTCGGAGCTGGGCATCACGGCCGGGGGATCGAAGTCGCAACTGTTCAAGGCGCGCGCCAGGTTGCGCAAGCTGCTGGCGCCAGTGATCGATGGATTCAGGACGGACACGGACCGGGAACATGCTGCACCTGCCTATTGAGCGAATGGCGGAACTGGTGGAGGGTGGCGCCAGTGCCGCGGAACGCGAGCATCTCGCCACCTGCGTCGCCTGCACGCACGAGTTGGAGGCGTACCGGCGCCTGGTGATCCTTGCCAGCGACGAGCGCCGGCGCATCGCGCCGCCGCTCACCGATTGGGAGTCGCTGTCGGCGCGCCTGCGCGCGGAGCAGCTGATGGTCGCGCCCGGTGAGGAGCGCCGGCTCGATCGCCGATCGCGCGTCGGCGCGCTGGAGTTGTTAAGGCGCGCGGCGGTCGTGGTGGTCTTCGTCGGCGGTGGCGCGGTGCTCGGTCGGATGAGCGCCGGCATCCCGATCACCGACGCGGTGGCATTCCGCAACGATTCGGCGGCTGCGCTGGCTCGACCGAGCGTCGAAGAAGGAGCGCCGGTCGTTGCCGCCTCGAACGTGATCGGCTTCGGGACGTCGCAGGAGGCGCTGCGCGCGCTCGAGGATGCGCAACGACAGTATGAGGCGGCGGCGACCTGGCTCTCGTCGCACGACACGTCGTCGTCGGTGATGGCGGCCGACCAGTATCGCACGCGCCTCGCGGCGCTCGACCGCACCGCCGAGACGATGCAGCAGGCGATGCGCGAGGCGCCGTCGGATCCCTACATCAACCAGTACTACCTTGCCACCCTGAGCGCGCGCGAGCAGACGTTGCGCCGCCTCGGGACGACGCTGCCCGTGGGCAGCAAGCTGGGACGCTTCTGATGCACGCACCAACCCGATTGCGCGAGGCGACGCCGCACCACGCCTCGCATTGGCAAAACATCCGAAGCAGGGCGACCCCTCGTGGGGTCGGCATGCTCGCCGTGCTGTTGATGACGGCGGCGCCGGCGGTGCTCGCGGCGCAGCAAGGGACGATCGTGCTTCGAAAGCAGGAGTCGCCGTTCGAGGCCGAGGTCGACCGCCTGGTGCAGGAGCTCCTGCAGAAGCGCCGCATGTCGGTCGCGTTCGTCTCGAACCTGCAGCAGCTGCAAGGCGCGTTGCAGGGACCGTCGCTGACCGATGAGCAGCGCGTGTCGGTCGAGGGGTCGTTGCGCCTCTTGCGGGCGCGCCTCGCCTCGCTCGAGACCGACGCGGTCCGCATTCGCAGCCGGCTCAACGAGATCTGCGACGCGGACCGGCAGCCCGATGGGTGGGTGGGGATCGCCTATTCGGTCAACGCCAGCGCCACGCGCGAGGACGATGGCCGGGTGATCATGCGCTTCATCGACTATCCGAGCATCGAGTCGGTCGAGCCGGGTTCGCCCGCCGACAAGGCGGGGATCCGCGGCGGCGACCGCATCCTGTCGATGTCGGGGCGCGACCTCAAGGACGCGGAGATCGACTTCACCCCGATGCTCAAACCGGGTACGCACATTCCGTTCAAGGTGCAGCGCGGTGTGGAGACGAAGCAGATCGACGTCACGGTGGAGCCGCGTCCGAACGACTTCTCGACGCCGTGTCCGTGGGTCGATGAGCGCATTGCGGCCGCCTTCGCGCCGAGCCAGTTCATGGTGACGGTCACGACCAACGACGATCCGTCGGGCGTCGTTGCGGCTGGCGGAAGCCAGACGCGTATCCTCCGGCGCCGCACGCCGACTCCGCCACCCCCGCCAACCGCAGTGGCCGCCGCCGTGCCACCGGTCGCCCCCGTCCCTCCCCTTGCACCTGTCGGGATCGTCGGGAGTGGCGCGTCGGTGGTGTTCGGCGGCGCGCAGTTTGTCGCGGTAGGTCCCGAACTCGCCGAGGCGCTCGGCGTCGAGCGCGGACTGTTGGTCGTGGGAACCGGGCGTGGCTCGCCCGCCGAGCAGTCGGGGCTCCGCGTCGGCGACGTGCTGGTCTCGGTCGACGGCAAGGCACTCGTCTCGCCGCTCATCCTCATGCAGGCGGTGGAGCAGTCGACGCGGCGTGAGCTCAAGTTGCAGCTGGTGCGAAAGCGCAAGAACGCCTCGGCGACGCTGCGCTGGTAACCGGATCGCAGCGCTGACGACGAATGAGGGGCACGCCGCATTCTCGCGGCGTGCCCCTCATGCTGAACCAGGATCGATCGCGGCAGGCGTGCTACCGCCCCGGAGCGATCGTCTTGCCTAACGCGCAGCGCGTGCGTCGGTCCCCACAGGGCCGGGCGGGAGAAGGTACAGGAGGCGCGCAGTCGCCCGGTCGACCGGGGAGAGCGTCTTCACCCGCACGCGCGGCGTCATGATCGACGTGGTGTCGGTCGTGTGATCGAGCCCGATGAGGTGCCCGACCTCGTGCAGCGCGATGGCGCGCGTCGCCGCCGTGTCGAGGAGCTCACCGGTGCGGTGGTGCACAGCCAGCACGATGCTGGCCTCGAGGATCGACCAGCGGTTGTCGTGCGACCAGAGCGTCTTTCCCGAGATCGGCTCGTTGAAGCGGTCGATCCACGAGACGTGCACGTCGGCCGACGCCGAGTCGAGGACGAAGGAGAAGGTGAGCGGGATCCCGCTCTCGCTCCACTCGATGAACGCATCGCGCACGATCGAGACAGCAACGGGCGACCAGTCGTGCAAGCGCGCCACCGGCTGAATCCAGACGTGCAACGGTTGGCCGCCGCGCTCGGGCCAGCGGGCGAGTGCGGAGTCGTGCGCGGCGAGGACTTCGTCGATGTAGGTCCCGGCGGCCGATAGCTCGAGACGCGAGCGCACATCGGCGCGACCGATCGCACTCCGACCACGCCGTCCAGTCGACCGGTCGGCGTCAGCAACCGCACCGACGTCTTCTTCCGCCGACAGCGTCGACGCATTCGAACCCGCCGACCGCACCACCACGCGCCCGCCGCCTCCCTCGCGCACGGTGTACGCCTGCACGCCGACGAATCCGGCGAGCACGGTCAGGATGAGGGCGAAGACGAAGTCCAGACGCTTCATGGCTGCGGGCGGGTGCGGCTACGAGTGGTCCAGGAATGTCTCCACCAGCGCGAAGAACGACTCTGGCGCTTCCCAGAAGGGCATGTGCCCCGCATGGGGAATGAGCGCGAGCCGAGCATTCGGCAAGAGGGCGACGAGTTCCCGGGCCACGGTGGACGGGAGAAGGTCGTCCTCCCCGTGAATGACGAGTGTTTGCACTTGCACGGCACGTACCAGCGCCGACCAGTCGTATCCCTCACGGCGGAGACGGGCCGCCACCGTGGCCCCTGTCCGGCTGTCGCTTCGGGGAGGCGCGAAGACCTGCGCAAACTCCGGGTCGGAGAACCAGGCGGGGTACATGGCGCGCGCGTACTCCGAGTGCAGCGCGGGCTCGCCGACGTAGAGTGCGGTAGGGTCGAGGGCCGCCAGCGCCGCCCGCTCTTCGCCGGCAAGTCGTTGCAGCGCATGCGCATGTAGCGTGGGGAGCCAAGTCTCGCTCCTCGGTCCTACCGCGTTCACGAGGACCAGTCGGCGGACGCCGGCCGGATCGCGCTCGGTGGCTAGTGTTGCGATCCCGCCCCCCCACGAGTGCCCGAGCACGTCCCACTGCTCGATCCCCAAGGCCCGCCGAATCGCTCCAAGATCGCCCGCGTCATGTTCGATGCGCGCCGCCTGAACACCCGGAGGGGCGCTCGACGATCCGCGCCCGCGCTGGTCGTACAGGATCACCTGCCGGCGCGCTGCGAGCGGTGAGAGCGCGGGCCAGAGGAGCTTGTGGCTGAAGATCATCCCCCCATTGACGCAGGCGAGCGGAGTGGCTCCCTCGACGTGAGGCGTGGTGAAAACGGCGAACTCGAGTCCGCGCGCCTGCACGCGATGCGACGTGAGTCGCGGCGGGCGTGGAACGGAGCGTCGAAAGGCGAGAAATCGGTCGCGCGCCGCGAGTGGGGTCGTCATCACGAAGTGTAGAAGTCTTTCACACCTAGTCGGCTCGCACCCGCCGGCGCCGGACGGTGGCGCGACCGGCAAGCAGGTGTGCGATGACCTGAAGTATGGTGCGCGCGACGCGACGGCGTGCGTGATATTCTTCGGCGACCCGAACACCTCTCGCCGCCATCACGACATGACCTTCGCCGACGTCGCGCTGTACGCCGCACTCGCCGCCGCCGCCGCCGGTCTCGGGCCCGTGCTCGCCAAGGTGCGGGCGCCGGACGACGCGCTGGTGGGGCTCGCGAGTGCGCTCGCGGCGGGGATGATGCTCGGCCTCGCGTATCCACTGATTCGCGACGGTCTCGATGGCGGGGCGGTCGCCGCGACAACGGGAGCGGCGGCGGCCGTGGTCGTGCTTTTCCTCGTCCACGTGTGGTTCGATCTCGACGGACGTGAGGCGACGCCGCCAGTGCGAGCGCTGCTCGGGGCGGCAGTGCATGCCGCCCCCGAAGGATTGGCGCTCGGTGTGGCGAGTGTTGTCGATCCGCGATTCGGCCTGATCGTCGCGTTCACGCTCGCCTTGCACAACATCGGCGAGGGGGTCGCGCTCTCCGCGCACCTGGTGCGCCGAGAGAAGCGGATGCGCGCCGCGGCTGCGGCGGCGCTCTCGAACCTGCCGCAGGTGGCGATGGCGATGGGGGGCTTCGTCCTCGCCTCGAGGAACCCCGCACTTCGGCCGGCGCTGCTGGGAGCTTCGGCAGGGTCGCTCGTCTACCTCTCGCTCGCCGACCTGCTGCCAGACGGCTATCGCGCGACGGGGCGCACGGCGATCAGCGTCGTGGTGATCGTGGCGACGAGCATGGTCGCCTTCGCGGAGGCGGCGGGATGAGCTGGCTGCAGTCGCATCCGGTGGTGTGGGTCTTCTGGTACGCGCTTTTGACCGCGCTGGCGACGTCGCTGGGCGCGATCCCGTTTGCCTTCATCCGGACCGTTTCGCCGCGCGTGGTGGGGTACTCGAACGCGCTGGCGGCGGGGTTGATGCTCGGGGCGAGCTTCGGGCTGATCGTAGAGGGGGCGCGGGCGCGGGGCGGGGCGACGTTGGTCGGAGTGATCGTTGGCGTCGCCTTCATGCTCGTGGTGCAACGCGTGCTTGGAGATCACGAGGGAGAGATGGAGTTCCTCGGCGCGCGCGGCGTTGGCGCGCGGAAGATGCTGATGATCGTCGCGGTGATGACGGTGCACTCGTTCGCCGAGGGGGCGGCGGTTGGTGTGTCGTTCGGCGGCGGGATCAGCCTGGCGACGGCGATTACGCTGGCGGTCGCGGTGCACAACATCCCCGAAGGATTGGCGATCAGCGCCGTGCTCAGGCCACAGGGGGCGTCGCTCGTCGCGTGCGCGTGGTGGAGCTTCTTCTCCAGCATTCCGCAGCCGCTGGCGGCGGTGCCGGCCTTTCTCTTCGTCGAGCACTTCGCCGCCACGCTTCCATATGGACTCGGCTTCGCCGCCGGCGCGATGATCTTCATGGTGCTGGTGGAGCTGTTGCCCGAAGCCTATGAGCAGGAAGCATCGCGCGGCATCGCCGCTGCAGCGACGCTATCGTTCCTGGGCATGCTGCTGGTGCAGCGGTTTCTGTAGGAGCGGGACGGGAGACGGGAGACGGGAGACAGGAGGTTAAGCGTCGCGTATTCTGGTTTCTGATCGCTTCTACCTCGGTTTCGCGCGCTCGTACTGTTTAGGCCACGCGATATGCGCGCCTAGCCGATGGGCGGCCTCGAGCGGCCACCGCGGGTGACGCAGGAGCTCACGAGCCATGAGCACGACGTCGGCGTCGCCATCGCGGATGATCTGCTCGGCCTGTTCAGCGGTGGTGATCAGCCCAACCGCGCCGGTGGCAATCTTTGCGTCGTGGCGAATGCGCCGCGCGAAGGGGACCTGGTAGCCTGGGGCGACCGCGATCTGCTGATGGGCGGCGAGGCCGCCTGACGAGCAGTCGACGAGATCCACCCCGTGCGATCCGAGGCGTGCCGCCAGCTGCACGCATTCGTCGATGTCCCAGCCACCCGGGGCCCAGTCGGTCGCCGAGAGACGGACGAACAGTGGCGACTCCTCGGGCCAGACGGCGCGTACCGCGTCGACGACTTCGAGCGTGAGTCGAATGCGATTCTCGAAATCACCGCCATACTCGTCGTCGCGCTGGTTGCTGAGCGGGGAGAGAAACTCGTGGAGGAGATATCCGTGCGCGGCGTGCAGCTCGATCACCTGGAAGCCGGCTGCGCGCGCGCGAAGCGCAGCGTCGCGAAAGGCGGCGACGACGGATGCGATCCCCTCACGGGTGAGGGCGAGCGGCTGCGGATAGTTGTCGGAGAAGGGGATCGCGCTCGGCGCCATCACGTTGCCCCAACCCCCGTCGGCCAGCGCGACCTTTCCGCCTCCTTCCCACGGGCGGCGCGTGCTCGCCTTGCGTCCGGCATGCGCGAGTTGGACTCCCGATGCCGCGCCCTGTGCATGCACGAAATCGTTGATGCACCGCAGCGTCTCGACATGCGCGTCGTCCCAGATGCCCAGGTCGTGCGGGCTGATGCGCCCCTCGGGCGTCACGGCCGTCGCCTCGGTGATCACGAGCGAGGCACCTCCCACTGCGAACGCGCCGAGGTGCACGAGGTGCCAGTCGGTGGCGAAGCCGCCCTGGCTGGAGTACTGGCACATCGGCGACACGACGATGCGGTTGCGCAGCGTGAGCGAGCGAATGGTGATCGGGGTGAAGAGCGACGATTCGGACACGGCGGCAAGTCGGCGACGGAGGTGTTGAGGTCGATCGAGGCGAGCGACGAAGTCTACATGTCATCGCGCAAATAGTCGCCGGTCGCGTCGGCGGCCAGCGCCGGCAGGCGGAGCTCGACCACGCGTGCGACGCCGGTGAGCGGACGTCTGCGGGAGTTCGCACGGCCGGGAACAGCGCGAGCGCGCCTGTGCTTGTATCGTGCGCGGCGGTTGCGCAAGGGTCAGTTGGGGAATAGCGCGACGAGAGCGAGTCGGCTTGCGTTGAGTCGTGCGCCGTGTGCGCGATTCGCGCTGTCTTCGCCCCGAACTTCCATCGCCTCACTCCCATGACTTCCCGATCCTTCATCGCGCGCGGTGCGGCGCTCTTCGTGTTCGCTGCCGCGGTCCTGTCGACCGGCTGCGCCAGCACCGGTGCGACCTTTCGCAGCGGCGTGGGCGATGCGCACCTCGAGCGCGCGCCGTGGTACGCGGGTGCTGCTCCTTCCGCTATCCGCTCCAGCTCCTCGCGCGTGGCCTATCTCCCGATCGACTTCCAGTCGGGGGCGACTCAGCCCGCCGCCTTCGATCCGTCCACGACAGCGAGCTCGCCGATACAGTCGCTCCTGGCCGAGATGAACATGTACCTCGATTCGCTCGCGAAGGCGACGGGAGTCGCGGTGCGTCTCGACGCCGACCCGCGCGCGGGTGACGCGGCCTCGCGCGTCGCGCCCGATGTGCAATTCGGGTGCGTCACGGAGAACGGATTGCCGGACGACGACTGCGCGATTCGCGCCGACAGTGTGGTTGGACGCGGCTCGGCGCGGATGCGTCTGGCGGTGGGGCGTCCGTCGTCGTCGTGGACGTCGTGGCTGGCCGAAGGGCTCTCGGCGCAACAGGCTGGTCGCGCGCTGGTGATTCGCCTCGAGGTCGGTTCGTATCTCGTGCGTCAGCGCGGGTTGCGCGGTCGCAAGGAGGTGGACCTCGGGACCGGGAATACCACGTCGCTTCCCTGGCTCACGTCGCTCGAGACGCCGGTGCAGGTGTTGCAACTGACGGGGGCGCTGGTCGACGCGAACGGGCAGGCGGTGCGCATCGGTGCCGAAGGGATCTACGCGAAGCGGACGCGCCTGCTGGTGAGCGCGATCGGCGGCGTGGAGGTGCTGGGCGATGAGGCGGTGACCGCGACGCGCAACGAACGGCGGAGCGACCTCCCCGGTGCACCGCTGGCGTGGCAGGTCGCGCTGCGGGAGTTGGTGGCGCAGCTTACGGGGCGGGTGGAAGTGGCGCGTTAGGCGCCGCATCTGCGGTCGCGCCCGCGTTCGTCAGAACAAACGAGGGCGCGGCGCAAGATCGGCTCCTTCTCCTCGCGTGAGGATTTCGACGAGCGCGGTATTGACGTAGTAGTTCGACCGCCCGTGACGGTGCTTGTCGAGGAATCCCGCATCGGTCAGCTCGTTCAGGTACTTCGTTGCGGTAAGTCGCGAGACGCCGAGATCCTCCTGGATGTAGGCAATCTTCGTGTAGGGATACGAAAACAGTGTGTTGAGGAGGTCCTGGCTGTACATCCTTGGAAAGCGTGCACGAATCCGATGCTTTGCATCGAGCAGCGCGTCTCGAATGCATGCGATGGTGTGGATGCCGTCCCGCGCCGCGGCCTCAACTGCTGTGAGCATGTAGATCACCCACTCCTCCCATGCATCGTGTTCGGTGACGGCTCGGAGGAGTCGGTAGTATTCCGGCTTTGTGCGGATGATCTGCCGACTCATGTAGAGAACTGGTAGGTCAAGCGCCCTCCGCAACACCAGGTAAAGCACGTTGAGAATGCGCCCGGTTCGGCCGTTGCCGTCGTAGAACGGGTGGATCGCCTCGAAGCGATGATGGATGAGTGCCATCTTCACGAGAGGAGGGGCGGGATAGATGTCCTCCTGATTGATGAAGCGTTCGAGGTCGGTCATCAGCCCTGCGATCTCCGTCGGGTCGGGCGGCGTATAGACGACCCGGCCTGCCTGGTCCTTGAGCGTCGTTCCGGGTAGACGGCGGAAGCCGGCGTTGTTCTCCTCCAGTTCCGCCTGCACCTGGAGGATGTGGTTGCTCGTGAGAAGTCCGCTGTCGCGTACGGCGTCGAAGCCGATGCGCACTGCGCGAGCGTAGCGAACAACCTCCTTCACCGCCGGGGCGACGCTTGCGATCGGGTCGCGCACCTCCCGAAAGAGCTCGTCCTGCGTCGTAACGATGTTCTCGATCGCTGAGGAGTCCTTCGCCTCCTGAAGGACCAGCGTATTCAGCAGGATGTTGTGGTTCGGGACAGATGTGGTGATGCCCTTGAGTTCACCAACGGCTTGCGCGGCGGCAGCGACGCTCCGGAGTATCGCCGGTGAATCGAAGCGATCGGGATCGAGTGTCTCTAGCGCTGGGAGCATATGGTCGGGTAGCGCCAGTGAGCCGAAAGCACATAGAAAACGGCGGTTTCGTATGCATGTCAAGACTTTCGAGCATAGAAAACGCCACTTTTCTATACACGACGAGCGCGACGTGCATATGGACTGGCTCCTTCCGCCCGCAGGAAGCGCCGCTAGCCCGAGGGTAGCTGATCCTCCGCCGAGGGTGGCTCATCCTCCGCCGAGGGTGGCTCATCCTCCGCCGAGAGTGGCTCATCCTCCGCCGAGGGTGGTTCATCCTCCGCCGAGGGTGGTTCATCCTCCGCCGGCGGCGGCGCGAGTACCTCCGCCGCATCCGGCGCACCAAGCACATCCACCGCGCGTCGCGGCTTCCTCGGGCGCGGCGGGGGAATCGGCGGCTTCGCCCCAGCCGCAGCCTCTCCGGCGCCTCCATCGCTCGCGTCGCCGACGTCGTCGACGTCGTCCGCGATTCTCGGCACTCCCTCCGGATCGGTCTTGATCAGCGACGCCGCCGCGATCTGCTCGCTGATCGACGCCTCGGGCTCGGGAGGGGGCGGGAGCGGGACCATCCGGAAGAATGAGATCGAGAGCGGCGGGAGGACGATGTTGATCGATGACGGCCTCCCGTGCATCGGCTGTTCCTCGGTTGTCACGCCGCCCAGATTCCCCCACCCGGAGCCGCCGTACACCGGTGCGTCGCTGTTGAGCACCTCGTCCCAACGCTCGCTCGGCGGTACCCCCACGCGAAAGCTCCCACGCGGGACCGGCGTGAAGTTGCAGACCGCGAGCATCGCCCGCGACCGGTCCTTGTTGTAGCGGAGGAAGCTCACGATGCTCTGCTCGGCGTCGTTGCAATCGACCCACTCGAAGCCGCCGGGCTCGTTGTCCATTTCGTGCATCGCCGGCTCGTCGCGGTAGAGCGCGTTCAGGTCGGCGACCCACTGCTGCAGTCCGCGGTGTTCGGTGTGTTCGAGGAGGTGCCAGTCGATGGACGTGTCGTGGTTCCACTCGCGGAACTGGCCGAACTCGCACCCCATGAAGAGAAACTTCTTTCCCGTCTGCCCCCACTGGTAGCCGAGGAGGGCACGGACGTTGGCGCGCTTGGTCCAGTTGTCTCCCGACATCTTGTTGATCAACGATCCCTTGCCGTGGACGACCTCGTCGTGCGAGAGCGGGAGCACGTAGTTCTCGGCGAAGGCATACATCATCCGGAAGGTGATCTTCTGGTGATGGTAGCGCCGATACACGGGGTCGAGGGCGAAGTACTCGAGGGTATCGTGCATCCACCCCATGTCCCACTTGAGGCCGAAGCCTAACCCGCCGATGTAGACGGGGCGGGTGACGAGGGGCCAGGCGCTCGAATCCTCGGCGATGGTCTCGGTGTCGGGGTGTTCGCGGTAGACGCTCTCGTTGAGGCGTCGCAGGAAGTCGATGGCCTCGAGGTTCTCGCGCCCACCGAACTCGTTAGGAATCCACTCCCCTTCCTTGCGCGAGAAGTCGAGGGTGAGCATCGAGGCGACGGCGTCGACGCGCAGTCCGTCGGCGTGGAACTTCTCGAGCCAAAAGAGCGCGTTCGAGCGCAGGAAGTTCTGCACCTCGAAGCGCCCGTAATTGAAGATGTAGCTCCCCCAGTCGGGCTGGTGTCCGCGGCGCGGGTCGGCGTGTTCGTAGAGGTGCGTCCCGTCGAAGTACGACAGTCCCGCCGCGTCGGTGGGAAAGTGCGACGGGACCCAGTCGAGGATCACGCCGATGCCGCGCTGGTGCAGCGTATCGATGAGGTACATCAGGTCCTGCGGCTGTCCGTAGCGCGACGTCGCCGCGAAGTAGCCGGTCACCTGGTAGCCCCACGACGCATAGTACGGATGCTCCATCACCGGCATGATCTCCACGTGCGTGAAGCCCATGCGCGTGACGTAGTCGGCGAGGCGAGGTGCAATCTCTCGGTAGGAGAGCATGCGGTTCCCCTCCTCGGGAACGCGCATCCACGAGCCGAGGTGCACCTCGTAGATGGACATCGGGCCGTCCATGGTGCGGCGGCTTGCGCGCTTCTCCAGCCAGTCGCCATCCCCCCATTCGTAATCGAGGTTCCAGACGATGGAGGCGGTGCGCGGTGCGACCTCGGCGTGGTACCCGTAGGGGTCGGCCTTGTCGACGGTGTAGCCGTCGCGGCGACTGGCGACATGGTACTTGTAGGGCATCCCGTGCCCGACGTTGGCGATCCAGATCTCCCAGATTCCCGACGATCCGTGCACGCGCATCGGGTGCGCCATCCGATGCCAGCCATTGAAGTCGCCGACGACGGAGACCGACTTGGCGTTAGGCGCCCAGACGGCGAAGTAGGTGCCGTGGACACCGTCGGCCACGTGCGGATGCGCACCGAGGACGTGGTGCGCGTGATCGAGCGTCCCCTCGTTGAAGAGGTGGACGATGGTATCGTCGAGGAGGGAGACGTCGTAGCGGGCGTCGAATCCGGACATGCGGTCAACGGGGTTGAGGGGCCGGGAGGGCGGCGCAGCTGCCACGCGCCGCGTTGCGGCTCCGGCAACGTACCCCCAGTTCGCCGGGGACCGCCACCGCGCGGCGTGGGTCGAGGAGTCGACCGACCCTCCGCGCCGTCCTTCGGAAGGACGGCGGACCGAAGTGAAGGGAGCGTGGGGGAAGGTGAGGGGGGATGGGGCAGGGGGTAAGGGGGAGGGGCGCGGGGGAGGTTCCGCCGCGACGCGCGGCGGATGATCATGCAGAGAGGAGCGGTTCGGCGCGCACAACGCGCCGCGCGCCGTCACATTGCCGGGAGCGGTGGCATGGAACTGGGCATCTACACCTTTGCGGAAACGACCCCCGATCCCCGTACGGGGATCACGGTGAGCACGCACGAACGGCTGCGCGACCTGATGGAAGAGATCGAGCTCGCCGACCGGGTCGGGCTCGATGTTTTCGGTGTCGGCGAACATCACCGCACCGACTACGCGGTCTCGTCGCCCGCCGTGGTGCTGGCGGCAGCGGCTGGGCGCACGTCGCGCATCCGCCTGACGAGTGCGGTGACGGTGCTCAGCTCCGACGACCCCGTGCGCGTGTTCCAGGACTTCGCCACGCTCGACCAGCTGACGGGAGGGCGCGCCGAAATCATGGCGGGGCGGGGAAGCTTCATCGAGTCGTATCCGCTCTTCGGGCAGGACCTGCACGACTACGACGAGCTGTTCGCCGAGAAGCTCGGGCTCCTGTTGCAGCTGCGGGAGAAGGAGCGCATCACCTGGCGGGGGCGTCATCGCGCGCCGATCAACGATCGCGGCGTGTACCCGCGAGCGTATCAATCTCCGCTCCCGGTCTGGATCGCGGTTGGCGGGACGCCGGAGTCCGTGGTGCGCGCCGGGACGCTCGGATTGCCGCTGGCAATTGCGATCATCGGTGGGGCGCCCGACCGCTTTGTTCCGTTAGCCGATCTCTATCGCGAGAGCGGCGCGCGCGCCGGCCACGATCCATCGTCGCTCAAGCTGAGCATCAATTCGCACGGCTTCCTCGCCGATACGGAGGCGGAGGCGGTGGAGATCTCGTACCCTGCGTACATCGACGTGATGGGGCGCATCGGGCGCGAGCGCGGATGGCCACCGCCGACGCGCCAGCGCTTCGACGCCGAGCGCTCGCCGCACGGCGCGATGCTCCTCGGCAACCCGCAGCAGGTCATCGACAAGATTCTCTACGAGCACGAGCTGTTCTCGCACGACCGATTCCTCATCCAGCTCACGGTCGGTACCCTTCCGCACGCGAAGGTGATGCGGGCGATCGAGCTGTTCGGCACGGTCGTCGCTCCGGCGGTGCGCGCGGCGCTCGGGGTCGCACCGGCGGCCAACGGCAACCGTAGCAATGGCGGCACGCCGCACGCGGCAGGCAATTCGGCCTTGGAGAAACGGTCATGAGCAAGGCGCGATCAGTGAACCGGCGCGACTTCGTCGGCGTCCTCGCGGCGGGCGCCGTCGGCGCCGCACTGGTGCCGCGGAGTGTCAGGGCGGCTTCGATCTTCGGCGGCGCAACGACCGACCAGTGGGAGCTGTACGTCGGGACCTACACCGACAAGACAGGGAGTCGCGGGATCTATCGCCTGGTGATCGACGCCGAGCGCGGGGGGCAGCTCGAGCAGTCGGTGGCGGCGGAGTGCGCGAACCCGTCGTTCCTGGCGCTGTCGCCCGATCGTCGGAAGATCGTGGCGGTGAACGAACTGGAGCAGTACGAGGGGAAGGCGTCGGGAGCGGTGACGCTGTTCGTGCGCGACGAGGCGACAGGGGCGCTGTCGAAACCGTCGCAGCGCGCCTCGCTGGGTGGGGCTCCGTGCTACGTCTCGATCGACACGCGCGGGCGCTACGCGCTTGTCGCCAACTACCTCGGCGGCAATGTCGCCGTCTTTCCGATTGCAGCCGACGGGACGCTCGGTGCGTCCAGTGCCATGATGCAGCACGTGGGCCACGGGGCCGATACGACGCGACAGGAAGGGCCGCACGCCCATTGCATCATGCTCGATCCGTTCAACCGCTTCGCATTCGTGGCCGACCTCGGAATCGACCGGATCAAGGCCTACGAGTTCGACGCGGAGCGCGGCAAGCTCACTGCAGTTAGCGGGAACGACGTGGTCCTTCCGGCTGGTACTGGGCCACGACACCTCGCCTTCTCCCCTGACGGCCGGACGCTGTACGTGACCGGGGAGCTGTCCTCTACGCTGACGGCGCTCGACTACGATGCGTCGACCGGGATCCTGCGCCCGCGCCAGGAGCTCTCGATGCGCCCGTCAGGCGCAACTGGGGCCAACGTCCCGGCCGACGTGCACGTGCACCCGACCGGGCGCTACGTCTACGCATCGAATCGGGGCGACAATACGATCGCCGTATTCCACGTGGAGCGTGGATCGGGACGGCTGTCGCTCATCCAGTCGGTGCCAACGGAGGGCGATTGGCCGCGCAACTTTGCCGTCGATCCAGCCGGGCGACTCCTTCTGGTGGCGCATCAGCGTTCGAACTCGATCGTCGCGTTCAGCGTCGATCCCCAGACCGGACAGCTCACCCCGACCGGGGCGCGTCTCGAGCTTCCCGCTCCCGTATGCCTCCGATTTGTGGAGGAGACGATGGCGCCGCGCTGAGCGAGCTACCCTCGCCGAGCGCGCAAGGCGCGCCAGTCGCCGACCGAATGCCTATCCTCACGACGCCCTGACGGATTTCCCATGCTGCCGCTGCAACGTTCTCACGACAACCGATCGCTCACCGAACGCGCGCCTCGCACGCCGCGCCGCGCCGTGCGGCGCGCGATGCTGCTGGCGTCGCTCATCCCGGGCCTGCTGCTCTCCGCCGGCTGCAACTCCGACAGTTCGGGATCGAGTGGCGGGAACCCGACCGGGCTCCCCACCGGATCGTTCGACATCGGCGTTCCCGCCGCGCTCGCGGTTCGACAGGGACTGACGACCATTCTGGAAGTCAACATCACGCGCGCCGGCGGCTACGTCGCGCCCGTCTTCGTGACGATCACCGGGCTGCCTAACGGGGTGACCGCTCCCTCGGTGAGCAGCACGTCGACCAATCAGCTCCGTATCACGCTCACCGCCACCGCCCAGGCCACGCTCGGCCCCACTACCGCGACGGTGACGGCGCAGGGGAACGAGGTGCCGAACGTGGTGAAGACGTTTGTACTGACGGTCAGTCAGTAGAAGACGAGAAGACGAGAGGTGGGGGCGCGGGGTTAGGCGAGCTTGGGGAGGCGGTCGGTCACGGATGGGAGGGGCGGGGCTGCTGTTGCCGGTTTGTCCTGGTACCAGTAGGCGCACGAGTAGAAGTTGTCGGCCCGGTCGTTGGCGTGGCCGTGCTCCATGGTGTGCTTGAGGTACGAATTGAACGTCACCGGGTTGTCGCCGTGGAAGCGGTAGAGGCAATAGCGCCCGCCGACGCGTTCGGGGCTCTGGATGAGGGGGGCGCCATACTGGTGGTGTGAGAAGGGGCGCGCTCCCATGCGGCCGCCGAAGTTCCAGCTCCCGAGGAAGTAGTCCTCCGATCCCGTCCCGATGATCGTCGGGCGCGAGGGGTCGTCGATGAAGATCATGTCGTCTCCCTCGCCCATCCACGCCTCGGCGAGCTGGATCACACCGAGGGTGACCCCCATGAGGTGCCCGCGCCCACGTGCCTCGCAATACACGTAGTTCGTCGCCCCATCCGGATTCTTGCGGTCGGGGAGCTGCTCCCGGTGGTTTGGGGTGGCCTGCCGGTACTGTGCGTGGAAGTAGAGCGCGTCCGGGGGGAGGGCATCGACTTCGTAGTAGTCGATGTTGGAATAGAACGCGCCGACGTTGCGGCTCCCGTCGTTCGTGACGGTGAGGCGCGCGCCGTTGCGGTACGGCATGGCGAAGTAGGCGTTGAGCGACTGCCCCGGGGAACAGGTGAGATACTCGCTCTCGTAGATCGCGTAGTCGCCGAGGTTGAGCCCGAAGAAGTCGCCGATCGGTGTCTCGACGCTTGGGACGCTCGAGCCGTCCCAGTACGCGCGCAGGACGAGCTCCTTCAGGTGCAACGGCGAATCGGCGGCGATCGTGAACCAGATGTGCGAGATGCAGCCAGCACCGGCGGCGGCGAAGATCTCCTTGGTCTCTCCTCCCTTGATGTTCCAGTAGTCGGCGTTCCCCCCGGTCACATCGTGGCTCGACTGCTTGCGCGAGCGGTAGCGCTGCGTGCGGGCGTACGACGGGAGGAAGTCCATTGCACCGCCAGGTTGCGGCGCGGAGTCGCTGTCGCTGGTTGGAGCAGGTTGCGCGCCGGCGATGGAAGCGAGGCCGGCGAGCCCCGCGCTGGTGGCGAGCGACTGCACAAAGCGTCGACGAGACATGGAGAGACCTCAGGTGAGAGTCGAACGTCGCGTCCTGCGGGAATCGTGGAGCTGCTGTAGGGCACGCCTAACGTGAAAAAGACACGAGCGTCAGGGCACCGGCTTGGTGATCGTTTCGGTCTGGAGCGTGATGCGGTGCGGGACCTGTTCCCCCTTGAGGATCTTCGCCACCATGTCGATCGCTTCCTTCCCACCGGTCGGGTAGACGAAGGTGGCGGCGAGCTTGCCGTCGGCGACGGCCTGGCGCCCGCCGTCGAGTCCCGGGAGCCCGTCGATGCCGATGAAGGAGATCGCGCTGTCGCGCCCCTTCGCCTTGGCGGCGAGATAGGCGCCCACCGCCATCGGGTCGTTATGCGCGTAGACGAGGTCGATCTTGGGGTGCGCGGAGAGGGCGGCCTCCATCTGGGTCATCGCTTCTTCGCGGAGCCAGTTGGCGACCGGGTCGTGGATGATGTGGAGGTCGGGGTAGGCCGCGATGGCCTCGTGAAAGCCGTCGCTTCGGTCGCGCGCCGGTGTGGAGCCCGGAAGGCCGCGGATCTCGACGATGTTTCCCTTGCCGCCCAGCGTCTTCGCGGCGAACTCCCCCGCGGCACGTCCGATCGCGCGATTGTCGGCGCCGATGAAGGTCGTGTAGCTGTCTCCCTCGATCTCACGGTCGAGGACAACGACCGGTATTCCGGCGTCGAAAGCGCGCTTGACCACCGGCGTAAGCGGCTTCGCCTCGTTTGGTGAAATGATCAGCAGGTCGATCTTCTGTCGCAGGAAGTTCTCGACGTCGGCCACCTGCTTGGCGTTGTCCTGCTGCGCGTCGGCGTAGACGACCTCGAACTCGGGGTGCGACTTGGCCGCGGCCTCGACTTCGGCGTTCATCGCCACGCGCCAGGGTTCGCCGAGGTTGGCCTGTGAGAAGCCGACGAGCTTCTTGCCGCTCCCCTGCTCGCGTCCACAAGCGACCGCCGCGACCGCGAGTGCGCACGCCGCAATCCGCACGAGCCTACGATGCAGGGCGGCGTTGGAGCCAGACCGCGAGGAGGATGATGGCACCCTTGAGGATGAGCTGAAGGTTGGCATCGACGTTGTTGAGTCCCATGGCATTGTTGATGACGCCGATGGTGAGGATCCCCACCAGCGTTCCGGCGACGCTCCCCGCGCCCCCGCTGAGCGACGTTCCACCGATGACCACCGCGGCGATCGCATCCAGCTCGTAGGCGACGCCGTCGTTCGGATTTCCCTGTTCCAGTTGCGCGCAGTGCACCAACCCGGCGAGCGCCGCCAGTACGCCGGCAATCACGTA
>JBGAHX010000007.1:0-183280 GCA_044225935.1 Gemmatimonadaceae bacterium
GAACTCCCCGCGGCGACCGGTGCGCTGCGGGCGTACGCCGAGCGAGGGGGGAACGTCGTCGTGCTATATCAAACGCAGGAATTCAAGCCCGAGACGATGGCCCCGTTCCCGGCGTCGCTCCCCGATGACGCCGAGGAGACGTCGGAGGAGGACGCGCCGGTACGCATCCTCGCCCCCGACAACTCCCTCTTCACCACGCCGAACCGCATCACTGCGCGCGACTTCGATGGGTGGATCGAGCAGCGCGGGTCCAAGTTCCTCACTAAGCTCTCTCCAGAGTACTCTGCACTGATCGAGACGCACGACACGGGACAGTCCCCGCAGACCGGTGTTTGGGTTACGGCGCAGGTGGGTGCTGGGCGATGGACGTACTGCGCACTCGCGCTCCACCGGCAACTTCCCTACGCCGTACCGGGGGCGTTTCGGATCATGGCGAACCTGGTGTCACAGGCGAGAACGCGCTGAGAACGCGCGGCGTCGAGGCGACGGCGGGTGCTCCGCGGTACGATACACTCCGCATTCGATTGAACGAGCCGCACGCACTTCGCGCGGCGAGTTGCGAAACGTCATCTCACAAGTGGGCGCCGGTGGCTCTGCCGTCCAGCGCTCCCCAAAGGCTGTGGACTGTTTGGCGAGATGATCGCTAGTCGGCCAGCAACTCGCGAACGTCGACGGTGAACGGTTCCGCCGCTCCCGGGGGCGCCCACGTCAACGTCTCATACTCCATCACCGGGAACTGCGCCGCGGGTGTCCACACCTCGGCGCACTTTGCCTCGGGGTCGATGATCCAGTAGAGATCCACCGCACGATCCTGATACACGCGCCGCTTGTCGAATCGGTCGTGTGAGCGCGTAGACGAGCTCAGCACCTCGACGATGAGGGAAACGCGTCGCACCTCAGACCATTCACGCACTGCGCTGTCTTCCGGGCCGATCACGAAAACCTCCGGCTGCGTGAGTACATCCTGCCGCCCCCACGTGAGGTCGGCGGCGACGTTGAACAGCTGTCCGCAGTTGTGCGTGTCGCAATACCGCATCAACGGCGTCGCCAGGCGCATCACCACGCGCTGGTGCCGGAGTCGCGGCGACGGGCTCACCAGCAGCTTCCCGTACGCCAGCTCGTACTTCTGGCCGTCGTTTGGGAAGGCGAGCACTTCGTTCACCGTGTAGTAGGCTGCGTCGTGCGCTGGCATACCCATAGTGTCAGCTCGGCGCCGCCGAGGGCGCAAGAGGAGGTGAGCGATACGGAGATCACACCGAACGGTGTCCCCGACGCCCGACCTCCCCATCGTCAAATCATTTCTCTCTCCATCGATTCAGCGCGCCGCGTCAGAACTTCGCCGCGTCCACATCCTTGAGGAAGGCGATCACGCCGCGGAAGTACGTCTGCTGATCGTCGTAGAGTGCGAGGTGGCTCCCCTTGGGGCACAGGAGGTAACGCCCGTGCTTCACCTGGGTCGACATCCACTCCATGTGCTTCGGGTCCATCGTGTCGTACGTCGCCCCGATCACGAGCGTCGGCACCGTGATCTTCGGCAGGTCCTTGGAGCGATCCCAATTCACCAGCTTTCCGCTTGCCCCCAGCTCGCTCGGTCCCTGTAGCGGGATATAGATGTCATTGTTCACGTGCGTGAGCGCACGCACGACCGGGTCGGGCCATTCCGCCTGCGGCATGCGCAACAGGTGCTGCTCGTAGTGGTTAGGGACGAGCAGCTCCATGTAGCGCGGGTTGGCATAATCCTTCTTCGCCTCCAGCGCCTTCACCTCGGCGAGCACCTTGGGGTCCATCGCCGGCATGAGCGTCTTTTCGGCATACTCGTTGTAGGCCGGAATGCTCGACATCATGTTGGAGATGATCAGCCCCTTGAGGTGCTGCTGGTACTTGAGGGCGTACTCCATCGCCAGGATCCCGCCCCACGACTGCCCGAGGAGGTAGAAGTTGTCGCGGTCGAGCCCCAGCGCCGTGCGCACCTGCTCGACTTCCTCGACGAAGCGCGGAAGATCCCACAGCGTGGAATCCTTGGGCTGGTCCGAGTAGAAGGAGCCGAGTTGGTCGTAGTAGTAGTACTCGATCCCCGCGCCCGGGAAATACGAGTCGGCGGCCTCGAAGTATTCGTGCGTCATCCCCGGTCCGCCGTGAAGGAGGAGCACCTTGATCGTGGGATTGCTCCCCACGCGCTTGGTCCACACCCGGAACGTCCCCTTGGGGGTCGTGATCGGGATCATGCGCGCGCCGCCACCGAGAATGTCCTGCCGACCGGTGGTGTCGGTGTACGCGGCGAGCGTCGCGCTGTTCGCCGCGCCTTCGGCCGCCGGCGGTGGCGACGAGCGGGTGGTGCAGGCAGCGGCCAGTAGCGTGACGATCGCGAGACGATTCGAGGGGCGCATGCGGCCCTCCTTTCCGTGGTGCAGGGTGAGCGGGGTCTGGGACGGGCAAACCTACGCGTTCATGAGCGCGCCGTGAACAGCACTCCGACAGCGCCTCGGACGAAGCCGACGTAAGCAAAGTGCGGGCGGCATTGCGCCCCCCGCGCACAATCCGCCAATTGCGGCACCTCGAGACGACCTCGACTTACTTCGTGTTCACACTCTACGCCATTCTCGCTGACATGGATTGCCAGTCTCGCGCCACGCGTGCATCCGGCCGAGTGCCGCGGATTGCCGCCGCAGCGTTCGCACTGCTCGCTCTCGCCACCCCCGCGCACGCGCAGCGTCGCGGTCCCGTCGATCCCGATGCGCCGGTGCAGGGGCAACCGTACCGCTTCGACTTTCTCGGGCCGGCAACTGGCGGGCGCTTCGCGTCACTCGCCGGCGTTCCGGGCGACACCGCGATCTGGTACGCCGGTTCGGCGTCGGGGGGCGTGTGGAAGACCGTCGATGGTGGCGGCGCCTGGCGCCCGGTCTTCGACGACCAGCCGGTGCAAGCCATCGGCGCCCTCGCCGTTGCCCCGAGCGACAAGAACACTGTCTGGGCTGGAACGGGCGAGGCGTGGGCGGTGCGCGAGTCCGACGTGATGGGCGACGGGATCTACAAGTCCACCGACGCCGGCGCGACGTGGAAGAACGTGGGACTGCGCCAGACCGGGCGCATCGCCCGCATCATCGTACACCCGACCGACGCCAACATCGTCTACGTCTGCGCCCTTGGCTTCACGACAGGGCCGCAGCAGGAACGCGGCGTCTACAAGACGACCGATGGCGGCACCACCTGGAAGCGCGTGGCCTTCGTCGACGTCAACACCGGCTGCTCCGACCTGGCGATGGACGCGAAGGATCCAAACGTCCTCGTCGCCGGGATGTGGGACGTGGTGATGAAGCCCTGGGGGATGGTGAGCGGCGGTCCCGGGAGCGGGATCTGGATGACGAAGAACGGGGGTGACACCTGGAAGAAGGCCGAGCACCCGGGATTGCCCAAGGCGCCCATCGGGAAGATCGGCGTCGCCATCGCTCCGACCAACTCCAATCGTATTTTCGCCCTCATCCAGACGCTCGATCAAGGGTCGCTCTGGCGCTCCGACGATGGCGGGACGAGCTGGGAGGTGGTGAGCTGGCAGCGCTCGCTCATCGGGCGCGCCGGCTACTACATGCACCTGGCGGTCAACAGCGGAAATGCCGACGAGGTCTACGTCGCCAATTCGTCGTTCTGGCGCTCGATGGACGGCGGCAAGACCTTCACCGACACGCGCTGGGGCGGTGACACCCACGACATCTGGATCTCGCCGAGCGACCCGGATCATTTCGGGCTGACCGACGACGTCGGTTTCACCATCACCACGACGCACATGAAGCAGCGGCGTCGCGTCTCGCTCAACAACGGGCAGATGTACCACGTGATGGTCGACCGCGAGATCCCGTATCGCGTCTACAGCAACCGGCAGGACAACGGGACGATGCGCGGCCCGAGCGATGGTATCGAGCGCGGAACGCCGGGGATGGGCCCTGGTGGCCCGCTCGCCTACGGTCAGAGCCCCGAGGGAATCTTCGATTGGGATCACGGGATCGGCGGCTGCGAGTCGGGCTTCACGATTCCAGACCCTAACGATCCGGACATCATCTGGGCGACGTGCTACGGCAACAAGGTCACGCGCTACAATCACAAGACCGGGACGGCGCGCTCGGTACAGCCGTATCGCATCACCCTCGACGCCCCCCCCGACGACATCAAGTATCGCTGTCACTGGACGGCGCCGATGGCGATCGATCCGTTCGACACGCAGACCGTCTACTACGGGTGCCAGGTCGTCTTCCGCACCAGCAACAAGGGGCAGAGCTGGGATGTGATCTCTCCCGACCTCTCCACGCAGGACGCGTCGAAGATCAAGCCGTCGGGGGGCGTGATTGGCGACAACCTCGGACAGTTCTACGGCGAGGTGATCTTCGCCATCGCGCCGTCGGCCAAGGAGCGTGGCCTGATCTGGGTCGGGACAAACGATGGGAAGGTCTGGATCACCCGGAATGGCGGCGGGCAGTGGACCGACGTCACGAAGAACGTCCCGGGCATCCCGGTCTGGGGAACAGTGCGCAAGATCGAACCGTCGCCGCACGATGCCGCCACCGCGTACCTGGTGGTCGACGGCCACATCAACGACGATCGCCGCCCCTACATCTACAAGACGACCGACTACGGCAAGACGTGGAAGAGCATCGTGGGCGATCTCCCGGCGTCGCACCCGCTCGACTACGTCCTGAGCCTCGCCGAGCATCCCGAGTACAAAGGGCAGCTCTTCGCCGGAACCGGGCACGCCTTCTACTACTCGTTGGATGATGGCGCGCACTGGACGCACTTCCAGAACGGGCTCCCCGCCGCGCCGGTCACGTGGATCCAGATTCCGCCGGGGTGGAACGACGCCGTGGTCTCGACGTACGGGCGCGGGCTCTGGGTGCTCCGCGATGTCGCCGCGCTGCAGAACGGCGGCGTGGCCGCGACTGGCGCGACGCTGTTCGCACCACGCCCTGGCATTCGACGCGCGCGCGAAGGGCGCGTAGACCTCACCTTCCGCGCCGCCGACACCGCGCAGGTGCAACTGCAGGTCGTCGACGCCGCAGGGCGCGTGGCGCGCGACTTCACGGTGCGCCCGAAGCAGGGTATCAACCGCATCGTCTGGAACCTGCGCTACGACCTCGCCGTCCCCGTCGCGCTCCGCACCAACCCGCCGGATAATCCGCACATCTGGGACGAGCCAGCCTACAAGGGGAAAGACACGCGCCCCATCGCCCACTGGGGGATCCAGCAGCCGCAAAGCCAGGGGCCGCTGGGCGCTCCCGGGAAGTACACGGTGAAGCTGATGGCAAGCGGGCAGACGTTCACCCAGCCGCTCACCGTGCTCAAGGCGACCGATCTCACCACCGCCGACACCGACCTGGTGGCCTCGACCGACGCACAGGTGCGCGTGCGCGATCGCCTGACCGAGACCGCCGAGGTGGTGAATCGCCTCGAGGTGATGCGCAAGAACATCCAGGACCAGCTCGCGACCAACGCCGGAAATGCCGAAGCCGTCAAGGCGCTCAAGGAGATGGACAAGAAGATGCTCGACATCGAGCTCATTCTCCTCTCGCGCCACGACCTCCACTCCGACGACAAGTGGTTCGTGGAGAAGTACCACACCTACCTCGCGCTGTTGTGGCTGGCGGGAGAGATCGGGAGTGGCGCGGGTGACGTGGCCGGCGGCGCCGACTGGCGCCCGACCGACGCGTCGATGCAGACGCTCGGCGAACTGGAGGCCGATCTCGCGCGCGCCAAGGCGGCCTTCCAGGTCCTCCTCGACAAGGAACTCCCCGCGTGGAACGCGAAGATGAGCGCGCTCCTCAAGCCCATCGCCTGAGGAGCTGGCCACCGGCAGCTGCAAACGCGACGCAATTCCGACGCGCCCCGGCAACGGGGCGCGTCGTCCTTCCCCCCGCTTCTCCACCGCGCCACATCACGCCCGCCCGAGGACACGACCATGCGCTCGCCCCGATCCTCCCTCCGCCGCGATATCCGCCTCCTCAAGGCATGGGCCGTGACCTCGTCGCTGCTCGTCGCCCTGCTCGCGCTGTCGGCGTTCCGCCGCCCCGATGTGCAGCAGCAACGCGCCCGCTTCGCCGAGCTGGATGTCGAACGCATCAACATCGTCGAGCCGGATGGCAAGCTGCGGATGGTGCTCTCCAATCGCCCGCGCTCCATCGGGCCGGTCTACAAGGGGAAAGCCTTCGGCTACCCCGGTGGCTCACGCCCGGGAATCATCTTCTTCAATGACGAAGGGACCGAGAACGGGGGGCTCACCTTCAGCGGGAAATCGGAGCCCGATGGCTCGTACCGCGCCTCGAGCGGCTTCTCCTTCGACCAGTTCAACCAGGACCAGATCCTGTACTTCCAGTACGACGAGGCGAACGGTCGCCGGCGCACCGGCTTCACCATCGCCGACCGGGCCAGCGTCGACATCCACACCCTCGTGGAGGAGCGCGACTCGATCATGCAGGCGATTCCCGCAGGAGCCGCGCGCGACTCGGCGCTGGCGCGATGGGCGGCGCCGCGAAATGGCGTCCCTCTCATGGCGCAGCGCGTGTATGTGGGACGCGACCCGGCGCGGAGCGCGATCATCAACCTCTCCGATCCCGACGGCCACCCGCGCCTGCGACTGCAGGTCGACTCGTTAGGAAAGGCGAGCCTCGAGTTCCTCGATGCATCGGGGCAGGTGACCTCGCGATTTCCTGACACTCGGTAAGCCACGACACAGGGTACGTGCGACTACCTTGATCGACATGCGTTCTGTTCTACTCACCGCGGCATTCTGCTCGTCGATACTCGTTCCCGTTCCAGGCACCGCCCAGTCCCCGACGAAGACCAAGATCTGGTCCGGTGGGTTGGAAGCCGCCGCTTCTCTCTACCAGGGGAACACGGACCAGCGCACCATCTTCAGCAAGACCGAGCTCGGACGCGCCGATAGCACGATGGAGCTGCACGGGAGCGTGAGCTTCGGCTATGCCGACGCGGCGCGCGATTCGCTTCCCCGTGCCGTCACCAAGCGCACCTGGCTAGCCACGCTCGCGTTCGACTACCGCCCCCACGACGCCGTTTCTCCCTTCATGTTCGCCAACTACGAGGCGAGCTACGAGAAACGCATTCTCGACCGGGTCGGGATCGGCGCGGGGGCGAAGGCGGTCGTGCTCGGTGGCAAGGCGACCGAGATGAACCTCTCGCTCGCCGTGCTCGCCGAGCGGCTCCGTCCCACCCGCCTCTCCGCCGATTCGTCGACGCGGTCGGCGGCGCGCTGGTCGGGGCGGGTGCGCTTCAAGCACCAGTTCGATCCGCGCCTCAAGTTTGCGCACACCACGTTTTGGCAGCCGCAGGTGAACGACTTCGAGCGCTTCACGGTGAACTCCACGTCGGAGCTGAACCTGGCGGTGCGTGGATCGACGAGCTTCACCCTGTCGTACATGTCGCTGTACGACAGCGCAGCGCGGAGCCGCGGCGCCCTCAGCAACAACGATGCGCAGGTCCTCTTCGGGGTGAAGACCGGGTTCTAGCGCCATCCGGCGGCGTGACGGGATTTGTGATGCGCCCCGTGGCGTCGCGACCGCTCGCCGTGCAGCTTTCCCGCTCCCTGAATCCGGAGCATCCGATGCGTCGTTCGTCCCTCGCCACCGCCCTCGTCGCGCTGGCGATTGCGTCTACCGCGGCAGTGGCCATGTCGCCGTTTCATCTCGAGTGGGAAGGCAAGATCGCCGGCAAGGATGGATCGAAGATCAGCGGCGAAGCGACCATGAAGGAAGGCGCCGACGGCAAGAGCACCGTGGTGGAGATCATGCTCATGGGCGACGAGGCCGGCGCCACGCGCCCGTGGCACGTGCACGTCGGGAGCTGCGCCAAGGGGGGCGGCGTCTTCGGTGGCGGCAAGTCCTACACGCCGATCACCACCGAGGGGATGCACGGGATGAGCAAGGCGACGCTTCCCGTCGCCGTCCCCGATACCGGGAGCTACTACGTCAATATCCACGAGTCTGCCGGCAACATGGGAAAGATCGTGGCGTGCGGCGATCTCGTGATGCACGACGACTAGTCGTCGCCCAGCTCTCAGTTCGATTCAGCGTCAGCGCCCCGCGACTCTGTCGAGTCGCGGGGTGTTCTTCTTCAGTCGTGCGACTTCGCGATCATCCGCAGCATGCGCAGGTTGATCACCACGAAGCGCCAGAGCTGCCACGGTATGAAGGTGCGCATCGCCCGCGTGCGCGCCGTCGGCACGGGGATGAACGACTCGGCGGAATACGGCGCCGGTGGTGCTGCCTCGGTGTTGGTTGCAGGAATCGTCATGGCCGGCGTCGGTTCGGGTAAGGGCAAGCCCTGGGAAGTTCGGACAACGGGGGATGCCGCGTGGTCACTCGGGGATCAGCTGCCACCCGAGCTTCCCCTTCGCCTTCCAGAGAAACGCGTGATGCAGGAGGCGCTTGATCCAGTGCGCCCCGAGCCCGATCTCTCCAAACGTGAAACGCAGGTCGCGCCCGGTCCCCGGGAAGCGCGCGTAGTCGGGGATGATGGGATACATCGTCATCGCCGCTGCCGTCCCCGAGAGGAGGCCGCTCCCCGCCGACGCGACGCACGCCGCTCCCATCGTGGCCATCGACGCAAGGTGATTCGGCGCCCCCGATCCATTGAGGATGCGGTCGGCGATGGTGTTGGCGACCGTGCGCCCCATGATCCCGCTCGGCATCCCGGTGCGCGGCGGCGACGGCGTGATCACCGTTCCGTTCGGGCTCTTGAACGGCTTGGAGATCTGGTGCGGCGGCGCAAACGCGATACCAACCGCGAAGATGTTGTCGAAGTGTGGGGACTGATACGTGGAAGGCCAGTCGCCAGGCGCCCATTGCTCGAACGGCTTCGCCGTGTAGTCGGCATCCACTCGCATGAAGCCGTTCGGCGCGAAGAGCGTCGGCGTGGTGTCGGCACCCGTGCGATCGAACGATTTCAGCCCCACGCCTCCAAACGGCGGAAGCAGCATGGCAAAGTCGAATCGCAGCGTGTGGTGCTCCCCGTCGAGTGTTTCGTACTGCACCACATTCGGCTCCACGCGCTCCACGTGCGCCTGGAGGATCCAGTGGATGCCGCGCTCCGTGTACAACGATTCGGCCCATGACTTCGAGTGCGTGACGAAGCCGCCGACCTCCATGTGCAGCCCGGCGACGCCGAAGTCTCCCAGCTCGTGCTCGTTGGACAAGTAGTAGATCTCGGCCATGTGGCGAAGCCCGCGCTGTCGGATCTCGTGCTCGACGTTGAAGACGTACTCGAATGCGGCTCCCTCGCACGTACACGTCCCATGGCTCGTCCCGATGACCAGGACCTGTCGCTCGCCGGCTCGCATGCGGGCGATCGTCTCTTCGAGCGCGCGCGCCGCCTCGGTGGCGTGCGACGCCGTGCAGACGGAGAGCGAGTGCCCGTCGGGGCCAAGCCCGGGAACCGCGCCAAAGTTGAGCTTGGGGCCGGTGGCATTGACGAGGTAGTCGTACGGGATGCGCTCGACTTGGCCCATTCGCTCGCGCGACGTGTGCTCCACCTCGACGTACGGTTGCGCGTGGGTCACGTCGCCTTCGGGGTGGATGCTCGTCGCCTTGGCCTGGACGTAGGTGATGCCGAGCTTCTGGTAGACCGGGGCGAGGTCGAAGGTGACGTCGTCGGTGGTCATGCGCCCCACGCCGACCCAGATGTTGCTCGGGATCCAGTTCCATCGGGCGTTCGGCGTGACGACGATGACGTCGTGCTCGGCGCCGAGTCGTTGGCGGAGGCGGGTGGCAGCGGTGTGGCCGGAGATCCCGGCCCCGAGGATGACGGTTCGGCTCATGGAAGGCCCCCGCAGCACGAGGCTGTCATTCGGCGAGGAGATGAGGGTCTGCGTATCAATATATTACTATGTAGTTGATTACTCGCCCGGAAGGGTGTAATATCCGACGCGCCGTAGGAGGTTCCGCGACACGCGCGCATCGGCCGCACGGCATTGCCCGGTACGGCTCCTGTACGGCCCATCACCGCACGTGCATCGCCCAGCAACCATCCCAACCGCGCGACCTCGAGGACAGCACACCTAATGGCGACCTACCGCAATTCCCGCGTCGACGCGGTCATCGACGTGCGTTCGCACGTGGAGTTCTTCTTCGGACACCTTCCCGGCTCCACCTGCATCCCGCTGGGCGGCCTGCAGGCCGCGATGGCGCGGCGCGAGGACATCACGTTGCAGTCTTCGATCCTGGTGGTCTGCGCCAGTGGTGCGCGCTCGGCGAGTGCGGCCGAGCTGCTGCGGAGCATGGGATACCGGCGGGTCGTGGACGGCGGGGGCTACTCGGCGGCGCGCGCGCACTACAGCGCCGACTGACCGGCTCGATCCGTCAGGTGCAAGCTGTCGTGCCTGCGCAGGACGCCGGCATCGGTCACACCGCACTCACCTCGACGGGGACACCGCTGAACGCGGCGGTTCCCGCCAGCGGGTCGACGCGCTGATCGTCGGTCAGCGTGTTGATGCTCGCGCCCGCGTGCGCGTTGGCGACGCCGAGTTGCGTGCCTTGGCACGTATGACCAAACCCATGCGGGAGCGAGACAACGCCGCCCATCATCGCGTCGCTGAGTTCGAGCGGGACGATGACTTCACCGACGCGCGATCGCACCCGCACGCGTGCGCCGTCGGCGAGCGCGCGCGATTCGGCGTCGCGCGGATGCATGAGAAGCGTGCAGCGGTCGGCGCCTCGCATCAGGCGCGCCGCGTTGTGCATCCAGGAGTTGTTGGAGCGCAGATCTCGCCGGCCGATCAGGACGAGTGGCGATCCATCGCCGCCGTTCGTACGAGTGGCGCCGAGCTCCGTATCCAGTTGCGCCTCCAGTGCAGGAATGCCGGCCAGCAATTCCGGGGGAGAGAGACGTACGGTCCGGTCGGCGGTGCGCAGACGCGCGGGAAAGACCGGCTGCCGGTCCCCGAGATCGACTCCGTGTGGCGTGCGCAGCAGCGCGCGTACAGAGAGTCCGCGTCCCACGGGGTTGTAGCCATTGCCGAAGGGACCGAAGCGCAGGGCGAGATCGAGGAGTCCGCGCGCCCCGAGCATGCGGTTCGTCGCGGCGCGCAATCGCGCCTTTCCGCGCGCCATGGCATCGCCACCCGTTAGGCGAACTGTCAGCTCGTTGAGGATCTCCCAGTCGTGCCGGGCGTCGGCGTGGCGGGGGACCATCGGCGGCGAGTACTTGGCCGTGTTGCGAACCGCGAGCGCATTGAACAGCACGTCGTAGTGGTCCCGCTCGAGCGGCCCGGTCGGCGGGAGGATGATGTCGGCGAGACGGGTGGTCTCGTTGACGTAGAAGTCGATCGCGACGAAGAAGTCCAGCGTGGAGATTGCCGTCGCGAGGCGATCGCCGTTAGGCGTCGAGAGCACGGGATTCCCCGCATGGGTGACCAGCGCGCGAATCTGTCCTGCACCCGGAGCTTCCATTTCTTCGGCGAGTGCACTCACCGGGAGCTCACCGCCGTACTCCGGGAGCTGTCGCACGCGTGAGCGCCAGCGTCCGATGCGCGTGGCGCCCAGCCCACCGCGCCCGCGCACGACCTCGACAGCGGGGCGCGCAAACATCGCCCCGCCGCGCACGTCGAGTCGCCCGGTGACGGCGTTCAGGACGTTGATGAGCCAGCAGGCGAGGGCACCGTGCTCCTGCATCGACACCCCTACGCGTCCGTAGCAGACGGCGCGCTCGGCGCGGGCGAAGTCGCGCGCCATCTGGCGGATGGTGCTGGCGCGAACGCCAGTGATCGGGCTCACGCGCTCGGGTGGGAAGCGCGCGACGAGCGCGCGGATATCGTCGACGCCGGTGAAATACGAAGGGAGCGAGTCGACGCGCGAGAGCGCTTCGTTGAAGATGACGTGCAGGAGGGCGAGGAGGAGGAGCGCGTCGGTGCCGGGACGAATGAAGTGATGCGCATCGGCAAGCCGCGCCGTCTCGGTGCGACGTGGATCGATCACGACGAGTCGCCCGCCGCGCTCGCGCATCGCCTTGAGCCGCCCCTTCACGTCACCCGCCGACATGAGCGACCCGTTGGAGACCGCCGGGTTCGCCCCGAACATGAGGAGGTGATCGGTGTGATCGAGGTCGGGGACGGGGAGGAGGAGCCCGTGGCCGAACATCAGCGTCGCGGCGAGATGGTGCGGGAGCTGGTCGACCGATGTGGCGGAGTACCTGTTGCGCGTGCGTAGGGCGCGCACGAAGTGCGGCACGAACAGCATCGCGCCCAGCGAGTGCACGGTGGGATTCCCGAGGTAGACCGCCGTTGCGTCGGCGCCATGCTGGTGCCGCACCTCGAGCAGGCGCGACGCCACCAGATCGAAGGCGTCGTCCCAGGACATCGGCGTCCAGCGATCGCCGTCGCGCCGGTGGGGAACGCGGAGACGATCAGGGTCGACATGGATGTCGGCGAGCGCCGCTGCCTTGGGACAGATATGTCCCTTGCTGAACGGGTCGTCCGCGTCGCCCCGGATGGAGAAGACGCGATCGCCCTCGTGCTCGACGACGATGCCACACATCGCCTCGCACAAGGTGCAGCTCCGGAAGTGGCGCGCGCTCATGGGGCGATACGCTGGAGCCCCCCCACGCACTTGTCCAGCGCGTGAGTGCGACATCACCGTCCCGTGACGGTCAGATCACTTCGTGCCAGGCGGGCGATGCGGCGAAGGCCGCGCGAATCATCCCCACGTGCGAGTACGCCTGCGGGAAGTTCCCCCAGAAGCGCCCCCCCTGCGGGTCGAAGTCCTCCGACATGAGTCCAAGCGGCGGCAGCTGCGCATGCACGCGGCTCAGCAGCTCGCGCGATTCGGTCAGGTGCCCGATGCGAGCGAGCGCCTCGACCAGCCAGAACGTGCAGATCACGAAGGGGACCGCCGGTGTCCCGAAATCGTCGTCGGTGCGATAGCGGTACATCCACCCATCGTCCTCGAGCGCAGCGCGGAGCGTCGCGACCGTCTTGGCGGCGCGAGGGTCGTCGGGCGTGAGCAGCCGCAACGTGACCACATGCAGCAGCGCCGCATCGAGCTCGGTGCCGTCGTACGACGAGGTGAAGGTCCCCATCTCCTCGTTCCAGGTGCGATCGATGATTTCGCCACGCAACCGATGGGCAGCGGCGCTGAACTCGTCGACGAGCTCCGGTGCATGACGTTCGGCGACGGCGCGCATCCGGTCGGCGGCGGCCCACGACATCAGCACGCTGAAGGTCTGCGTGGCGGAAGTGCTCGCGCGGTATTCCCAGATCCCGGCGTCGGGGCGACCGGCCACGGCGATCGCCTTGCGCGCGAGTCGCGTCATGAGCGTCAGCGTCGCCGGCGTCTGGTCGGTGCGGAATCGCTCGTCCATGAAGAGCGGGGCGAGCGAGAGGACCAACTCGCCGTAGATATCGTGCTGCACCTGCCGGGCGGCGGCGTTTCCCTGCCGGACCGGACCGCTCCCCTCGTAGCCGGCCCAGTGCTCGAGCGTCGACTCGTCCAGGTCGAGCGTGGCGTCGACACGATAGAGCGGCGCGAGGTCGAGGTCAGTGGCCGATGATGCGACCGTGAGGAGATAGCGGAGGAACTGTTCGCGTTCCTCGAAGTGCCCCAGCAGCTCGAACGCCCCCAACACGTAGAAAGCATCTCGCAGCCAGCAGTAGCGGTAGTCCCAGGTGCGCCCGCTCCCGAACGACTCGGGTATCGACGTCGTCATCGATGCGACGATCGCCCCGGTATCTTCGTAGCAATGAAGCTTTAGCGCGAGCGCCGAGCGAATCACGTCCTTCTGGAAAAGCGTGGGGATGTCGCACTGCTTGACCCAGCGCACCCAGTAGGCGACGGTCGAGTCGAGAAAGCGGTCGCAGAGCGGTTGCAGCGCCTCCTCGACTGGTGCCCCCCAGGCAAGCACGAGATGCCGCCGGTCGCTGAGGGCGAAGGCCGGCCCCCCGACGTACGACATCGGGATGTCGGTCGTCAGCCGCAACTGCGCCGGATAGCGGAGGTACTCGATGTGATTCGAGCCGTACTCGCGCGGCGGCGCGCTCTTGTCCCACCCGGTGATGGGATCGCAGACGACACGCACCCGCGGCGTTCCCTCGAGCGGCTCGACGATTCGCACGATCTTCGTCGGGCGAAAGCCGCGCTCGTGCACCGTGAAGCGCGGCGCGAAATCGAGCACTCGAAAGCTCCCGTCGGGAGCGCTGAAACGAGTTTCGAGCACGTTGGTATTCTCGAGGTAGCGCTGCGTCCCCATCGATCCGTCGGCGGGGGCGATGCGGAAACTCCCGGCGTCGGGGTCGAGGAGAGACCCGAACAACGGCGGGGAGTCGAATCGCGGGAGACAGCACCACTTCACGTCACCATCGGCGCCGACGAGCGCCGAAAACTGGCAATTCCCGATCAGTCCAAGCTGTTCAAGCTTCATTGCAGAGTTTGCTTTAGTTGGATATCCAAGTTAATTTGTAAGGATGCGCCCGGTAAGAAAAGCTCTCAGACTGACTCTCCCCCCGATCATCGCCATCGCCCTCGTCGCGCTCGCGGCGGGGGTTGCTGTCTCGCGCACGGTTCGGGCCTGGTACACTTCCGAACTCACGATGCGAGCACGACTTGCAGGTGCCAGCGCGCGTGAGTTGCTCATCGCCGCCGAGTCGCGTGGCGACCGCCCGCAGGTCGCCCGCGTGCTGCGCGATATCGTGCGCGACGACCGCGTCCTCGCCGCCGCACTGTGCGGCGCCGAGGCATCGCCGCTTGCGAGCACCGTCGCCTTCCCGCCAGCCGCGATGCGCTGCAGCGATGGCGATTCCACGCCAGCTGCAAGCGCTGGCCCGACGCCGCTGCGGTATGCGCTCATCCCCGAGGACGAGGGACGGCGCGTCCCGATGCATGTCGCCTGGGTCCCCATTTCCGGCTTCGATTCCACAAGTGCGCCGCTGCAGCTGGTGATCGTGCAGGACTATTCCAGCGTCCATGAGCGCGAGCGACTGGCCGGATTCTGGGGACTCGCGGTCCTCACCCTCCTCGCGGCGATTGCCGCGATCCTGACGGTTGTGTCGGCACGGCTCACATCGTCGGAATGGATGAAGGAGCTGCGCCAGGCGCTGCGCGGGGAGCGCGACCTGGGGCCAGCCCCATCTCCCCTCCTTGAGGACGTGCGGGCGATGGTGCAGCGACAAGCCGCTGCCGCTGCAGCAATCGAAGGAGAAGACAGCGGGCGATGGACCCGTGAGCGGCTCCGTCAGGCGATGGCAGACCATCTCGAGGAAGATGGACTGGTGATCGTCGCCAACCGCGAGCCCTACATCCACGAGCACGGGCTCGACGGGCGCATCGAGGTGCGGCATCCGGCGAGCGGATTGGTGAGTGCACTCGAGCCGGTGATGCGCACCTGCTCCGGCGTGTGGATCGCCCACGGAAGCGGAACGGCAGACCGCGACACGGTCGACGCGCACGGACGTATCGCGGTTCCACCCGGCGAGGAGTCCTACACGCTGCGGCGCGTCTGGATGAGCGAGGAGGAAGAGAGCGGCTACTACTACGGCTTTGCCAACGAGGGACTCTGGCCACTGTGCCACCTCGCGTACGCACGTCCGATTTTTCGCGCGTCGGACTTCGAGCACTATCGCGCGATCAACGAGCGCTTTGCCGATGCGGTGGTGGCCGAGGCGTCGGTCGACGACCCGATCGTCCTCGTGCAGGATTATCACTTTGCGCTCGCCCCGCGGATGATCCGCGAGCGGTTGCCGCGCGCCACGGTGATCACCTTCTGGCACATCCCCTTCCCCAACGCCGAGCGCTTCGGGATCTGCCCGTGGCGGGAGGAGATCATTGCGGGGCTCCTGGGGTCGAGCATCGTCGGCTTCCACACGCAGGCGCACTGCAACCAGTTCCTCGACGCGGTGGACACCTTCATCGAGTCGCGCATCGATCGGGTCGACCAGTCCGTGGTGCGCGGCGGGACCAAGACACTCGTGCGCCCGTATCCGATCTCGGTGGAATGGCCGATGCGCGCACTCGAAGGAGTGCCGTCGGCCGACGAGTGCCGCCGCGAGGTCTTCTCGCAGCTTGGCCTCTCGCAAGACGCGATACTCGGCGTCGGGGTCGATCGTCTCGACTATACGAAGGGACTCGAGGAGCGCATCGAGGCGGTGGAGCGCCTGCTCGAACGTCGTCCCGATCTGGTGGGGCGTTTCACGTTCGTGCAGTTAGCGGCGCCGAGCCGTATGCGAATCCCGCGCTACCAGGAGATCACCGACGCGGTGGAGGAGGGGGTGCAGCGCATCAATGCGCGCTTCGGGACGCCGGGGTATCGGCCGGTGATCCTGTTGCGTGAGCATCATGAGCCCGATCGCGTTTATCGCTTCTATCGAGCCGCCCACCTGTGTTACGTCAGCAGCCTCCACGACGGAATGAACGTTGTGAGCAAGGAGTTCATCGCCGCACGGGACGACGAGCAAGGCGTACTGGTGCTGAGCCAGTTTGCTGGCGCTGCGCACGAACTCCCCGATGCACTGGTGGTGAATCCCTATGACCTCGAGGCAGCGAGCGGCGCGATCGAGCGCGCGGTGGAGATGTCGCCCTCCGAACAGGGGGAGCGCATGCGCGCGATGCGTGCAGTGGTTGCCGAGCGCAATGTGTATCGTTGGGCGGGTCGCATGTTGCTCGACGCGTCGCAGCTGCGGCATCGCGCCCGCCGTTCGTTGCAGATGACAAATGAGCTCGTGGTGGCGGGGCGATGAGGATGCACGACATCCTCACTGACCCGTACAGCAGTCGTCTGGGGCGCGTCGCGGGCCCGCTCACCCTCCTCGCCTTCGATTTCGACGGAACGCTCGCGCCGATCGTCGCGCAGCCCGAGCGTGCGGCGATGCGAGAGTCAACGCGTGTGCGCCTTGCCGAGCTCGCAGCGCTGCGCACGGTGGCGATCATCTCTGGGCGCGCGCTCGCCGACATCCAGCCACGGTTGGCTGGCGTCCCGGCGGCGGCGATCGTCGGGAATCATGGCATCGAGCCTTCACCCCAAATGGCTACGGCTCGCGCGACGGTCGCGCGCTGGCTCCCACTCCTCGCGCGCGACGTGGGCTCGCTGGCCGGCGTCGTGATCGAGAACAAGGGACAGTCGGTCGCCGTTCACTATCGTCACGCCGATTCGGGTGACGACGCGCTCTCGGCGATCCTCGCGTCGGTGGCCTGCCTTGGCCCGGGGGTGCGATGCGTCGAGGGGATCGAGGTGCTCAACCTCGTCCCGGTGGGAGCGCCCAACAAGGGAGATGCATTACAGCGCCTGCGCCGGGAGACGGGAGCAGCAACGGTGCTGTTCGTAGGAGACGAGGAAACCGACGAGGATGCCTTTGCCACGCTCGACAACGACACATCGATCGGGATCCGCGTTGGCATGACGGAAGACTCTCGTGCGCGCTACTTTGTCCCAAGTCAGGACGATATCGAAGCGTTGCTCGACCTCCTGCTCGTCGCGGTTCGCGAGCACGACCGACGCAGCGCTGTTTCCATGCACGAGGTACAGTCTCGCTATCCGACGCCACACTAGGAGTGATTTCACGGACGATCGCCGGCGGTAGCGGCGCACAGCGCCAGCCCGGCGATCGTTCGTGCGCTGACCCAAGGCCAGTCGTACATCCCGCATCGCCCTGCCGTCTCACTCGCCACGCACCACCGCCCGCCCTCTCATGAACACGCGCCCGCCGCGTCCCGCTACGCCCGAGCTCCCACCGGTCCTCGAATTCCTGCGCGCGCTGTGGAGTCTCAATCACGCGCTCGAGGTCACCTCGAGCGACATGCACCGACGCTCCGGCGTCACGGCGCAGCAACGCATGGTGCTGCGCATCGTTGGCCATCTCGGCTCGGTCTCGGCGGGGATGCTCAGCACCCTCCTGCACGTGCATCCGGGGACGCTCTCGGCGGCGCTGCGGCGCCTCGAGGGGCGCGGACTCCTGGCCAGGCAGCGGGCCGATGACGATGCGCGTCGCGTTCTGATCGCACTGACACCGCTCGGCGAGCGCCTTCTGGCGACGAGCGAAGGAACGGTGGAGCGCGCGGCCACGCAGGTGCTGTCGGAGTCGGAGCCGGAGTACATCTCGAGCGCGTTGCTCCTCATGGAGCAGATCTCGCGTGCGCTGGAGTCGCGTCACGAGCGCGCCGACTCGCCCGACCCCACTCTCCCCTAGCGGCTTCGTCGCAGCGCGGCGTTGTCGCGCACGCGCGCCGAACGATGACCGAACGCACGACGGGCCATCCCTTGCGGATGGCCCGTCGCGTTTCATGCCCTACTCCAGTCGCCCACGCCGAGGGGGTGTCTCCGCCGGATGGTGAGCGATGCCTGCCTAACGCGTCCTAGAACTCCACCTTGAGCCCGAGTTGCGCCTGACGGGCGGCGAAGGCGCCGGTCGACTGCCCGAACGTCGGGATCGGCGTAGTGCCCTGGAACTGCTGACCGCCGTACGCCGAGATGTTTTCGCTGTTGAACAGGTTGAAGATCTCGGCCATCGCCGTGATCTTCTGCGACCCGCGCTGCACGAGCGCGCGCTGCAGACGCAGGTCGACGGTGCGATACCAGTTCTTCCACGAGTTCGACGGGCGCTGCACGCGCTCGCCGTTAGGCCAATCGTCGAATGTGACGTTGTCGTTGTTCTCGTCACGCCCGATGATCGCGACGAACGGACGGGGCGAGGCGACGGTGGCGATCGACGACAGCTGCACGCCGAGCGGAAGCTTGTTGATCGACGAGAGCACGAAGCGATGGCGCTCGTCACCCGAGGTGTACTGCATCTGGTACGAGGAGCGCAGCGGGAAGACGTTGGCAAGATTGCCATCGAAGTCCGACTTGTACCACCCGAGGGTGTAGGCGAGGTTGACGCGCTGTCCGTTGCGGCTGTAGGTCGCCTGCGTCACGAGGCCGTCGAACTTGGCGCGCCCGAAGTCGTCCCAGAGGATGATGTCGCCGTAAGCCGCGCTCAGGACTCGCGCGTTGGTAGTGCGGTTGAACCAGTTGGCGTTGAGTCGCACGTAGAGATTGCGGATGTCCTGATGCACGTAGTCGATGTTGAGCCCGAACGCATCGGTCAGCTGGTGCCCGACGCCGAGCGAGAACTGCCGGTTCTCCGGCGTGCGCATGAGGTTCTTCACCATGACCGGCGAGAGCGGCGCGGTCGCGCCGCCAGCCGCAACGCGCTGCCGCAGCACGGCGGGGTCCTTGGTGCCGGGGTTGGCGAAGGTGTACGAGCGCCAGGTGGAGTTGAGGCGCTCCTGGAATCCGATGAACGACGTCACGCGATCGAAGAGGATCGCGTATCCCCCGCGCAGGAAGGTGCGGTTCTGCTTCGTTGGATCCCACGAGAACGACAAGCGCGGCGAGATGTTGTTCAGGTCGTTCTTGCGGTTGCCGCGGTTGATGTAGTCGTTGAGTTCCGCGTGCGAGGTGAGGCGCGTGTCGCTCGCCCACGGCACCGTGTAGTCGTTGTTGAGCGTGTTGAGCTCGACGTCGTAGCGTAGCCCGAGGTTGAGCGTGACGTTCTCGACCGGGCGCCACTCGTCGTTCAGATATACGCCGGTCGTGTACCCCGTCGCCGTGGCGCGCGCGTCATCGGTCCCCGTCGGGTTGGTGAAGCCGACCGAGATCGACGCGCTGTTAGGCAGGCTCGACGTGTCGGTGAGGAAGTTGAACGTCCCGTCGCGGTTGGAGGGGAGGTACTGGCTTCCGTCGATCTTCGACAGCTCGACGCCGAACTTGACGAGGTGATTGCCGCCGAAGTTGTCGACGTTGTACGTCGAACGGTTGACCAGGCGGAAGTGCTTCTCGCGCAGCTCGAGCGGGAAGCCCGATGTCCCGGTGATGATGCCGGGATAGCTGAACGTCGGCCCCGGGACGAGCGGCGCCTCGGTGTGATTCCACTGCACGTACTGCAGCGAGAGCTCGTTCACGAGGTTGGCGGTGGGGAGCCAACGATGGCGCAGCTGCGCGGTGTTGATGAGGTAGTCCTGCGAAATCCCCGCGTCCTGCGACGAGCGACCGCCGTAGTTCCCTTCGCCGCGCAGGATGCGCGTCGACCACATGAAGTCGTACGTGCTCTTCTCGTTCGGCGTCGCGGTGAGTCGCGTGAAGAAGGTGTGGTTCTTCTGCGGCGCGAGGAACGATCCCTTGTACTGCTGCCACGGCTGGTAGGTGGTGGCCGGCACGACGTCGATGTAGTTGTCGGTCAGCGTCCCCTCGTAGCTGCCGGCGAAGAAGAGCTTTCCGCGCGCAATGGGGCCGCGGAGGTTGAGGCCGAACTGCTGCCGTCCGTAGTTGGGGAGTTGCGAGTTGCTGCGTTGCTGGATGAAGGTGCGGGCGATGTAGTCCTTCCCCTGGAAGAAGCCGAACGCCGACCCTTCCCACTTGTCGGTCCCGCGACGGCTCACCGCCGAGATCACGTACGAACCTGCGCGAGAATACTCGGCGTCATACGGATTGAGGTAGACGCGGAATTCCTCGAGCGCTTCCTGCGGCAACGGCGACCCGGTCTGCGGAATGCCGACGAGGTTGCCGTTGTACAGCGACTTCATCTCCACCCCATCCATGTACAGGTTGATGAAGCGCAGGTCCGGCGCACCCCCCGCGGAAGGGAGCGCGCGCCCCGACTGCGGCGCGTAGCTCTTCACCCCCGGCGCGATCGCCGCGAGGTTCATCACGCCGCGCGCGTTCATCGGAAGATTCTCGATCTCTTCCTTGAGAACGGGCGCCGAAATGGAGAGGCGTTGCACCTCTACTTGCTTCACCCGTTCGGCGGTGACGGCGACGCCCTGAATTTCCGTCGCCCCCTTCTCCATCGTGATCGTCAGGCGGGCGCGCTGGCCGATGACCAGCTGCACCGAGTCCTGCACCGGCTTGTAGCCCAACGCCCGCACGTCCACCGCGTACTTGCCGGAGAAGAGCCCAAGCACGCGGAACTCGCCGCTCTGGTTGGTGACGGTGGTGCGGCGTTCACTGGTAGCGCGGTCGGTGACGGCGATCTGTGCGCCGGCAACCGGCGCGCCGTCGGTTCCGACGACAGAACCTTCGAGGGTGATGGTATTCTGCGCGTGCGCCTGCTCCGACGCGATTGCACATGCCAGCGTCGCGAGGGCAAGGGCGCGTACGACCCATGTTCGCATCTGGTGGATTCTCCTGGAGGTATCGGGTATGCGTGAGACGTTCGGCAGAGGAAGAAGCTCGCAGCACGACGGCGTCGAACGTGCCGCGGTTTCGTCGCTGCTGCGCAGCTTTGTGGTCGCGATCGTATTGACCGTGGCGGCGTGCGCGCGAACGACGGTTTCCCCCCCGCAGCCAGTGACCGTTCACCGGTGCGTGAGCGATACGCTGCACCTCCCTGATCCGCTGGTGCGTCGGGAATTCGTCGACACCATCGTTCCGGGAATCACCTACACGTGCCTCCTACTTCCGCAGGGACCGTGGCTCGTGCATGTGGCGACGATCGAGCTCGGCCGTCGCGATCTCGTGCTGGATGCGGTGCGCGCCACAGATCATATGACCGGACGCGAGCGTGTGAGCGCGATGGCGGCGCGGCTCGCCACGCGCAACGAGCGCCCCATCGTCGGGATCAACGCCGACTTCTTCGACCTCGGCACGGGAGAGATCGAGAACAACAACGTCATCGATGGTGCGTGGGTGAAGGGAACACTCACCACCGATTCGCCCCACGACGAATTCGACAACGCGCACACGCAATTCGCCGTCGATGCCACTGGAAAGCCGCACATCGGCCGCTTTGCACTCGACGGAGCGGTCCAGTTCTCGTCAGGCACCACACGGCTCGTGGGGATCAACTATCGTCCGCCGCGCACGCCGGGTCTCGTGCTCTACACTCCGTGGTACGGTGCACGGACCTTGACCGACACGTCGTCACGCGCGATCGCGTCTCGCCCCCGAGATCCCGACGCCACACCCTCGGCACGAGCGAACGCACCCCCCGCCCCGGCAGCTGCAAACGCGTCGCCGAGCGTGCCGCAGCTTCGCGCCGACTCGGCGCGACGGGAGACGCTCGCCGCGACTCGTCAGGCAGTCGAGCTCGCGGTCGTCCGCGCCGGGCGCCGGGGCGATACGATCCTCTATCGGGTGCGCGACGCGCATCTGCACGCAGGCGGCGACGTGTCGATCCCGCCCGATGGCGGAGTACTGAGCGCGACCGGAGACGCAGCGATCGCGGCGCTGCGAGCGGCGGCGACGAAGGGCGAATTCATTCGAGTGGTGGCCCGTCTCTCTTCAGGCGTCGGCTCGCCCCAACTCTCGGTTGGCGGGTGGCCGCGCGTGGTGCAGGGAGGGCGAAACGTGGGCGTGATCGCCGATTCGCTCGAGGGGACCTTTCCCCGGTTCTCCGCGGCGCGCCACCCGCGAAGTGCGATCGCGTTGTCGCGCGATTCCACTCGCCTGATGCTGGCGGTGGTCGATGGGCGCCGCCCCTGGAGCGTCGGGATGTCGCTCGCCGAGTGGGGGGACGCGCTCATCGCGCTCGGCGCTGGCGACGCGATGAACCTCGACGGCGGCGGTTCGAGCGCACTCTGGATCGGCGGGACGGTGGTGAACTATCCGTCCGATCCCACTGGCGAGCGCGCGGTGGGGAACGCGCTGTTCGTCAGGCAGCGGAGCTCGAAGACGACTCCGCGCTGACGAGCCCCTCGTCGGCAGGCTCGACGCGCACCGGAAAGTTCACCGAGTTCGCGATGAAGCAGAGTGCGTGCGATTCCTCGTGCAGCTGGCGGATGCGCTCGGCGTCGACAGGCGTCGCATAACGACAGCGCGGGCGCAGCGTCACCTCCACGAAGCGCCCGCCACCGTTCGCCTCGATCACCATCGTCCCCGAGGCGTCATCGGTGTACTCCTCGATCACGACGCCGGCCACCGCACAGAGGTGCAGGTACCAGAGCATGTGGCACGTGGAGAGCGAGCCGACGAACAACTCCTCTGGATTGTAGCGCGTCCCGTCGCCGCGAAACGCCGGGTCGGAGGAGCAGGCGATGACTTGCTTCCCCGGCCCCGAGAGTTCGTGGCGCCGGTCGTAGTCGCGGTACCCCGACGTTCCGGTGCCGAGATTCCCGGTCCAGGTGAGCGCGATGCGGAATTGATGAGACGATGACATGAGGTCCAAATAGCGGTAGCCTGTGCGTAACGGTCGTCAACGCGGCGGATCGAAGACCACGACTCCCGCGCTTCCCAGCGCATCGGGGTCCTGGTCGCGCGGTCCCTTGGGTCCGCCGGTCCGCCGCTTCGCGCTCGCCTCGACGATGTCGATCGCCACGAACGAGGTGGCTGAGAGGTGCTCGTCGGGAATGGGCGCGTAGTCCACTCCTGCCGTACGATCGGGGAAGTAGCGCGCCACCAGCCCGTGCGAGACGCGTCGCTGCTCCTCGGGATCGTCGACTACACGCGCACTTCCAAAGCATACCGCGCTCCGGTAGTTCACCGAGTGGTAGAGTGCCGTGCGCGAGTAGACCAACCCGTCGACGAGCGTCACCGAGACGCACACCGGCGCGCCGCTCGCCACATGCGCCATGAGGCGCGAGTGATGCGCCCCGTGGATGTAGATGCTCGTGGGCGCACCGGCATCGACGTGGTAGGTCATGGGGATCACGACCGGTCCCTGCTCGTCGGCGATGGCCACGTGCGCGACGAGTCCGTGGAGCAGGATGTCGCCCACTTCGTCGGGAACGGAACGCTCCGGGTGAATACGCACGCGCGTGCGATCGCTCGAACCTTCACGTGCGGTGGTGGCAGGGGGCATGGTGACGGATGCGTGGAGAGAAGAGTGCCGGGCGTGCGGGAATTCGCGCTCGCTTGCGGAGGGGGGCTCCGCACCACGAGGTTACGCACCGTCTGGTTCTACGAAAACAGCCAGAATCGCAGAAATGCATAAGTCCAGTCGCTCGCAGAAGGGGCGTCGAACGTCGCCGCGAGCCGCCGTCCTGACGTTGGCGCTCGACCCGAACGCCACGCCTTCGCTGCAGCGCCAGCTCTACGATGCGCTGCGCGCCGCGATTCTCGACGGACGCCTGGCGCCCGGCGAGTCGCTCCCCGGCTCTCGCGCGCTTGCTGCTTCGCTCGAGGTCTCGCGGACCACGGTGGCGCTCGTTTTCGACCAGCTTCGCGCCGAAGGATACCTGACCGGGCGAGCGCGCTCGGGGACGTTCGTCGCGCGCGTACTCCCCGAGGCGCACCTGAGTGCTGTCACGCCTGCGCAAGGCGAAGCGGCGGCCGGGCGCACGCGCGCGGTGGAGCACCGCGGAAGCAGCCGGGGCGAAAAACGCGCGCTGTCAGCGGCGACGCGTGTGCGCGAGGCGCCATCCATCGCGCCCGTGTCGCAACGCGGTGCCATGATCGCCGCGCTCACCGTCGGGACGACGCCTCGGCTCGGCGCGACCGGGAGCCGCGCCTTTCGCATGGGGACGCCGGCGCTCGACCACTTCCCCTTGCAGCTATGGGGGCGGATCCTCGCTCGGCGCTGGCGCGCCATGGCCGCGCCGCAGCTGGCCTATGCCGAGCCTAACGGGTACGCGCCCCTGCGTTCGGCGATCGCGGCGTACGTGCGCCAGGCGCGCGCGGTGCACTGCGACGCGGAGCAGGTGATCGTGGTGAGCGGCGCCCAGCAGGCCTTCGACCTGGCCGCTCGTGTGTTGCTCGACGAGGGAGACATGGTGGCGATGGAAGATCCCGGCTACCGCGGCGCGCGCGCAGCAGTGCAGGCAGCGGGAGGTGTCGTCGTCCCGATCGCGGTGGATGGCGAAGGGATGAACGTCGAGCGGCTGCAGGCACTCGCACCGACGGCGCGCATGGCCTGCGTGACGCCGTCGCACCACTTCCCGTTAGGCGTAACGCTGAGTGCGGCGCGCCGGCTCGCGCTCCTCGAGTGGGCGCGCAGCGCTGGCGCGTGGATCGTCGAGGATGACTTCGACAGCGAGTATCGCTTTCGCGGGCGCCCGCTCCCGTCGCTCCAGGGGATGGATAGATCGGGGAGCGTGATCTATGTGGGCACGTTCAGCAAGACGCTCTTCCCCGCCTTGCGGCTGGGCTACGTGATCGTACCACCGGCGCTCGTCGACGCCTTTGCCAGCGCGCGCGCCGTCGTCGATCGCCATCCCTCGTCGCTCGAGCAAGCAGTGCTCGCCGAGTTCCTCGCCGAAGGGCACTTCGCGCGCCACGTGCGTCGCATGCGTGCCCTCTACGCCGAACGTCAGCAGGTGCTGTTGCAGCTGCTGGCCGGTGAGGCGTCACAATGGATGCACGCCGAGCCGGTCGATGCGGGGATGCACCTCCTGGCCTGGCTGCGTCCCGGTATGGACGACGCGTCGCTGGCGGCGCGCGCGCTCGAGGCGGGGGTGGTGGCATCGCCGCTGAGTGCCCTCTCGATCGCCCCTGCTCCACTCGGCGCGCTCATGCTCGGCTTCGCTGCCTTCGACCGGGAGACGATGACACGTGCCCTTGTGACGCTCTGCGCCATCGCCCGCGAATCACCCATAGACAAGTGATACGCACCCGGTCAGGTTGTGGGCGTGCTTCCCCCGACCTGCCTGCCATGACGCTTACCGCTCCCTTCGCTCCGCCGCCGGCCGACTCGTCGGAGGCGAGGCAGCGGTTTTTGCACGAAGGGCTGCGCTTCTTTCCGCCCTCGCTCTTCCAGTTCGACCCGCGCATGGCCGAGGGGTGGTATACCGATCGCTATTTCGTGCGGACCGCGAACACGATCGCCTTCGATCAGCGCGACCCGGTCGTGCAGATGCAGGTCTTCGCCAAGCAGCACGGGATCGTCGCCGGCGTGTACGAGGTCATCCGCATGCTGCAGACGCAGCTGGCGCGGCACCCCTACAACGGGCGTGAATACACGGTCGACGAGCTGGTCATCGAGACGCTGATCGATGGCGACCCGGTGTCGCCGCGCGAGACGGTATTGCGCATCACCGGCCCCTACATTGCCTTTGCGCATCTCGAGACCGACTACCTCGGCGTGCTGGCGCGGCGCTCGCTCGTGGCGACCAACGTGCGCCGCGTGATGGACGCGGCCAACGGGAAGCCGGTGATCTTCATGGGAGCGCGGCACGATGATTGGCGCATCCAGACGCCCGACGGGTACGCCGCGCGCATCGGCGGCGCGGGGAGCGTGTCGAGCGACGCCGGCGGCGCCTGGTGGGGAGCCTCAGGCGTGGGAACGATGCCCCACGCGATGATCGCCGCGTTCGGCGGTGACGCAGTGGCGGCCACGCTCGCCTTCACCCGCTACTGCCACGCGCGCGAGCCCGAAGTCACCATCGTTTCGCTCGTCGACTACCACAACGATGTGCTCAACGACGCCATCGCCGTCGCCCGCGCGATGCACGAAACGTTTGGACCGGGATCGCTCGCCGGTGTGCGCGTCGACACCAGCGAGAGCCTCGTCGACAAGTCGCTCACCGGCGCCGCGGCAGCGCGCGGGCGCGCGGGGCTCACCGGCGTGAACCCCGAGCTGGTGCGCCGGCTGCGTGCACGCCTCGACGAGGCCGGCTTTCCCGAGGTAGGGATCATCGTCTCGGGTGGCTTCACCCCCTCCAAGATCCGGCGCTTCGAGAAGGAGCACGTCCCCGTCGCCGGCTACGGCATTGGCTCGTCGCTCCTCGGGCATAACGATGGCGCCGACGACGGGTTGCTCAACGACTTCGACTACACCGCCGATGTGGTCACCGTCGACGGGCGACGCGAGAGCAAGTCGGGGCGCGGCTTCAATCCCAATCAGCGTCTCGTGCGTGTCGACGTTGGCGCGGGCGATGCGAGCGAGACGGGCGGTACGGGCGAGGAGCAAACGTCGGCAACTTGACGTCGCCCACGGCGACGCGCTTGCATAGCTTCGATGCGTGCGCGCGAACGCTGCGCGCCATCCTGCAACGCATCCACGAACGCACGGACCAACGCACCGACTTGCGATGACACCAAACGAGGGACGTCCCCGGCGAGTCGGGTGGGTCGTGGACGTACAGAACGATTTCATGCGCCCCGACGGGCGCCTCTACGTGCACGATCTCTTCGACGGGAGCGACGTGGGCGCGTCGCTGGCGAAGCCCGCGATTGTGGCCACCGTCGCCTGGATGCGCGAGAACTGCGACGTCGTCGTCTTCACCGGCGATTGGCACGCGTACGGGGACCGGGAGATCGATACCGTGAACCCCGACGCCACCAAGGGGACCTACCCCCCGCACTGCATGGGACTTTCCGACGATCCGGCCGAGCGACTTGGCGCCGCCATCCTTCCGGAGATCGATCCGGGGAGCTCAGCGCTCGTCCTCGCGCGCGACGCCAGCGCAGAACTCGCCCGAGCGGTCGCCGAGCAGGCCGTCAAGGAGCAGCGTCCCGTGTTCATCCAGAAGCGCGAGTTCTCGGTCTTCGAGGGGAATGACGGCGCCGACGCCTTCGTCGCGGCGCTGCGTGCGGCGCTTGGAGGGTCACCGGAATTCGTGGTCTGTGGTGTGGCGACCGACGTCTGCGTGAAGCAGGCAGTCGACGGGCTCCTCGATCGTTCGGCGCGGGTGCAGGTCATCCGAGATGCAACGTGGTCGCTCGGGCTCCTTCCGGCGGAGGAGACGTTCGGGACATGGGAAAAGCGCGGCGCGCGTCTTGGAGACGCGGCCGCGCTTCGTAATGGCTGATTTCTTTCTCGACGTGTCGATCGCCAAGCGTTAGCGATCAAATGCCTTACGTAGCTTTTTAGAACGTGTAACCGATTCGCAGCTCCATCGCCCCGTCCTTCCGGAAGGGGTTGAAGGAGACCTTCTTGGGAAGCGGGAGCGGGAGCCAGTGCTCCTGCGGAATGCGCGATCCGACGATCGCGCCGACGACGGCCCCAACGGCAGCGCCGAAGCCGGCCGTCGCCCCACGATTGAACGTGCGGGTGGAGTCGGAGGTGTTGACAATCCCGGTCGTTCCCCAGAAAAGAAGGGCGCCGATCGGCGCGCCGATGGCCGCGCCTTTGATCATCGGTCCCTTGTTGTACTTCTTGTCGCCCTGGCTCTGCTCGATCCGGGTGATCTGATCGAGCGTGAAGGTCCAGATCCCGCGCCCGGCCGACGACTCGATGAAGACAGCCGTGTCCCCCTTCATCTCGAGGTAGTTCGCCAGCAAGGGGGCGACCAAAGTCGTTGCCGACACCTTGACCCGCGCTCCGGGAACGATCGGGAGTACCGTGCGCGAAGCGGCGGCGGGAGGAGTGCTCTGCTGGGCGACGACCGCGCGGGTCGGGGCGGCCAGCGAGAAGGCGAGCAGGGCAGCGAGTGGGGCGTAGGCGGAATGACGCACGTATGCTCCGTCGGAGCGCAAGGTGAAGGCGTGAGGGGCGTTGCGAGTGGAAAGTATACCCACGAGTCCACGCGAGTCCCCCGAAAATGGCGCGGAGCGTCCGAATCCGAGGCGCGAACTCTCCCAATGACGACCGTTGCACGCTCGGTGCCACAGTCTCGTGGCTCGCCAGCTCGCACGTACACGTGCTCGGCGGTTGGAGCCGTTCCGATTCCCCGGTATGTTGGGAGGTACGTTCCGTTCCGACTCTGGCCGAGTACCACCCGAGGACCACATGACGCACGCCGCCGACCTGAATGACGTGACCGCACTGGTCAGGGGACCCCGCCTCCCCGGGCGCATCTCGACCCCGGTCGGGACGCTGGAAGGTTCGGCGATCCTCAAGATCGCCGGCGAGATCCGGGAACGCATCGCCGCCGGCGAAAAGGTCTGCAACCTCACGGTAGGGGACTTCGATCCGCGCCAGTTCCGCATCCCCGCGCTCCTCGAGCAGGGGATCAGCCAGGCGCTGGCTCGTGGCGAGACGAACTATCCGCCAGGGATTGGACTCCCGGCGCTGCGCGAGGCGATCGTCGCCTACTACGAGCGCTCGTTAGGGTTGCGCTACCCGGTGGACTCGGTACTGGTGACGTCGGGGTCGCGCCCGGGCGTATACGGCGTGTACTGCACCGTCGTCGATCCGGGCGACCGGGTGGTGTATCCGGCGCCGACGTGGAACAACAACTACTACTGCCACATGGTCGGCGCGGTGGCCGACCCGGTCGCCACGACGGCCGAAGAGTCGTTCATGCCGTCGGCCGAGTTGCTGGCGCCGCACCTGCGTGGCGCGCGCCTCCTCGCCCTCAATTCGCCGCTCAACCCCTGCGGGACTGCTTTCACGGCTGAGTCGTTAGGTGCGATCTGCGACCTGGTGCTCGAGGAGAACGCGCGACGCGGCAAGGCCGAGCGCCCGCTCTACGTGATGTACGACCAGGTGTACTGGCAGCTCACGTTTGGCGACACGGTGCATGTCGATCCGGTGTCGCTCCGCCCCGAGATGGCGCGCTACACGCTTTTGGTCGATGGCATCTCCAAGGCCTTCGCCGCGACCGGCGTGCGTGTGGGATGGGTCGTTGGCCCGACGGATGTCATCTCGGCGATGAATGGATTCCTGAGCCATGTGGGGACGTGGGCACCGCGCGCCGAGCAGGTGGCGACGGCCGCGTTGCTCCTGCACGAGGATGCGATCGCCGACTTCCGGACCAACCTCATCGCCGGGGTGCAGGCGCGTCTCGACGCGCTGTTCAACGGCATCACCGCGCTCAAGAACGCAGGGCACGCGGTCGACGCAATCGCTCCCATGGGGGCGATCTACCTGAGTGCGCGCTTCAACCTTTACGGTAAGACCGCACCCGACGGCACGGTCTTTCGCACGAGCGAGGACATTCGCGGCTGGCTGCTGCGCAGCTCTGGGCTGGCGGTTGTCCCGTTCCATGCGTTCGGCGCCGAGGGGGAGACGGGGTGGTGCCGGTTGTCGGTCGGCGCGGCGAGCCTCGAGGAAATTGACGCCGCGCTCCCGCGACTGGGCGAGGCGCTGGCGCAGTTGCGTTAGGCATGTTGATCATCCCGCCGCGGCAGCGCGGCGGGTCCATTCCGCCGCGGCTCTCGCGGCGGGCGCATCCCGCCGCAGCGCGCGCGGCGGGTGCAGCGCGGGGGTCACGCTGCGCGTTTCGTTCTCGCCGCACTTCACCCAAACCGGTACTCGTCGCACATGCGCCTTCGTCATTTCGTCGTGGGGACCCTCGTCGTCCTGGCACCGCTCGCCCTTGCCGCGCAGGGAGGGATCGCGCCGAAGGGGGAGCAGATCGCGGCAGCCGTCCTTCCGCTCCCTCCCGATGCCCGCGCCTCGGCGAAGGTGCTGGGATACGGTGCGGACGGAAAGCTCACGACGCTGCGCGAAGGGACCGGGATGACGTGTCTCGCGCGTGATCCCAAGTCGACGCGCTTCCACGTGGCGTGCTACGCGCAATCGATGGAGCCGTTCATGGCGCGCGGGCGCGAGTTGCGTGCGCAGGGGGTGACCAACGCCGCCGAGGTGGATTCCATCCGCTTCCGCGAGGCCAAGTCCGGGAAGATCGCGATGCCCAAGTTCCCCGCGGCGCTCTACTCGCTCACCGACGGCGACTTCGACCCGAAGACCGGGACGGCGCCCGGTGCCCGTCACCTGTACGTGGTCTACATCCCGTATGCAACAGCGGAGACCACCGGGCTGTCGACCAAGCCTAACGGGAACCAGCCGTGGATCATGTTCCCGGGGACGCCCAAGGCGCACATCATGTTCACCCCGGGGATGTGATGCAGAGGGAGCGCGTGCGCGGTCGGCACGTCGCTCGCGGCATCGAACGCAGCACCTCGAGCTGGACATGAACATCGAGCGACACCCGTGGGTAGTGGTGGCGAACTACGGCGTAGGGTGGGAAGCGGACCTCGCGGTCGCGCGCCTCGATGCGGCGGGAATCCCGGCGCGCGCCACCGGCAACGACCTTGTAGGGATCTTCGGCCCCGGGTACCAGGGGGCATCGGCGCGCGGCTTCGACGTGCAGGTGCCGGCGCCGTTCGTCGTCCATGCGAAGGACGTGCTGGCCCGCCCTCCCGAGCCGATCGACGAGCAGGACTTCGAGGACACCTGACGCACGCCGGATGCGGCCGCGCGTCGCAACCGACGCACCGGCTTACTGCGGCTTCGTTCGGCGGAAGCGCTCGGGGATCTTTGGGTGCGTGAGAGCGAAAAGGGCGCGCTCCAACGTGGCGCGAACCGGCTTGAGCACTGACGCTCCCAAGGCGCCGAGCAGGAGGTCGAGCGGGAGCACGACCGTCCAGATGGCTCCCACTATGAGGAGCGAGGCGATCCAGAGCGGGAGGACGACCCCGATGAAGACGATCGCAAGCGGCGCCACCAGCAGGCAGGGGAGGATCGGGAGGAGGACGACGAGTATGGGAGTGCCTCCTGTGCCTTGTGGTGGAGCGAGCTCGATGCGTGGGACGCGACCGCAACTCGCGCGCGTCTGATCCAAACTTAGCGCGGGACCGGGGCTCGGCTCCCGACCCATGTTCCCATGCGCACTAGGATCTCGAAAACAGCGCGCATGTCTGGCCACGCGCTCGGGCGAGTGAGGCGAGCCCTCTCGCGATGCTACTGCGCTGTGCGCGCCGGCTCGACCATCTCTCCCCGCCGACGGCGAAAGGCCGCATAGGCGCGAAAGCCGACCACGATCACGAGAATCGTGCAGATGAGAAGGGTGGCGAGCGCCGATACCCGGATCACTCCCTTGAACAGGACCAGCGCGGCGGCGAGGACGAGGACGACCGTGGGCGCCTCGTTGAAGACGCGGTACCACTCGCCGCTACGTGCCACGGTTCCGGCTTCAAAGCGCGCGATCGTTTGCCGGCAGACGAAGTGGTAGGCGGTGAGGAGGGCGATGAGAAAGAGCTTGAGCCAGAGCCACGACTGGCTCAGGAAAGCCGGCGATAGCGCCACCATCGTTGCACCAGTGGCCCACGTGAGGAGCATCGCTGGCTGCATAATGATCGAAAAGAGTCGCCGCTCCATGTGCGTGAATTGCGCGCCCAGGATGCTGCGCTTCGGCTCGTCCGCCGCCAACGACTCGGCGTGATACACAAAGAGGCGGGGGAGATAGAAAAGCCCCGCCATCCAGCTCACCATGAAGACGATGTGGAATACCTTGAACCAGAGGTACAGCATTCAGTTCTCTGAAGACGAGAAGACGAGGGGGAACGACGAACTCGCGGCACGATACGGCCGATCTCGGTCTCCCTGCTAGGGCTTCTCTTCTCCGAACTTGACTGGGCTCGCCCGACTGTCTACCCTTCTATCCGGTTTTACGGATAGATATGACGGCCGCTATCGCACTCGATCATCTCAGCACGCTTGCCGACTCCACGCGGAGCCGGATTTTGCTCGTGCTCGAACGGCACGAGATGACCGTCGGCGAGCTGTGTTCCGTTCTTCAGCTCCCCCAGTCGACCGTCTCGCGGCACCTCAAGGTGCTCGGCGACGCGGGGTGGGTGGAGAACCGGTCGGAGGGGACGAGCCGATACTATCGGAGCGCGGCGATCGCCGATCCCTTCACCGAGCGGCTCTGGGACGTGGTGCGCGAAAGCGTGGCGACGCTGTCGAGCGCCGAGCAGGATCGGCAGCGCGAGGACGCGGTGCTGGCGGCGCGTCGGTCGCGGTCGCGCGAGTTCTTCGCCTCGGCGTCGGGAGAGTGGGAGCGCGTGCGTGCGGAGCTGTTCGGCAACCGCATCGACGTGCAGCTCGCCCTGGCGATGCTGGACCCCGCGCTCGAGGTCGCGGACCTGGGGTGTGGCACCGGGCACTTCGCCGCGCTGCTCGCGCCGCACGTGAAGCGCATCGTGGCGGTGGACGGCTCGGAGGAGATGCTCATGGCGGCGCGCGCGCGTGTCGACACGCTTACCAACGTCGAGCTGCTGCTCGGCGATCTCGAACGACTTCCACTTCCCGACGCGACGCTCGACATGGCGACCTGCACGCTCGCGTTGCACTACGTCGCCGAGCCGGCGCGTGCACTCGGCGAAGCGCGGCGGGTGCTGCGCGCGGGCGGACGCATCGTCGTGCTCGACATGATGCCGCACGAGCGCGACGACCTGCAACAGCGCATGGGACACGTCTGGCGCGGCTTCTCGGAAGTGCAGATGTGCGAGTGGTTCACCGAGGCAGGCTTCGACGCTCCGCGATACCAACCGCTGAGTCCCGACGAATCGGCGCGCGGCCCGGCGCTTTTCGTCGCAACTGCACACGTTCACTAGTCTCCCTTTCTCATTTCTCACGGCATACGACACTCCATGACGACCAGCATCCATCCCGCACCGTCCGCGCTCGACCGCCCGGCCTACAAGGTCGCAGACCTCGCCCTCGCCGAGTGGGGGCGCAAGGAGATCCGGCTCGCCGAGCACGAGATGCCCGGGCTGATGGCGATTCGCGAGGAGAACAAGGGGAAGTTCCCGCTCAAGGGAGCACGCATCATGGGGTCGCTGCACATGACGGTGCAGACGGCGGTCCTCATCGAAACGCTGGTGGACCTCGGCGCCGATGTGCGCTGGGTGTCATGCAACATCTTCTCGACGCAGGACCATGCGGCGGCCGCCGTCGTCGTGGGGCGCAACGGATCGTTGGAGGAGCCGGCCGGCGTCCCGGTCTACGCGTGGAAGGGGGAGACGCTCGACGAGTACTGGTGGTGCACCGAGCAGGCGCTGATGTGGCCCGACGGCGCCGGTCCGAACATGCTCCTCGATGACGGTGGCGACGCGACGCTCCTCATCCACAAGGGTGTCGAGTACGAGAAAGCCGGGGCGGTTCCCGCGTTCGACGCCGACAAGGAGCCCGAGGAGTGGGGGGTGATCCTCCAGCTCCTGCGCGACCAGCAGGAGAAGAATCCCGGGCGCTGGACCGCGGTCGCTGCGGCGATCAAGGGGGTGACCGAGGAGACGACGACCGGGGTGCACCGGCTGTACGAGATGATGAACGCGGGGACGCTCCTCTTCCCGGCGATCAACGTCAACGACTCGGTGACCAAGTCGAAGTTCGACAACCTCTACGGGTGCCGGCACTCGCTCACCGACGGGATCCTGCGCGCGAGCGACGTGATGCTCGCCGGCAAGGTCGCGGTCATCTGCGGCTACGGCGATGTAGGAAAGGGGTGCGCGCAGGCGCTCAAGGGGCAAGGGGCGCGCATCGTGATCACCGAGATCGACCCTATCTGCGCGCTGCAGGCGGCGATGGAAGGGTATCAGGTGACGACGCTCGACGACGTCGTCTCGACCGCCGACATCTTCATCACGGCAACGGGCAACACGGGGATCATCACCGTGGAGCACATGAAGCGGATGAAGGACAAGGCGATCGTCGGCAACATCGGCCACTTCGACAACGAGATCGAGATGGCCGGGCTCAAGAAGCAGGGGATCACCCGCATCACGATCAAGCCACAGTTCGACGAGTTCGTCTTCCCCGACGGGCACAGCGTCCTGGTGCTCGCCGAAGGGCGTCTCCTCAACCTCGGCTGCGCCACCGGGCATCCGAGCTTCGTGATGTCGGCCTCGTTCTCGAACCAGGTGATCGCGCAGCTCGAGCTGTTCGGCAATACGAGCAGGTACGAGAAGAAGGTCTACGTCCTTCCCAAGCACCTGGACGAGAAGGTGGCGCGGTTGCACCTGGACAAGCTCGGCGCGAAGCTGACGAAGCTGTCGCCGGAACAGGCGGCGTATATCGGGGTGCCGGTCGAGGGGCCGTATAAGGCGGATCACTACAGGTACTAGGAGACGAGAAGACGAGAAGACGAGAGGACGAGGGGTACTCGCCGGGGGGGGGTTCGGTGATCTAGGTTTCTGGCGACTGGGGCGCCCCGTGTCCTCGTCTTCTCGTCTTCTCGTCTTCTCGTCCTCTGCATTCCGCCTTGTCTGACTCTTCGCGGCTGGACACGCTCGAGCTTGCGGTGGCGCGATTGACGCGTGAGGTCGTGGCGCTGCGGGAGGAAGTGCGGCGGCGGGGGACGGCCGAAGGCAACGTCGCTGAGCGGGGGGAGGGGGCGATGCAGCGCCCCGACGTGATGCGAAGCGACGTCTCCATCGAGCGGGTGTCGGTGGAGATCGAGACGGAGTTCGTCTCGGAACGAGTTTCTGCATTCGACGGTCCGGCGGCTCGAGATCAAGCGCCGGACGACGCGCTTCCGACGGCGGCCCCGCGTGCCGGCGAATCGCAGCACGACGAAGCGCGGCGCGACGGACCGTTTGTCTCGGACGAGCTGCGCCGCATGGCCGCCTCGATGTCGTCGTCGACGTCGTCGACGTCGTCGACTGCGGGCGGCGCGAGCCCACGGCGCTTTCCGCCGAGGGAGCGTAGCGCGAGCGACGCCGCGTCGGCGGGAGCGCCGTCGCGTTTTCAGCGACAGAATCTCGAGGCGCTGATCGGGCGCTATGGGACACTCGCCCTCGCGGCCTTCACGATCCTCATGGGGGTGGGGGTCTTCATCGGGTGGGCGATCAAGAACGGGGTGATTGGCCCCGAACTTCGCGTCGCACTCGGTGCGGTGCTTGCCGCGGTGATGGCCGGCGTCGGTGTGCGGATGCGCCGAGGCGACTCGCCGCGCTTCGGGAGCGTCCTGCTCGCCCTCGCACTGGCGATCCTGCACGTGGTGTGTTGGGGGGCCGGGCCGCTGTTGCAGCTGGTGCCCAACGTGTTGGCGCTCGGCGTGGCTACGGCGGCGTCGGCGGCATTGGCGTGGCTGGCGCTTCGCGAGGAGGACCAGACACTCTTCAACGTCGGGTTCGGCGGTGCGTTGCTCGCGCCATTCGTGACGTCGTCGGAGACCGGCGATGCGGTGATCCTCTTGTTGTACGGCGCGGTTGTCCTTGGCGCCGGGATGCGGGTGCTGCGCGACCGGGCGTGGGGGAAGGTCCCGTTCGTCCTCGCGATCGGCATCATGGCCTACACCGCGGCAGCGAGCGGGCAACTCGCGCAGTCCGACGTGTGGGTGCGCGCCGGGGCACCGGCGATCTTCGCGCTGGCCATGGCGTGGCTCTCTCTGATCCTGGTGCCGGGGAAGTCGCGCGAACGGCTGGCGGTCACTGCGCTCCTTTCGGCGATTGGGGCGCTCTACGCGATGCATCATCGCGATCCGGTCGATGCGATCCGGTTTGCCATCGCTGGCGTGGCGACGGTGACGGGATTCCTCGTCGGAACGGGAGGAGTGAGCGAGCGCATCGTGCGCTACGCCACCTCGCTCGTGATCCCGCTGGCGGCCTTCCTCGGCGCGTTGATCTCGATTTCCGACGTCACATCGCCGGCGGGAGTGGCGGTGGCCCTGGCCTGGACCGCCATGAGTACGGCGGCCGCCTGGGCAAACCGCGATGGTGCGCGCGAGTGGCACGCCTTCGCGGCGACGACATTCGGCGGGATCGCGACCGTGCTGCAATTCGAGCGTGCAGTGGAGATGGCGATCGCGCTGGCGCTGTATGGTGCACTCGCTTCGCTGGTTATGCGCCGCTTCGAGCTCCGCGGAATCGGGATCGCCACCTTCGGCTGGCTCCTTGCAGCTGCGGCGGTCGCCTTCGTGAAGCTCGACGAGCGCGGGACGTGGCTGACGAATCCCTTCCTCACCCCCGCCTCCGGCGCCGCCGCCGTGGCGTGCGCGGCGTGGCTCGTCTTCTCGTGGAATGCGGCGCGCATGGGTGCCATCGACGGCGGCGTCGTCACGACGCTTCCGCGCACGATCATCCGCATCTTCGGCGGCGTCATCACGTTCTTCTGGATCCACGTCGAGCTGGCGCACACCGTGTCGCTCGACGTGTCGACGTTCCTGCTCGTGGCGTACTACGCGGTGACCGGGATCCTGGCGATCGGGATCGGACGGTGGCGCTCGATCCCGCTGCTTCGACAGCTCGGGCTCGCGCTGTCGGTCTTTGCGGCGCTCAAGGCGATGGTGGAAACATCGTCGCTGTCGATCGGATGGCGTGTGGGAGGCTATCTCCTCGCGGGGATGTTCCTGCTGGGGGTGGCGTACTGGTATCGCGGCACGGGTGGCGCTCGAAGCGCGGCCGAGTCTGCAGAGCCCGCCGAGGGGGGCGCGGCCTAACGGGGCGACCCGGGAACCTGCCGCCGCGGCGCGCGCTTTCCACCTCTCGGCGTCGGCGGTTCGTCCCACGCTGGACGCATTCGTCCCGGCCCCCTCGACACGGCGCCGGACAGGTGCAAGCATGGAACGCATGAATCGCCGAACTTTCATAGCCACCGCGGGCGCGTCGGTCGCCCTGATCGCCAGCTGCAAGGACTCGTCCGGGGCGTCGAGCGACGGGTCCGAGCACCTGACGGCGCGGGTGACGCCACCGACGACGTCGCTGTCGCCAGGGCTGCATTCGCTCGGGATCAGTACCGGGCGCGATGGGCTGCTCTACGTCCCCACCGGGTACGATCCCGCGACGCCGCTCCCGCTGGTCGTGCTCCTTCACGGCGCGGGCGGAACAGCGTCCAACTGGTTCGGTTCGTACGGCGACCGCGCGAACGCCAACAAGTTCGTCATGCTCGCCCCCGATTCGCGCGCGGCGTCGTGGGATGTGCGCTTCGGCTCGTTTGGCCCCGACGTGGCGTTCATCAACGCCGCGCTGCTCCGCACGTTCGCGGCGTGCGCGATCAACCCGCAGCAGATCGCACTCGCTGGCTTCTCCGACGGCGCCTCGTATGCGCTCTCACTCGGCGTGGCCAACGGCGACCTGTTCAGCCAGCTCATTGCTTACTCGCCCGGATTCCTCACCGACTCCACCCCGCGCGGCAAGCCGCAGGTCTTCGAGTCGCACGGGATTCAGGACACAGTGCTCCCGATCGACGTCGCCAGCCGCCCGATCGTCGCCAAGCTCCGGAGCCGAGGATACTCGGTCGATTATCAGGAGTTCACTGGGGGGCACGAAGTGCCGCGGGGGATATCCGACGCGGCGATGAGCTGGTTGCAGGCGAAGTACCATTCGGCGTGATCGCCGCGCCCTCAAGGCGCTGACTCCCCGTCATCTCCGAAGAGACGCTGGTCGATCGGCGATCGACCGGTCGTGCAGGGTCGAGAGATCGCGAGTCGGCGACTCGCGCGGTGAGTTCTAGTGTGAGTGCATGTCGCGTGTGCGTGCATGTCGCGCGTGAGCGCTTTTCGCACGGGAAGGGGGCGCTACTGCATTTCGGAGCGCGAATGCGTTGCGGAGCGTGCGTCGAATGCCATCCGTGAGTCTAGCGTCGGCACGATGCGCGCTGCTATCTGCATCCTCGCGTCCCCAAAGCGTGCAGCGCATCTACTCGACGTCGCCGTTGCGCCGAGAGCAACGCTCACCGCCCCTTGGCTGACGGTTATTGGTCGCGCGACTACGCGTGACGGAAGACAGGCACGTCACGCACTGCCGCAAGCGCGCACGCGAGGCGTGTGTCCCCGTATCCGCTCACCGGCGCGAAGCGAGCGCCCCACGCGATCAACCGCTCACGAAACGCCGCGTGCAGCTGCAGGCGCTCGGTAGGGCTGTCGCGGATCCCGTCCGGCTCCCATGGGAGGTCCGGCTCGCACAACAAGTAGAGGTCTGCCAGTCGTCGCCGCGCCTCGTCAATGATCCAGGGCGGGCAGGTGCCGTAGTAGTGCTCGGCGTAGACCGTGGTGCTGATCAAGTCGGTGTCGAGCACGAGCGGAGGAGGTGAGACAGCCTGACCGAACTCGGCGCGCCATGCAGCGATGGCCCGATCCTCGCCCTCGAGCTGCCCCCGCGCAATGGGGGAGACATCGTCGGCGGTGAGCACGCGTTGCGCCTGACGGGCATATTCCCTGGAGAACTCGGCGACCCAGTGGGTGCCGAGTGCGTCGGCCATCGCCGCCGCCAACGTGGTCTTGCCGGAGCTCTCGCCGCCGGTGACGACGACGCGTGGCGGGAAGCGCTCGGCGACGTCGTCAGGAGAATTGCCCATCACTCCGATGGGTCACGCCACTGCGACCGCCGGGCGCGCGACATACGAGCGATACCAGTCACGGAGCCCAAGCACGGCGAGGAGGAGGAAGACGGAGTATTGAAATCCGGTGAACGGAAGCGACTTGAGGGCGAAGAACATCCAGACGTAGACCAGGTCGAGCGCGATCCAGAGCGCCCAGTTCTCGAGGATCTTCCGCGTCATCATCCACTGCGCCACCAGCGAGAAGACCGACAAGGTTGCGTCGAGGTAGGGGAGCGCTGCATCGGTGCGCTTGTGCAGGAAGGCACCGAGCGCGATGGAGCCGGCGACACCGATTGCGGCCAGGAGCACGGCGAGACGCGGCGAGAGCCGCGAGACGTGCAGCTCGCTCCGGTTCTCTCCCCCGAACTTCCACTCGTACCAGCCATAGACGGAAAGCATCAGGTAGATCACCTGGAGCCCCATGTCGGCGTAGAGCTTCTCGCGGAAGAAGAGGATCGCGTAGAGCCCCACGTTCACGATCGCGGTGGGCCAGCTGAGGATGTTCTCGCGGGTACTCAGCCAGACGCTGACCAGCCCGAAGACGACAGCGGTCCCCTCGAGCGGTGTGAGGGAGGCGATGAGGCCGCGCAGGAAGTCGCCGAGCATGGCGCAAAGCTAAGGGGGCGGCAGAGCCAAAGGAGCGGGAGCGGGGCGCGGAATACGTTCAGTCATTGCGAATCCTTCCGGTGGTGGGACGTGTAGCAGATCTTGCCGCGAGCGCCGGTGCTATCATGACGCTGCGCGGCGATTCGTGGCGCACGATCGAGGGGCCCCGCGCTCTCTCGTCGACATTCTCCCGAGCAGAAGCCAATTGCGCGTGGTACGACCGTCCCCCCACGGCCGCCAGCCGAATTGCCGATTGCACGCGTTCGCGTGGGTCCCTTCGGGGCTCGTCGCGATGCTCCTAGCGCTCGTCGCCGCAAGCTCGGGGTGCGCGAGCATGAAGCCCCGCCCGCGTCCACCGTCGCCCGCCGACTCCGCGCTGGCGAGGGGCATCCTTGGCGAGGCGCTCACCGAGTACTGGCGCGACGCCCTCACGCGCGACGCCGACGCCGCGCTGGCCAACGGACTTCGCGTTTCCACGCTTCCCGACATCTCGCAGAACGCTCGCAAGGAGGACTTCAAGATTGCGCAGCGCATCGGGATCGCCCTCGACGTCGTGAACGTCTCGGCGCTGAGCGAGCCCGAATACGTCACGATGCTCGCACTGCGATGGTCGGTAGACGGGCGCGCCGAGGGGGCGGCCTTCTACCTCCCCGATTTCTCATTCCTCTCTCCCGCCACCTCGCCAATTCGTCAACTGGCCGAGGTGTATCGGTTGCACCCGATCGAGTCGGCTAACGATGCGGAGCGGTACTTGTACTTCGCCGAAGCGGTGCCGTTCGTGCTCGAGCGCATCCAGACAGCGGCCGTGGAGCGCGCGCAGCGCGGCTACTGGGCGCCGCGCGAGGTGGTGGAATCGGCGATCGGCTTCTATCGCGCCCTGCGCGACCTGGGAGACGACGGTCCGTGGCGCCTCGACTCCACGCGCACGCGCGAGCTGAACTCAGCGCAGCGCTACGCGTTCGACAAGGAGTTGGGGCAGATCGTGAAATTGCGCATCCAACCGGCGCTCGATTCGCTCATCAACTACCTCGACCGCGCCTACCTCTATCAAGCATCTGCGCGCCCCGGGCTGTGGCAGTATCCGGGCGGAAAAGAGCTGTATCGTCACCTGCTGCGCCGCTATTCGTCGCTCGATGTCGCGCCCGATGAGGCGCACCGCGTGGGATTGGGGGAACTCCGTCGTATCGACTCGACGATGTTCGCACTGCGGCGCCGACAGCACTGGAACCCGAATCCAGTCGCCTTCAACGATTCGTTGCGGCGCGTGACGCCGCGGGCCGAGTCGATCGATGCGGTGATCGCGGCGCTGCAGAGCCGGGAATCGGCGCTCGACGCGCACCTCGCAACGCAGTTCGCGCGCATTCCGGCGCACCGTCCGGTGATCCGCGCGGCGACGCCGGCCGAGGCGTTGCTCTGGCCGGATGGGACATTTCTTCCGCCCAAGGGGATCGACTCGCTCGGGGCGTTGCTGCTGACGGATCGGTGGCGTGAACCGGCAGCAATGATCCCGCAGGCGGCGCGCACCTATCGCCTGTTGATTCCCGGGCGTGCGTTCGCGGCGGCAACGATCTATGGCGACACGCTGATACCTCCCTTCCGGCGACAGATGGTTACGCCGGGCTTCTCGGATGGATGGTCGCAGTACGCAGCGTCGCTCGCCGGGGAGATGGGGATGTACGAGGATCCGCTCGACGCGTACGGACGCCTGCTCGAGCAGGGGGCGGCCATGGCGCTGCTCGTGGTCGATACCGGGATTCACTACCTGGGGTGGTCGCTCGCGCAGGGGCGCGAGGTGCTGGGGCGCTACGTGCTCGCCAGCGACGAGGAAGTCGACCGCATGCTGATCGAGCGCGTGGTGAACGATCCTGGGCGCGCGGCGGCGGGCGCCCTCGGCGGGCGCGAGTTCGCGGCGATGCGCGCGTGGATGCAGCGCGACCTCGGCGCCGCCTTCAACGCGCCGCACTGGCATGCGGAGATGCTGTCGTTAGGTGCGATCCCGCTCCCGATCATGGGGACGCACCTCGAATGGTGGCTCTATGACCTTGGTCGACGTGCGGACGAAGCGCGCACCAAGGCGGCGGCCGATTCGGCCGCAAAGCTTGCTAAACCGACGAAGCCGAAGAAGCCTCGGTAGAAGCCGTCGCGTCACGCAGGAGTGTCGCCCCCTGCGCGACAAGGTGCTGCATAGCCGCGCGGTAGTCCTCGTGCACGGAGAGGACCAGAAGGTCACCTGGGCGAGACTCGGCGAGCGCGATCGTCAGGGCGCCGAGTTCATCGGGGGCGCGACGGATCGACGACGCGGGGGCGCCGAGTCGAGTGAAGGCGAGTGCGAGTCGATCGGTGACCTCGCCGGGAGGGCGGCCGCGCGCGTACTTCGGCATCTCCTTGAGCACGATGACCTCCGGTCGTTCGAGCCATACGGCTTCGGCGAGTTCGTCGAGCGCCGTGTCGTCGCGGTCACCCCCCTGTCCGATGACGACGATCTGTCGCGAGGACGGAATGGCGCGCGTGGCGTGTGAGAGTGCGCGCCAGCCGTCGGGGTTGTGGGCGAAGTCGACGACGAGTTGCGCGCCGCGAAACTCGAGTCGCGCGAGGCGGCCGGGGTTGTCGTGCACCGAGGAGCCAAAAGTCGACAGCGTGTCGCGAATGGCGGCGACGGGGACATCGAGGGCGAGTGCGGCGGCCGACGCAGCGAGGGCGTTCGCCACGTTGTAGCTGGCGGCACCGCCGAGGGTGAGCGGCATGTCGCGCACGGCGCCCAGCGAGAGGTTGCCCGCTGCGGAGTGGTAGTGCAACTCTCCATCCTGCAGAACGCAGGCAGCGCCGCCCTCGGCGAGATGTGCGACGACTACCGGAGCGAGAGGGTCGAGCGAGAACCAGGTGATCGGGAATGCGAGCCCAGGCGCGAGGCGGGCGAGTGTGTCGTCATCTGCGTTGAGTACGAGGCTGCCCCCGGGGATGAGGGCGCGCGCGACGATGAGCTTGGCCTCGCCCAGGTCGTCGAGCGTGTAGATGCCGTACTCTCCCATGTGATCCGCCGAGACGCGGGTGACGATCGAGACGTTGGCACGATGCGTGGCCAGCCCTCGCCGAAGCATTCCCCCTCGCGCGGTCTCGAGGACGGCGGCGGTCACTCGGCGGTCACGCAGGACGAGGCGTGCGCCGACCGGACCGGAATAGTCGCCGCGATCGACTTCTTCGCCGGCGCACCAGACGCCGTCGGTGGAGGTGAGCCCCGGCGTGTGACCGGTGCGCGCCAGCATGGCGGCGAGGAGGCGCGTCGTCGTGGTCTTGCCGTTGGAGCCGGTGACGAGTGCGATGGGGATGTCGTGCAGCGACGCCCAGTCGATCTGGGCGGGCGTGGGGATCGTCGAGCGGGAGAAGGTACGGCTGCCTGCACCGGCGCCTAACGACACGTCGTCGTCATCGAAGGTGAAGGTGAGGCTGCGGGCGTGTGCGGCTTGCTGGAGTGCGACGAGCGCCGGAGCGCGTTCGTGCTGCACGTGCACGCGGAGACGTGCGACGATGTCGCCCTCATCGACCGCGACGCGTCCGGCCACGGCGCGCTCGGCGGCGAGCCACGCCTGTTCGTTCACTTCGGTGGCGGCGAGGAGTGCATCGATCGGCGCAGCGACGTAGCACTGCGCACCGCCGGGGTGGCGCCGAATCACCGGTTCGTGTGCGTTCCAGCCGAGTCGATCGGTGAGGCGTTGCGCGGCGGTGTACCAGGCGCCGAGCAGCGCCTTCCCTTCTGCGTCGTCAAAGGCGACGTGCAGGAGCGCCCCTTCGTACGACGAGAAGAGGTTCGGTCCCGTGAGGCGACGGGAATCGACGATGCGCGGCGACGGAAAAGTCACGATGCGAAACGATGCGACGAACGAACGGAGGGCCGCGATCGCGGTGTCCGTTCCCTGGCCGCGATCAGTCGTCGGTCTCGCGGGCGATGTGGACGCCGCGTTCGTCGCGCACGAGCACCATGTCATCGGCCAGTGGGCGAGGACTCGGCGCTTCCTCGGCGGCGCGCACCAGCGCCGGCTGCATCGGCACGGGTGTCGCACTGCTGGCAGCGGCAGCGTCCGCGCCGTCACTGTCGGCGCCGGCGCGGAAGTGCACGACCTGTTTCCAGCTTCGGGCGAGCGAGTCGGCGAAGAGCAGGACGAGGTCGTGGTTGCGCGCCATGCGCAGCGCGGTGTCGATCGCTTCCTGTTCGTCGGGGACGAGGGTTATACGGTCGGCAGGGACTCCAGAGGCGACGAGGGTGTCATGCAGCATGCGTGGGACCTCGTCGTTCGCGCGTCCGCGCGGGTCATCGTCGCGGCGACAGATGTAGCGATCGAAGTTTCCGCGCGCAGCGGCCTGCCCGATTTCGACGATGTCCTCGTCGCGGCGATCGCCGGGGGCAGCGACGACGCAGATGCGGCGCCCCTTCACGTCGAGGCGGCGCGCGAGCTGGCAGACGGAGTCTACGGCTGCGGCATTGTGACCGTAGTCCATGATCACCTTGAACGCGTGCTCATCGAAGACGTTGAGCCGCCCCGGCGCCTGGTAGAACGTCGCGTGGAAGGTGCGGAGCCCGTTGCGGATGTCCTCGAGGCGCACGCCCATCGAGAAAGCCATCGCCGCGGCGAACATCGCGTTCTGCACGTTGAAGGTTGCCTTCCCCTCCATCGTGGCCGGGACGAGATGCGTCCAGAGAAGCGGGATGTGCGCGCCGCGATCGTAGATGGTGATCATCTGCCCGTTGATCCCGTCCTCGAGCGCGATCGCCCGCCCGCCGGCGCGAATGTGCTCGCGCACGAGTTCGTGCTGCGGGTTCATCGTCACGTAGCAAACCGACTTGGCTTCGGTATACGCGGCCATGCGCAGCACGCGCGGGTCGTCGGCGTTGAGGACCGCGGTGTCGCGCGCGACCTCGGCGATGATGCGCTTGACCTCGGCCAGTTCGTCGAGCGTGTTGACGCCGCGAAGTCCCAAGTGATCGCTCTGCACGTTGAGCACCGCGCCCACGTCGACGTGGCGCACTCCCATCCCCGCGCGCAGGAGCCCGCCACGTGCAATCTCGAGGACGGCGACGTCGACCGAGGGATCGCTGAGGACCATGCGCGTGGCGATGGGTCCGGTCATGTCGCCGGCGACTGTGCGCTGTCCGTCCACATAGACGCCGTCCGTGGTCGTCAGTCCGACGATGCGCCCGGCGAGCTTGTGGATGTGGGCGAGCATGCGGGCGGTCGTCGTCTTTCCGTTGGTCCCGGTGACGGCGGCGATGGGGATCCAGCTCGGAGAGCCCGGCGGGAAGAGCATGTCGACCGTCTTGCCGGCAACGTCGCGCGGCTTTCCCTCGCTGGGGGCCATGTGCATGCGGTATCCCGGGGCCGCATTCACTTCGCAGATGGCGCCGCCGATGTCCTTGTACGACTGGGTGATGTCCGGCGAGAGGAAGTCCACGCCGCCGACGTCGAGCCCGATCGCCTTGATGGCGCGCACCGCCATCTCGACGTTGTCGGGGTGAACGGTATCCGTCACGTCGGTGGCGGTGCCGCCGGTCGAGAGATTAGCCGTCAGGCGCAACATGACCATCTCGCCGGCCGGTGGCACCGACTCGGCGGTGTAGCCGCGCGACTCCATGAGTCGCTGCGCCTCGTGATCGAGCTCGATGCGGGTGAGGACCTTCTCGTGCCCGATGCCGCGGCGCGGATCGGCGTTCACCTCGGCGACGAGCGTGGCGATGGTGCGCGTACCATCTCCCACGACGTGCCCCGGGAGTCGCTTCGATGCCGCGACCAGTTCGCCGTTGACCACCAGCATCCGGTGGTCGGCGCCGGTGATGAACGTCTCGACGATCACCGAGCGCGAGTGCTCACGCGCCTTCTCGAAGGCGATGCGCACCGCGTCTTCATCCATCAGGTGGATCGAGACGCCGCGCCCGTGATTCCCGTTGTAGGGCTTCACGACCACGGGGTAGCCGATGCGGCGGGCAGCCTGCGCCGCACCGTCGGCGCTCTGCACGAGGCGCTGCTGCGGGACCGGGAGCCCTAACGACGAAAGGATCTTGTTGGTCTCTTCCTTGTCCGAGGCCAGCTCGACCGCGATGTGCGGGGTGTTCGACGTGACCGTCGCCTGGATGCGGCGCTGGTGCTTGCCGTAGCCCAGCTGGATGAGCGAGGCCTGGTTGAGGCGGATCCAGGGGATCCCGCGTCGCGCGGCCTCGTGCACGATGGACGCGGTGGAAGGGCCGAGCGCGCGACGCTGCGCGTAGCGGATGTACTCGTCCCGCGCGGTCTCCCAATTCCAGGTGTCGTCGTACGACTCAGGGCGCAGCTCGGCGGGAAGGAGCGAGTGCAACAAGGCGAGGGCGAGGTCGGCAGCTTCATTCCCGACTTCGGCCTGTTCGTACTCGAAGACGACGTCGTAGACGCCGGGGCGGTCGGTGATGGAGCGCGTCTTCCCGAACGAGACATCTTCGCCCGCGATGTTCTGCAGCTCGATGGCGACGTGCTCGAGGACGTGCCCGAGCCAAGTCCCTTCGTCTTCGGTCATGCGGCGAATGAAGCCACCCGGCTCGCCGTAGGAGCAGCCATGCTCACGCAGCCCCGGGAGTCGCTCGACGAGCGCATCGACGAAACCCTGCCCGAGTCGCATCGTCGGCCACGCTTCGAGCTCGCCGAGGTCGAGCTCGAGGCGGATGACGGGGAAGAGCGCGTAGGTGGAGGGGCCGACGAAGACGCGGCGGTCTGAAAAGAGCATGGAGTTCAGAAGACGAGAAGACGAGAAGACGAGAAGACGAGAGGTGACGGCGTCTGGGCCAGGAGTCGTCTGCTGAAACGGGGGCGTCGATCTTGGCTTTCTACTCCGCTGCCTGCAAGGCGTCTACGCTGGCGTGGCGGGTGTGGAGATTGTAGCGCGCGCCGTGCGTAAGGATGTGGAGCTGGACGCCGACGAGCGAAACGGGTTGGCCGCGGTCGGTGTGATCGGCGGAGGAGTATTCGACCTTCGAGGGGTCGATGCAGGTGATCCCGCCGGAGCCGCGGATCTCGATGACATCATTCGGCCCGATGAACGCGGCGGTGTCTTCGTCGAGTCCCAGGCCAACAGCGAACGGGTTCAGGGCGAGCGCCATGAGGAGGCGGCCGAGGCGGTCGCGCTGGCGAAAGTGCTGGTCGATGACGACGCGATTGGTGAGGCCGAGTCCGGGGGCGAGCGTCGCCATTCCCACTTTAGGGGTCGGCCCTTCCTCACCGAAGGCGATCATGTGCTCGGAGAGAAAGGCGGCGCCGGCGCTGGTGCCGGCGACGTGCTGTCCGCTCGCGTTGCGCCTGCGGAGGAGCTTGGCGACGGGAGTCCCGCCGAGCGTCGTGGCGAGCTTGAGCTGGTTACCGCCGGTGAGGAAGACGCCGTCGGCGCGCTCGATCACCTGGAGGTAGTCCTCATCATCGGCGTCGCTCCGGCGTTCGATCCCCAGCGCCTTCGCGTCCTGCGCCCCCATGCGACGAAAGAGCGCCTCATACTCGCGCCCGGTGTCGGGGTCGGACGAGGCCGTGGGGATGATCGCGATACGCGCGCTCAGTCCCCCGCACAGGCGAGTGAAGTGGGCGAGGATATCGGAGTTTCCGATCTTGCCGCCGATCGGGATGATGTAGCCGCGCTCGGCGTCGTCGGGGACGCGGGAAGGGGACACGGTAGAAGCGGACGGGAGACGGGGGACGGGAGACGGGGGGAAAACTACAGACGGGAGACGGGAGACGGGGGACGGGAGTGTGTCTTCGACGCGAACTACCGTCTTCCGACCTCGTGCGAAACGTTGGCGCGCTTGCCGCTTGCTGCAATGAGGCGACTGGCGAATACCTAAGAGTGGTAACGAAGTCGTGCGGCTCGTCACGCGACGCTCGACAACGCCTCCAGCACGCCGCACTATCATCGCCCGCCGTCGAACCCCCGTCTCCCGTCCCCACGTCTCCCGTCCGAGGCCTCATGTCCGACCCAACCTCAGGCGCCGCCGCTGGCGCCAACTCCGGCACCAAGCCTTCCTATCGTGGCCGCTTCGTCTGGTTCGATCTCAACACCACCGACGAGAAGGCGGCGCAGGCGTTCTACACATCCGTTGCAGGCTGGGGCGTTGACCAGTGGGACATGGGCGGTGCCATCTACTACATGTGGATGGTCGGCGACGACAACATCGGGGGGATGCGTGAGTTTCCCCCGGCGGCGCTCGAGCAGGGGGCGCACCCGCATTGGCTCGGATACATCGCCACCGAAGATGTCGCCGCCACGGTCAAGCAGGCGGAATCACTCGGTGCAACGGTCATGATGAAGCCGACGCCAATCCCGACGGTCGGGACCTTTGCGGTGCTCCGCGATCCGCAGGGTGCGGTCTTCGCGGCCTACACGCCCGAAGGCGACGCGCCGGGGCATGAAGGGATGCCGACTCCCGGTGACATCTCGTGGTACGAGCTGGCGACGAAAGACATCAACGCCGCGCTCGATTTCTACGGTGCGCTCTTCGGGTGGACGCTCTCGTCGGACATGGACATGGGGGCGAACGGGATCTATCGCATCTTCGCCCGCAACGGCCAGATGATGGGCGGGATGTACAACGTCAGTGACGCGATGCCGATGCCGCCGTCGTGGACGTTTTACATCTTCGTCGACGACATTCACGCCGCAGCCGCGCGGGTGACTGCCGCGGGCGGGAAGATCATGCAGCCGCCGATGGAGATCCCTGGTGGGATGATCTTCATCGCCACCGATCCACAGGGTGCGGTCTTCGCCGGTCACGCGATGAGCGCGGCGTGACGAAGGGTGCGGGAGCGCGGTGACGCGCGCCCGAATCGTCCACCTCATTTCGTCCGGCGACCGGGCGCACTGCGTGAGAAGCTCCGCGGTGCGCCCGTTCTCATTGTTGCCTGCGCGGACGCTTGGCGGTCTTCTCCACATACCGCCCGCCGGTCCGCGCAGTCGCGGGCGACGGCTGTCGCCGCGGCTGCCTATGCCGCGTTCGACATGCGCAGTGCGCCGTTCGGGCAAGTCGACCCGTGCGCGCCGCGCCGCTCACCAGTACTGCAGGAATGACCGACTTCATGGGACGAGGATCGTCGAATCGTCGTACGCCGATGAATCGTCGCCCCGCCGATCGACCGACGCCGCGCGAGCTCAAGGTCGTCGGACAGGGGAGTCGCTATCGCGTCTGCGTGATCGTGGGGACGCGCCCCGAGGCGATCAAGCTCGCGCCAGTCATCCTCGAACTCGCGCAGCATCGCCACGCGATCGAGACGGTGGTGGTGAGCACCGCACAGAACCGCGAGATGCTCAAGCAGGCGCTCGACGCCTTCGGCATCCAGCCGCACGTGGACTTGGGCGTCGCCGTCGCAAACAAACACGCGCTTGCCGATTTCACCGCGCGTGCAATGGTCGCGCTCTCGAGCTGTTATGCCGAGACGCGACCGGATCTCGTGCTCGTGCAGGGGGACGGGAGCGTGGTCCTCGCCGCCGCTCTGTCGGCGCACTATCTCGGAATTCCGGTGGGACATGTCGAAGCGGGGCTGCGCACCGGTAACCTGCGCAACCCATTTCCCGAGGAACTCAATCGCCGCATGGCAGCGGTGGTGGCCGACCTGCACTTCGCCCCGACGGAACAGGCGCGCGACAACCTGCTGCGCGAGGGCGTGACGGAGGATCGCGTGGTGGTGACGGGAAACACGATCGTCGATGCAATCCGGCGAACCCCGCGCAGATCGTCATTTGCCGATCAACAGCTCAACGCCCTCCCGTGGGAGAAGCGCCGTTTCGTGTTGTGCACGATTCATCGTCGCGAGCATGTGGGCGAGCCGCTACTCAACAGCTGCCGCGCGATCGCCGAACTCGCGGCCATGCACACCGACACGCACTTCCTCTTTCCGGTCCACCTGAATCCGCAGGTACGCACGGTGGTGCAGGAGGAACTCGCCGGGATACCGCGCGTGGAGCTCCTCGAGCCGTTGGCGTATGCAGATCTCGTGGAAGTGCTGCGACGCTCCGAGTTCGCGATGACGGATTCGGGTGGTATCCAGGAGGAGTGCGCGACACTCGGTCGACCGGTGCTCGTGCTGCGACGCGTGACGGATCGACCGGAAGTGATCGAATCGGGGTTCGGCATTCTCGCGGGTACGGAGACAAATGCGATCGTCGATCACGCGACGCGCCTCCTCGATGATTATCGCATCATCGATGCGATGAGTGCGGGGGAGAACCCATTCGGCGACGGGCTCGCCGCGCAGCGCATCGTGCAGGCGCTGATGCGTCGCGCACCGCGACAGGCCGGCGCGCTCCCGATGGCCGAGGGCCCTGCGCTCCTCCCGACGCGCCGCGCGGTCGAACTCTAGACGAAAAATTCTCTGTCTCGGCGGGCGCCGAGGTGCGATTCGAGCACCACGGGTGCGGTCGTGACTGGCGCGCGACCGGGAGGCGATGGCGGCGTCCTGGACGCCGGCGCGAGTCCCGCGCGGCGACCGAATTGCCCCACACGAACGCAGCAGGACTCGGCCCTTCAGGGCGTTTTCCCTAGCAAAATCGTCGTTAGGCGACGATTGCGCCTGACGACCTCCCCAAAACGACGCGGCACCAGGATCCCCGGAGATCCTGGTGCCGCATACGTTCGAGCGGGCGGTTGACTTTCCCGCCTGCGTAATTGTAAGAGGCTCATCGCAATTGCGCGAGCCCCGCGTGCGAAGTCGATGCATGTCGTCGTCGCCGCACGCGCGCGCATCGCGCGGAAGGGGAAGGCCCCGATCCCCCCTCCGATACCCTGCGCAACGCGAACGTCGCGGCCATCGCGCACCATCGCAAACCGGCATTCAATGCTTTGCACGGTTCGCCGCATCCCGACGGTGAACGCTGCCGGAGCAACGCCGCGTGCGTTGCAGGTGGCGGGTTTCCCTAGGGGAAATAGCGTAGGGCGAGCGAATCGGCGATGTCCCACGGCGCCGATCCGGTGCGGTTGGTCAACACCACGATCGTCAGTCCGTCATCGGGAAAGCGCGAGACCGCATTGGTGAAGCCGCGCGTCTCGCCGTGGTGCCGCAGTCGCGCATGACCGTGGAATTGCTCCACGAACCAGCCGAAGCCGTACGTCGTCCTGGTGCCGTCGTTCAGCGTGAACGGCGTCGTCGTCGCGCGCCACAAGGAATCCCCGACGAGCGGTGCGTGGTCGAGCGACGCGTGCCACTTCGCGAGGTCATCGATCGACGAGTACACACCGCCATCGCCGAGTACCGCCGAGGTGTTGCTCTGGTCCGTGCGCTCGACGCTGTCGCCACGCACGGTGTATCCCCACGCGCGATTCGGAACCGTGGTGCGTCCATCTTCGTGCGCATAGGTGCCGAGCATTCCCAGCGGCTCGAAGATGCGCGCGCGGAGGAAATCGCCGAATCGCATGCCGCTCACGTGCTCCACGATCAAGGCGAGGAGTGCGTATCCGGTGTTGGAGTATCGCCATGCACTCCCCGGGGCGAAGTACGTACTCTCGGCGTGCGCGTGCAGGAGCGCCGGCACCTCGGCGTCGTGCACCTGACGCACCTGCGAGTCGGGGACGAAGTCCTCGTAGTCCCACAACCCGCCAGTGTGCGTGAGCAGATGGCGCACGGTAACCGGTGTTGCGTACGGCGGGAGCTCGGGGATGAAGTCGCGGATCGGCGCGTCGAGCGACAACTTGCCGTCGCGTACGAGCAGCAGAATCGCAGTCGCCGTGAACTGCTTGGTCAGCGAGGCGAGGCGATAGTTCGTCTCGGGTGTCGCGGGAGTGCGTTGCTCGACATCGGCGAGTCCGAAGGAGCGGCGCAGGAGTACGCTGTCGTGCCGCACGACGAGCACGCTGGCACCCGGCATCCCGGATTGGGCAAAGCGCGCAAAGAGGGAATCGCTCACGGCAGTCGCGGTGGCAGGTGAGGAATTCGCAATGGGCGTTGCGCGTCGATCGCACGCGGCGATCAGGAGTGTCATGGCAACGAGCGCGAGCGCTGGCGCGCGACGAGACTTGGAGCTTCGATCGACAGGAGTCTGTGTCTCGCAGGTCATGGATCCCTCGTGGTGACGACGCGCACATCACGCGCAGCGCGTGAGCGAGCGCTTCCAAGCTATGCGCCACGCGACGGAACCGCGCGTCGTTCGTCACGGTAGGAACGGGCGTCGTCAGCACCGGGCGACACGTCGACACCGTCCGCCCCGTACGGCAGCATCAACATCGGTGCATCTCGAGGAGAGCGATGCGAGGGGTCATGCAACGAGTGGAGCGAACAGCGAACGAACGAGTGCGAAGCGTCGCACAGCTCTCGATGCTGCTGGCCGCGATGGCGGTCGCGGCGACCAACGCTGCAGCGCAGGAGCGAAACCTCACGCTCGTTGGCGCCGGAAGTATCGAGGGCGGGAAGGGGTCGCCAACCGAGGTGCACGAGGCGAGGCTGACACTCCGCACGAACGCAGACTTCGCCGTCACGCTCGTCTCGCGCAGCAACAACATCGTCATCAAGGGAAAGTGGCAGCGACCCACGCTGGGGAACGTGGACCGTATCGATGTGCGCGACGTCGGCGGCGTCGCAGTGCGCGGAAGCGGGAGCCTGAGCTACGCCGACAACGAACGGCGGACGCCGCGAACGCTCGAGCTCAACTGGAACGATCGCGGCGCGAGCTATCGTCTCGAGATCGCGACGCGTGACGCCGAAGACGATGACTCCCCCGATGGCTGGCGTGCAGGTGCGGGGGCGCAGGTGTATCGCAACGTCGATGCGCGGGCGCGCGGCGATGGCGTGGCGCGCATGGAGGGCGTGCGCGGAGGGGCGTACTCGGTCGTGCGCGCACGCATCGGGACCGGAGGCGATGTGGTGCTCGATGTCGATCGCCCGACGCGCGGCGAGATTCGCGGACGCGTGCGGCGCGTGCAGGGAAAGCGCATTGAGCTCGCCGTCCTCGCGATCTTCGGCTATACCGCCACGGGGACGCTGACCGTTCGCCTTCGCTCCGCCGACGAGGTGCGCGCCTTCGACGGTACCGGGACGGGCGAACGCGGCCCGTGGTCGCTCACCTTCCGCGGGAACGGGATGCCTAACGACGTTCCCCGCCCGAGCGGTGGCGACCGTCCGGAGAACACCGCGCTCCAGATGGATCGCGCCGAAGGAGGGCGCGGGATGCTGTCGCAGGCCGGAGGCTCAGCGCTCGACATCGCCCGCGCCACCGTGCGCCTCGAGCGCGCGCGCGACGGTCATATCATCCTCGAGGCGCGACGCGAACGCGTGACGATCGACGGGCGCTGGCTCGAAGCCCCCGATGAGCGCGTCCAGTTCGAGGTGCGCCGCGTCAACGGCAAGGAAGCGAGCGGGCGACTCACGATTCGTCGCGACGGCTCGTCCTTCTCCACGATCCAAGGGGACGGGCGCGCACTCGGCAAGCCGTTCACGCTCGTCTTCGCGACGCACTAGAGCGTCGTCGTCGCACCCCTAGAAACGCGAAGCGCGACGCCCGATCGGCGTCGCGCTCGTCGCATCCGCACCAACCGCAGTCGCCCTACGGTCTACATCTTCGGGCGTCCGTCGAGCTCTTCGATCGTCTTGGTCGAGGCGGGGCGCTCCTTGCGCAGGCGGGCGGCGACCTTCTCGTTCACCGACATCACACGCAGCACGTTCTCGCCGGCGACCTTGCGCAGGTCGGCGTCGCTCCAGCCGCGCTTTGAAAGCTCGACGAGAAGCGCGGGGAAGGTGGACACATCGTGCAGCCCATCGGGCAGGTCGTTCCCTGTCCCATCGAAGTCGCTCCCGATTCCCACGTGATCGACTCCGGCGACATCGCGCACATGCTCGATGTGGTTGGCCACGTCGGCGATCGATGCGTGGACCGCGGGGTGCGCACGATCCCACTCGGCGAGCGCGCGCATCGCGGCTGCGCTATCGCCGGGATTCGCCGCGCGCAGCCGCTGGATCTCGGCGCCGCGCATTGCGCCGTACTCGGCGACCTTGGGCGAGACGAAGCCGGGGACGAACGGGACCATCACCACGCCGCCGTTCTTCGGGAGGCGCTTGAGGATCGAGTCGGGGACGTTGCGCGGGACATTGGTGAGTTCGCGCGCGCCAGAGTGCGAGAAGATCACCGGCGACTCGGTCACGTTGAGGGCGTCGCTCATCGTCCCGGGTGACACGTGCGAGAGATCGACGAGCATGCCGAGGCGATTCATCTCGCGTACCACTTCCTCGCCGAACTTCGTGAGCCCGCCGTGCTTCGCCTCGTCCTGCGCGGCGTCGGCCCAGTCGAGCGTGACGTTGTGCGTGAGCGTCATGTAGCGCGCGCCGAGGTCGTAGTACGCGCGCAGTGCGCCGAGCGAGTTCTCGATCGCGTGCCCTCCTTCCATGCCGAGCATCGATCCGATCTTCCCGCTCGCCTTCGCCTTGCGCACGTCGGCGGCGGTGAGCGCCGTCATGAAGACGTCGGGATACTTGGCGATGATGCGGCGGGCGATGTCGATCTGCTCGAGCTGGATGCGCGCGAAGCCGGAGTCCTTCACTTCGCCGGGGACGTAGACTGACCAGAACTGTCCGCCGACCATGCCTTTCTTGAGGCGTGCAATGTCGGTGTTGCCCGATGTCGGCTTGCGCAGGTCGTACGCGTCCACGTCGCGCGGGTGCGACTTGACCTCTTCGCGGATGTACCACGGGAGATCGTTGTGTCCGTCGACGAGCGGCGTGGTGGCGAGAATGCGCTTCACCCTGGCGAGATGCGCCGCGTCGCTCATCGGCGCCTTCGACTGCGCGTGTGCGGCGGAGAGTGGAGCGGCGAGTGCGACGAACGTGATGGTCGAAGCGAAACGAACGAGGAGGTTGGTCATGGCGTGATGAGATCGACCTTCACCGCCGCAGCGGTGGTGGTGTAGTTGGTCCCGTTGATGGTCGACGAGACGAGATACGAGCCGTCGGGGAGTGGTGTGGAGGATCCGCCGGGCGGCGTGACACTGGTCGTCCCCGTCCAGATGAACTTTCGCGTGACCGAGCCGGACGGTGGGACGTCGAGGGAATCGATCTTGGAAACGCAGGTGGGGACACCGTTAGGCGGAACGACCGTCATTCCGGCGAACGTGCGGATGGTGACGAGGATCTGGCACTCGGAGTTGAATCGGAGACGCGCCGTCTGCGTGAAGTTGTTGGTGATCGTCGCCGTGATCGTGTCGGCCTTACCTCGCTCGAGCGTGGTGGTGCTGAGCGTCATGGTGAGGGTGATCGGCGGTTCCTGGCGCTTGGGGACCGTCGGCGACTGCGTGCAGGCTGCGGCGAGCGTACCGAGCGCGGCACATGCGGCGAGCACGGCGACGAGTTGAGGACGTCTCATGCCTTGATTGTAGGACGTCGTGAGGGATTGCGACACCGTGCGCGAGCGACGCGCTGCGGCCGGGCTTCCTTGCGACCCGCCAGCGCCCGCGTTGGTTCCGCCGAGTCAGCTCGCGGAAGGTTCAACGCAGGTCCCGGGATCGCCAGCGCACTGCGGTGAAAGTCGTGTGGGGACCGGTCAAGCACCCTTACGAAACTGCATTGAGGTTGTAGCGCATGATGCGCCCATGCGCGCCGTCGCGATCGCGTTCGAGGGCGTAGACCTCGCCGGTCGGTCCGTCGCTCCGCGCCAGCAGCTCGGCGATCGCTCCCCGGTCGTTGTCCGTGAGCTGCAATTCGAGCGCACGCCGCGTGGCGTCGAGGTGGCCGGCGTGGCGCGCCCCGACGATCACCGCGGCAACCGCGGGCTGGTCGAGCACCCATCGGATCGCCACCGTCCCGATCTGCACGGCGTGGCGCCGGGCGATGGCATCGAGGAGTTGGAGGAGTTCCTGGAAGAGCGCCCATCCCCCGAACTCGTCGATGATGAGCTTGTACTTGGTGAGGGAGCGATTCTCCAGCGGTTCCGTGGGCTCGTCGGCGCCGAGCCACTTCTCGGAGATGAAACCGCCCGCCACCGCGCCGAAGGCGAGAATCCCGATGCCGTGCGCGGCGCAGAGCGCGGCCATCTCTGCCGCGGCGCGGCGATCGAGGAGCGAGTACTGCAGCTGGTGCGAGATGATCGGAACGCCCGCTTCGACGAGGAGCGAGAGGTGCTCGGAATCGAAGTTGGTCACGCCGAGCTGCCGGATCTTCCCTTCGTCGCGCAGCATCGCGAGATAGCGCGCCGCGTCGACCACGCCGGGAATGCCGTAGTCCCACCAGTGGAGCTGCACCAGATCGATCGCGCGCACGCCGAGTCGTTCGCGCGAGCGTTCGATGGTGCGGCGGATGTCGTGGGCGGTGAGGGCAGCGAGCGAATCGAGATCGGGGACGAACTTCGTGTGCACGCGCACCTGCTCTCCGGCGTTATGGTGCGCGGGGCGCCAGCTGCGCAGGAACTCGCCGATGCGTGCTTCGACGCCGGTGTAGATGTCGGCGCAGTCGAAGGTGGTGATCCCGGCGTCGACGAACGACGCCATGTCGCGCAGCGCCTGATCGGCGGGGATCGCCCCGTGTCCCCCCGCCAGCTGCCATCCCCCCTTGATGAGGCGCGAGATGCGGTAGCCGTGCGCGAGATCGACGTGCGTCGCGGAGCGCTGCGTCACCGGTCGCTCGAGGGTGATGGCATGGGGACCACGGTCACGTCGCCGTGTCGAAAGGTGCGGCGCGCGGTACGGGTGATGCGAAAGCGCCCGCCACAGTTAGGGTCGACGCAGGCAATGTCGGTGTCGGTCGTCATCCAGTCGGCGGGGTGCGTCTCGCGCTGCTTCGCCGGAAGGATGGGGAGGAGTCCGGCGAGCGAGTAGAGGGGAAACCCCTGACCGTCGGGGAAGCGCAGCATTTCGCCGGACAGCTCGAACCAGTCGCCAACGCGGTGATTGCAGACCATCGGGCGATCGCCGGCGATGACATCGACACGCAGGTCGTACAGCGTGAAGGTGTCGTCGGGGTGCGTGTCGCGATGTGGTTCGGGATGCGTCATCGGCCGCTCCTTCCCGGGGTTGGGGCGCGCTGTATGATAACCGCCGTGCATCCCCATCATCCCCCCCTCGAATTTCGCGGCCGGCTCCTCGGCGCGCTGGCGCCGTTTGCGCTCTTCCTTGCTGGAGTGGGGTGGCTCGCGCTGTCTGGTGCGCCTGACGAAAAGGGATTCTGGCCGATTCTCCTCGCCGCACTCGCGCTCGGGCTCGCGCTCGCGCGCGATCGCGCGCGCTACAGCGAGACGGTAATCGCCGCGATGGCGCAGCCGGTCGTGATGCTGATGATCATGGCCTGGCTGTTGGCCGGAGTGTTGGGCGTCGTGCTCAATGCGTCGGGGTTCGTGCAGGCGCTGGTGCTGGGAGCGCGCGCGCTCGCTCTCTCGGGGGCGGCGTACGTCGGCGCGTCGTTCGTGATCTGCGCGATCGTGTCGACGTCGACGGGGACGAGCTTCGGAACGATCCTCCTCGCCGGTCCGCTGCTGTATCCCGCGGGTGGTGCGCTCGGCGCATCGCCGGCGGTACTGATGGGGGCGATACTCGCCGGTGCGACGTTCGGCGATTCGATCTCGCCGGTCTCGGACACCAGCATCGCCAGCGCGGGGTCGCAGCACACCGACGTCCCGGGAACGGTGCGGGCGCGACTCAAGTACGTGATTCCCGCCGGGATCGCGGCCCTGATCGCGAGCGTCGCGCTCGCCGCGCGGGGCGCGACGGGTGGCGCCGCGTTAGGCGACGCTGCCTTCGCGACACAACCTGCGGCGACTCCGGCCGCACTGCCGATGCTTGTCGTGCCGGTGGTGGTGATCGTCCTGCTCGCGCGCCGGCGCCACCTCCTCGAGGGGCTGATGGCGGGGATCGTGCTGGCGATCGTGGTGGCGCTCGCGGCCAAGCTGATCGCGCCGTCGCAGCTCATCTACATCGATCGCGAGGCGTACAGCGCCAAGGGACTGATCATCGACGGCGTCTCGCGAGGTGTCGGCGTCTCGATCTTTACGATCCTGCTGATCGGGCTCGTCGGGGCGCTCGAGGCGTCGAGTTCGGTCGAGCGGGTGCTCGCGTGGGCGCGCACGAGCACGGTCTCACCGCGCCGCGCCGAGCTGTGGATCGTTGGGGCGGTGTCGGCGGCGGTGCTGCTCACCACGCACTCGGTGGTGGCGATGCTCACCGTGGGGGAGTTCACCCGCGAGGTCGGCGGGCGCGCCGGGCTCAGTGCTTACCGGCGGGCCAACCTGCTCGACATGACGGTGTGCACGTATCCGTTCCTCCTTCCGTACTTCATCCCGACGATCCTGGCGTCGAGTGCGAGCCAGTCGGGTGTCGCGCTGGGGATGCCGCGCATTTCGCCGTGGACGGCGGGGATGATGAATACGTATGGCTGGGGGCTCGCACTCACGGTCGTACTGGCGATTCTCACTGGGTACGGGAGATCAGAAGACGAGAAGACGAGAAGACGAGAGGACGAGGCTCTGAAACCCTAACGTCTTGCTGCGTCGCACATGGCGAGCAGGGCGCGGTGGGCCGCGTCGATCTGATCGGCTCCGCCCCTCGCGCGGGCTTCGCCGAAGATTTCGAGGGAGCGATCGTCCCATTCGTTTTCGCGCTGCCAGGCTTCCAACAACAGTTCGACGATCCGGCGGTCGGCGGCTGCGGCTTCGCGGGTGCGTCCGAGTTCGGTGAGGAGGGCGCTGTCCTCGTTCAGGAGCTGGCACCAGAGGCGGAGGCGCTGAGGGTCGCCGACGAGGTTGGCGGCGGTGCGCACGTCGACCATCATCGCCATCGATGCCGCCGGCCCCAGCAGCTCCATCGTGGCCTGGTGCAATTCGAGGCGCGCGCCATTCAGGTCGCCGTCGGAGCGACGCTTGCGCGAGCGCGCGATCGCCGCGAGGAGCGACTCGATCAGGCGGAGGATGTAGTCGCGTTGGACGAGAGCCATGCGTCGGCTGCCGGGTGGGAGTCGGTAGCTAGGGTATGGTGGGAGGCGAGTGGGGGGAAGGTGGGGCTTCTACGCCAACTTGCCAACGGCATACTTCAAGACAGTCTCTTGCAGCACCACCGCGTACCGCGCCGCCACCATCGCCGTCGCCGCCTGCACCTGCGTCGTGCGCGCTTGGGTGAGTTCGACCAGCGTCGCGGCACCGGCCTGGTATCGCTCCCGCGACGCCGTCAGCGCCTGCTCGGCCGAACGCTGCTGCGCCTCGGCGGCCACCAGCGTCTCGCGGGCGGATCCCAGGTCCAACCAGGCCTTGCGCACGTCGAGACCGACGTCGAGGCGCTGGCGTTCCAGTAGCAGTCGCGCGTTCTCGGCCTGAATCGACGCCTGCTCTGTGCTGGCGCTCGCGCTCCCGCGGTCGAAAAGCGGGAGCGAGACACCGACGGCGATGCTTCCGCCGCGACGCTGGTCGAGCTGGTCGGCAAAGTTGAACGGCGACACGCTGGAGAACGACGTGTTGTAGCCTAGCGAGAGCGAAACGGTGGGGAGGCGCGCGCCGGATGCGGCGCGCACCGAGGCCTCGGCCGCCTGCAATCGGTCGCCCTGCGCCGCGAGGTCGGGGCGATTGGCAAGCGCCTGCGCGATCAGCGAATCGAGCGGCGCGACCGGACCGACCTCGGAGACAGGTGGGGCGGGGAAGTCGTAGGTGCCCGCTGCATCGAGTTGGAGCGTGCGCATGAGGTCGAGGCGCGCGAGCTCCACGGCGCGGCGCGCCTGAACAAGGTCGAGGTTCGCGCTGGCGACGGCGGCTTGCTGCGCATAGAGGTCGGCGATCGACCGCGTTCCGGCATCGACGTACGCCTGGATCTGCGCCTCGAGTTCCTTCTGCGCGGCGAGCGCCTGCTCGCGCACCGCGAGCTGGTCGTTCTGGGCGATGAGCGCGACGTAGTTCGACGCGACGGTGAAGAGCGCCGTCTGCTTGGAACGCGTGGCGTCCGCCTCGCTCGCCGCCAGCGATGATTGCGCCTGACGGATGTTGGAGACGTTGCGGAGTCCGTCGAACACCGTCAGCGACGACGACACCCCGGCGTTCATCGACTGCGTCGACTGGTTGACGATCTGCCCGTCGTTCTGGTTGAAGTTGCGCCCGTAGTTCTGCGTTCCCTGGGTGGTGAAGCGCAGGTCGGGGAGAAGGTTGCGCTTGGCCTGCGCCACGGCGACTGCATCGCTCGCCGCCGCCGATTGCGCCTGACGGTAGTCGACGTTGCGTTGCACGGCCAGCTGCAACGCCTCGGCGTAGGTGATGGTCCGCACCTCCTGCGCGCCGACGCGTGCCGACGGCGCCCCGAGCAGTGTGCAGAGTGCGAGGAGCGCCGCGACCCCGGCGCGGTGAGTGCTGCGGTGCGATGCGTATGACATGGCTATGGACTCCAGCGCCCGACAGCGGCGCACAATGGTTGGGAAGCGAGAGTAGTGGCGCCGCTCACTCGTAGCGAAGCGCCTGGATCGGATGGAGCGCCGCCGCCTTGCGCGCCGGATAGAAGCCGAAGAAGACACCGACCGCCGCCGAGAAGAGGACCGCGATCGCGATCGCCTGCGGCGAGGTGTGCGTACTCCACCCCGTGGTCGACGCGACGATCGCCGCGCTCCCCACGCCGAGGAGGATGCCCAGCACTCCACCAGCGAGGCTGATCACCACGCTCTCCACGAGGAACTGCGTCTGCACGTCGTTGCCGCGCGCGCCGACCGCCATGCGGATCCCGATCTCGCGCGTGCGTTCGGTGACCGAGACGAGCATGATGTTCATGATTCCGATTCCCCCCACGACGAGCGAGATCGAGGCGATGGCGGCGAGGAGGTACGACATCACCTCGGTCGTCGCAGTCGCCGCGTTGGCGAGCTCCGTCTGGTTACGCACCGTGAAGTCGTCCGCCGCGTTCCCCAGGTCGTGCGACTCGTGCATGATCTGCCGCAGCTCTTCCTGTGCGGCGGCGATCTGCGACGGGTCGAGCGCGCTGGCGATGATCTGCCCGATGAACGAGAAGCCGCTCAGCCGGTTCTGCGCCGTGGTATACGGCACGAGCACCACGTCGTCCTGGTCGGTGCCGTTGGCGGTCTGTCCCTTCTTGGCGAGAACTCCAACGACGGTGAACGGAACGTTGCGGATCTGCACCTGCTGCCCGGTGGGATCGCTCCCCGGGAACAACCCCTCGGCGACGGTATGGCCGAGGAGGGCGACCTTGCGGCTCGCGCGCACGTCATCGTCGGTGAAGAAGGCGCCGTACTGGGTGACCCAGTCGCGGATCGTCGAATAGTTCGCCGCCACACCGTTGATCTCGGTGCGCCAGTTCCCTTCGCCACCGATGACCTGCGAGCGCGTGAAGATCACCGGTGACACGGCCGACACGAGCGTCGCCTCGCGCTGCAACTTCTCGGCGTCGGCAATCGTGAGGCGGTTGAACGTTCCCGCGCCCTGATTCACGCCACCTGCCGTGCTCGCGCCAGCAGTGATCACCAGCATGTTGGTGCCGAGCGCCTTGACCTGCTCCTGAATGCGCGTCGTCGCCCCCTGGCCGATCGCCACCATGACGATGACGGCGGCGACACCGATCACGATGCCGAGCATCGTGAGGAGCGTGCGCATCGTGTTCTTGCGGATGCTGTCCGTGGCGACGCGCGCCAGTGTGAGGACTTTCATCGGGTCACCGTCGGCTGCAAAGTGTCGCGGTCGCTCGCTTCCTCGTCGAGCGCCGCGTCGTCGTCGTCTGGCTCGCGCGTCATCGACTGCAGGTCGACCGAGGCGATGGCGCGATCGGTGACCGGGATGTCGTGGAGGAGGCGACCGTCGCGCACCTCGAGAATCCGCTTGGCGTAGCGCGCGATGTCGGGTTCGTGCGTGACGAGGAGGATCGTGATCCCCTTGTCGTTGAGTGACTGGAAGAGCGCCATGATCTCGACCGAAGTGCGCGAGTCGAGATTCCCCGTCGGTTCGTCGGCGAGGAGGAGCGCGGGTTGCGTCACGAGCGCGCGGGCGATGGCGACTCGCTGTTGCTGCCCGCCGGAGAGTTCGTTGGGCATGTGGTCGGCGCGCTGCTCGAGCCCCACCTGCGCCAGCGCCTTGAGCGCCAGCGAGCGGGTGTCCTTGAAGCGCCCCGTGCGATCGTACAGGAGCGGGAGCTCGACATTGTCCACCGCCGCGGTACGCGACAGGAGATTGAACCCCTGGAAGACGAAGCCGAGCTTCTGGTTGCGGATGTCGGCCAGTTCGTTAGGCGACAGCCCGTCCACGCGCACGCCGTCGAGCAGATAGCTCCCGCTCGTTGGGGTGTCGAGGCAGCCGAGGATGTTCATCATCGTCGACTTTCCAGAACCCGAGGCACCCATCACGGCGATCATCTCCCCTGGGGAAACGATGAGGTCGATGCCACGCAAGGCGTGCACCCGGTTGGCGCCGCTTGCGTACACCTTGGAGAGGTGACGCACGTCGATCACGGGGTTGTGCGAAGTCTGTTGGGTCATGGTTCGGTCCTCCGCGATCAGAATGGCCCCGGCGGGCCGCGACGGTTGTTCGACGAAGTGGACTGGAACGGACTGGCGCTGGGCGCTTCGGCGGTCCCGCTCGGGAGTGCGGCGCCTACCACGATCGTCATCCCCTCGCGCAGTTCCGGCCCGCGCACCACGGTGTTCTGGCCGTCGGTGAGCCCGGTCACCACCCAAATCGCCCGCAGCTTTCCCGTGCTGTCGGTCACCCAGAGATTGGCCCGGGTGGCGCGGCGTGCGGCGCGCACGGCGGAGTCGAGTCCCGCCACACCGCTTGCGGCGCGCCATGCGGCCCGCGCGCTCTCGGACGGTGCGCTCCCCGCCGGTCGCGCACCAGCTGCCGGCGTGTTGCCGCTGGCGGCGCTCGCGCTGCCTCCCTCGGCGATCAGGTCGGCGCTCGGGCGAAAGCGCAGCGCACCGTTAGGCACCACCAGTGCGCTGTCGGCCGTCCCCGTAATGAACGACACCGTCGCCGTCATACCGGGCAACAGCTTCCCGCTCTTGTTCGGCACCGAGACGACCACGGTGTAGTTCACCACGTTCTCGGTCGTCGTGCTCTGCAGGCGCACCTGCTTCACCGTCCCGTGAAACGTCTCTCCCTGGTACGGCTGCACGGTGAAACGCACATCCTGGTCGTCGTGGATCGCGCCGATGTCGCTCTCATCGACCTGCGCCAGGATCTCCATTTGCGAGAGGTCGTTGGCGATGAGAAAGAGCTGCGGCGCCTGTAGCGAGGCGGCGACCGTCTGTCCCACGTCGACGTTGCGCTCGATCACCACACCGTCGATGGGGGCATAGATCTCGGTGTACGACAGGTTGCGACGCGCACGCTCGAGGCTCACGCTCGCCGACTTCACGTTGGCGTCGGCCACCGCGAGCTGATACTGGGCGGTCTGATACTCGGCCTCGGTCAGCACCTTCTTGTCGTAGAGCGCCTTGTCGCGATCGTACGTGCGCTGGGCATTGTCACGATCGGCGTTGCTCCGTTCCAGCCCCGCTTCCGCGTCGCGCACGGCCTGCACGAGCAGCGTAGGGTCGATGCGCGCGAGGAGTTGCCCCTTCTTCACATGGTCATTGAAGTCGGCGTAGATCGCCGACACCTGCCCGGAGACCTGCGTGCCGACTTGCACGGTCGTGACCGCATTGAGCTTTCCGGTCGCCGAGACCGTCGACTGGAGCGTCGTGCGTTCGATGGTCGCGGTGCGATAGGCCGGGAGATCGTGCGCGTCGCCGCGCTGGTACCACCAGAGCCCGGCGACCCCCGCTGCTGCGACAACTGCAATGTATGTGTAGGACTTCCGTGACATGATCGGGATCCTCTGGCCGGTGATCGGGTGAGATGACTGCGGGCGAGACATACTCCGCCCTCTCTTCACCTCGTTGGACCGAGAGGTGACCACGACGTTCAGGGCGATGTCATGAAGTGCACGCCGCTGTCACAGGACGCACGAGCGAGGACACGAACGGGCCGATGGGAGCTGAACGGCAGAAGCCTCCGCCCGGCTCGGTGCGGAACGGGGCGATCCCGGTACGAGATCCCGCGCGTGCCGTTCGTGTCATCCAGGTGCCAGCGAAGGCGTGGCAGCGTCCACTGGCGACACCGGCGTTTGCATCGAGCGGGGTAGGGCGTCTAACGTTCCGCGAGGGGACGACCGACGCGGTCGCCTAACGGTCGGCAGGTCCGCGCCCACTCTGGAGGGGCGATGCAAGGAGCAGGTGCAGGACTCATGGACGGCATGCGGCGCAGCGCGCCGGTCGACACGACCACGAAGCGTGCGGGCGCGCTCCCGCCGCTCGCCCTCCGAACGGGCGAGTGGTTGCTGATCATTGCGTTCTGGGCCTTCATCGCCGCCTTGAGCGCCGCCAACGCCCTCCTCGATCCACGCGCCCCCGGGCTCATCGCCCTCAATACTGGCCTCCCGATCCTCATCGCCGTCCTGCAGTCGGCGATCTGGGCAGCGCTGACGGTCCCGATCTTCCGACTGGCGCAGCACGTTGGCGTCGAGCGCGGCAACTGGCTCCCGCGCCTCCTCGTCGTTCTCGCGATCGGGATCGTCATCGCCATCGCCGTCGACGCGACGAATGCGTGGCTGCGCTTCGGCGTCTTCCCGGCGACACCGCGCCTTGCGTCGATACCGTACGGCCCGCGGATGACGATCACGCACTTCTTCTTCATCGACGACTTCATCGTCTTCCTGGTTGTGCTTTCCGGCGGCCTCGCGCGCTCGTACTCGACGCGATTGCGCCTCCGGCAGGACGAAGCGGCGCGATTCGAGGCCGAGGCTGCACGACTGGGAGCCCAACTCGCCGAAGCAAAACTCACTGCGCTCCGGTCGCAGGTCGATCCGCACTTCCTCTTCAACACGCTGCACGCGATCTCATCGCTGGTGGAGCGCGATCCGCGTGGTGTGCGGCGCATGATCGCGCGCCTGAGCGAACTGCTCCGCGAGCGTCTGGCGGTGGGCGAAGCGCAGGAGACGCCGCTCGAGCGCGAGCTGGAATCGCTCGAGCGCTATCTCGACATCATGCGGATCCGCTTTCAGGGGAACCTCGACGTGCAAATGGAGATCGACCCGGCGACGCACTCGGCGCTCGTCCCGACGCTCATCCTCCAGCCGGTGGTCGAGAACGCGATCAAGCACGGCGTTGCCCAACGATCCGAAGGCGGAATCGTCGAGGTGCGTGCGCGGGTCGCAGACGACATGCTCCTGCTCACCGTGCGCGACAACGGCCCAGGACCGGACGGCACAGCGAGCTCCCCAGGTGAAGGGCTCGGCGTGCGCAACACCCGCGCTCGACTCGAGGCGCTGTACGGTGCCGACCAGCATTTCGTCCTGCGTGCAGTCGACGGAGGAGGGGCCGAAGCCGAGATCGCGCTTCCGTTCCACACCATGGACGACCTCCGCACCGCCGAGGTGCCGCTATCGACAGGAGTCGCGCGATGATGCGCGGCGATGCGCAGGACCGCGGGCGCGCCGCATCGCTGCGCGTGCTGGTCGTCGACGACGAAGCGCCGGCGCGCCAGCGCATTCTCGACCTTCTCGCCGCCGAGAGCGGTGTCGAAGTCGTCGGCACTGCCAACAGTGGCGACTCGGCGATCACCGCCATTCGCGAGTTGGACCCCGACCTCGTCTTCCTCGACGTGCAGATGCCGGGAAAAACCGGGCTCGAAGTCATTCGCGCCGTCGGTGCCGATGCGATGCCGCTCACGATCTTCGTGACGGCGTACGACCAGTACGCGCTCACCGCCTTCGACGTCGCCGCGGTGGACTATCTCGTCAAGCCGTTCGACGACGAGCGCTTCGAGCAGGCGCTGGCCCGCGCCCGAAGGCAGGTGTCGCTGGAAAAGGTCGATCGTCTCGCCGGGCGCCTTCGCACGCTGCTTGGCGAAGGCGGCGATCCGTCAGCTGCAAGCGCGCCGGTGGCGTCCGCCGCCGCACCGGCTGGTGGCGGCTATCTCGAGCGCATCGCCGTCGACATGCGCGGACAGGTGAAGATCGTCCCGGTCAAGCAGATCGACTACATCGAGGCGAGTGGGCCGTACGCCGAGCTGCATGTGGGCGACCGCAAGTATCTGGTGCGCGAACGCATGCAAACGTTGGAGGAGCGCCTCGACCCTGCGCGATTCATGCGCATTCACCGTTCGGCGATCGTGCGGCTCGACATGGTGGAGTCGCTGCTCAAGGGAGCGGGGGGCGACTATGCGGTGCAGCTGAAGGGTGGGACGAGACTCAGTGTGAGCAGGAGTCGGTGGGAAGAAGTGGAGCGGGCGTTGTCGAAATAGGAGACTGGTCGGGAGACCCCGCTACTGGGGCTTCCTTCTCCTCGTCGGCTCCGCCTTCCACGGCTCATCTGGCCACGGATGCTTAGGGTAGCGTCCCTTCATTTCCTTCTGCACGTCCTTGTACGACGTGCGCCAGAAGCCAGCGAGATCGCGCGTGACCTGAATGGGACGATGCGCGGGGCTCAGCAGCTGCAAGGTCACCGGGACGCGCCCGCCAAGAATGCTCGGCGTGACCTCGGCACCAAGCATTTCCTGCAATCGCACCGCGAGCGCCGGGACATGCGGGTCGGCGTAGTCGATCGGAATCCGGCTCCCCGTCGGGACGACGAGATGGCTCGGCGCGAGCGTGTCGAGCGCAATCCGCTGCTGCCACGTGAGACGGTCGAGGAGGAGCGCGCTCACGTCGAGCGATCGCAAGTTGTCCGCCGAGCGCTTCCCGTCGAGATGCGGGGCGAGCCATTCGTCCAGGGTCTCGAGCAGCGCCGCGTCGCTCACATCGGGCCATGACGCGTCATGCGCGTGCAGGAAGGCGAGGCGCGCCCGCGTCTGCAGCGCACCCTCACGCCACGGGAGCAGCTGCAACGCCGACGCCCGAACCGCGTCGAGGAGCGCGGCAGTCACGAGAGATGACGAGGGATCACGAAGCGGCGCGTCGCGCAGCGTGAGCGCGCCGAGTCGCTCGACACTCCGTGCCCGCACGCTCCTCGTGTTCGCGTCCCACGCGACCTGCTCCTCGGTGAAAATGTCGTCGACGAAGTCCTCGCGGACGTCGTCGAGGGAGAGAGGGGCCGCCAGATATATCGCGCTCTCCGGGCGCTTCCCGTCGGTTTCGGCAATCACGAGGTAGTCCGACTGCGTCAGCGCAGGTGAGTCGCGCAGGTAGGTGCCACTCCCGTTGCGCAGAAGGTAGCGCCCGCCCGACTCGCCGCGGCGCTGCCCGACACGATCGGGATAGGCGAGGGCGAGGAGACGCCCCGCATCGTCGACCGACTCTTCGGCGTCGCGGGCGCGCAGGCCGAGCTCGCGCCGCCAGGCATTCGCCTCGTCGAGCGCGCGATGGGCAGCGTCCCGCTGGACGCGCATCCCCTGCAGTGCGGCAGGAAGGCGTTCCTTGCGACGCAACGCGCGCAGCAACTCGAGGCGCGTGCGCAGGTCGGCGTCGTGCTGATGACCATCGCTGCGCAGGATGTCGCGCTCCCCGACCAGCGCGGCGATGTCGCAAGCCAGCGACGCGCCGCCGAGTTCGCGTGCACGAAGGAGCATGTGCGCAATGCGCGGATGCGCCGCCAGCTGCGCCATGCGTGAACCATGCGGCGTGATGCGCAGCCCTTCGTCGAGCGCGCCAAGCCACTGGAGGAGCGAGTGGGCCCGTTCGAGCGCTGCTGCCGGCGGTTGGTCCATCCAGGCGAGGTCCTCGACATCGTGCACGCCGGCGCTCGCCAGCTCGAGAGCGAGCGGTGCGAGGTCTGCTTCGGCGATCTCGGGTGCGTTGAAGGGGACGAGCCCCGCGTGTTCCTCCATCGCCCACAGCCGGTATACCACGCCCGGCGCCAGCCGCCCGGCCCGCCCGGCGCGCTGCTCGGCCGACGCGCGTGACACACGCACGGTGTCGAGACGCGTCATTCCGATCGCCGGCGAAAAGCGCGCCACGCGCGCGACCCCGCTGTCGACCACGCAGCGCACGCCCTCGATCGTGAGCGATGACTCGGCGATCGACGTGGCCAGGACGATCTTTCGATGCCCCGGCGGGGACGCCGCAATCGCGCGATCCTGCGCCTCGAGCGGGAGATTCCCGAAGAGCGGCATCACCTCCACGTGGGAGCCTAACGACTGCTCGGAGAGACTCGCCGCGAGTCGGAGTATCTCGCCCTGACCGGGAAGGAACGCCAGCACGTCGCCCTCGGTCTCGCGCATCGCCTGCTGCACCGCCAACTCCATCGCCCCCACCACGCGCTGGTCCGGGTCGCGCGGGATCCAGCGCACCTCCACCGGGAAGAGCCGCCCCTCACTCGTGACGATCGGTGCACCACCGAGGAGGCGCGCCACCGGCTCGCCGTCGAGCGTTGCCGACATCACGAGGATGCGGAGATCATCCCGCACCACGAGCTGCGTCTGGCGCGTGAGCGCGAGCCCTAGGTCGGCGTGGAGTGAGCGCTCGTGAAACTCGTCGAAGATCACGAGCCCAATGCCCTCGAGCGTGGGATCGCTGTTGAGCATTCGCGTGAGCACTCCCTCGGTCACGACCTCGATGCGCGTCGCCAAACCCACGCGCGTGTCGCGCCGCACGCGATACCCAACGGTTTGACCGACCGACTCGCCGAGCAACTGCGCCATCCGATGCGCCGCCGCGCGCGCCGCCAGCCGCCGCGGCTCGAGCATCACGATCTTCTGGCCTCGCACCCAGGGCGCCTCGAGCAGCGCCAGAGGAACGAGGGTCGTCTTCCCCGCCCCAGGCGGTGCCTGCAACACTGCGCAGGATTGCCCCGCGAGCGCCTCACGCAGCGCCGGAAGCGCCTCGACAATAGGGAGTGGTGGCCAATCCATGAGAAGGACAAGTTGACAGAGGGAGAGAGCCCGCGCACCTCCCTCAGCACCCCCGCCTCTCGTTCTCTCGTCTTCAGAAAACTCGTCTTCTAGAGCATCGGAAATAGAAGTGCCTGAGCTGCCGGATATTGTCGTCTACCTCGAAGCGCTCGAACGATTCGTCGTCGGCCAGCCGCTCCAGCGCATCCGACTCGCGAACCCGTTCATCCTGCGCTCCGTCACCCCGCCGATCGAGTCGATCGTCGGGCGCACGGTCGTCGGCGTCCGTCGGATCGGGAAGCGCATCGTCCTCGACTTCGGCGACGAACTCTTCCTCGTCATCCATCTCATGATCGCCGGGCGCCTGCGCTGGCGCCCCACCGGCGGGAAGGTCCCGGCCAAACTGGGGATTGCGTATTTCGACTTCCCCAACGGCGTCCTGATCCTCACCGAAGCCGGCACCAAGCGCCGCGCCTCCATCACCATGGTCGACGGCGAACGCGCCCTCGCGCAGGTCGACCGCGGTGGACTCGAAGTCCTCGGCGCCTCGCGCGACGCCTTCGCCGAGCGCCTACGGCGAGAGAACCACACGCTCAAGCGCTCCCTCACCGACCCGCGCCTCTTCAGCGGGATCGGCAACTCGTATTCGGATGAAATCCTGCACCGCGCGCGTCTCTCGCCGATGCACCTCACCTCGCGCCTCACCGACGAGGAGGTCGAACGATTGCACCTGGCGACGATCGCCATCCTCACCGAGTGGAGCGATCGGCTCCGCGCAGAGGTCGGCGAGGGCTTCCCGGAGACGGTGACAGCCTTTCGCGAAGGGATGGCAGTGCACGGCCGCTACGGACAGCCCTGCCCCGACTGCGGCGCCCCGGTCCAGCGCATCCGCTACGCCGACAACGAGACCAACTACTGCGCCCGCTGCCAGAACGAGGGACGCGTCCTCGCTGATCGCGCCCTCTCCCGCCTGCTCAAGGAAGACTTCCCGCGCACGCTCCCCGACGAGGAGTAGAGGAAAGATTCCTCCCGCCGGCGTCGATCGTCTGTAATTTTCGAAGGCGTCGGAAGCTCCGCGCGCGGCTCGGCCCCCCGCACTCCCGTCCCCCGTCCCCCGTCTCCCGTCCGTTTTTCTACGGCCTCGAAGAATGTCCTATATACTTTGGCCCCTCGGCGCCGCCTTCCTCGCCTACATCGCCTACACCATGTACATGGCGACGGTGCTGAAGTGGGAAGACGAGCAGTCGGTGGGACTCGGCTACTACGGCCTCCCCCTCGCCGAGCGGCACGCCTTCAAGGAGCGGCTCCGCACGCACGCGCGGCGACTGCGCCCCATCCTCGCGCTCAATGCGAAGATGGCCAAGCTCGACTTCGCCCGCTCGCGCATTCAGTACAAGGGAGTCTCCGGGCCGAGCGGGAGCTGCACCGCCGAGACGTTCGAGGCGGCGGCCAACTACACCCCAAAGCCCGAAGACGTCTTCGTCGTCACACAGATGAAGTGCGGCACCACGTGGATGCAGCACGTCGTCTACGAAGTCCTCATGCGCGGCAAGGGGAATCTCGTCGAGACCGGGACGGCCATGTACGCGATCTCGCCGTGGATCGAAGGGCGCAAGAGCGTTCCGATGGACAAGGCGCCGCTTGTCGGAACCGAGCGCCCGTCGCGCATCATCAAGACGCACATGCCGGCCTCGCTCCTTCCCTACAATTCGGCAGCAAAGTACGTCTACGTCGCGCGGCATCCGGTGTCGTGCTTCGCCAGCTGCATCGACTTCGTCGACACCAACGTCGGCGGCATGGCCCCCGATCTCGCGGCATTCGAGAAGTGGTACACATCGGCGGACCTCATGTGGTGGGGAACGTGGACGGATCATGTGAAAGGGTGGTGGGCGCGAGCGCAGGCGTCGCCGAACAACGTCCTCTTCGTCTATTTCGAGGACATGAAGAAGGACCTGGGCGCGGTCGTCACGCGCGTCGCCGCCTTCCTCGGCGTGGCACCGCTGAGCGCCGAGGAGCTTGCGGCTGTGGTGCACAAGTGCGGCTTCACGTACATGCAGGAGCATCAGGACATGTTCGAGATGCACCCGCCGCACGTGCTGCAGACCAACGCCGAACTGTTTGTCAGCGGGTCGGCCGATCGCTACAAGAACGTTCCGGCCGACGTGCGCGCGCGGGTCGCATCGTGGACGGCGCAGGAGATGGCATCGAGCGACTTCCCGCTGGCGGAGAAGTATCCCGACGTGGCGACGCATCACAGCTCCGGCGTTTGACGATTCGCACGCCCCGACGCTTCGCGCGTTGAATTGATCCGCTCGGCATCGTTTGGGTACGAGGGGGCCGGGAGGTCAGCGTTAGTCTCCGTGCATGACCTCTTGCGGAGATCGCCGAGCATGGCGTACCCTGATCGCATGGCGATCGACACCGAGTGGACGGCGGAGATGGTGCTGGCACTGCCGGAAGACGGCATCCGGCGCGAGCTGCTCGACGGCGAGCTGGTCGTGATGCCGGCGCCGACGCTACTGCATCAGCGGGTGCTTGGCGACCTCTATGAGGTGCTCAAGTCGTACGTGCGAGTGCATGGACTCGGCTCAACCTACGTGTCGCCGGCAGACATCGTATTTTCACCTAGGCGACTCGTTCAGCCAGACGTGTTCGTCGTACCCCTCATCGACGGGACGCCAGCGCGAGACTGGAAGGAGATCCGAGCGCTCCGGCTTGCCGTCGAGGTAACGTCTCCCTCAACCGCCCGCTACGACCGCATTACGAAGCGGCGCATCTACCTCTCCGAGCCGGTCGACGACTATTGGATCGTGGACCTCGATGCGCGGTGCATCGAACGCTGGCGACACGGGGACGATCGTCCTGAGGTGATTGGGGATCGCATAGTATGGCAGCCGTCGCCCGACGTTCCTGCGCTCGAGATCGATCTCCAAACCCTCTTTGACGACGCGCTGGCGTAGACGACACGCGTCGCGCACGGCGACGACCGCACCGAGGGACTGTCCCGCAGCGTAGTCCGCAGACAGTGGCATCGTGACAAACGAATGACGTGCTATGTCCTGGAGATTCGCACGTCATACTTGGAGGTCGAGGTCGAGCAACGTTTCGAGTCGTTGGTCTTCGGGGGAGGGAATTGCATGCGCCAGCTATGGCTAGCGGCGGCGTTGGCCGCGGTGGTGGGAACTCACGTATCGCGCGAGCGCGCGTCACGGACAGCCGAGTCGTGGACGGCCGGCGAGGTGCGCCGGCTCCAGGCACACTTCGACTCGGTCGACCAGGAACTGCGCGCGGCACCGATCGCTGCCCTGAGCGCGGCGCAACGCTCGGCCCGGACGCAGCTCACCGAATGGCTTCGTGACTATCGCAATGCCGGAGCGTTTCCCGTCAACGAAGACTTCCCGGAACGCGCGACGCCCTATTTCCGGGACCGGCACGGCAACCTCTGCGCGATGGCCTATCTCCTGGCTCGGAGTGGGAGAGGTGACGTTGTCGATGCCGTAGCAAACAGCCGTAACAACGCGCGCATCCATGACCTGGCAGACATGCCGGTGCTCACCGCTTGGCTCGATAGTGTCGGACTGAGCGTTGACGAGGCGGCCCGCATTCAACCGAGCTATGGTCCGACGACGCCTCCGCTACGTGAGGGGCGTCCCGACGCCTCCGCGGGCTACACCGCTTCTTCCGTCGTCGCTTTCAGTGCGAGCGTATTCACAGCGGTTCGGAACGCTATTACGCCGTCGCGCACCATGGGATGGGCGGGCGTGGTGACGGGCACCGCTGCGACTGTGTTGGGAGCGGCGCAGTGGAACGCCGACAGTGATAATCGCACGGTGGCGCGATTTGATGTTGGCTTGGGGCTCGCGGCGCTGGCGATGAGCACGCGAGGATTTCTCGCCGGTCGACGCTCGGACGGCTCGCGCGCGGTGGGAACGAAAAAAGAGGCATCGTGGGCATTGCAGCCGACGTGGGTCGTCGGACAGCAGCTCCCAACGCGCGTCGGGTTCCAGATGAGTCGGCGCTTCTAGCGAAGGCGCGCGACGTGACCGGAAATCGGACGACCGATCAACTCCTTCCGAGAGAACGCGCCGCCGCACGCCCTGCCACCCGCCCGCTGAAGATGCACCCGCCGAGGAACGTCCCCTCGAGCGCGCGATAGCCGTGCATCCCGCCACCGCCGAACCCCGCCGCCTCGCCGGCCGCGTACAATCCGCCTAACGGCTCGCCGTCGTCTCCCAGCACGCGCCCCTCGAGATCGGTCTCGAGACCGCCGAGCGTCTTTCGGGTGAGGATGTTGAGTCGCACGGCGATGAGCGGACCGGCCTCGGGGTCGAGGATGTGGTGCAGCTTGGCCGTGCGAATCAACCGGTCGCCGACGTACTCGCGCGCCGCGCGAATGGCGTGCACCTGCGCGTCCTTCCCGTACGCATGATCGACCGCGCGGTCGCGTGCAGCGAGCGTCTCGCGCAGTTGCTCCGCGTCGATCAGCGCCGATCCGGTGAGTTCGTTCATGCGGCGCGCGAGGTTGCCGACGTGCCTCTCCACGATGAAGTCGGCCCCTTTGTCCATGAACGCTTGCACCGGTCCGGGAACGCCGCCCCCCGCGCGTCCGAGCACGTCCTTCCAGCGGCGATTGGTCAGGTCCGGGTTCTGCTCCGACCCCGAGAGCGCGAACTCCTTCTCGATGATCTTCTTCGTTAGCACAAACCATGACCAGTCGTGCCCCAGGCGCCGCAGGTAGGCGAGCGTCCCTAACGTGTCAAAGCCGGGAAAGAGTGGGGTCGGGAGGCGGCGCCCATGCGCATCGAGCCAAACCGACGACGGACCGGGGAGAATGCGGATCCCGTGCAGCGGCCAGATCGGATTCCAGTTCTCGATCCCCTCCACATAGTGCCACATCCGGTCGCGGTTGATGAGCCGCGCCCCCGCGCGCTCGGCAACACCGAGCATGAGCCCGTCCACGTGCGCCGGCACACCCGAGAGCATCCGCTCGGGCGGGTCGCCCAGGCGCTGCGGCCAGTGCTGGCGGACCAAGGCATGATTCCCGCCGATCCCTCCCGAAGTCACGATGACGATCGGCGCGGAGTAGGTGAACGTTCCCACCACCATGCGCGATGACGCCGTGCCTCGCTCCGCATCGCTAGGCTCGAGGATCTCTCCCTGCACCCCGTCAACCGCCCCCGCAGTTCGCGAGAGCGACTGCACGCGATGCCTGAAGCGGAACGATACCAATCCCTTCGCCTCCGCCTCTCGCACCCGCCGCTCGAACGGCTCCACCACGCCGGGGCCCGTCCCCCACGTCAAGTGGAAGCGCGGGACCGAGTTCCCGTGCTCCGTCGCGATGTTCCCGCCGCGCTCCGCCCACCCAACGACGGGGAACAGGCGGAGCCCCATCGCATTCAACCACGAACGCTTCTCTCCAGCCGCAAAGTCGATGTAGGCCTCGGCCCAGCGGCGCGGCCAGTGGTCCTCGGGGCGATCGAACCCCGCCGATCCCATCCAGTCCTGGAGCGCCAACTCGCGTGAGTCGCGGATGCGGAGGCGCCGCTGCTCCGGCGAGTCGACGAGGAAGAGTCCCCCGAGCGACCAGAAGGCCTGCCCGCCGAGTGAAGCTTCAGGCTCCTGGTCGAGGAGGAGGATCCGCTTGCCGGCATCGGCGAGTTCGGCGGTCGCCACCAGTCCGGCGAGTCCCGCTCCGATCACGATGGCGTCGGCATCGTAGGAAGTCATGGGCGGGAATTCTACCGCTCAGTTCCGCGCGGCGACATCGGGGGGGTGGGGTGTCCCAAACATTCTTCTGCCGGATTTGTGACGCGGTAGTAAGGTGGCGGGTCTCCCTCTTCGTCGCGCAACGTTCTGCGTCACCACCAACCGACACTCACCATGCCCGCACGCCACCAATTCAGAAGCAAGCTAGGTCGCAGGATCGACTCGTGTCGATCCAAAGCCAGCGCGCGCGTGTGTGGACGAAGGTGGGGGTGTCCGGCTTGATTCGCCCGAGCATGACCTGAACAAGGTCCGGGACGAAGGCCTGCACCCCATCCACGCAACGCGCTGGATGGGGTTTGTCTTTGTCACCACGGAGCAATCGCCGCTCGTTCGTCCGAGCGGTAGACGGGTCATGCGCAATCTCAAGGAGAATCAGGGACACAAGGGACAGCCGCCCCGGCGGCTGGAGTTCGTGATGGTTCGGACCGAGAACCTGCGTTTCCACCTCACGCGTGAGGAGGGAGCGCGGCTGGTTGCGCGTCTGGAGCGCTGGTGGGCGCCGCGCTGGGTGACGTTCACCGACCTTCACGGCTCGGTGGTGACGCTCTCGACGTCGGCGATCCGCGAGATCTTCGATACGGGGCCGGCGTCGCGCTTCTCGGAGCAGGTCTTCAATCGCGCGCTGATGCGAGAGGATCAGCGCTTCAACGAGACACTCGAGACACAGGACGGGGAGTAGGGGAATGGGCCCCTACTCCCAAGGGGAAATGGGAAAATGGGAATGATCTTCGGGGAACACGATGAGCTGACGATCCGTCAGCTGCACAACGTGGCGGAGCACGCCGAGCGGGTGGCGCTCATGGCCGACGGGCATGTGGGATACGTCATGCCGATCGGTGGTGTCGCCGCGTATCAGAACAAGGTTTCCGTCGTTGGAGTCGGATTCGACATTGCCTGTGGGAACGCGGCGATCCGGACCGACCTGCACGAATCGGTGCTCGGCGCCGGCGAGGAGCGCGCGCGCATCCTCGGCAACATCGCCGACGAGCTGCAGGACACGATCTCGTTCGGCGTAGGGCGGAGCAACCGTGCCGACGACGCACCGATCGACGCACCGCTCTTCGAGAGCGCCGCGTGGGACGCCGTGCCCGTGAAGCATCGCGGCAACCTGCGGCAGAAGGCGCGCGCGCAGCTGGGGACCGTCGGATCGGGGAACCACTACGTCGACATCTTCGCCGACGAGGCGGGGATGCTCTGGGTGGGGGTGCACTTCGGCTCGCGCGGGCTCGGGCACACGATCGCGTCGAACTTCCTCGCGCTCTCGCAGGGGCTGGAGTGGGGAACGCGCGCGCCGGAGAAGGAGGTACTCCTCGATCTCTATACGCCGCTGGGTGATGCCTACTGGACGCTGATGTCGCTCGCGGGTGAGTACGCCTATGCCGGGCGCGAGTGGGTGGCGCGAAAGGTCGTGTCGATGCTCGGCGCGCAGGAGGTCGAGCTCGTGCACAACCATCACAACTTCGCCTGGAAGGAGACGCACGGCGGGGTGGAGTACGTGGTCGTGCGAAAGGGGTCGACTCCGGCGTTCCCAGGGCAACGTGGCTTCATCGGGGGGTCGATGGGGGACAATGCGGTGATCGTGCAGGGGGCGCTGGAGGCTCCGCTGCACGCCGATGAAGACCTGCGCGCTGCCGCACTCTTCTCGACCGTACACGGAGCGGGGCGGGTGATGTCGCGGACGGCGGCGGCGGGGAAGATCCACCGCAAGTCGGGGACGGTGCTGCGCGAAGGGGCGATCAGCCGTGAGATGATGCACCGATGGATCGGCGAGGCGGGGGTGGTGCTGCGCGGCGGTGGGCTGGACGAGGCGCCGCAGGTGTACCGTCGTTTGCCTCGCGTGCTCGCGGCGCAGCGCGGCACGATCGACGTCCTGCACACGTTGCGTCCGCTGGTGGTCGTGATGGCGGGGGCGAACGAGTTCGATCCGTATAAGGATTGAAATCAGAAGACGAGTGTTCTGAAGACGAGAGGACGAGGCGCGACGCGGCGCTGCGTCGATCGCCTCGCAACAGCGCTGCCCTCGCTCGCCGTCGTCTCGTCGCCGGTCGCCTTCAGGTCGCTCGCCGCCCGCGGAGGTGCGGGATCCAGCTCAGCCACGCTTCAACGAGAAGCAGTGGCAGTACCCACGACGCCCACTCGCGCGTGGCGTCGCGCAGGTCCTCGTTCGTGACGTAGAAGAAGAGGTAGTCCTGCAGATCGTACATGAGCCGCAACCAGACGAGCACGAGCGCCATGGCATAGCTGCGGATCATGAAGGCGCGATGCGCCGTGAAGCGTCGCGCCACCGCCAGTCGCCACGCAGCGAGCGTGAAGAAGAGCCAGAGCGATCCGGTCAATGCGATCGAGAGGCGCGATCCTTCGTACTCCCCGACCACCGCACCGAGGTAGATCGCGAGCAGCGCCGCCACTGACGCACCGACGACGTACGCCTGTCCGACTCGGCGATGCCAGCGTGGAGCCTTGAAGCGTAGCGGCTCGACGAACTGCAGCGGAGCGCCGAGGACGACCGGAAGTGCAAAGGCGAGATGCAGCACGTACCACGCCTGTTTGTCGAACAGCGACGGCCCCAGTCGATCCGGGAGTATGAAACGGTAATGGACCGCCCGGTACAGGTAGTACAGGCTCAACACGCTGACGAGGGCGAGCGCGCCGTACGACCAGCCTCGTCGAAGTGCAGTGTCGCGCATTGCGGTCGATACCGGAGAGAGTTCGCGCGCGATCAATACTCCAGGAAATACCGCTGCACTTCGCGCGGCTCGTGCGTGCGCGTGAGCGCGAGCATCAACAGGATGCGCGCCTTCTGCGGCGTGATGTGCTGCGCCGCAACCGTCGGCGGCGCGGCCCGCTCGGCGGCCCGCGCCGAGTCCTCGGGCGTGACCGGGGGCTTCTCGGCGTCGGTGCGCGCGGGAGCAAACGACCGCGTGCCGGAGACATTGTCCCCCGACGGGAACGCCGTCACTACCACGACGCCAGCAGTACGAAGTGCACGATACGCCGTCGATTCGTCGCGCGTGAACCCGGTCGTCGCCACGACGACGCCGGCGGGCTGCGGGTCGAAGTGCGGCCCGGTCCCTCCGGGATACGAGAAGGCGAGCTCCACGCGCGGGAGCGTCTCGATGCGCGACAGGTCGAACTCGCTCGTTGAGCCATGGCGGCGCACCGGCGAGAAGAAGAACTCCGGACCGTCACCCCCAACTGCGCCAAGCATCCCCATGTCGCCCGTGGAAAACCCGCCGGTGCGCTGGTAGTTCTTCCGCACCTCGCGCGCCGAGAGGATGCGATCGTCCATCACGACCATCACTCCCTTGCCGACCGCTTGCGGCGACGCCGCCACGCGCACCGCCGAGAGGAGGTTGATCGGACCATCCGGCGATATCCCGGTCGCCGGTCGCTGCGCCCCGACGACTACCACGGGCTTGTCGGAATGCACGGTGAGGTAGAGAAAGAACGACGTCTCCTCGAGACGATCGGTCCCGTGCGTGACGACGACACCGGCCAGGTCCTTTCGCCCGCTCAGCACCTGGTCGATGCGCTTCGAGAGCGCGACCCACTGCTCGGTCGTGATCGCCGGGCTCGGGACGTTGGAGAACTGTTCCGCCTCCACCGTCGCGTACTTCGCGAGCTCCGGGACGGACGCGATGATCTGCTCGGCGGTGAGCGTTCCCGCCCGATAGTTGCCGAGCGTCCCCGGCGCGTCCTGCACGCCGGCGATCGTGCCGCCAGTTGCAATGACGAGCACCCTGGGACGCGCGGTGCTGTCGGCGCGCTGCGCCAGGGCTGGTGACGTGAGAAGCGACGTGGCGAGGACGAACGCAACGAGTCTGACGAACGACACGAAACCGGCGTGACGCTTTGGAACTGCGATCATGGCATCTTGGGCTTGGTGGTATCGGCGGCCGCCTCGATGGCGATCGCCTTCCCAGGCGCGGCGTCGGGGACGAGTGATCCTCCGTCCACCACGAGCGTCCCGGCGACCATCACGTACTTCATCCCCACGCTCGCCTCTTGCGGCTGGCGATAGGTGGAACGGTCGCTCACCGTCGCCGGGTCGAAGACGACGAGGTCGGCGTCGGCGCCAGCCTGCACGCGTCCCTTGCGCCTGGCGGCGGGTGTGATCGACTCGAGGCGCATCGCCGGCATCAGCGACATCTTCCGCACCGCCTGCAGCAACGTGAGCTTCCCGCGCTCCCGCACGTTGTGCGCGAGCACTCGGCAATACGTCCCCGCCGAGCGCGGATGCGAGGAGAGTCCGTCGCTGGCGATCATCACGTTCGGGTTCTCGATGATCGCGTCGACGACGGAGTCCGGATTGGAGTGGATCAGCACGTACTGCGGCGTGGCGCTGTTGTGCAGCGCGTCGAACCGTCGCTTGGTGAGGCGCTCGCCGGTCTCGGGGATCTCGATGTCGGAGTAGTCGATCCCGCGCCGCTCGCGCCAACCAGGATTGAAGAGCGCCGAGGCTATGCTCGTCATCCCGGCACCATACGGGTAGGCCTCGACCGTGACGTCGAGCCCGTGTTCGCGCGCCCCAACGATCATCTCGATGCAGGTGAGCGCCTGCGACAGGCAGCTACTGTTCACGTGCACGATGTGCACCGGCGCTCCGCTCACCGCGCTGGCGCCGATCATCTCCAATACCGATTCGATGCTCGAACCCGGCTCGGTGCGCCCTGCACTCCGCATGTGGACAAAGACCGGGAGCTTGCGGCTGGCGGCGAGCTGGAAGAGGCGCACGACCTCGAGGCGCGTGGCGCCCGGCGTGTACTCGAGCCCCATTCCGATTCCGAGGGCGCCGGCGTCGAGCTGCGCCTTGAGCACGTCGAGCTCTCGTTGCAGCTGCTCGCCGGTCGGCGGGTCATCGGTTGCCGGCCCCGACGCCGGATCGTCGATCGCCGCCGCGGGTCCCATCACGCTTCGCGTGAGGGTATCGCCCCACGCGAGCACGCGCGCCGCTTCCTGGCTCGCCGTCGCACCGTAGTTGATCCGAGTCTTGCCGTCGCGCGCGGCGAGAAAGGCGCGATAGTCTGGAACACCGGTCTCCATCTCGAGCGCGGTCGTCACGCCGTCCATCGCCTTGAGCGCGTACCCTGCCGAATCCTGTTGATGCTGATGCAGGTCGATGAAGCCGGGCGCCACCACGAGCCCGCTCGCATCGATCACCCGCGCCCCCTTGAGTGGCGCAGTGGAAATCGTCGCGATGCGTCCCGCCGATATCCCGACGTTGCGGACCGAATCGAGCCCGGTCTCGGGGTCGATCACGCGCCCGCCTTGCAGCACGATGTCATAGCCATCGCCACCGGCGCGCAACGCGCCGCCTCCGCCCCCGCACGCCACCACGGCGGCGAGGCACAACGTCCACAATTCACGGGGCATCCAGGATCCTCATCACACAGGTGAGACGGTTGTGCTCGAACCCGCGAACGATGCATCGCGGACCGTGCGTCGTCGACCTCTGAAGGAGCACGCGTCCGGCGACTAGCTGCGGGACAGCGCCGTGGCGATCGCGTCGGTCAGCTCCTCTCCGGTGAACGGCTTGGCCACGAACGGATGGCCCAGCGTAGCAAGCGTGCGCCGCATCTCGCCGTCGGGCGCGTAGCCCGACATGAAGAGGACGCGGAGCCCGGGATGCGTCGTCGCCAACACGTGCGCGAATGCTGGCCCGCTCAAGTGCGGCATGACGACATCGCAAATCACCAGGTCGGTCTCCTTCGGCGCTTCGAGGAGATGCGCGAGCGCCTTCGACGCCCCGTCGACGGCCACCGCCGAGAATCCCGCCTGCTGCACCATGGCCAGCACCGTGCGCCGCACCGAATCGTCGTCCTCGACGATGAGGATGTGCTGCGTGGGATGACCCATCGGCGCGCGCACGCGATTCTTCGCGCGATTCGCGCCCTTCGATGGATCGCCGTGCCGTGGGAGTTCGACGTGGAACGTGGAGCCCTTCCCCACGCTGCTCTCCACGCGAATCGTCCCCCCAGCCTGCTGCACGATCCCATAGCTCGTCGCCAACCCCAGCCCGGTCCCACCGCCGAAGCTCTTCGTCGTGAAGAATGGATCGAAGATGTGCGTGAGGACCTCGTCGTCGATGCCGCAACCATTGTCCGCCACCTCGAGCGAGACGGTCGTCCCATCGTCGTGCGTGCGGATGGTGAGCACGCCTCCATCGGGCATCGCATCGCGCGCGTTGATCGCGAGGTTGGTGATCACCTGCTCCAACTGTCCGGGGTCGATCATCACGCTCCCGATCCCGTCGTCGAGCGCCGTGATGACCTGCACGTCCTCGCCAATGAGCGACCGGAACATCCCGCGCAGCCCGCGCACGACCTGGTTGACATCGACTTCGCGCGGCTGCGACGGCTGGCGCCGCGCGAAGCCGAGCAGCTGGCGGGTAAGCGTTGCGCCGCGTTTGGCCGCGACGAGGATCTCCTCCACATCGTGATGTCGCGGATCGTCCGGTGGCAGCGAATGGCGAATCTGCTGCGCGTAGCCGATGACCGCTGTCAGCAGGTTGTTGAAATCGTGCGCGACGCCGCCGGCCAGTCGTCCGACCGACTCCAGTCGTTGCGCCTGTGCGAGCTTGGCTTCGAGACGCCGCTCGGTGCTGACGTCCTGGACGACGGTCAGCAGGTGCGGTTCGTCGTCGACTTCGATCATGCGCACCGACGTGCGCGTCTCGACCGAGGTGCCATCGGGGCGTTGAATCGCCCCGGCGCGATCGGTAACGGACCCCTCCGATTGCACCTGACGGAGCACCGCGTCGCGCTCGTCGGGACTCGGCCATAGACCGGTGTCTGTCACATGGTGGTCGAGCGGGTCGTCGGCGGGGATGTCGAGCATGCGCCGCGCAACCTCGTTGGCCTCGACGAGCGTGTGCCGATCGGCGCGCGTCAGCGTCACCGCCACGGGGAGCATCTGGAAGAGGCGGTTGAATCGCACGCTGCCACGCACGCGCGCCTCGTCGACTGCCTGGTAGCGCCGCACGTCGGACGTGGCGATGCCGAGGACGGCGAGAAGCATGAGCCCGACGATCGTCGCCAGCGCAAATCGCATCAGACGAAGCGGCCCCTGCAGCGGCGCGACGATCGCTGCCCGGTCGATGAGCGTGATGATGGTCCAGTCCGGGCGCGGGAGACGAATCGCGAGCATCACGCGATCACCCACCGCGCCACGCAACACACGCTGTGCAGGAACGCTCGCGGCGCGCAGCACGATGAGCGAGAGCGAGTCGCGCAGTGGTGACGGAAGGTCGCCGACCGCGATCGAGTCTCGCGCAGACCGTTCGAGCCCAGCGCCCGTGCCGTCGATCACCAGGTTCCCGCGACGGTGCTCGATGACCAACTGCGCGTTGCCTGCCGAGACCGGGAGCCAGGACGTCTGGCGCAACAGCGGTGGGAGCGCGAGGTCGATACCGGTCGCCCCGAGCAGGACGCTGTCGCGCCACACCGGCGCGACGACCGAGCCGTACCAGCGCGGCGGAATGGGTGAGGGCTGCGCATCGAGCCAGCGCGGTGCGCCCGTGGGATCCTGTTCGCGCCGCACGGGTGCAAGCCAAAACTCGGGAGAGTACGAGGCGGGCGTGGGACGGTCGACGTACGCCGAGTCGCGCGGGCTGTACATCAACTCCGCGCCGTGTGCCGACATGAACCAGAGATCGTCGGCCGATTCGCTCACCGCACCGCTGCCAACGTCCGAGAGAATGTCGGTCGTGCGAACGAGCATCTCCTTCCAGAACAGGTCGAGCGAAACACCGGCGGGCACCCACAGCATCGCGCGCACCGGGCTACTCCGCCGAGCCCAACGCAGCGTGCCGTCCGGCGCGCGACTGGTGGATGCCTCGAAGCGCTGCGCATCGTGAGCGTCCAATTCACCGGCAGCGACTGAGAGGCGACTGGCCAGGCGCCCCACCAGGTTCTCCGCCAGCGTGATGCGACGCATCGTGCGCGCCGTCTGCGACGCGAGCGAGCGCTGCATGTCCCCGATACGCGCCTCGATGAGTCGCTCCGCAAGGGCGCGTTGCAGCCAGATCCCCGCAGGAAAGAGCACGGCGACGGCGAGCGTGACCAGCAGCGCGATGCGCACGAGCGGGTCGCGATAGCCCTGTGGCCGAGCTCTGTGGAGGAGATGAGGCGGGCGGGAAGGGCTCATCGGACGCGGTGCGTGATGCGGCGACCGGGACGCGCATGCGATTGGTCCTGACGGATGCGGTCGGATGACAGAAGCTATGCGCGGCTTCAGAACGTCGGAAGAGAGACGCCGGCTCGAGTCCCGCGGGATGCACGCTCCGCGCGGCACCTAACGGCGAAGACGCGGCGTGCGGATCACGGGGCATTGAGCGGTCGCGTCCCGCGCCACATCTTCAGGCTCCCCCTTCACCACACGAGCTCTCCATGTCCTCCTCGCGCCGCGAATTCATCCGCCATGCGTCGCTCGCCGGCGCGAGCCTCGCCCTCGCGCCCTCGATTTCACCCGCGTCGCCGACGCGCTCCAACGCGCCTGCGCCCCATGCGCCAGCGCCGCGACGCGTGGCACCCAAGAAACTCCTGATCCTCGGCGGAACTGGATTCATCGGCCCGCACATGGTGCAGTACGCGCTCGAGCGCGGACACGAAGTCACCATCCTCACCCGCGGCAAGAGTTCGACCAAGGTCGAAGGGGTCGAGCACATCATCGCCGATCGCGAGGGCGACATGGGGATGCTCTCGTCGCGCAGGTGGGACGCGGTCCTCGACAACAACGCGCGCGACTATCGATGGGTGGCGCGAAGCACCGCCGCCCTCAAGAACTCCACGCCGCACTATCTCTTCGTCTCGTCGATCTCGGCGTACAAGACCGACAACATGAGCTATGCGACAGCGGGAATGGTGCGCACGACGCCCCTCGACGAGAGCGCCGAGCGCTTCGCGCCGCCCGCGAGCTTCAAGGATGGGGACGAGGCACCGTACGGGCTCACCAAGGCGATCTCCGAGAACCTCGTGCACGCCGCGTTCCCCAATGGGACGACTGTCGTGCGTCCGGGGCTGATCGTCGGCCCCGGCGACCCGACCGACCGCTTTACCTACTGGCCGGTGCGCGTCGACGAGGGGGGCGAGGTGCTGGCGCCGGGCAACCCTAACCATTCGTCGCAGGTCATCGACCAGCGCGACCTCACCGAGTGGATCGTGCGGCTGGCGGAGGACGGGACGCGTGGCGACTTCAACGCGACGGGGCCCACGACGCGCATGACATTCGCCGAGATGCTCGCCGGCTGTCGCGCCGTGACGTCGACGCCGGTGAGTTTCACCTGGGTCCCGGAATCGTTTCTCGACGAACAGAAGGCGCGCATCTGGAGCGACATCCCCGCGTGGGCGCCGGGCGACGTGTTGATGTACGTGAACGTGGCAAAGGCGGTGAAGGCCGGACTCACCTATCGCCCGTTTGCCGTCACCGCGCTCGACACGCTGGTCTGGGACAAGTCGCGTCCCGCCGCCGAGCGGGCGAAGCGTGCGGCGGGACTTCCGCGGGCGCGCGAGACGGAGATCCTCGCGGCGTGGAAGGCGAAAGGGCGTTAGGCGACGAGCGACGCTGCACGCTCGAACACGCTCGGCGCGATATCGTCGGGCGTTCAGCGCCGCTCCAGCACCCAGACGACGGCGGTGCGCGCCGGGACGTTGATCGCCCCCTTGCTCGACTCCCACGTCGCGCTCGCGGCGCGCTGATCGGCGGCGGCCGGCGCGCGATGCACGGGGTGCAGTACATACGGACGCCCCTCGAGTTCGGGGAGCACGATGCGATGCGCGACCGTATCGACGTTGATCGCGTACAAGACGCCATCGAACACTGCGTCGAACATCATGCGCCCGTCGATCTCCCCCACGATCACCGTCGGATCCTGCGCTGGCCCGGTGTTATGGAAATGCAGCCGCGCCTCGATCTCCCGCGCATTGCGCAGGCGAAAGAGCGGAGTGCTGCTGCGGATGCGTAGGAGATCGAGCGTCGCGTCGCGCGCGAAGCGGATGTCGTCGGGAGTCGGGGCGATCGATGGGTCGGCGAGTCGCGGGCGCATGAGGTCCCAACTCGGGCCATTGTCGCGCTGAGGCGGTAACCCGCGCGCGAAGCCGTTGTCGCGCATCGTGAAGTCGAGTCGGTTGAACCAATCTCCCGAGTCGTAGCTGTTGCGGTCCATGCTCTTGCTGCGGAGCAACTCCTGGCCAGCGTGGAAGTAGGCGATCCCCTGGCTGAACGCGACGATCGACGAGCCGAGCACCGAGACGCGCGCGCGATCCTCGCGCGACGTGTTGAGCGGAAGCTTGAACACGTTGAGATCGAACAGCGTCTGGTTGTCGTGGTTCTCGACGTAGTTCACCACTTCGCCGGGTTCGGAAACATAGCCGGCCGGCTGGCCGCCGCCGTAGGAGAGCGACTCGAGCGCCTGCACGGTGCCGTTGGAATCCTCCATGCGAAAACTCCGGAGCGAGCCGGCAAGTCCCACGCGTACCATGTCGGCAACCGGTCGAAGCTCGGCCGCGCCGGCGGGTGGCGCCATGTCGTTGCGGTCGTAGGCGAGTCCATTGATGAAGCCCTGCCGCTTCACCTGGTCGGCGCCGTTGTCCCCCGCACTCCCGCCGCGCACCGCGTCGCGCCCGCGGTCGCTGAAGGTGGCGATCCCCGATCCATTGAGCGACAGCTGCGACGCCTGTACGAAGCGGCGACCATCCGCGACTTCACCAAAATTCCACCCCTCGCCGATGAGATGGATGTGCCGCCCGGTCGCCGAATCGACCGCGAGCTGCAACCGCTCCATCGCCGCGCGCGGCTGGTGCCCCATGAGGTCGAAACGGAACGAGTCGATGCGATACTGCGTCGCCCACGTCACCGCCGACTCGATCATCAGCTTCGCCATCATGCGATGTTCGGTCGCCGTATTCGAACAGCACGTCGAGTTCTCGATCGCGCCGTCGGCGTTGAGGCGGTGGTAGTAACCCGGGACAATGCGGTCGAGCACCGAATGTGCGTTCTGCCCACCGGCGCTGGTATGGTTGTAGACCACGTCCATCCCCACCCGGAGTCCCAAACCGTGCAGTGCCTGCACCATCTGTCGGAACTCGCGGATGCGCACGCGGGCGTCCATCGCGTTCGTCGCGTAGCTCCCCTCGGGGACGGTGTAGTGGAACGGATCGTACCCCCAGTTGAAGCAGTCGCGATCGGCGCTCGCCATCACGATCGCCTGCTGTTCCTCACTGGCCGCACCGCCGCTCACCTCGGGGGTAACGCACCCCTCCTCCGGGATCGTTGCGATGTCGAACACCGGAAGTAGGTGCACATCGGTGATCCCCGCCTCGGCGAGTGCCTTAAGGTGGCGCACACTGTAGCTCGTGCGCTCGGCGAAGGCGAGGTACTTGCCGCGATGCGCCGGCGGGACCTCCGGGTCGCTCATCGAGAAGTCGCGCACGTGCAGCTCGTAGATCGCGAGATCGGTGGGCGCCTTCACGCGCGCCGGCGTTGCATGCTGGAGCCATCCTGCCGGCATCAGGTCACCAGCAGCCAAGTCGAGAACGGCGCTCCGCTCCGAATTTGCCGAGAGACCGACCGAGTACGGATCAGTCACCCGGTTCACCACCACGCCCGCACTCGGCGCGAAGACGGTCACGAGATAACGATAGTACTGACCGGCGAGCGATTCGTTGAAGCGCATCGACCACGCGCCGGTACGCGCGTCGCGCGTCATCGGGACGCGACGTGTCGCGCTCGCCGTCGGCGACGGATAGATGCATAACGAGACGTTCTCCGCCGTGGGCGCCCACAGGCGAAAGCTCGTCGCGCGCGCCGACACGCGAACTCCCAGGTCGGCGATCGACTCGGCGCCGGCAAATCGGTCGTCGAGCGCGCCCGCGAGCTGCGTGCGTGTCGCGTCCAGCACATTCCCTCGCGCGTCTTCGCGCACGAGCACCAGCTGGCCGCGATACAGCGCGTCGAGCGCGGACTGCGAGCCAGTTACCTGGAGAGTGACGCCAGGCTCTAAATACGCATAGCGCGCCTCGAGATCAGGCGAGACTTCGGCGCTTGTGGCGCGCAGCGCGACACGAGATTGCGCCCCCACGACCGGCGCGCCGACGTGCGGCTGGAGGCGCGCCCGGTCGCTTCCGTACAGCACGTAGCGTCCATCGGATGGCGCACCGGGCCAGCGGATCGTACGCGCGTCGAGCCAGATCGCCCGCGCGTGCCTTGGCGCGCTCGCGTCGACCGGATGCAACACGTGCGCGAACTCCGCTCCGTCGCACATCGCGCGCGGCGCCTGGGTCTGTCCCATGACTTCGTGTGGAAGAAGGAAGAACGCCGCGGTGGCGGCGATGCGCCGCGCGATGCGAGGCGCTGTCACGACGGAAAGACTTGGCGCGAACCGTTGTAGCTGCCGGTGCGCGCGGAAAATGCGCTCCCCTGCGCGACGCACCTCAGGGCGCAACGCGCGGCGCCGGTTCGGCGTTCTTGATCTTCCCCGTCTGGCCGAAATGCCGCTCGACGCTCGTGAGATAGGCGTCGATTGTCGACGTGTGCCCCATCACGAAGCGCGACACGAATCGAAAGAGCGGCGAGTACACTTCGCCGTGTTCGGTGATCGTCAGGCGGCTTCGTATTCCCACGGGCTCGAGTTCGAAGACCCACTCGCCACCGAACGGGAGTCCTTCGCCGACGATGTGAGTCACGAGCCGCGTCGGCGCCGTGGCATCGAGAATCTCGAAGGTGAGCGAATCGCGCCCCGATATTTCCACGAATCGCGTGCGACCATCCGGGCTCGGGAGTCGATGCGTGGCCGTCACCCCGTCGCGCCACTGCGAATAGTGCTCGATGTCGATCAGGAGCGCGAAGATTGCCTCCGGCGTCGCCGAGACCGCCGCGCTTCGCGCCGCGACGTGACTCACCGGGAGGAGTGCCCCCACGCCGAACACCACCGCCACGAGGACTACCAATCCGATGACGACCCATCGTACGAAGCGCACGCCGACCCTACCTCCAGAAAGAAGGACTCGTCGCGCGCGCGATCAGAAGGCGTCCATCGGGAAGGCGTCGACCGCATCCACACCGGCGGTGAGCGATGCGTGAAGCGCGTGCACCTGCGGCAGCACCCGCGCGAAGAAGAAGCGTGCGGTCGCCAGCTTCGCTTCGTAGTGCTGCGCCGGGAAGCTCCCGCCATCGACCAGTTTCGCTGTGGCGACCCGCGCCGTGCGCAGCCACTGGTGCCCTAACGCCACGTAGCCGAAGAGGCGCAGGTACTCGATCGCGGCCGCCCCCGCCTCATCCGCATTCTTCGCCGCATGCTCGGCGATCCACTCGGTGGCCCTCTGCAGCGCCCCGAGCCCCTTGGCCAGCGCCTGCACTTCGGCGCCGAGCGTCGGGACGTCGCCCGCCGCCTTGATCTCGTCGGCCACTATCGTCGCGTAGCGCCTGAGCAGCCGCCCATCCCCCTCGGCGAGCTTGCGCCCCACGAGGTCGATCGCCTGCACGTAGTTGGTCCCTTCGTAGATCTGCCCGATGCGCGCGTCGCGCACGAACTGCTCCATCCCCCACTCACGGATGTAGCCGTGCCCGCCGTAGAGCTGCAACCCGAGGTTGGTGGTCTCGAACCCGAGGTCGGTGAAGAACGCCTTTATGATCGGCGTGAGGAGCGCCACGAGGTCCCCCGCTTCCTCGCGCTTTGCCTCATCAGGATCGCGGAACTCCTGGTCGATCAGCATCCCCGTCCAGGTCGCGAGGGCACGCGCCCCCTCGATGAATGCGCGCATCACCAGGAGCGACCGCCGCGTCTCGGCGTGCACGATGATCGGATCGGCCGGCCCTTCGGGGTTCTTCACGCCGGAAAGCGAGCGCCCCTGTAGCCGCTCGCGCGCGTAGACGACCGCGTTGTGATAGGAGTTGGTCGCCAGCCCTAACCCCTGGATGCCGACGCCGAGTCGCGCGGAGTTCATCATCGTGAACATCGCGCGCATCCCCTTGCCTTCCTCGCCGACGAGGTAGCCGACCGCGTCGTCGAAGTTGAGGACGCAGGTCGCCGACCCCTTGATCCCCATCTTGTGCTCGATCGAGCCGCACTTGACGCCGTTGCGCGCGCCTAACGACCCGTCGGCATTGGGGATGAACTTGGGGACGAGGAACATGGAAATCCCGCGCGTCCCCGCCGCTGCACCGGGGAGCTTGGCCAGGACGAGGTGGCAGATGTTCTCGGTGAGGTCGTGCTCGCCAGCCGTGATGAAGATCTTCTGCCCGGTGACGCGATACGTCCCGTCGTCGAGCTGCTGCGCCTTCGTGCGGATGATCCCGAGGTCCGTCCCGGCATGCGCCTCGGTAAGGCACATGGTGCCTGCCCACTGTCCGCTCGCGAGTCGCGGGAGGTAGAACGACTTCTGCTCCTCATTCCCGTGCGTGTGGATCGCTTCGCCCGCCCCCTGTGAGAGCCCGGGATACATTGCGAACGAGAGGTTCGAGCCGACCACCATCTCATCGACCACGAAGCGAAGCGTCAGGGGGAGCCCTTGTCCGCCGTGTTCCGGATCGGCAGCGAGGCCGATCCACCCGCCGTCGGCGTAGGCCTTGAACGCCTCCTTGAATCCCTTGGGGGCGGTGACCACGCCGTCGTTCCAGGTACACCCTTCGGCGTCGCCCGGGGCGTTGAGCGGGGAGAGAACCTCCTCGCAGAACTTTCCCGCCTCCTCGACGATAGACATCATCAGGTCGGGCGTGACGTCGGCGTATTCCTTGTAGGCGGTGAGCCGTGAAGCATCGTAGAGTTCCGTCAGGATGAACCGGAAATCATCGACCGGGGCGCGATACGTCGGCATGGGCGCTACCTGTGGGCGTGAAGGGCTGCCGGAAACTAGTGCACGCGGGCGCGGGGTGGGGCTACACCGCGTGGTGCGCGGCGTCGCGGGCGTTCTGTTACTCCTGACGTCGGCGGCGTGCATCCAGTCACCCGTTCCCCCGCCGGGTGGCACGATCGCCGAGCAGCTGGCGCGGATCGAGAATCAGTACGGCGACACCCGCGACCTGTACTTCCAGATCTACGTCACCGATGCACAGGGGCGTTCCCAGACGCCGCGCGGCGTCTCGCTCCCCGAGATGCGTCGCGCGCACCAGGCGCTCCGCGAAAGGCTGACCGAAACGCTCGAGGCACTCGACGTCGCCAAGCTCGGCGGCGAGGATCGGACCGCGGTGGCGACGATGCTCGAGACGCTCCGCGGCTCCGCGTCGATTGAGCACGCCGAGACGTCCGAATCGAGCGATGATGCCACGCCGGCGGGATGTGGTGAGAGTCCCGGCGCGATTGCCACCGACGACAGCGCCCTCGCTCGTCTTTCGGCGGCGATCTACGCCTGCTATGGAGCGGCAGCGCGAAAGGTTGTCACGCCGACCGATACGGCCGATCGACTCACGGTGCTCGGCAGGTTGGGTCGCGAGCCCTCGAGCGAGACGCGTCGCGCGCTCTTCATGTCGCTCATGCCGATCTGGAAGAGCGTCACCGGCGACGGTTCGCCGACCTCGCCCTATCGGACGATGTTGCAGCTGAGCGCTGCGCGGTGGAACAAGGAGGGGTCGCCGGTGGCGAGCGCCGCGCGCTCGCTCGGGCTCGATCCATCGAGCGTCGACTCCACGCTCGTGCGCATCCTCCGCGCGTGGAAGGATCACACGCCGCCGACCATGGTCGAGCCGTGGGACTGGTACTACCAGAACGGTGCCGCCAGCCGACTCCTCTCGCCGCGCATCAACGTCGCCGCGCTCCGCACCATCAACGACCAGTTCTACAAGGACCAGGGGGCCGACGTCGAGGCGCTCGACATCCACTACGACCTCGAGCCGCGCGAAGGGAAGACTCCCGTCGCCTTCACGCAGTTTGGGAAGGCCGCACGACTCCGGCGTGGGCACTTCGGCGAGAGCGAGGCGTGGGTCTTCGCCACCTATCGCGAAGGAGGATTCGACAACCTCGTCGAGTTGCTGCATGAGAGCGGGCATGCCATCCACATCAGCGCCGTCGCCACGCGTCCGGCGTTCGCCGACTGGCCCGACAGCGATCCCTACACCGAGGCGTTAGGCGATTTGCTGGCGATGGAGGCCTACGAGCCCGAGTGGCAAACGCGCTACCTCGGCGACTCGGCGCCTGTCGAGGAGTCGCTACGGGCCAAGTACGCGTCCATCGCGCTCGACGTCGCATGGGCGCTCATGGAGCTTCGGGTGCACGAGAATCCGTCGCTCGACCCCAACGCCGTGTGGGCCGCGCTCACCAGCGAGTACCTGCACATCAAGCCGCACCCCGAGTGGGGGTGGTGGGCGATGCGCGGGCAGTTGATCGACTCGCCCGGGTACATGATGAACTATGCGATCGGGGCGATGGTGACGGCGGAGTTGCGTGCGCGTGTTCGTGAGGAGCGCGGGCCGTTCTACAAGCCCGACAAGAAGATGTACGACTGGTTGAGCGACCGGCTGTATCGCTTTGGGCGATCGAAGGCGTCGCGTGAGGTGCTGCGGGACTTCATTGGGCATCCGCTGACGGCGGATGCGTTGGTGGGGGATATGCGGAGGTTGTTGGGGAGCGGGGGTGGGTGAGATGCCCAGACGAGGTTGAGTACGCGCCGGCGCGCAGCGCGGTGGCGGTACGTGCCGCTACGATGCGCGGGGCGCTGTGGCTGCGCGCCAAGCTCTTCGCGACGAGTACGCTGACAAACGACGGAGACCTCGTCTCACGGGGAGCGAACCGTCACGACGAAACCGCCCCGGCGCGTGAGCGGTGACGTCGTTAGGCTCGACCGCGCAAGGATGCCTGGCTCGTGTCAATGCGGCCGCAGATTACGGTTTGTCGCAAATGGCGCGTGACCAGATCACGGCGTGCGGCGTGTAGTGACCCGGATATGAGAGATTGGGTGTGAAGGCGGCGCCCGCGATGTTGCCGCAGGCATTCACCGCGTAGGCTTCCGTCTCGACAAGCCCCGCGGGCGTCGGGAGGACCACCGGCTGCCCGCGCGGACCTACCGTCATCGCGACGCTCTTGGGCTCCGACGTGGCCGTTCGCCATCCGACGATTCGACCCGGATCGCTGATACCCGCAGCTGCTCCCTGCCATCCCACGGCAGTCGAACGAGTAGACGCCGCATCCCACCGCCGCGGAGCGGATCCGTCGGTGAACACCATCGTCCCCTCGGCGTTGATCCCGCCGCCGATGTTCTGGACATAGTAGTCCAGCTTGAGCAGCGACGGAGGGGAGCCGCACCGCTCTCCAAGGTGCCGCAACGTTCCGTCCAGGTCGATGGTGAAGGGGTGAAAGTCCACGCACGCGGCCCGTCGTCCCGCATCGTTGATTCCCCACGACTCGTACGTCCGATGCCTCGGCCTGATGACCGGTGGCGGCGAGCCGAGTGGCGACCAGAGGAAGTCGTTCCAGCCGTAGAAGTCATACCGATTGTTGCCGACGACGAGCCCGGTGTTGTTGATCCCGGTGAGGTACGTCGGGCCGAGTTCAGGGTGCAGAATGACACCGGTCGCCTCACTCCAGAAGAAGCCCTGCTCGGTTTCCTCCTCATTTGAGCGCCAAACAGTCCCCACGACCTCGCCACGATCGTTGATTCCAGTGGCGATGCTGCCGGTATAGCAGGGATTTCCGTTGATCGCGCGCACCAGCTCCGTATGAAGCGATCGCACACTTCCATGGTCGAAAATCGTTGCGGCCATGTAGAGCGAACACTCCTCCGGGTACCAGTCCGGCGGATCGACGCGGTAGAGAAAGTTCGAGAAGCCGACCGCGACTCCTTCAGTATTTATGGCGAACGCCGCCGACCAACCGGCGCCGGGGAGCGTAGGGAGGAGCGTGGCGGCGTATCCGCGGGTTCCGTCGATCGCACTCGACACGGCAAGCGGCGCGCTGTCGACGCCGGTAGGAACCTTCGTCGCATCGATGCACGCGCTCGCGGCGACGACGAAGGCGATGAGGGAAGGGAGACGGGGGCGCATGGGAGCACCGGTCGGGGGGCGCACGCATTCCTATCGGGCGCGGCGCGCGCCACCGGCCCTGTTCACAGGACGCAGGGGCGTGCCCCAACGATGCGAAGACGGACGACGCACTGTATGGGGCCAATCCCTGATTTCCTGTCAGCCGTCGTTCGCTCCGTGCTTCCGACTGTCCCGAGCTACCGATCGCACCGCAGTTGAGCCCCCTCCGGCCACGATCCTGCGCCGATCCGACCTGCTCGGGGCGCCGAACCTCCCCGCTTCTAGAACGTCCCCCCCAACAACACCGCATTCGAGAACACCGGTAACAACCCGCGGAACAGATCCCGATACACCGGATCACCGCGACCGATCACCCGCCCGCGCCCAGCGCCGCTCCGTCCACAGGTACGGCGACAGCGCGACCTTGGCCGGCATCTCCGGCCAGAAGTACCCCGCCAGCCTGACGCGATCGGCCGGCGCGAAGCGAATCACCGCCTCGCCGGCGCGCAGGTCCTTGGGCACGCTGAGCACACGATCCGAGTTGGCGAATACCGGAATGTCGCCAGCTGCAACGCCGGCCATCAGCGGCGACAGCGTATCGAATGTCGCCCGCGCCAGCACCCCAGGGAGCGACGCGGGGAGCGGGGCACCGCCGCTCGAGTCCGCCCGCACCGAGTCGCGCACGATGCGCGTACGCACGAGTCCGAGCTTCTCCTGCGCCACCCACGCGGTCGCACCATCGAGCGTGATCAGCACGCCGCCATCGCGCACCCATCCGGCGAGGCGATTGCGCCCCCCTTCGCCTAACGCCTGATCGAGTGCCCCCGCCGACACCGACGGAATGATCAGGGTGGTGAAATGGTCGAGCGCCTGCGACCCGACGAACCCAGCATCGACCAGCGTGACGGGAAAGCCCAGCCGCCGCTCGAGCGCATACCACGCGAAGCCGAAGGAGTTGCCGCTGACGGGAGCGCCGCCGAGCATCGCCACCTTCGGCGGAAGCACCGGCACGACCGAGTTGCTCCCGAGATCGGTCCCCTCATCGACGCCCGCGGGGAATCGCGACCACGCGCGCGCCGGCCTCGGTCGCCCGCGCCTGCACCACGTCGTGGACGTCGTCGCGGTTCATGGCCACGCGCACCACGAAGGCGCCGTGCTCGAACTTGTTACCCGCACTCGTGAACGACTTCGGCGCATGCCACACGCGAATCGAATCGCGAAGGAGCGACGCCAGCAGGCGCGAACTCGCCTCGCTCCCTGGCTCGAACGCGTATGCATACCGCGCCCGCACCGTCGGCGGCGTCGCCGGGCGCGCCAGGTCGCCCAGCGGCGTTGCGCCTGGCGGCACGTTCCGCGTCCACCACGACTGCACCCGGAACGCCATCGGCAACGACCATGCGGTGATGTCATAGAAACGGTCGCGCTCCCCCGCCTTGCGGAGCGCCAGCTCGTCCTTGACGAACGCCGAGTCCAGCTCGGCGTCCGGCTCCATCAACGCCTTGGCGAGATGGCCCTGCGGCTGGGCGAAGTCCACCGCATAGGCGCCGCCGACGAGCTTGACCGGGCCGGCCGACGCGTTAGGCGCCGCGCCGGCGCCGTACGGCGTGGCGTCGCCGAGCGTCACGTCGTTCCCCAACCGCAAGACGTCGATGCCGTTCGCCTGCAGCTTGACCGCCAGCGAATCCGCACGCCCCTGCGCATCGCGCGCGAACACCACGACGCGCATGGGCTCGCGTGCGTGCTTCGAGATCGCATCGGCGCGCCTTCGCGTAGTCGCTCACCAGTTCGGTGCGCCGCCGTGCCGAGGTGCGCACGGTCGCCCACTCCGCGGTGTAGTGCTCCCACGCCGCCTGGTGCAGCGTGCGCAGTGTCCCATCGTTGCGCCTGACGGCGCCCCCCGACGACGACGCGGTCTCGAACAGCATCCCGATGCTCCCCGTCAGCATCGGCCACCCCTCGCCGTAGCCGGGATAGAACGAGTCGTATCCCTCGCGCCGGAAGTACGACCACCCGTGCGTGTCGAAGTCGGCGCCGTGCGCGGCGGCGAATATGTCGAACCACTTGAACAGGTGCGCTGGGTTGTTCTTGTTGTCCGGCTCGCGCGGCGGGGCGAAGTAGAACGTCGCGCTCGATCCCTGCTCATGCAGGTCGACCGTCACGTGCGGCCACCACTGCGTGAAGTTGCTCACCCGCGCCCGCGATTCGGGATGCGACTGGATGAACCAGTCGCGATTGAGGTCGAAGTAGTAGTGCGAAGTGCGGGGGCCCGGCCACGACCCCGAGTTGTTCATCGCCCCGGCTCGCTCGCGATGCCTAACGCGCCAGCCGTCCGCTCCACATCGTGCGTGTGCCGCTCGCGCCCGTCGGGGTTCTCGCTCGGATCGATCAGCACGACCGTGCTGTCCAGCGCCATCATGGTTTCGGCATCGGTCCCTGCTGCCAACTGGTAGAGGAGCCCAAGCCCCGCTTCCACGCCCGACGCTTCGCCTCCGTGCACCGAGTGCTCCAGCCAGACGATCGCCGGGAGCCGCTTGATCGCCGCGTCCACCTCCCCCGGCTGCGCCCCGCGCGGATCGGCGACGCGCTGCGCATCGGCCTTGATCTGCGCCAGGCGCGCCATGTTCGCTTCGCTGGTGACGGTGATGAGGTACATCTCCCGTCCCTCGAACGTGTGACCGACCGTATCGACCTTCACCCGCTTCGATGCGGCCGCGATGCGCTCGAGATAGCGCGCAATCAGACGTCCCGACGTGAAGTGCGCGCCTAACTCGTAGCCGAGGATCGCCCGCGGCGTGGGGACCGCCGGATCGTAGCGCCCGCCGCCGGGATTGAACGCGTGCTGCGCGCCGGCGCGCTGCGGGGCGAGCATGGTCGCCACGAGTGCGCTCGCGACGAGCGCGACGACGGTCGTCGGCGATTTCAACACGAAGCGGCGACGGGCGAGGGCACGAGTCCACGACATGCGGTTCGTCCTTTGGCTGGGTACGGGCGGAGCGATGGATGCAACGGGCGAATCTATACCCGGGCGCCCCGTCCCCACGACCCTGACATGTGAGCACGCGCCCCCAGACGCTCGTGAACGTGTGATCACGCCGCGCCGCAATCGCGACTCCCTGTGGTTGGCCACCGCGCGAACGCACCGATAATGCTGGAGCGGGGGCGGTGCAGCACATAGGTTGACACATCGCCGCCGGCGGCACGCGCTGCGCCACCACCCGGTCCGTCCCCAGTCGCGCCACCCATGTATACCGCGCTCCTCGCCACGCACAATATCGTTAGGTGGCTGGTCCTCGCCGCCGGCATCTACGCCGTCGTCCGCGTCTGGCGCGGCTGGCTCTCCCGTGCCGTTTGGACCGACGCCGACGCCAGCGCCGTGAAGCTCTATGTGAACGCGCTCAACCTGCAGTTCGTCGTCGGGATCATCCTCTACGCGGTGTCCCCGATGATCCGTACCGCCTTGGGCGACATGGCTGCGACGATGAAGAACGCCCCCGTGCGCTACTTCGTCGTCGAGCACGTGACCGTCATGATCATCGCCATCGCCCTCGGCCACATCGGCGCGGCGCGCGTCCGGAAAGCCGCGAGCGACTCGGCCCGCTTCCAGGCCGCGACGATCTTCCTGGGACTTTCGCTGGCGGCAGTGGCCGGATTCATCCCGTGGGGCAGACCGCTCGTTCCGAGCTTTTAGAAGACCAGAAGACGAGAAGACGAGAGGGGGCGGCGCCGGGATTGACGGCGGCCCCCTTTTCTGCAATGCTTACCCTGAACGCTTGAGGGTAGTCACTCCCGTCTCCCGTCCCCCGTCTCCCGTCCTGCCAGATGGCGCTCGACCTCCTCCAGGGCACTCTGGACTTCCTGATTCTCAAGTCCCTCACGTTCGGCCCCCGCCACGGCTACGCTGTTGCCCACTGGCTCCGCCAGACCACCTCCGACGAACTGCAAGTCGAAGACGGAGCGCTATATACGGCACTTCATCGCATGGAGCATCGCGGGTGGCTGAGCGCCGAGTGGGGGGTGAATGACGAGAACCGGCGCGTGAAGCTGTACACGCTGACACCCGTCGGCCGGCAGGAGCTCCAGGCGCGCACGGCCTCGTGGAATCGCTACATGACTGCCGTGCAGGCAGTTCTCACGACCACCTGAGCGCGGAGTTCACGATGCGTCCCTCCGATCGCTTGCGCCGCCAAGTCCGGCTCCCCGCGCGGGCAAAGACGATCCGCACCGATGTCGACGCCGAAATCGCCCATCACCTCGAGCAGACCGAGCGCGAGCTGATCGCCGCCGGAATGTCGCCCGACGACGCTCGGGGCGAAGCGCGGCGGCGGTTCGGCGATGTCGAAACCGTGAGACACTCCCTCCGCGAGCTCGATCGCACCGGTGCCCGGCGCGAGGCGCGCGGCGACTTCTGGTCGGGATGGTGGCAGGACCTTCGCCGGAGCGTGCGCTCGCTCCGCCGCGAGCCGGCCTTCGCCGCCGTGGTCGCGATCACCCTCGCCCTCGGACTTGGGGCCAACGCGACGATGTTCCGGGTTCTCGATCGGCTCCTTCTGCGCCCGGCCCCCTACGTCCGCACCGACGGCACGCTCTCGCTCCTCTACTTCCAGCAGGAGTCGCCGCAGTTCGGTCACGTCACCTTCACGAGCCAGAGCTACCCCGCCTTCGAGATGCTGCGGCGAGAGCTCGCGTCCAAGGGAGATCTCGCCGCCTGGTGGCAGGCGCAGGCGTCCTCGGGTGAAGGGGCAGATGCGCGCAAGCTTCGCGTTACCTTCGTCACCCCGAACTACTTCTCCCTCCTCGGCGTCAATGCCTGGAGCGGGCGCCTGTTCGACACCGCGCAGTGGGAGGCCGAACCGGTACCGACCGCGGTGGTGTCATACGAGTACGCGTCGGCCACGTACGGCAACCCGTCAGCTGCAATCGGCAAGACCTTTCCCATTGGTCCGAAGACCTACACGGTCGCCGGCGTCGCTCCGCCAGGTTTCGTGGGCGCCGACCTGCGGAAGACCGACGTCTTCGTGACGATGGCGACCGGCGTCGGCGCGACCATCGGCGACAACTGGCGCACCACCGCGAACATGCGCTGGCTCCAGATCGTCGCGCGCCGAGCGCCTAACGTGACCGCCGAGCAGGCCGGAGCGGCGATGACGAACGTGATCCAGGCATATGGGCGCGCCAACGCCAAGGGCGACTCGACCGTCACCATCGTCGCCGGCTCGATCGTCCGCGCCCGCCGTCCCGACGGGATGGCCACCGCGCGCATCTCGCTCTGGTTAGGCGGCGTGGCGCTTCTCGTGCTGCTGGTTGCCTGCTCCAACGTCGCCAACCTCCTCCTCGCCCGCACCATGCGCCGCCGGCGCGAGCTGGCGGTGCATCTCGCACTCGGCGTCTCGCGCGCACGCCTCACGAGGACGATGGTGACGGAAACGCTCATCCTCGGCGCCGCTGGCGGCGTGTTGGCGATCCTGATGTCGATCTGGGGCGACGCACTGCTCCGCAAGACGCTCCTCGCCGGGATCCCGCTCGAGTCCAACCCGCTCGACGCGCGGCAGACGCTCTTCGTCACCCTGCTGGTCGTGGTCGCGGCACTCATCGCCGGCTTCGTCCCCGCAATCGTCGCCTCCGGCACTCCGCTTGTGGAGTCGCTCAAGTCCGGAGCGAGGGAGGGGGGAGGAAAGCGTCACGCCCTGCGCACAGCGCTCGTCGTTGTGCAGGGGACGCTGTCGGTCATCCTGCTCGTCGGCGCCGGATTGTTTGTCCGTTCCTTCTCGCGCGCGACCTCCGTCGACCTCGGCTACCAGTCGCAAGGACTCCTGGTCACGAGCCCCGATCTCAAGGCGAACGGTCGCACCCCCGAGGAACTCGAGCAGCGCTGGCTGCGCATGGCCGACCAAGTGCGCGCCATCCCCGGCGTCGCCTCGGTCGCCCAGAGCGTGACGGTGCCGTTCGAATCGCAGATGGACTTCACCATCCTGATCGACGGCGACACGCTGCACCTGCAGAAGGGCGGTGGACCGTACGCCAACGGCGTCTCGTACGACTACTTCAGCACCATGAAGACGCCCATTCTCCGCGGGCGCGACTTCGCCAAGACCGATCAGAAGGGGACCGGGAACGTGGCGGTGATCAACGAAGCGATGGCCGCGCAGGCCTGGCCGGGGCGCGACGCGCTCGGGCAATGCTTCAAGATCGAGGATCTCGATGGCTGCCTGACCGTGATCGGTATCGTCCCCAACGCTCGCATGACGGAGCTCGCCGACGACGCGCCGCCGCAACTCTTCATCCCCATCACCCAATGGCACCCCGACTGGCGCACCCTCATGGTGCGGCTCGCCACGTCGGACGAAGGGGGCGCCATCCCGGTCGTGCGCAAGGCGATCCTATCCGCCGAACCGACGCTCCCGTACGTCGACGTGCGCCCGATGTCGGAGATCGTAGAGGCTCAGGTCGAGACTTGGAAGCTGGGCGCCGCGATGTTCACCTTGTTCGGCGCGCTTGGCGTCATCGTGGCAGCACTGGGACTCTATAGCGTCATCGCACACGATGTGACCCAGCGCCGGCGTGAAATGGGAGTCCGCATGGCACTCGGCGCTCGCCGCGAAGACGTGGCGCGGCTAGTCGTCGGGAGCGGCGTGCGGCAAGCTGTGGCCGGGATGGCGCTCGGGCTTCTGATTGCCTGGGCCGTGAGCACCCGAGTGGCCGACCTCCTGTTTCAGACGTCCCCTCGCGACCCGTGGATCTATGGAAGCGTGGTCGCGCTTCTATTGATGGTGGCGATACTGGCGTCTTTCGTCCCCGCTCGGCGCGCGTCGAAACTCGATCCAGCAGATGTCTTGAGAGACAGTTAGGAATAGACGAGAAGACGAGAGGGGGCGTGCGCGGGCCGACACTCGTCGCGCTCGCCGTGGAAGTCGTCTTCTCGTCTTCTCGTCTTCTATCTTCTGCAGTATCCGATGCGCGCCATAGTCATTGTTTCCCGGCTTTTTCCCCTCTTCGTCTCGGTCCTTCGAGACGTGCGCCGCTGGATTTGGTGGGGGAGGCCGGCTGAACGAGACGCCGCGTTCCATGAGCGTCGCGCGCGCTATCTCATCGACACGCTCACCGCGCTCGGCCCCACCTTCGTCAAGCTGGCGCAGATCTTCGCGTCGCGCGCCGACCTTGTTCCCGAGCCGTACGTCACGCGCCTGAGCGCGCTGCAGGACCGGGTGAAGCCCGTCCCTACGCCGGCCATCCGCGCCGAGGTCGAGCGGGCGTTCGGGAAGCCGATTGGGGAGCTGTTCGAGCGGTTCGATGACGCGCCGATTGCTGCTGCCTCGTTAGGCCAGGTGCACCGCGCGCGTTACCAGGGCGAGGAGATCGTCCTCAAGGTGCTGCGCCCCGGCGTGGAGGACTTGGTCCGGAAGGACATGTCCGTCGCCGTCCCCATCGTGCGCTGGCTGGCTCGCCGCTACCCTAACTCGCACGTGCGCAACGCGCGCACGGTCATCGAGGAGTACTCCGTCAAGATCGCCGAGGAGATGGATTTCGTCCTCGAGGCATCGTATGCGCGGCGGATACGGGCGAACTTCAAGGGGCACAAGCGCGTCGCCATTCCGGCGGTTGTCGAATCGTTGGTGACGCGTCGCGTGCTCGGCCTCGAGTACATGGAAGGGGTGCGCATCGACCAGGTTGTCGCGCGCCCCGGTGACGAGCCGCACGATCCACGCGGCGTGGTGAGCACCGTGATGGAGCTCTACCTCCAGATGATGTTGATCGACGGGCTGTTTCACGCCGATCCGCATCCTGGCAACCTCCTTGCCTCCCCCGACGGCAAGGTTGTGCTGCTGGACTTCGGCATGGTCGTCGACGTCCCCCGCGAGCTGCGCTGGCATCTGGTCACGACCGTATTCGCCGCCATCCGCCGCGACACCGATGGCGTGATTGCCGGCTTCGAATCGATGGGCTTTGTCGAGCCGGGCGCCGACATGACCAAGATTCGCGAGCTCGCGGACACGCTCATGAAGCTCGCGTACGAGAAGACTACAACGATGGAGCGCATCGAGCTTCTTGCTGACCAGGTCATGGCGACCATCTACGATTTCCCGATCCGGTTGCCGAGCGAGATGGTGTACTTCGCGCGGACCGCGGCGCTGATCGAGGGATTGGGGACGCGGTATGATGCGCGGTTCAACGCGATCACGTTCGCGTCGCCCATTGCGGTGCGGATGCGGACGCGGATCATGGCGTCGCTTTCTTCTGAAGGCGGGAGAAGCCCGGTTGATATGGCGACGGTTGTGGGCGCCGCGTTAGGCCACGTCGCTGGGCTGGCGGTGAAGGCGGGGCGGGAGTGGTTGGGTCGGCTCCTTGCGCCGGCGCCGAGCGTGGTGACTGCGCCGGTCGAGTCGCCCGCGATTCCGATTGGGGCGCGGCGGCTGTTGCCGCCCGCGCCGCCTGACGAGCCGATGCCGCCGGAGAAGACGTTGGCGGCGGGGGACTGAGCCGGCATGGGCGCGGGCGGCGGCGCGCGCGACGAGATTGGCGCTAACGACGCCGTGCGGTTCACCATTACTCCGCGCCCGCGGTCGCTGCTCTTTGCGATGATTGGGGTGATCGTCGTCGAATCGGCGGCGGTGCATGCGCTCATTTACAAGCGGTGGCCGCTGGCGTCTGTTGCGTTGTTGGTGCTCAACGTGTGGACGATGTGGTGGTTGTGGCGGGAGTTCAGTGCCGAATCGTGGATCGCCGTCTCTGCGGATTCGATCGAGGTACGGGCGGGGAGGTCGATTCGGATTTCGGCGCCGCGAGCGAGCGTGCGGTCGGTGCGGATTCCGGAATGGCGCGATTTGCCCCAGCCGGGGACTAAAGGCTATCTGAGGATTGCTGGGGGGGATGATCCGAATGTGTTGGTTGAGTTTGGGCCGGGGGTGGAGGCGAAGCTTCCGTTTGGAATGAAGCGGCCGGTCACGATGCTAGGGATGCACCTGGTCGGGGCGAGCGCGCTCGTCGCGCTGTTCCAGGATTCATCGTTAGGTATGGCCGTTGGCCAGCCGTGAACCGATCTCGGTAAGCACCGATATCGCATAAACTTGACGCGCCGGTCCCGGCGCCATAGCGTCAGGGCATGAGCCTCCTCGATCGGATCAGCCTCGATCCCACCGTCCGCTTCGGCAAACCCTGCGTTCGCGGCACGCGCATCACGGTGAGCGATGTCTTGGGCTATCTGGCGTCGGGCATGACCGAGGCACAAGTCAGAGCCGATTTCCCTGACCTGGCGCACGAAGACATCGTCGCCTGTCTCGCGTTCGCCGCTGAGCGGGAGCGCCGAATCATGCCCGTCCCGGCTGCCTAAGCAGTCGCGCATGATTGCGCAAAGGTTGAGGCGGCGCGGACATAGTCAGCCCTTCGCGCATGTCTTTCGATCTCAGGGCAAGTCGGCTATTCTCTTCTCCGACCTATGGCCAACGAACTCTCCTCCCTCGAGATATGCGCGGGTGCCGGCGGGCAGGCGCTCGGCATTGAGAAGGCCGGCTTCCACCACGTAGCTGCCGTCGAACTAGACCCACACGCAGTGGCAACTCTACGCGCCAATCGGCCTGCGTGGAATGTTGTGCACGGCAATGTTAGGGAGTTCGACCCGAGCCCATATCGTGGCGTGGACTTGTTCGCCGGCGGAGTTCCATGTCCACCATTTTCGATCGCCGGAAAGCAGCTAGGGCCTGACGACGATCGCGATCTGTTTCCTACCGCCCTCGACATCGTGCAGGTCACCAAGCCCGCCGCCGTGATGCTCGAGAACGTGCCCGGGCTCGCCACTGCGAAGTTCGAGCATTATCGACGCGCCGTCGCCGGGCGGCTGGAGCGACTTGGATATCACGTCGACTGGCAGGTGCTCAACGCCTGCAATTTCGGTGTCCCGCAGCTTCGGCCGCGGTTCATTCTCGTGGCCCTTCGTCCAAAGGCTGCGCGCAATTTTGCATGGCCCAGAGCCTTTGGGACACCGCCCACGGTTGGTCGCGCACTCGTAGACCTCATGGCTGCCGATGGTTGGGGGGGAGCTCTGTTGTGGGCTAACCGCGCCGATAGCATCGCGCCGACGCTCGTCGGTGGTTCAAAGCTCCATGGGGGGCCGGATCTCGGGCCGACGCGAGCCCGCGAGGCTTGGCGCCAACTCGGCGTTGAGGGCCGCAGTCTCGCTGACGCACCGCCTCCCGCGTCGTTCCCGATTGATGGCCTTCCGCGGCTAACCGTTCGGATGGCCGCCCGTGTGCAAGGTTTTCCCGATGAGTGGGAATTCGTAGGCCGCAAGACCGCAGCGTACCGCCAGGTTGGAAACGCGTTTCCGCCGCCGGTAGCTGCCGCGGTGGGAGCCGCGATCCGCGATGCTCTTGTCGGCATTCGGCCAATCCACCGACCGTTGCAAGGGTCCCTTGCCCTAGGCGCTTCGTGAGCGACACGGAGTTCAGCTACCCAATCAAGGGACGAATTAGTGCTCGTGCCAAGCTCCGCGCTCACTTTCTAGCTAACGTTGGAAAGGTTCTGGATTGGCAAGAGCTACGAGACGTGGCGGGTGGAATTACCGAATGGGCTCGCCGTGTCCGCGAACTTCGGCAGCTCGAAGGCATGAACATCGAGACTGACAAGGACAACAGCACGCTCAAGCCCGGACAGTATCGCTTGGTTGACACCAAGCCGCTGCCAGTCTTCGACTCAACCATCTCGAAAGAAACGCGCGCCTACGTCCTAGACCGAAACGGGTACACTTGCCAAATGTGCGGGGCTGCTGCTGGCGAACCACATCCAGCCGACGCCAGTCGCAAGACACGTCTACACATTGGCCACATCGTCGATTTGAGTCACGGTGGCAGGAGCGAGCCTAACAACCTTCGTGCTTTGTGTTCAGTCTGTAACGAAGGAGCGCAAAACATTACGCTTCCTCGCCCGAAGACGAGCCAGTTGCTCGCGCAGCTGAGGCGGGCCGCTGGTGACGAGCAGCTTGAGGTGCTGCGGTGGCTCATACGAAAATTCCCTTCACAGTCGAGAGATCTGACGAAGGAATTGTAGTTCTGAACGTGCAGCCGCGACGCCGCGACGCAGCGGAAATTTCCCGCAACATGGCGTCGATTCGCTCGACTGACAACAAGACTGAATCGCGCGTACGTCGCCTCTTATTCGCCCTCGGCTTTCGCTACAGAAAATACTCTGGCGAAGTCCTCGGCCGTCCCGATATCACGTTCCCGCGCTACAAGGTCGCCGTGTTCATCGACGGCGATTACTGGCACGCACGAGCACTTCGTGAACAAGGTCCTCAATATCTCGCGACGCTTCGATCCTCAAATCCGGACTACTGGCGCGAGAAGTTCACCCGCCGTATCGAACGCGACGATCATGTTCGCGCCGAACTTGAGAGAGCGGAATGGCTTGTTCTCCGGTTCTGGGAAAGCGATGCCAGACGTGATCCATTTGACGTTGCACTGGCGATCGCTGGAGCAGTCTTGGCTCGTGCGCAGCGTACTGTGCGGGACGAACACCGCCGCTTATCCGCCTAATACGGGATGTCCAAACCTATCACAGCGGCGCGGTCCGGTACGCGCTTACACTCCCGCCCATCAGACATCTATGGCGGCGATACGCCGTGGCTTGAGGACGCCGAGGCGTTTGGCGTGCCGAGACCGCACGCGATTTTCGCCCCCCTACGCCGCCGTCCACAAGTGAACCGCCACCGCCACCAGGAAGACCGCAAACGCCCGCTGTAACTGCCGTGGATCGAGCGACAGCGCTACCGACGCTCCCCCCCAAGCACCTAACGCTAGTCCCGCCGCAATCCACAGCGCAGCGGCCACCCGCACATGCCCGCTCTGCCAGTAGCGCAGCGCGCCGAGCGCCCCAACCGGCAATAGCAGCGACGCGAGCGACGTGCCCGTCGCCGCTTCAGGCGACAAGCCAGCGATGAACACGAGAGCGGGGACGATCACGACGCCCCCGCCGATGCCGAAGAGCCCGGAGAGCACACCGGCTGCCAGGCCGATGAGGATGAAGCGAATCGGAGACGGAGACATGGACGCGAGGTGGTGGTTCCGGATGCTAACCACGCACCCCGCGCGCTTACACCGCCCACTCGGACGATTGCCGCTAGGAACTCGTCAGCGCTTCGCCGGCGCAGGCTCCTCTAAACGCGGCGCGGGATACCGCATCCGCGCCAGGATCCCCACCGACCGCGCCCTTGCCACCGACCCATTCGGCGACCACCGAATCGGCGACGGCAACACCGCCGCCAACCGCGCCGCCTCCTCCCTCGTCAGGTTCTTCGCCGACTTCTTGTAGTGCGTGCGCGCCGCCATCTCGGCGCCGAACACCCCGTCCCCCCATTCGGCAAGATTGAGGTAGAGGTCGAGGATGCGATCCTTGCTGAGGCAGAGCTCCATCACCACGGTGAACCACGCCTCGAGCCCCTTCCGCACATAACTCCGCCCCTCCCACAGGAAGAGGTTCTTCGCCACCTGCTGCGTGATGGTCGACGCCCCGCGCAGCCGCCGCCCGCGCTTGGCGCGCTCGAGCGCGTTCTCGATCTCCTCGAAATCGAAGCCGTGATGCAGATAGAAGCGGTCGTCCTCGGACGCGAGCACGGCGCGCCGGAGATTGGCCGAGATGTCGTCGTGGCCGACGACGTCGCGCTTGGGATAGTACGGGTGCTTTCCCTCGAACATTCGCTGGGTGAAGCGGCGCAGAATGACCGCGGTCGTGAACGGCTGCACGAGATTCAGCGGGAGCACGAGCACGAACGGACCGACGACGAGCAGCAAGAGGGCAATCACTGCCCAGCGCCGCAGTCGGCGCCAGATGGTACGCTTCGGTCCGGTGGCCATCGCGGTAAGATCGAACGCGACAGAGAGAGGGCAAGGGGGAACGCTTCATGCCTCGCTCCCTCTCGCCAGCGCGCCTACCGCGCGCCGCGTATGTCGGCGAGACGATGCGTCAGGCCGGCCTCGGCAGAGCATCCGCGACTCGGCAGTGACTCCGCGCGGAACCCGGGGTATGATCCGCGCATTTCAATCGCCGCTGAGCGGCGAGCTTCAATCGCCGCCTGCCAGCGGCCACGTTTCATCGCCGCCGAGGAGCGGCGTTCCAACGCCGCTTAGGAGCGGCGACAACTTTTCGCCGCTTATCATCCGACTTTCGCAATGATCCGTCCGCGCCCGCTTCGCCGCGCTTTCGCGCTTTCCTTCACGCTCCTCTTCGCGCTCACCGCCCTCCCGCTCCACTCGGCACGCGCGCAGGGGCGCGTGCGCACGGGGATCGAGGTCCTCCTCACCGACTCGATCCACCTGATCCAGGGGAAGCGCGTCGGCCTGATCACCAACCACACCGGCGTCGATGCGATGGGGCGCTCGAGCGCCGACCTGCTGCATGCCGCGCCTGGCGTGAAGCTCACCGCGCTCTACGGCCCCGAGCACGGGATCCGCGGCGTCGCTCGCGCCGGCGATCACGTCGCGACCTTTGTCGACTCGGCGACGGGCGTCACGGTCTACTCGCTCTACGGCGAGACGCGCGTCCCCACGGCCGAGATGCTCAAGGACGTCGACGTCCTCATCTTCGACATCCAGGACGTTGGCGCGCGCGTCTACACCTACGAATGGACGATGGCGCTGAGCGCCGAGGCGGCGAAGGGAAAGAAGTTCCTCGTCCTCGATCGCCCGGATCCGATTCGGGCGGATGTCGTCGACGGGGGAGTGCTCGACCTCAAGTTCCGCTCGTTCGTGGGATGGTTCCCGGTCGCGCTGCGCTATGGCCTAACGATCGGCGAGCTGGCGCGCTACCTGGTGGGCACGGGTCAGATCAAGGCCGACATCACGGTGATCCCCATGCAGGGGTATCGCCGCGACATGTGGTGGAACGAGACGGGGCTCGGGTGGATCAATCCGTCGCCCAACATCCGGTCGCCCGATGCGGCGCTGATATACACGGGGACGGTGATGTTCGAGGGGACGAACATCAACGAAGGGCGCGGGATGGAGAATCCCTTCCAGATGGTCGGCGCCCCCTACCTCACCGATGCCGGCGCGATCGCGGCGGAACTGAACAAGAAGAACATCCCCGGCGTCGTCTTCGACTCGACGTCGCAGACGGTGGAACAGGGATTCAAGCACGGCGGCATGACGGTCCCGGTCCTCGTGGTCGTGGTGAGCGATCGCGAGAAGGTGGTGCCGATCCAGGTCGGGCTGGAAATGCTGCGCGCCATCTACAAGCGCCACCCCAAGGAGTTCGAGTGGCGGCAGTCGCACATCGACCGGCTCGCCGGCTCCACTCGCCTGCGCTCGGCGGTTGAGAAGGAAGGAGGGATCGAGGCGCTCCTTCCGATCCTCGCGAAGGAATCGGCGGCGTTCAAGGAATCCACCAGGCCATACTGGCTCTACAAGTAGACAGCGGCGTCGGCGCCGCTCCACACATCACTCGCACCGCGGAGCGGCGCATGGCAATCATTGCAATCTTTGGAGCATCGGGACGGACGGGGCAGCGCGTGGTACAGGCGGCGCGCGCGCACGGACATACCGTGCGCGCGCTGGTGCGCGATCCGTCCAAACTCGCTCCCGATCCCGCGGTGACGCTCGTCGCCGGCGACGTCCTGGTCGCAGCCGACGTCGCCGAGGCGCTCGAGGGGGCCGAGGGGGCACTCTCGGTACTTGGCGGCGGAACGACTGCCGATCCTGGGCGCACGCGGTCGTTGGGGATTCATAACATCATCCAGGCGATGCGGGCGTCGGGTGCGAAGCGGATCGTCGCGGTAGGCGGTGGGGGCGTGCTCGACTCGACGACCGGGCCGGGGCGACGGAGCGAACAACCCGGATTCCCCGCAGTCTTTCAATTGGTGACGGCGGAGCACTACGCGGCGTACGAGTTCCTGCGCGACTCCGGGCTAGACTGGACCTACGTCTGCCCCCCCGACATTCCGGACGGGGACGCGACCGGCAACTATCGCGTCGCGGCGGACGTCATGCCCGACAAACCGAAGGCGCTCCCCACGGGCGACCTGGCCGAATTCCTCGTGCGCGAGTACTCGGCGCGGGAGTTCGTGGGGCATCGGGTGGGGATTTGCACCTGACGGGTGGCGCCGACTCAAACGGGCACACGTTAGAGGATGCATCGGCTGCTCTGTGGACGCGACTGCCGTCACACCTCAGCACGGAGCGCCTCCGGTCGACGACAATCGCTGCATCGCGCCGTCGACCGACATTCGAGCCAGGCGTCGGGCCGCAGCCGGGCTGGAGAAGCGCCACTAGTCACGCTTGACGTGATCACGCGAGACGTTATTATGTGGCATGATCGTCTCGTTCCGTGATGGCGACACGGAGGCGCTTGCGAGAGGGCGAAGCACCCGGCGCTTCGCGAACATCGCCACCGTGGCGCGGCGCAAGTTGCGCCAGCTGGAAATCGCCGGGCGGCTCGACGACCTTCGTGTGCCGCCCGGGAATCGCCTCGAAGCCCTCAAGGGGGATCGCGCCGGTCAGCACAGCATCCGAATCAACGATCAGTACCGTGTCTGTTTTCGCTGGACTGCCGCTGGTCCCGCGGACGTCGAGATCGTCGACTATCACTGAGCCGAGTCCTCCCATGCCTGCACTCAAGCCCGTCACCCCTGGGGAGCTCCTGCTGGAGGAGTTCCTCGTGCCGATGCAGCTCTCGCAGTATCGTCTCGCCAAGGAGATCGACGTACCGGCCCAGCGCATCGGCGAGATCGTCGCCGGCCGGCGTGCCATCACCGCCGACACCGACCTTCGCCTGTGTCGGTTCTTCGGGCTCTCGAATGGCTACTGGCTGCGTGCGCAGGCCGCCTACGACACCGAAGTCGCCGCCAAGGCGCTCGCGCCGGTGCTCCGGCGCATCAAGCCGTGGGCCGGGAGCGCCGCGTAGGCGCTCACGGTCGATCGGCACGGCCTACTACTCCACCCGCAACGCCTCCGTCGGCGCCACCCGCGACGCCCTGAGCGCCGGCAACATCGTCGCCGTCACCGCGGCTACGAGCACCACCCCTGCAACCGCTACATAGGTCACCGGATCGCTCCGCGTCACCCCGAACAGCAGCCCCTGCAGAAAGCGCGACGCACCGGCAGCGGCAAACAATCCGACGGTCGTTCCAACGAGCGCGAGCAGCAACCCTCCGCGCACGACAGACCCTGCCGCCTCGCTCCGCGTGGCGCCGAGCGCCAGCCGGATCCCGATCTCCCGCGTGCGCTGCGACGTGGTGTAGCTCAGCACCCCGTGAATCCCCACCAGCGCCAACACGAGCGTCAGCACCGCGAACGCCCCCAGCACCAGCGTCGCGAAGCGGCGCGTCCCTAACGAGTCGAGCAATGTGCGCGACAGCGGCTCCACCCCGTACACGGCGAGCTGCGGATCCACCTCGGCGATCGCCCGTCGTACCTCCGGCGCCAACTCCTCCAAGTCGCGCGACGACCGAACGAGCAACGCGCCGGCGCTCGGCGGCGCCTGCGCCAGCGCGGCGTAGATCGCCGGCGGCGCCGGCTGCGTCGGTCCCTTGAATCGCTCGTCGCCGATGACTCCCACGATGCGACGTTCCATCCCCCAGAACTTGATCTCCTGCCCAATCGGGTCGCGATCGCCGAAATAGCGCAGCGCGGCGGCCTCGTTGATCACTCCCACGCGCGGCGCGCTGGCGTCGTCCCCGGCTTCGAGAAGTCGTCCACGCACGAGTCGCGTCCCCATCGTCGCGAAGTACCCGGGGCTTACCTGTCGCACCGAGATCTCCGGCCAGTCCTTCGCCTCGGCTTCCCTTCCCACAACGACGAACGAGTTGGTGAAGCCGGCGTCGAGCGGGTGCGCCCCGGCCAACGCGACCGACTGCACGCCGGGAATGGCGCCGACGCGCTGCAATGTGGCATCGACAAACCGGCGAGTATCGGGCCAGTCGGGGAAGCGGCGATAGTCGCGCGGGTACCGCGTGGTGGGGAGGGTGAACTCGGCCTTCAGCACGCCGGCGGCATTGAAGCCCGGATCCACGTTCAACACGCGCGACACGCTTCGCACGAGGAGCCCGGCGCACAGCACCAGCGTCACCGACAGCGCCAGCTCCGTGACGACGAGCCACTCGCGGAGCCGTCGGCGCCCGACACCCGCCGTGCCACCACGCGTCTCGCCCTTGAGCGTCTCGTTCACGTCGACGCGCAGCGCCTGCGCCGTGGGGACCAGTCCGAACGCAATGCCCACGACGAGCGACACACCAAGCGTCGCCAGCAGGACCGGCGTGTTGATCCCGATCTCGTCGACGCGCGGGAGGTCAGTGGGGGCGAGGTGCAGCAAGGTGCGCAGCGCGACCCAGGCCAGGCCCACGCCGAGCAGCGCACCAGCGACGGAAAGCAGGAGCGCTTCGACCACGAACTGTCGTCCGAGCCGTGCCACCCCGGCGCCTAACGCCGATCGCACCGCGACCTCGCGCATGCGCGCGGCACCGCGGGCGAGGAAGAGGTTGGCGACGTTCACGCAGGCCACGAGGAGCACGAGCGCGACGGCGCCGAGGAGGAGGAAGAGAACAGGGCGCACCGGGGCGAAGACGACGTCGCGCAGCGACTCCACGTGAACGCCGCGCGCGGTATTCGAGCGGTATCGCTGCTCGAGCCCCTCGGCGATTCCCTTCATCTCGTCGCTCGCCAGCGCGAACGACGATGACGCGCGGAGCCGCCCGAGCACGAAGAACGGGTGCGTGTCGCGCGGGAACTGCTGGTCGCTGGCCTGCATGGGGATCCAGATCGCCACGTCGCCCGTCGCCGAGAAGGCGCCGTGGTAGTCGGCGCGCGCGTGGAGCTGGTCGAGCCCGAAGTCGGTTCCGGTGGGGACGATGCCGACGACCTGGCGCGGGACTTCGTCGATGCGGATCGTTTGTCCGATGATCGCGGGGTCGCTGTCGAACCGCGCACGCCAGAAGCGCTCGCCGAGGAGGACCACCTGCGCGCCACCGGGAACGTCTTCCTCGGGCGTGAAGGTGCGTCCGCGCATGGCCCGCACCCCGACGAGCGGGAAGTACGTGTGTGTCACCGCCATGGTGGACACGCGCTGTGCATCCCCCTTTGCCGGTGTGTAACTCGACTCGAGTCCGGTGAGCGCGGCCATCGCGTCGAAGCTCCGCGCCTCGCGCGCGAAGTCGACGTAGTCTGGCCACGACGACGGCTCGCGCGACGTTCCGCTCACGCGGTCGGTCTCCCAGAGGACGGCCAGCCGGTCGGCGTCGGCAAAGGGGATGGGGCGGAGGAGCGCCCCTTCAATGACGGAGAACAGGGCGGTGTTGGCACCGATCCCCAGAGCCAACGTGAGAATGGAGACGAGCGCGAAGCCGCGCGCGTGGCGGAGCTGGCGGAGGGCGTATCGCGTGTCGCGCCCCAAGTCGGCGAGCCAACGCCCGCCGCGCGCATCGGTTGCCTCCTCGCGCACCTGCGCCGCCCCGCCGAGCGCCACCGCGGCTCGTCGGCGCGCCTCGGCAGGTGCAATTCCCTGCGATTCGAAGCGCCTTGTCGCCATCTCGAGGTGAAAGCGGATCTCCTCCTGATGCTCGCGGTCGGCGCGCCCCGCGCCGAAGAGGGAGCGAAGCCAGGCGACGAGCCCGTCGGGGAGCCAGCGGGGGCGATCGTTGCGCCCACTCATGGGAGTGCCCCGCTCCACCCGAGGATCGCGTTGACCGCGGTCGACGAGCGCTCCCACCCCTCGAGCTCCACGGCGAGTCGCCGCTTCCCGGCGGCGGTCACTTCGTAGTAGCGCGCGCGCCGGTTGCTGTCGGTGGTGCGCCACTCCGAGCGCAGCCACCCGCGTCGCGTGAGCCGCTCGAGCGCGGGGTAGAGCGACCCCTGATTCACCTGGAAGACGCTCCCCGACATCTGCTCCATGCGGAGCGTGATCCCCCAGCCGTGGATGGGCTCGAGCGAGACGATCTTGAGAATCAGCAGCTCGAGTGTCCCCTGCAGCATGGTCCCGCGCTCGTCACCCACGATTCGCTCCTCTCGGCGGTCGAGAGAAGAGTCGGCTCGCTTCTCTCGACAGTCAAGAGGAATGGGGACAAGCCGAGTTCGGGGCGTTGCAGCCGGTAAGCAGCGGCGCGCGAAACCCCGTGCCTCCCCCTCCCGTACTTCCGCCCATGCCTGTTTACGAAGCCATCCGGCTCGCGCTCGCCCAGATCCGCACGCAGAAGCTCAAGAGCTTCTTCACGCTCCTGGGCGTGGCCATCGGCGTCACCTTCCTCATCGCCGTCGTCTCGATCATCGACGGCATGGGGCGCTACATGGAAGACGACCTCGTCGGAAAGCTGATCACCAAGAATTCGTTCGACGTCCGCCGCCAGCCCAACATCAACATCGGCGATGTGGACGAGTCGGAGTGGCGCTCGTGGCGCACGCGCCCGCGCATCACCGAGGACGACGTGGCCCCCGTGGTGGCGGCGCTCCCGCCGGACGTGCGCTGGGCCTACGAAGGGAGCGACGCGCTCACGCTCGAGTCGCGGTATGCCAATCCGCGCAAGGTGATGGTGCAGTGCGTCGAGGGGCAGTGGTTCGAGATCAAGAACATGGGGGTGCAGGAAGGACGCCTCCCGTCGCTGCAGGAATACGCGTTAGGCACGCCGGTCGTCGTCATCGGCGAGGAGACGCGCAAGCATTTCTTCCCCGGTGTCTCACCGATCGGGCGCGAGCTCAAGATCGGCGACATTCCCTACGAGGTGATCGGGGTGGCCGAGGCGCAGGGGAGCGCCTTCGGCATCTCCATGGACAAGTTCGCGATCGTCCCCTACGCCACGCCGGCGCACCGCATGGTGAACCGGTTCAAGGTGATCGACGGGATCACGATCCAGTCCAACTCCGAGCAGCAGATGCTCTCGACGCTGGAGATCGCTCGGCAGGTGATGCGGGTGCGGCACAAGCTCCGTCCCGGCGCCCCCGACGACTTCTCGCTGCAGACCGCCGACGCCGCGCTCGCCTTCTGGAAGAAGATCCAGGGCTTCCTGGTCATGGCGGGGATCGCCCTCCCGGCGATCGGGCTCCTCGTCGGTTCGATCGTGATCATGAACATCATGCTGGTCGCGGTCGCCGAGCGGACGCGGGAGATCGGGGTGCGCAAGGCGTTAGGTGCCAAGCGGCGCGACATCCTGTCGCAATTCATCGCCGAGTCGACGACGCTGGCGATCATTGGGGCAGCGTTCGGGATCGGGGCCGGCTTCGGGCTGGCAAAGCTGATATCGGCGATCTCCCCGCTTCCGGCGAGCGTGGCGCCGTGGTCGGTCGTGTTGGGGGTGACGGTGGGGGCGGGGGTGGGAATCATCTCGGGCGTCTATCCGGCGAGCCGCGCCTCGCGCCTCGATCCGGTGGCCGCGCTGCGGCAGGAGTAGCCCATGGCGATCCGTGACCGCGTGACCTCGCTGGTCGAGGGGATCCTCATCGCCGTCGATGCGCTGCGCGCCAACCGCGTGCGTGCCGCGCTCACCATCCTCGGGATCGCCATCGGCGTCTTCGTGGTGGTGGTGATGTCGGCGGCGATCCAGGGGATCAACAACAGCGTGGCGCAGGAGTTCGAGAAGGCGGGGCCGACGACGTTCTTCGTCAATCGTTTTCCCATCTCGCTCGAGGGGTGCAGCGACGCCGACGACGACAGCTGCAAGTGGAGGAGCAATCCGCCACTCAAACTGACCGAAGCAGCGGCGATCAAGCGTCTCCCGACGATCCAGGACATCACGATCTCCAGCGGCTCGTCGGCGGCGGCCAAGTATCTCGACCGCATGCTCTCGAGCATGCGCATCTCCGCCTTCACCGCCAACTGGATCGAGGTAAACGGCGGCGACATCGTGCAGGGGCGCAACTTCACGCAGGGCGAGGAGACCAACGGCGCGCGCGTGGTGGTGATCAACGAGCAGGTCGCGACGCGCCTGTTCAACGGCGTCGACCCGATCGGGAAGGTGCTCCTGCTCAACAAGTCACCCTTCATGGTGATCGGGATCTACAAGGGAGGTGGCGACTTCCTCAGCGAACCGTCGCCCCGCGCCTACGTCCCCTTCTCGGCGGGGCGGCGCTACCTGAACCTGTGGATCGACTGGATCGACTTCACGGTGAAGCCGCGCGAAGGCGTGTCGCGCGACGAGGCGATCGACGACGTGGTGGCGACCATCCGCGGCGGGCGCGGGCTGCGCCCGGGTGCGATGGACAACTTCGCGGTGATCACCCAGGACAAACTGTTTGAAACCTGGGGAAAGCTCACCGGGATCTTCTTCCTGGTGATGATCGTGCTCTCGGGGATCGGGCTGATCGTCGGCGGCGTGGGCGTCGTGGCGATCATGATGATCTCGGTGACCGAACGCACCCGCGAGATCGGCGTGCGCAAGGCGTTAGGCGCGACGAAGGGCGTGATCCTCTGGCAGTTCCTGATCGAGGCCGCCACGCTTACGGCGATCGGCGCGGTGATGGGGCTGGTGTTCGGCTGGCTGGTCGCAGCGGCGATCCGCAACGCGACTCCGCTTCAGGCAACGGTGCAGCCGGCAGCGATCATCGTGTCGTTTGTCGCGAGTTCGCTGACCGGCATCCTCTTCGGCCTCTTCCCCGCCTCGAAGGCGGCGAGCCTGGATCCGATAGAAGCGTTACGCTATGAGTAGAAGACGAGTTCTCTGAAGACGAGAAGACGAGAGGAAAAGCCCCTCGTCTTCAGAGAACTCGTCTTCTCGTCTTCTCAAGATTCGTCTTCTGAGAACTCGTCTTCTCGCTGACTAGTGTGCCGCCACCGCCTGGCGCTTCCCCGGTATATGCTCCGTCGCGCGCTGCACAGCCTCTTGGTAGACGGTCGGAAGCTGCTCGGGATCGAAGTTGATGTTGGTCGCGGCTTCGCCCGCTGACTCCCACAAGCCGAGTTCGTAGGCTTCGACGACGAGCAACGGCCCGGCGAGAGGGCCCTCGCGATCCAGCAGCGCCACCCGCACATCGTCGTCGAGCTTCACGCGGTCGAGCACCTCGTGCATCGGGATGCGGAACACCGCGTCCAGCAGCGAGAAGAGTCCAATCAGGAACATCGTCCCCTTGTCGAACTTCGTGCTCGGCGCCATGAGCTCGCAGAAGTGCGCGCGCTGCACGGCCTGGCGCACCAGCTCGTCGTCGGTGCCGCGGGCGCCGGTGTGCGCCGTCGCCGAGGCGAGGGCGAGCCAACGCACCACGTTGTCGCGTCCAACCATCCGCAGCGCGTGCCCGATCGACGTGATCCCCCGCCCGCCTAACGAAGCGGAGTTGACGATGCGCAGCAGCTGGAAGGTGATCCCGGGGTCGGATGAGATCACCGCCTCGAGCTCGCGTTCCGGCGTATCGGGATCGCGGGCGAGGGCGAGCAAACGCAGTGCTGCCGCGGTCGACCCGGGGAGCTCGGCCGACGGGAGCGGCTCGGGGCGCGAGAAGTGTGGCCCCTGGAACCCCTCGAATCCGAGTGCAACGCACGCCTTGTAGAGCTTGAGGTCGAGCACGTGGTCGGCGATCGAGTACTTCCCCTGCCGCTTGAGCGCCGAGACGAGTGGGCCGAGCGTCGACGGGTGATGGCAGCGCAGGTCGACGCGCACGGCGCTCGCGTGGGCGAGATACGACAGGATCGGTGCGCCGGGGGCCTTCGGGAGCTCGAACTCGTCGAGCACGATCGCCACCCCACGCTGCGCCAGGTCAGACACCGCGGTCACGAGCTCCGGCTCCGCGGGGAGGTCGGGCGGTAGCAGCACCACCAGCGACTTCGGGTCGGGAGAGTCGAAGATGCGCTCCAGGAGCTGGTCGCGCGTCGCGCGCACGTACGCCGGGAGCCCAGCGCGCAAGAACTCGAACGAGCCGCTCAGGTAGCTCCGCGCGAACGGGTCGCCCCCGCCGTCCTCGGGCTCCCGAAAGCGCAGTTCATACCCGACGGCCGAATCGGCGCGGTCGAAGACGGGCTGACGCACGAGGAAAATGTCGGACATGTCCGGAAGTCAGGCGTACCCGTGGCAGTATCGACCGTCCAACGCCGTCGCTGCAGCATCTTGAACCGTCAATCAATCGTCGTTCAATCGTCGTTCAGTCAACGCGTGGCGCGCCGAAACTCTCAGGTAATCGGCGCTCCCCGCTGAACCTCAGACCATCGATCGCGGCAAATCGCAACCATGACCGACGCCCTCACCCTCGTCGTCCTCGCACTCCCGGTCGCGCTCGCGGCCGGGTGGGTGCTGGGAATGAGGGTCGGGAAGCGCCGAAGTGCCAGCGCGGTAACGACTTCGCAGTCTCCGTCGGAGCGCGAGGTCGCCAACGCCGCTCACATGGTCGCGCGGCTGCGAGCGCAGGCGCTCGAGGTCGCCGCCGAGCCTGTGCTCATCGTCGGGAGGGACGGGAAGCTCCGCGATTGCAACGCCGCCGCCCTGATCCTCTTGGCCCGCCACCGCGCCGAGGTGGTGCATATCGACGCGGCCGCGGTCCGGACACTCGTGGAACCGAACGGTGCATCGCTCGAATGGCCGGAGCTGGTGGGGAGGCGGGCGCCGTGGTCGGGGGACGTGCATATCCGCATGCCCGACGGGAGTCGCAGCGTCGCCGCCGCCCGCGTCGTCCCCGTCTTTGGCGACGAGGGAGACGTGACGGCGATCGTCGAGGTGTATCGCGGCGAGGTGCCGGGCGCCGATCCGTCGGCCGATCGCTTCCTTCGGGCGCTCGAGAACAGTCATCCGCTTGACGACGGCGACGAGCCGGTCGACGCCGCACGCCGCGAGCTGAGCCTTCTCTCGCTCGCCTTTTCGGACCTGGAGAAGCTCGTTCGCCAGTACGAGCTCCTCCTCCCGGCGATGCGTGCGGAAGATCCCTTGAGCGAAGCGATCGCCGGGCTCGCCGCCGAGACCAGCGAGATGGCGACATCGGCCGACGTGCCGCGCCTTCTCGAGGAGATTCCGCGGGTCCTCGAGCGGCTCCGCGTGCGAGTGAATACCCTTGGCGGCGCGGTGGACGGTGCGCAGCGCGTGGGAGCTTCGCACTCCGACTGACGCTGCATCGCAGCGCGTCAGGGCGTCCGTCGAGCAGCGAGTTCACGCTCTGCCGTGCGAGCCGGGGACGGGTGGCCTCGCGGGGGAGCGCCCCGATAAGTTGCAGGCGCCGCTCACCATTCGGGCCGCTTTGGCCTGACGGGAATCGTCTTGGCGTCCCGCCGCGTCAGCTCCGCGAGCAGTCGCGGGGAGGCGCGCGTCGCGACTCGCGATCCTGCCCCGCGGCGCCATGCCCAGTGCCGGAGATGCATACGTGACGCTGCTCCTCCCCGAGACCCCGCAATCGCTCGTCGACGCGACGTGGGACGATCTGGCGCCGTACTTCGAGGCGCTGGTGAGCGCGCCGCTGACGACGGAGAACGCGGAGGACTGGCTGGAAGACTGGTCGCGCCTCATGGCGGTGGTGGAGGAAGCGGGGACGGTGGCGATGATCGCCTACACCTGCGATACAGCCGACGACGCCAAGGAGGCGGCCAACCTGCGGTGGTCATCGGAGATCTTCCCGAAGATCGGGGAGCTCAACGTGCGGCTGGCGGAGCGCCTCGTGGCGCTCGGCTGGACGCGTGAGGACATGGCCGGCGTGATCCGCGAGTTCCGCACCGACATCGAGATCTTCCGCGAGGCCAACGTTCCCCTCTTTTCCGAGTTGGAGGAGCTTTCCGCGGCGTACCAGAAGATCACCGGCGGGCTCGACGCCGAGTGGGAGGGGAAGCGGGTGACGATCCCGCAGCTACAACCCTTCCTCCGCGAACGCGACCGCGCGGTGCGCGAGCGAGCGTTCCGGTTGGGGGCGGAGGCATACCTGGCGCGCCGCGACGAGTTGGCGAAGCTCTTCGACACGATGTTCGCTTTGCGCCAGCGCGTGGCGACGAATGCGGGCTTTCCCAACCACATGGAGTACGCCTTCCGCGCGAAGCACCGCTTCGACTACACGCCGGATGACTGCGCGCGCTTTCACGCGGCGGTCGAGGCGGTGGTCTCGCCGGCGGTGGAGCGGCTCATGCACCACCGGCGCGAGGCGTTAGGCGTGGACGTGCTGCGCCCGTGGGACACGCTGGTGCAGCTGGAGAGCGAGCGTCCCGTGCGCCCGTTCGAGGACAACCGCGGCTTCGTGGAGCCGGCGCAGCGCATCTTCGACGCGCTCGACCCGGAGCTGGGCGGGCAATTCCGCGTGATGGCGCAGGAAGGGCTCCTCGACCTGGAGAGCCGCCCGGGGAAGGCCCCCGGCGGCTACTGCACGCGCCTCCCGTGGCGCGGGAAGCCGTTCATCTTCATGAACGCCGTCGGCGTTCCCGACGACGTGAACACGCTGGTGCACGAGGCCGGGCACTCGTTCCACGACTTCGCCGCGCACCGGCAGCCCTTCATTTGGTTGCGCGGCACCGGGCACGAGGCGGCGGAGCTGACGTCGATGAGCATGGAGCTCCTCGTCACGCCGTACCTGGTGCAGCCGTTAGGCTACTACACGCCGAGTGAGGCGCGAGCGGTCGAGATCGAGCAGCTCGAGGACGTGCTCGGGAGCCTCGTGCACATCGCCAGCGTCGATGCCTTCCAGCGCTGGATCTACACCAGCGGCGAGGGGCATGACGCGGCGGCGCGCGACGCGGCGTGGTTGCAGCTGCGGGGGCGCTTCGAGCGCGGGGTGGACTGGACCGGGCTCGAGCGGGAGCGGGTGGCGCGCTGGTACCGCCAGCTGCACATCTTCGAGCTCCCGTTTTACTACATCGAGTACGGGATCGCGCAGCTCGGGGCGTTGCAGCTGTGGCGCGATGCGCAGCACGACAGCGCGGCGACGCTGGCCCGCTACAAGAAAGCGCTCTCGCTCGGTGGGACGCGCGGGCTCCCGGAGATCTACGCCGCCGCCGGCGCGCGCCTCATCTTCGACGAGCAGGGGATGCGCGAACTCGTCACGCTGGTGGAACAGCGCCTGGCCGCCCTGCGGCAGGGCGACTCCAACTGACGCGAGCAGCGCACACCGCGCCGCGTCCCCGTGGTAGCGGGAGCAAGGCGCGGTGGTTGATGGGTCGCCAGCTGACGTCGCGAACTGCTAACTCCGCCGGTGAGCCGACTTGGTCGGTGAGCCGACTCGAACGGTGCGCCGACTCGAACGGTGCGCCGACTCGAACGGTGCGCCGACTCGAACGGTGCGCCGACTCGAACGGTGAGCCGGATCTGTCGCTTGGCCGGCTTGCCTAACCCGCCGACTCAGTCCGGCTTTGACATCGAGGTGCCGGGGTCGCGCTCGACGGCGATCGTGTAGTCGGTCGCGAGCGCGGCCAGCGTCCCCACCGCTGCCCAGAACGGGAGGAGCACGGCGCCGGCAACGCCGGCGGCGAGCGGAAGGTCGAGCAGGGTACGCCCCTGCGGATTCCGGATGACGATGCGGCGGATGTTTCCCTCGCGAATCAGCTCGTTGAGCTTGGCCTTGAGGTTGCTGCCCGCGACCTTGATCTCTTCCATGTGCCCCTGCGCCTCGTAGAGGGGTGTCGATGCCGCAGGGAGACCCCTGCGCCGAGAAGCGGCGTTCGCGCGGAATGGCAGCGATGTCGATCGATTCGCCCGCCACGCCGATAGGGCGCCGCCCCGGGGGCTCGTACGTAGTCCACTCCGTTCCGGTTCCATGACCGCCACTCCCGACTCCTCCGCCCGCCGGTCGAGCGCGCCGGCAACCCCGCCCCCCGGTGACATCGCCGGCTGGCGCGCGCTCGCCGAGGAGACGCGCGCGATGATCGGGGATCGCGACCCGCTGGAAGTACTCGCGGAGCAGGATGCGTCGCTGCGTGCGGCGTTCGCCAGGATTCCGTCGCGCCACTATCACTCCCCCGAAGGCGAGGGGCGGTGGTCGGCCGCTCACGTCGTCCCGCACCTCATCGATACCGAGCTCGCCTGGGCCTTTCGAATCCGGCAGGTGGTGGTCGAGGATCGCCCGCTCATGCAGGGGTTCGATCAGGCGCGATGGGCCGACGAGTTTGGTTACGCCGAAGAAGACCTCGAGGAATCGCTCGCCCTTCTCGCCGCACTCCGCCGGCGCAACCTGCGCTTCTTTCGCGCGCTCACTCCTGAGCAGTGGGAACGCTGCGGCGTTCACGCCGATCGCGGTCCGGAGACGCTCCGCGACATCGCCCGCCTCCTCGCCGGCCACGACCTGCGTCACCTCCGCCAGCTGCAGCGCCTCGCTGTGCGGTTCGGCGACGCGAGCGAGAGCGCTACGTCGCCGGGGAGCAGCACGGCGACGTAGGTGTGCTCGCGCTCACGAAATCCGCCAAGGAACGCGGGCTCGGCCGAAAACTCCTTACGCCTGCAGAAGAATGGGGGACGTGCCGCCGGGTTCGATCGTCTCACCCTGACCGTCTTCGACGGCAACGCGCGAGCGCGCCGGTTGTATGAGCGCGTGGGATATCGCGCAGATCTCGTGCGATACCGCAAGGATCTCGGGGCGGACTCGTAAGGCAGGTCCTCCGCCCCTTCTCGACTCGTGGACGTTCGGTAATTTGGCAGGACCGCGGCGCATACCTGCTGCGCGGCGCCGCCTGTTTGCATGGAGAGCAGCTCAATGCCCAACCACGTGGTGGCGCGGTACATCGACGGACGCATGGTGAAGGGAACCAGCCTCGACGTCGCCCAGGACCGCCCCAAGTTTCACGTACGCGAAGACGACGGGACAATGACGCAGGTGTCGTTGTCCGAGCTCAAGGCCCTCTTCTTCGTGAAGTCGCTCGACGGAAATTCGGAGCACATCGAAGGACAGGAGATCGACGCGGTCGACCCGCGCCTGCGCGGGAGCCGCGTGCTCGAAGTCACCTTCCAGGACGGCGAAAAGATTGTCGGACTTTGCACGCGCTATCCCCCGAAAGGCGCCTCCTTCTTCCTCGTCCCCGTCGATTCGGACAGCAACAACCTGCGCATCCTCGTCAACAGTGCTGCGTTGCAGGGCATGGCCCTCGTCGAAGAGACAAATGACTGAAGCACGTCGCGGCGCGCGCGCTCGTGTGCGGCGCGTCGTGTCGTTCGGTGTCGCGCTACTCGTCGTCATGAGCATGCGTGCGGGAGCGGTCGGCGCGCAGGGAAACGAGTCGACGGGGGCGCCGTCGCTCTCGGCAGCGCGCGTTACCGGGCAGATCGTGGGAGGGACGCTCGTGGCGCCGGTTGCCTTCATCGGTAGCGGGATCCTCACCAAGCGCATTGCCCTCAAGCTTGGCGCCGACGATGAGAAGGCCGGAAAGGTGGCGTACGTCGGTGCCTACACCAGCACCTGGCTCGCGACCGCGGCCGTCCCCGCGCTGGTCGGGCGCGACGGGCGTTTTCCCGCCGCACTCGGCGGGTCGGCGTTAGGCATGCTGGCGTCGCTCGGCGTCGTGAAGATCGGGAACTGGCGCTACGACGGCGACCGCCGCGCCTGCGACGTTCTCTGCTGGACGCTCGGCGCGATCGTGGTCGCGCTGCCGAGCGTGGGGGCGACCGTGCTCTACGACCAGTCGCGCCGTTGAAGGGGTCCGAGACGGGTTGCGGGCCCCGCCCGTTGGGACTAGGGTCAGGGTGGCGACGGAACGTCTCCCCCCTCCCGGCGCTGCCCGTTTCTTCTCGCAGTACGTCTGGTCCCCGCGTGTCTCACGGGGACGCATCGATTCCGCTCGCCACCTCGCAACTGCCATGAAGCGTCCCGTTTCCCTCGTTGTGGCCGCGTTCGCCGCGGTCTTCGCCGTCGCCGCCACCTCGTCGGCGCGCGTGGAGTCGCCGTCCGCCGCCGCGCGCCCAGTCGCCGCGAAGACCGTCATCCAGGTCTACAAGTCGCCAACCTGCGGCTGCTGCAAGGCCTGGGTCGATCACATCAAGGCGGCCGGCTTCCAGGCCGAGGTCTTCGACGTGACCGACGCCGAGTTGCAGGCTCGCAAGGCGAAGTTGGGGGTCGGGGCCAATCTCGCGTCGTGCCATACGGCGATCGTGAACGGCTACGTGGTCGAGGGGCACGTCCCCGCCGCCGACATCGAGCGGATGTTGAAGGAGAAGCCGGCCATCGCCGGGCTGGCGGCGCCGGGAATGCCGGTGGGGAGCCCGGGGATGGAGATGCCTAACGGGCGCGCCGACAAGTACGACGTGGTCGCCTTCACGAAGTCGGGGACCACGCGCGTCTTCGCCAAGCATTGAGCAGGTGCTTCGTGCGCCACGCGCGTTCGCGTTTCGTGGAGGCGCGCGCCTCACAGGCGGGCGCCTCACAGGCGAGCGCGTCGCAGGCGAGCGCGTCGCGGGCGCACGCCTCGCAGGCGAGCGCGTCGCGGGTGAGCGCTTCGCAGGCGGTCGCGTCGCAGGTGCGCGCTTCGCAGGCGCGGTCGGCGTGCGGGCGACTGGCGGCGTTCGCCGTTGCAGTCTTCGCACTGGCGTGCGCTCCGGCGCCGTCGGGGGGGCCGGTCGTGCGCGGGGCTGACGAGCTGCGGCAGGTGGCCACGCAGATCACCGCCAGCGGGACCAACCTCTCGCTTGCCGTCGAGGCGTGGCGCTCGTTCCAGCCGATCGTGGGGAACGCGGGCGATCCGCTGACGGCGATCCTCCGCATCCATGCCGCGCAGTCCGAAGGGGTCCCCGGTGCGCTGTCGCTCGCGACGGTGTACCTCGTGCACGGCGCCGACGTGGTGCAGTTGGAGGCGCGTGAGGAGGAGGCGCGCGCCTCGAACGCCTCGACGGTCGAGTTCGTGCTGCGCGACGGCCCGCGATGGGCCTCGGGCGATTCGATCGACGTGATCGCCGAAGTGTCGGGGCTCGGCGGAGCCAATGTGCTCCTCCGCGCGCCCCGGGTGGCGATCGCGCGCGTCGACTGATCTCTCCGAGTGCGGCCCAGCGTCGCGCCCAGCCATGGCACACTCGAACGACGCAGAGGACGAGACCGGGGGAGACGAGTCCGCCGCGAATGCTGACGTGGGTGCGGAGGGAGCCGGCGATGCGCATCGCGTAGCGCCCGAGGGAGATGATCCGCTCGAGGGGGATCTCCTCCCAATCCTCTCAGCGAGCGCCGCTCCCCCTCGTTCGTTGCGCGACCGAATCCTTGCGGCCGCACTTCCCAGGACTTTTGCTTTCGTCACCCAGCACGAGGGCCCCTGGCTTCCGGGTCCAGATGCACCGGTCGCGATCAAGGAGCTGCTGGCCGACTCGCGCGACCGCCTCTCCACGCGCCTCGTCCGCTTTCAGCAGGACGGAGGGCTTCCCGAACCGGAGCTCTCGGGAAGGCGGGCGTTCTATGTGATTCGCGGGACCGTGAGGCAGCGCGAGAACGGGGAATCGCTCGGCGCCGGCGCCTTTCGCGATGAGTATCCGCCGCAGGAGTGGCGCGCCGACGCGGGGACGCTCCTGATCGAGTTCTGCGAGCACGTCGCCGTCTGGAATGCCGCGCTCACGCACGAGAGTGCAGCGGCACTGTGGATCGACGCGCTTCCCGGCGGGCGGGTGCGCCCGCTCGAGGGAGGCGTCGACGGACCGCGATCGTTCCTCGTGCTCTCGATGTCCCCGGGCTCGACGCTTCCGAGCCATCCGCACACGGGCATCGAGGAGCTGTACGTCCTGTCGGGGAGTTGCACGCTCGACGGGCGTACCCTGGTCGCGGGTGACTATCATCGCGCCGCCGCGCAGTCGACGCACCCGGATACGCACACCCTCGACGACGGGTGCGACGTCCTCGTGTCGCTGCGCGATCCCGATCAGCTCGCGCGCGACGCGGCGGAGGTGTGATGCGCCGGTTCCGGCGCCGATTCGTCGAGTCGGCTCTTCTGCTCGGTCTCTGCGCCGTGCTCGGCGCTGCCGCCTGCAAGGAGTCTTCGGCTCCACCCCCCACTGGGCTCACGCTCTGCGCAGTTCCGCTCGACGTGCAGGTCACGACCGGGAGCGTGCCGACGTATCGCTGGACTCCGCCCTGCGGTGCGACCTACCTCGAGGTCACCTCGCCCAACCGGCAGCAGGTCTTTTGGATCGTGCGCGGCGACACGGGGAAGTTCGGTCCTGGCGTACGTCACGGGATTGCCCCTCCTGCCTTCAGCACGCGCTTCGGCCCGCTCCCCCTCACGCCAGGTTCGCAATACCTCGTGCGCATCGGGATCATGGTCGACGAGGACTCGTTCTTCACGTGGGGCGAGGGGAGCTTCACGTACTGAAGGGCGAGCGATCGGGGCGTGTACTGAGGGCGCGCAGCACTGACGGAGCGCGGACGACGCGCGCATTGGCCGCGCGCGCCTAACGCTGGGGTGGCGCCAGCGATGGCCACGCGCGAGACTTGACGCATGGCGACGAGACCCTGGGTCCTGGCCGAATCCACCTGGCCGACCGTCCGCGAAGCTGGCTACGAAGTCGTGGTCCTCCCGTGGGGAGCGACCGAGGCGCACAACACGCACCTCCCCTACGCCACCGATGTGGTCGAGGCGAGCGAAGTCGCGATCGCCGCGGCGGGGATCGCGTGGGAGCGCGGCGCGCGCGTCGTCGTCCTTCCACCGATTCCGTTCGGCGTCAATACGGGGCAGCTCCGCGTCCCGTACTGCATCAATCTCAATCCGACCACGCAGCTCGCCATTTTGCGCGACCTCCTGCACGCCATCGCCCCGCACGGGGCACGCAAGTTCGTGATCGTGAACGCGCACGGCGGCAACGATTTCAAGCAGATCCTGCGCGAGTTGCAGCCGACGACGCCGCTCTTTCTTTCCACGGTCAACTGGTGGCTGGCGGTCGACGCTCGGCAGTACTTCGAGCAGCCGGGCGATCATGCCGGGGCGCTGGAGACGAGCGTGATGATGCACCTCGCCCCCGACCAGGTTCGCCCGCTCGACGAAGCTGGCTCGGGGAAGGCTCGCCGGTTTCGTATCGCCGCGCTGCGCCAGGGGTGGGCCTGGGCGCAGCGCGACTGGCCGAGCGTCACCGACGACACCGGCGTCGGCGACCCAAGCGAGTCGACTGCGCTGGCCGGAGAACGCTTCGTCCAGGCCGCCGCCGAGCGATTAGCCGAGTTCTTCGTGGAGCTAGCAGCGGCGGACCCGAACGCGCTATACGAGTAAGCGGAGAGATCTCGTCTTCTCGTCTTCTGAAGACTCGTCTTCTGCGGCTTTCGTCTTCTCGTCTTCTGAAGTCTCGTCTTCTCAAGGAAACGCGTTCGCGTTGCTCGCTGCCGCTCGAAGAGCCATACTGGATCGGCAGAAACCCTGTGGGATAGTGACCGTACGCACTTGAGAGAGTGAGGGCGACGATGACGAATCATGGAGCGATGCGGGCGCGGTTGGCGCCGATGGTGGGTGTGTTGATCGCACTGGTGTGCGTCGCATCGTCGGCGCGTGCGCAGGACTGGCGCGTGGCGGGGGGGATGTCACTTCCGCGTGGCGGTGACATTGGCGGACAGGTGCAGGCCTCGGTGGAGCTCGGTCCGCGCACGTCGGGCTTTGGCGTGCGGATGGACCTCCTCTATTCACAGACGCCGGCGCCCGCTCTCTCGGTCGGCGATCTCGTCTCGGCGGGGCAGACGCACCGGACGATGGCGGCGGTGGGAGGGCTCTTCTATCGCCATGAAATCCGCGACGTGGCGCCGTACCTGATTGCCGGCGGCGGTGCCTACGAGCAGGGCGCCGGAACCGGCGTCGCGCTCGGCGTGAACGGTGGCCTGGGGATCGATTACGCCGGGAGCCGCTATCGCCCGTTTGTCGAGGCGCGCGTGCATCGGATCCGTGGCGACCCTCGGGCCGCATTGACGCGAGCAAGGGAGCGGTCGCTCGTGTCGGCGCTTGTCGGTCTTCGCTTCTAGCGATCCCCTGCAGGACGGGGTGATGCGGGGGGGCGGCGTGCCGGAGCGCGGTGACGACAGGTACGAATTGCGGGGCGCCGCCCTTTCGGTGGCGCCTCTCGTGACACCCGAACCAGGCGAGGACCGATGAAGGCGTCGATGGTGACGATGGCGTTTCAGCTGGACGGATTCCGCATCGACGAGACGCTCGGTGTCGTGCGTGGGATCGTCGTTCGCTCGCGCTCGTTGTTCGGCACGATCGGCGCGGGGTTGCAGACAATCGTTGGCGGCAACATCACCCTGATGACCGACCTCTGCGAGCGCACCCGCGCCGACGCCTTTGCCCAGATGGTGGCGCACGCCGAGGAGCTGGGGGCGAACGCCATCCTCTGCGTGCGCTACGATGGCACGGAGATCATGAGCGGCGTGACCGAGGTGCTGTGCTACGGGACCGCGGTGCGCGTCTCACCGACCAACGGCGCCCCTCGTTAGGAGTCAACGCACCCGACGTCATCGCTCCACCAGGCGACAGGTGCCGGCAGACGCTTGGCGCCGGCGCGAGCGACGACTCACAGCAATATGACCAGCAGGCGGGCGGCAAACCCCACACCGGAGCGACGATGAGCGAGTGGAGCGAGAAGGCCAAGTCACTAATGGCCGACCTGGAGCGGGAGCGTGACGAGCTGCGGGTCAAGATGCATCTGGCCAAGGCCGATGCGAAGGACGAGCTGGAGAAGCTCGACGCGCAGGTGAACGAGAAGATGGCCGAGCTCAAGGCGAAGATCGCCACGTTCGACAAGGATGGCGACGGGAGCGTGATGGACGACCTCGGCGACGCTGCGCGCGACCTCGCCGGCGACATCCGCGACTCGTTCCAGAAGTTTCGCGATCGCTTCTAGCACCGCCTCCAATCCAATGCTGCCGGACGGCGCGCGCCGGTGAACGAGTACATCGGGCGGGCGGGATGGGGATTCCTCGTCCTGCTCGTCGTGGTCGTACCGTGGGGCGCCTACCGCAGCGCGCGCGCACTCGAGCGGCGCGCGCTCCCGCCACGCACGCCGTTTCTCCTCTCGCTCGTGTTGCAGCAGGCGGCGCTCGCATGGCTCGCGCTGTGGGTCGCGGCGCGCGAGTTCATCGTCGTCGAGTGGCGAGTTGCGCACCCGGCGCGCGACGCGGCGATCGGATTGCTCCTGACGGTGGCGTTGGTCGTTGCGGCGCGCCCGCTCTGGCGCGATGCGGTGCGGCGTCGCGAGCGGCGCGCGTATCTCACCATGCCGCGCACCCCGGTCGAGCGAGCGGTGTGGGTCGTCGTCTCGCTCGCCGCGGGGGTGGGTGAAGAAGTGGCGTACCGCGCCGTGCTCTTCGCCCTCCTGCTGCGGATCCTTGGAGGGCCCATCCCCGCAGCGCTCGCGGGCGCGGTCTTCTTCGGGCTCGCGCACCTGGTGCAGGGGTGGAAAAGCGTGGCGATCGTCGCCGGAGCAGCGCTCGTCCTCCAAGGGCTCGTGTGGGTGACCGGGGGGCTGGCGGTGGCCATCGTGGTGCACGCGGTCTACGACGTGATCGCTGGCATCGCCTACGGCCGGTACGGCGAGCAATTCGACTATCCGCTCGAGGGAGTCCCCCCGGCGATGGATGCGGCGCATGCCTAACCAGTCGGCGCAACGCGCGGGCCAGGAGTGGACGATCGTCCCGCTGCGCGACGCGGAGGACGAGGAGTCGTGCGCGCGCATCATGGCCTCGAGCGAGCCGTGGATCACGCTAGGGCGCGACCATGCGAAGTCGCTGGCGATCGTGCGCGCCACGCCGCAGGACGCGTTCGTCGTGCTCGACGACGCCGGGGCGGTCGCCGGATTCGTGCTCATCCTCATGAATGGCGCCTTCACCGGCTACATCCGGAGCATCGGGGTACGCGCCGACCTCCGCTCGCGCGGCGTGGGCGAGGCGCTCATGACGTTCGCCGAGTCGCACATCTTTCGCCGCTCGCCTAACGTCTTCCTCTGTGTTTCGGACTTCAACGCGCGAGCGCGGGCGTTCTACGAACGACTCGGCTACATCGTGGTCGGTGAGCTCCCCGATTACGTGGCGGCCGGCCATTCTGAGTGGATCATGCGGAAGTCGCGCGGTCCGCTCGACGGCTACGTGTCGATCGAGGGGCGATAGCGGAAGTAACGCCTGCATGCCACGCGATCTGCGCACGCCGTCGCGGTGCAACGGGAAGCGTCGGCGGGCTTCTGGTGAGAACCGTCCAATCCCATCCATCTCGGCGCGTGCGGCGTAGCATGGGCATGCCGCCTCTCCCCCCGAATTTCGTCTTTGACCGCGAGCCGCTATACCAGCAGCGGGCGCGACGGGCGCTGGCGCCGGCTGCGCTCGCGGCGGCGGCCGGCTATTTCGCGCTGGACCCGCTCCTCTCCTCCCTGCTGGGAGGGGTTTGGGGTGTGCTGGTGGCGTTGCTCCTGGTCTCCACGCCGCTCGGGGCGTTGTGGTGGGCGGGGGAGCGCGCTGCGTGCGGCTGGCGGGCCTGGCGAGCGGGTCTCGTGCTCGGTGGCATGGTCGCCCTGCTGTACGCCTGGCTGTTCATCGGTAGCGTCGCCTAGGAGCGCGCAGAGGGACCGCGCCACGTCCCTCGGCCGATGTCGCGACCATCGGCGAGCCGTCAGCTGCCTCCATCGGCGTTATGCGGCAAGTGCCTGACGCGAAGGGCGTTACGCGGCTGCGTGACGCGCCACCGTCGCTGCCTTGCGCGACGCACCGCATGCGACGTTCGTGCAGGGCCGGCGCAGCGAGCCCTCGGGCTCCGGCACGACCTGCTCGCCGGGGTCGGCCGCCCCGAATCTCGACGGCACGAGGGGAACGTGAACTTTTCGCGAGTTGACGCCTAGTGGGGAAAGGACGTACCGGGGGGCGCCTGACGAGCGCCTGACGCGAATCTGACGCCGGTCAGTGAGATGCCTGACAAGCGGCAACGCGGCACCCCGCGCCGGTGCCTGACGGGTCCGCGTCAGGCACTCTGGAAGCGGCGAGTTTGTGACCGGAACGGCCTAACGGTAGTCCTGCCTTACGCGGCACGAAGTCTGGGGGGCGCGCATTGGCCCCGAAGGTGGTATACTAGGCCCGCCTGCCGACCGGCCCCCCTGCATCATCCCACCGGCACTCGCCCTCCTCCCCGTCGTTGACCGGCGCTCGTCAGGCGTTGGCAACCCAGCCCGAGATTCACATGGCAGCGAAGAAAGCCCCCCGCAAATCCGCCGCGCGCAAGTCGACCGCGAAGTCCGCACCGGCCCGCGCCAAGACCGCCAAGGCCCCCGCGAAGAAGGCGGCCACCAAGCGCAAGAGCGGCTCGACCTCCGTCCCCGGGATCTCCCGCATCGACCAGGAGTCGACGCGCACCCACGGGTACTTCGTGCGTGTTGGCTATCATCGCACCAAGGAAGGAGCATGGCGCCCCAAGCACCGCGCCTTCTTCGGCGACGCCGGCCATGGCGGCAAGGAAAAGGCGTTCAAGGCCGCTGTGAAGTGGCTCAAGGACGCCCAGAAGAAGTAGGAAGCAGGGCGGGTAGTTCGCGCGGTACGGACAACACACTCCCCGGTCGCCGCGCAGCACGGTCGCGCCGGCGCGTTCGACAAGCGAACGTGCCGGCGCGTCAGTTTCTTGGACGGGAGACGGGAGACGGGGGACGGGAGTGCGCTTCGCGCGATTCCTTTGCGGCGTAGTATTCCTCCATGAGCCTGCCTGACGAGTCGCCAATCCTCGGCAAGTGGCGCCTCCTGCGCGCTGACCCGGCGCTCGACTTCGCGCCGGGCGTCGGGATGCACTTCCTCCCGGGGGGACGGCTGTTGTACTCCTTCGATGTCGGCGATCAGCGCGAGGTGCTCTCGCTCTGGTATCGCCTCGAGGAGGACCAGCTGCACACCCAAAGCCCCGCCACCGATCACGAGACAACCGCTCGCTTCACACTAGGCGAGGGCGGTGCGTTGATCCTCGACTTCGCCGGCGCCCGCGCCTGGTTCCTGCCGGAACTGTAAGTCGCGCGGAGTCGCGTACGTGAGTGCGCGCCTCACTCCCACGAGCGCCGGACACACGCGCGCGCCGTAACTTCACCGCACGCCGCCCCAACTCCCGTCCCCCGTCCCTCGTCTCCCGTCCTCCATGCATCCGATCGCCCGCACCGTGGCCTTGCTCACCTGCTCGAACGTCTTCATGACCTTCGCCTGGTATGCCCACCTGCGGAACCTGTCCACCCGCGCCTGGTGGATTGCGGCGCTCGCCAGTTGGGGGATCGCACTCTTCGAGTACCTCCTGCAGGTCCCCGCCAATCGCATCGGTTACACCGCGCTCTCGCTCCCGCAGCTCAAGATCCTGCAGGAAGTGATCACGCTCGCCGTCTTCGTTCCGTTTGCCGTTCTCTACATGAAGCAGCCCATCCGCCTCGATTTCCTCTGGGCGGCGCTGTGCATCCTTGGGGCAGTGTACTTCATGTTCCGCGGGGCGGCGCTCCATGCCTAACGCCGACGCCGCATCGGGGCGCGTCGAACGACTCTGGGTCAAGCGCGCCAAGCTCGGCCCGATGGATGCCGTCCGCGAGGTGCAACTCGACGACAAGGGCATCGTCGGCAACGCCAATCGCGGCGGGCAACGCCAGGTCACGATCATCGAGGCCGAAGTCTGGGCGAGACACATGGCCGCGCTCGACGGAGATCTGGATCCGGCGCGCCGCCGAGCAAATATCCTCATCTCGGGATGCGCTCTCGCCGGCATGCGCGGACGCACCCTCCGCATCGGCGAGTGTCGCCTCAAGATTCGTGGGGAGACCAAGCCGTGCGAGCGGATGGAGGAGGCGCTCACCGGTCTCCGCGAGCAGATGTTTCCCGACTGGGGAGGGGGAGCCTTCGGCTTCGTCGTCGAAGGCGGGACGATTCGCGAAGGCGACGTCGTGACGTGGGACGACGCCCCCTAGATTCCCTCCGGTCACCCCCAAACGAGCGGGCGCCGTGCCGATCTTCCAGAAATCCATCTTCCGCACCGAGTGCGACGAGTGCGGAGTCCCATTCGCCGTGAACACCGGGGGGGTGTGCACCAAGTGCCGCCGCATCCTCTGCACCACGCACCTGCACGGCTCACTCGTCAGGCGCCTTCTCATCGCCTTCGGCGCCCCAAACGTCTGCGTGCGTTGCCGCGCCGGCGAAACGCCCGTTCCCCCAGCCACGCGCTAGCCGAGTCATGAGCGAAGGCACGACACAACACACCACACAACGCACCACACAACGCTCGACCGAACGGCTGTACTACACCGACGCCTACCTCGATCGCTTCGACGCGCGTGTGGTCGATCGTTCCGACGACGGGCGCCGCATCTACCTCGATCGCAGTGCCTTCTATCCCACCTCGGGCGGACAGCCGCACGACCTCGGCACCTTGGGCGGCATCGCCGTGGTCGACGTCGTCGACGAAGACGACCGGATCGCGCACCTCCTCGACGCGCCGCTCGAGGCGATGGACGTCGAAGGGATCGTGGACCGCGCGCGCCGGCGCGACCACCGGCAGCAGCACACCGGGCAGCACCTCCTCTCGGCGATCGCCGCCGACCGGTACGGGTGGGAGACGCTCAGCGTGCACTTCGGGCCGGAGAGCTCGACGCTGGACCTCGGCGCCGAGTCCATCGCCCCAGACGTGCTCCGCGAGTTCGAGCGCCTGGCCAATGTCGCGGTCAGCGAGAACCGCCCAGTCTCTGTGAGCTTCGAGGACGCGCGGGCGGCGACCGGGCTGCGCAAGCCGTCGGACCGCGACGGCGAGCTACGCGTCGTCACCATTGACGGACTGGACCGCAGCGCCTGCGGCGGTACGCACGTGCGCGCGACTGGCGAAATCGGCGCGATCGTCCTGCGCCGAGTGGAGCGTGTGAAGAAGAACACCCGCGTGGAATTCCTCTGCGGCGACCGCGCGATCTCCCGCGCCCGCGCCGACTTCGACATCCTCTCGGCGCTCGCGCAGGGGATGTCGTGCAGCATCGACGAGTTGGCGACGCTCGTGCCGGCGCAGCACGAGCAGCTGCGCGCGCTCGACAGCGAACGGCGGCGGCTCGAGGACGAGGTGAGCGTCGCCCGCGCGCGCGACGCCTATGCGCAGCTCGCACCGGATGCGGACGGCATTCGCCGGCTGGTCGAGCGGCGGCCGAGCGGGAAGGCCGACGCGACGCGCGCCTTCGCGATCGCGTTCTGCGCCCTCCCCAGGGCGACGTTCGCCGCCTTGGTGCAGTCGCCCCCGGCGATTCTCTTTGCCGCTTCCGACGACAGCGGGATCGACGCCGGTCGCGTCCTCAAGGCGGCGTTAGGCGCCGCCGGCGGGCGCGGGGGCGGGAGCCCGCGACTGGCGCAAGGGACCGTCCCGGATGCATCTGCGCTCGACGCCGTGCTCCAGGCACTCACGCCATCGCCTCCCGGCACGACATCATAGATTCCCGGTACCTGCGCCCGCGACGCCGAGCGGCATCACCCCAACCTCTCCCATGTCCGACTACCCACCGATCCACATCGTCCGGCATCAGGTCATTCCCATGGCCGAGGTGCGCGAGCGTTCCGGGATCGCCTGCTTCTTGAGCGGGCAGGAGCGGAAGGGGGAGTGGGAGATGCCGCGACGCTTCCGTGTGGCCTGCGTACTCGGGAGCGTGAAGATCGACCTGCGCGAGGCACGGATCCCCGAAGGCGTTTCCGAGATCGAGGTCTTCGTGGTCTTCGGTTCGGTCGAGCTGTACTTCCCGACGGGTGTTCGGGTGGAGATGTATGCCGACTCCTTCGCCGGCTCCGTCGAGTTCACCCCCGACCCCACCGTGCGGCTCGACGCCAGCGCCCCAACGATCCGGGTGCGCGGCAACGTCAACTTCTCATCGCTGGAGACGTGCGTGCGGTATGCCGGGGAGAGTGCCCGCGACGCCAAGCGGCGCATCAAGGCCGCGGCAGCACTTCCCTCTCGCGCATTCCGCCGATAGAGGGTAGAGTAGGCTTCATACTCGACGGACGTTCGCGCCTCGCCCCCCAAACCCAGCGAGCGTGCGATCGCCCCCGGCGATGGAGCTCGACATGCAGAACGCCCTGCTGGAGTGGCTGGCGCGCACCGGTTCGCAGGTCTTCACGGTTGCGGCTTGGCTCTTCGTCCTGGTGAACGGTGCGGCCTTTGCGGCCGTCTGGATCACCCGCGACCGCACCCTGGTGAATCGCTGGACCGGTCGCCTCCTCGCGGTGAACGTGGCGCTATTGGGCGCCGGGCTGGGCGTTCCGCTCCTGACGTCAGTGGCGAGGCTGGCGATTACCGCCGTATCGCCGTCGATGCACGTGACGATTCCCTCGGCGGACAAGGAGCGGAGCGAGATGCCGCTCTCCCCCGAGCCGAGTTGGGATTCGCGCCCGTAACGCAACCGGCAACGAAGCTGTAGACTCCACGCGCCCCGCTCCGTGAGATCCGGAGCGGGGCGCGTGTGTGTCGCGTGCGGCTGGCGCGACGCCCTAGTTCAGGAAAACTGTCGGCGTTCGCGGCGACGCTCGATGCGATCTTCCTTGAGGTCGCGCCGGTCCTCGCGCCGATCGCGCACATCTTCCCTACGATCGCGCACGTCCTCCCGGCGGTCACGCACATCTTCCCGGCGGTCGCGCCGGTCCTCGAGCCGGTCGCGGATGCCGCCGTCGTGACGCGCGTCGCGCACGTCCTCGCGCCGATCCCTCACATCCTCACGCCGGTCGCGCACGTCCTCCAGGCGATCACGGCGATCTTCGCGGTGATCACGCACGTCTTCGCGCCGATCCGCCCGGTCCTCTCGCCGGTCGCACACAGAGCCCTCGGCGCACCTGGGGCGGATGACAACCGGCGCTTGCGCCGACGCGACGCTGACGGATGCGGCGCTGGTGGATGCCAGCACGATGCCGGCGGCGAGTGAAGCGAATAAGGGAGCACGCATGTCGAACCTCCGTATGAGGGGGGCGCCGAGGCGCCTTCCCTTGGTCAGACGCGCCGTCGCCCGGGGCGTTAAGTGCACCTGTCCGCGGAGGGTGAGAATGCGTGGCCAGCAGCATTCGGACGGTTGACGGTCGGACGCGCGCGCAGCATCCCTATGACGTGTCGATCGGGAGCACTCGCGGGCAGCGTCGCGGTGTGCGTCCTCGCCTAACGCAAACTGGTGACTCTCATGCGTCGATCCATCTCCTCCTGCCGTGCCACCTCGCCTTCGATCGTTCGTTCGACGCGTCGCACACTCCTGTTTGGTGTGATCGCCCTCGCGGGGGCGAGCGCGTTTCCACTCGTTGCGCGCGCGCAGGCGACGCCGAATCCCAAGCCGGAGATCATGGCCGTGGTGCAGCGACTCTTCGACGGGATGCGCGCCGGCGACTCGGCGATGGTGCGGAGCGTCTTCCATCCGCAAGTCCGCATGATGAGCGTCGGCAAGGCGAAGGAAGGAAACGTGCGCCTCAACGTCGAAACGTCGGCCGACGGCTTCGTGAAGGCAGTCGGGACGCCGCACCCGCAACGGTGGGACGAGCGCTTCACCAACGAGCGCGTCGAGATCGATGGCCCGCTCGCTTCGGTGTGGGTGGACTACACCTTTCACCTCGGCGACAAACTCTCGCACTGCGGGATCGATCATTTCCTTCTGGTGCAGGGCGATGATGGGAAGTGGTCGATCCTCTCGCTCGCCGACACGCGGCGGACGATGGGGTGCGGCGCGTAGGTGAGGACACGGCGACTGCCGCTTCCATCCCGAGCGACCGAGGTGCATCGTTGCTGCGCCGCGCCACCCGTGCCTTGCGACGTGCGCTTCTCCCGATCGCTTCACCTCGTCCCTTCCGGCCGCTTGTGTTCTCACGTCGCCGCGTCGTTTCGCTCCTGCTCGTTGCACCAGTGACATTCGCGTTCCTCGCCTGCCAGCCGGGTGAGGGAGCGAGCGAAGACAGCCTCGCGGCGCGCGCGCCGGGCGACGCAGCGCGAGAGTTCGCGATTGCGGTCGATCGCGAGCGCCCCAACCTCACGGTGAAGGACTGGAAGGGGGAGACGGGAGAGCGCGACGTGGCGCTGACCGGCTACGCGCTGGGCGACACGCTCCGCCTCGTGCGCGAGGTCGTCACCGGCGGGGACCGTGAGAAGTCGGCGTCGCGCTACTACTTCGACGGCGCACAGCTCCGCTATTACGAGTCCACCGCCGACGTGACGAGCGGACAGCCGCCCGCGCCGCACAAGGAGCGCCTGGTCCTCGCTTTCGACAAACTGGGTGTTGCTGTCGAGATCTCGCACCAGATGGACGGCGCAACCGCCCCGGTCGACAGCGTGCGCATCAGCGGTGTGCAGGCGCGCGCCGCCGAGCTGGCACGCCAGTGGGCGACGACGCCGCCGGCTTCCAAGGATTAGTCTCCACTGGCAGGAGCTTCGGCGATGCACGAGGGCGCCGCGGCCAGTGGCCACGGCGCCCTCGTTTCATTGCAGGTAGCTCAGCGCAGCGCGACTACCATTCCCACACGTCTGCCGGCGGGCGCGGCGGGCCGGGCGGGCGGATCGGCGCGATCATTTCGTAGTTGGCCGGCGGCTCCTCGTTCAGCAGGTACTTCACGAAGTAGTCCCAACGCTTGCGGATGCTGAACGCGGGGAGCCCGTGCGGCGAGTCGGGGAAGACGAGGAAGTCGAAGTTCGTCTTGTTCGCCTTGATCAGGGCGTCGACCATCTTGATCGAGTTTGCCAGGTGCACGTTGTTGTCCATGTCGCCGTGCATCAGGAGGAGGTGCCCCTTGAGGTTCCTGGCCAGCGTGTAGTTCGCCGCCGAGTCGTACGACGCCTTCTCGTACGGCCCCTGGTAACGCCCGGCCCAGTACCAGGCGTACGTGTTCGGGTTGTGATTCCCCGAGCCGCTCACCGCGACCTTGTAGAAGTCGGGGAAGCGCAGGATGGCGTCGGTCGAAGCGAGTCCGCCTCCCGAGTGTCCCCAGATCCCCACCCGCGTTATGTCGATCCACCGGTGCATCCCCGCGAGCTGCCGGATCCCGGCGACGTGATCGGGGATCCCGTTGTCGCCCATGTTGCGATAGTAGAAATCGTGGAACGCCTTCGAGCGGCGCGGCGTCCCTTGGTGGTCGATCTCCACCACGATGAATCCCAGCTCGGCGATCGCCTGCGACTCGCCGGTGCCGGACCACCCCCAGCGTCCCACGCTCCCCACCTGCGGCCCTGGATAGATGTGATCGAGGATCGGGTAGCTCTTCGTCGAATCGAACGTGCTCGGCTTGTACATCAAGCCGTAGATGTCGGTCACGCCATCGCGCGCCTTGAGCTTGATGATCTCCGGCGGGCGCCAACCGACGGATTGCAGGAGCTCCGAGTCGCCGCGCCCGAGCTCCATCACCACCTTGCCGTCGGCCGCCGAGCGGAGGGTGATGACCGGCGCCTTGTCGACCGGGGCGAAGGTGTCGATGAAGTACGGTCCCTTCGGGGCGAAGACTATCGAGTGATCGCCGTCCTCGGGCGTGAGCGCTGTGAGCCCGCTCCCGTCGACATTCACCTTGTAGAGGTGCGAGTAGTACAGGAAGCCCGGGTCGCGCCCCCACGCGCTGAAGTACACCGATTGCGGCGACGTGCGCGTCGCGCTGTCCACGCGGAAGAGGCGATCGACGACCGAATTCCCCGACTCGATCTGGTTCTTGATCGTGCCGTCGGGCCCGACGCGGTAGAGGTGTCCCCAGCCGTCGCGCTGCGACCACCAGATGAGGTCATCGCCCCCCTTCGGTACGTCCCAGTTCTCGCGCCCGAACGAGTGCGACAGCTCCACCCACGTCGCCGACGAGTCGCGCACGAGCAACTTCGCATCGCCGGTTTTCGCGTCGACGAGATACGCCGAGATGCGGCTCGGCCCGCGATTGGCGTTGAGCGCGAAGTACTTGTCTCCCGCCTTGTTCCAGAACGTCTGCGAACTAACCGTGGTCTGCGGGACGGGGGGTAGCTTGGCCTGCACTGCGCTGCGATCGACGATGTCGACCGCGTAGACCACGTGCGATGGCACGACCGAGTCGCCCGGGACGGCGTAGTGATAGCTGTGGTCGATCGGCTGGTCGCCGGTCGACGAGTACATCGGGTAGATGCGCGTCCCGCGCAGGTCGGGGCGGGCGACGGTGAAGCGGCGCGAGTCGGGCGTCCACTCGATGTTCACGCGTGCAGGCCGCGGCTTGGCGGTGTCGCCGGCGACGTCGCGGTCGGTGTTGCCGTAGGCGTAGAGCCGCTCTCCGTCGGTAGTCAGCGCGATCGATCCCTTCGGGAGCGGGAGCGAGTCGCGGCGCGCGCCACGTCCGCCGCGCGCTCCTGCCCCGCGCCCTCCCGCGTTCCCTGCACCGCGTCGTTGGGTCGTGTCGCTGCGCGCCTTCTTCGCCGAGTCGGCCGAGGTCACGGCATCCGAGTCCGAGAGCGCCGCCGGGCGCAGGTAGAGGTTGTAGCGCCACTGGAAGACGTCCCACTTCTTGTCGGGCGAGCGGCTCGCCCACGACGGGCCGTCCTTGAGTGTCTTCGCCAGCGCCCAGTCCACGCTGTCCTGCGCGGTGCACTTGTAGCTCGCGGGATCGCAGCGGAACGCCTTCGTGTGGAGGAGCAGCTCGATCGCACTCCCGTTGTCGACGGGCGAGAAGGAGGGGAAGCGCGCCGGGTCGAGCAGCGTGTCGGCGGCGACGGAGAGTACGGCGGCCATGCGGTTCTGGTCGAAGTACACGCGTCGGCTCGCGCGCGCGGGATCGACGAGATAGACCGTGCCGCGATCGTTCTTCCCGAGCGATGTGTACACGAATCGCACGCTGTCGTCGAGCCAGAGCGGCGTGACGCTCGCGCCGAGGACGAAGGCGCCGGCGGTGCGGATCACGTCGGCGCGGGTGTAGTCGACGGGTGGTTCTGATTGTGCCGCGACGTTCGCCGTGGCGAACAGCAGGGCGGGAAGGGCGAGCCAGGGCTTCATGGGACGAGGCGCGGTGAGGGGAGTGGGAGGGTGTGTCGTTATACGCGACAACCCTCCCACACGCTCAGTCCCACACGCTCAGTCCCACACGCGCATACGCACACGCACGCACACTCCCGCGCGAACACGCGGGAACACGCGCATACACGCGCTACGCTCGGTCACACCCGAGCGATCAAGCGCGCGCTCAGTCCCCGGCCGGCGGCTGCCACAGCTCGACCTTGTTCCCCTCCGGATCGATCACCCATGCAAACACCCCGAAGTCGTCCTGGGTGATCTCGTCGAGCACGTTGCACCCTTCGGCCTTGAGCACGGCATGCAGCGCACGCGCGTCGTCCACGCGATAGTTGATCATGAACGGCGCAGTGCTCGGCGCCATCGTCTTCGAGTGATCGGGAAAGATCGACCAGACCGTGGTACCGGCCATCGGCTTCCCGTCGCCGTCGACCCACTTGAACGCGGTCCCCCCCCACGTCTCGACGTCGATGCCGAGGTGCGTCTTGTACCAGTCGCGCAGCGCTGGCGCGTCCTTCGCCTTGAAGAAGATCCCGCCGATCCCAGTGACTCGCTTCATGTGATTCCTCCGGTGAATGCTGCGTATCTTCTTCCCGCGAACTTCCCTCAGCAGGCGCCGTCTCGCGCCGCGATCGTCCCTCGATTCCCCCTAACGCGCCAGCGGCATGTCTTCCGCCCATCTATTCGTCTACGGATCGCTTCGGCGCAACGGGTCCGGTGCATCGCACCCGCTCCTCGTCGGCGCCGATCATCTCGGCAACGCGACGGTGCAGGGGACGCTCTACCGCGTGAGCTGGTATCCGGGGCTCGTGCTCACCGGTGATGGGCGCGTGCATGGTGAAGTGTTCGCCTTCCCTCCGGCGCGCGCCGAGGCGATGATCGCCGCGCTCGACGAGTACGAGGGGACACTGTACGTCCGCGAGGTCGCCGTGGTGCAGCTGGCGGACGGACGCACCGTGAACTCGTTCGTGTACACGTACCGCGGTCCGACGGCGGGGCTCCCGGTGATCGCCAGCGGCGACTTCGGCGTCCCGACGCACCGCGCCCACCCCGACGATCCGCCGCAGACCGGGCAGGACTAACCGAGTCATGCTGGCATAGGTACGGCGCGCGTGCGATCGCCCGCGCCCACTCACGCCCGCCAATCCTCCCGAACCCCCTCGGCAACGCGATCGGCAAGCGCCATCACCGTGAGATAGGGATTCACCTCGACCGAGTCGGGGAAGAGCGAGCTGTCGGCCACGCGCAGCCACGGCATCCCGTACACGCGCCCGCGCGAATCCGTCACCGCGCTCCCTTCGGCGCCCATCGCGCACCCGCCCATCATGTGCGCCGCCGAGATCGAGAGGCGACCGGGGGTGAAGTGCTTCTCCACCACCAGGTCATCCAGCCGATAGGCCTGCTCGCGCTCGATCAGCGGTGGGTCGGCCGACGGCGCGTGCACGCGCCGCGCCCCCGCGGCGAAGAAAATGCGTGCACTCATCCGAGTCGCCGACACCATCGACCGAATGACCTCGGGGGTGAACGTGTAGTGCACGACCGGCCGCCCGGCCGCATCCACGGTGATCCGGTTCCCCGACACCGCCTTGTCGCACGCCAGGACGAGGATCATCTGCAGGCGCGGAAAGGCGCGCATGAAGGTGCTGTGGTCGCGCCCGAAGCCGGTGAGATTCTTGGCCGTCACGAAGGGGAAGTACATGCACGTCTCGAGCACATACCCTTCGTGCTCGGCACGGTCGACGTAGTAGCTCTTGGGGTGCCCCACGTCGTTGGTGATGGGACGGTCGTGCTCAGCGACGAGGATGTGCGCCGGGTGGCAGGTGAAGCGCTCCCCCAACCGCGGAATGCCTTTCGTGACCGGCGAGCGCAGGAGGAGAGCGCTCGTCCCGATGCTCCCGCCGCAGGAGACGATCATCCGCGCGGTGATGCGGTGCTCGCCGGGTGCCCACCCAGAGGGGAGCCCTTTCTCCCCGTCCTTCTTCTCGTGCACGCGGACGACGACCGCGCGCTCCTCCAGCCGTAGCGCCTCGGCGCGCGTGACCACCTCCACGCCGGCACGTTCGGCGTTGGGCAGCTGCACGCGATGCGTCCCCATCTTCGCCGCGTTTGGGCAGCCCAGATTGCAGAGCGATGATCCCTTGCACCCGCGCAGGTTGAGCGGGAACTGCTCGGCCTTGGCTCCTACACGCGCACAGCCGGCCACGAAGAGCTTGTTGTTCTCGTTGAGCAATACGCGCGGGAGGAAGTGCACGTCGTTCTGCACCATGAACTTCCGCGAGCGACGCTCGATGTCGGGGAACTCGAGCCCCGACACGCACCACTCGCGGATCACCCGGTCCGGTGCGACGAGACTCGTCCCCGTATAGACGACCGTCGATCCGCCGTAGGCGCGCCCGAAGGCGAGCGTCATCGTCCCGTCGGCGGTGAGAAATCCTCCGCCGTCTTCGTAGAGCGCCGCCGACATCTCCAGCTCACCCCCGGTGAACTCGTCATCCTCGAGCCGCGCTCCCTGCTCGAGCACCAGGATGCGCACCCCCTGCGCGACCATCGGCGCGAGCTCCTGCGCCACCGTTCCCCCGCCCGCCCCAGAACCGATGACGACGACGTCGTAGTCGTGCGTCAGCATCGTACCCCTGCACGTATCGAGCAGGCGAGAATGCACGCGGGTCGGCGCACGGACTCGACGCCGTCAGCTGCCACGCGCCCCTCCGTCGGTATCGATCGCCACGATATCGGGTCCGGCCGGCGCACGACGCGCGCTCCACCCGTCGCGGTGCGCGCGGTACCCCAGCGCTTCCTGCACCGCTGGCCGCGTGTAGTAGCCGAGGAAGACGAGCGTGCGCACTCCCCACATCCCGCGGCGGAGCACGAGGCGCCCCGATCGCTCGAGGCGCGACAAGACCTCCGTGCGTGACGCCGGAGCGAGCCGCGAGAAACGGTGGAAATGACGCGCCACCGGGAGGTACTCGACCAGGCGCAGGAACGTGACGAGCTGGCGCCGCACGCTCTCGGGGCGCGAGGACAACGCTCCCTCAACGAGATCGTGCATCTCGCGCCATCCGTCGGCGTCGAGCGTCGCAGTCTCCGGCACCACGGTCTCGGCCACCGCACGAAACGTCGCCCGCACCGGCGTCAGCACCAATCCGCTCATGCGTCGTCACTTAGGGTTGCCTGTCACCCCCCCTCCCGACACGCGGCGACAAGCTACGGATCGCCCGGGGGAGCAGCAACACGGAGTACAGTCGCCCCCTCGTCACAATCCGCCCTGAAGCGTTTCCAATGCTCCCTGCGGCGCGTCCCCCATGCGTAGCCCTCACCCGCGTCACATGGCGATCGAACGTACCGAAGCATCCAACGCTCCCGCGCCATCCTCGTCAGGCGGCGACGCCGAGCCCGCAGCGCACGTCGCCATGAGCGAGGTGGTCGCCTCGCTCTCGCGCGCCCTCGACCTCACCGAAGGGCAACCGCTCGGTCACTCGCTCCGCGCCTGCGTCATCGGGATGCGGCTCGGGCAGGAGCTGGGGCTGGGCGACGATCGCCTCGCGTCGCTCTACTACGCCCTCCTCCTCAAGGACGCCGGGTGCTCCGCCAATGCTTCGCGCACCTCCGCCCTCTTCGGTTCGGACGACCATGTGGTCAAGCCGAACATGAAGATCGTCGATTGGGACCAGAAGATGGCGCTCGCCGTCGAGACGTGGCGCAACACCGGGCTCAAGGCCTCGCTCTTCTCGCGCGTCGGTCACTTCCTCGGCATCGCGCGTCAGGAGCGCATGACGCAGGAGCTGATCGCCGCCCGTTGCGAGCGCGGCGCCGACATCGCCGAGCGACTCGCCTTTCCCTCGGAGACCGTGAGCGCGATCCGCTCGCTCGACGAGCACTGGAACGGGAACGGCTATCCCTCGGGGATGCGTGGCGACGAGATCCCGCTCTTTTCCCGCATCCTCAACATCGCCCAGACCGCCGAGGTCTTCCTCGGGCGCGGAGGGAGTGATGAGGCGCTGCGCGTTCTCTCGGAGCGGAGCGGGCGCTGGTTCGATCCCTCGCTCGTCGACGCGGTGCTAGGCTGGCGCGGCGATCGCGACTTCTGGTCGAGCGTGGTCGCTCCCGATGTGCAGGAGCATGTCATTGCGCTCGAACCGGCCGATCGTACGCGCGCCGTCGACGACGCGGGACTCGACCGCGTCGCCGAGGCGTTTGCCGAGATCATCGACGCCAAGTCACCGTTCACCTTTGCGCATTCGTCGAACGTGGCGATGTACGCCTGCGCCATCGGCGAGCGCGTGGGGTTCGACGCCGAGATGCTGCGGCGTACGCGGCGTGCCGGTTTGCTGCACGACATCGGCAAGGTGGGGGTGAGCAATCGCATCCTCGACAAGAATGGTCCACTCGGCGACGACGAGCGCGCCGCGATCCAGTCGCACCCGCTCTACACGTGGGAGATCCTCGGGAAGGTCTCCGCCTTTTCGTCATTTGCTCGTCAGGCATCCACGCACCACGAGAAGCTCGACGGGACGGGATATCCGTGGAAGCTGCGCGGCGATGAGCTCGACGCACCGTCGCGCGCGCTCGTAGTCGCCGACATCTACGAGGCATTGACCGCCGATCGCCCGTATCGCGCCGGGATGCCTGTCGAGAAGGCGCTCGGCATCCTCGACAAGGAGCGCGGCTCGAAGCTCGATGCGACGATGGTCGACGCGCTCGCCGAGTGTGTGCGCGTGAAGGACGTCGAGGAGCACGAGGGGCTCTAGTCGCGCGACGTGAACAGGCGGCGCCGGCGTGATGCTCGGTGTGCGCATTCGATCGACGCGGGATGCGTGAAAAGGGAGCGAATGACTTGCAGCATCGCCCCGCGCTCGTCACGTTCTCCGCCCTGCCGCCGCGACGTTCCGCCCCTTCGACTCCCCTCCATGAACGAACAGCGCCTTCGCGAGTTGTCGGCTCGCCGCGCACGCATCGCCATCTCCCTGACCGCGGCGATGATCGTGCTCTACTTTGGCTTTATTCTCCTCATCGCCTTCGACAAGCCGCTGATGGGCTCCCTGATCGCTCCGGGGCTCACCTGGGGGATCCTGCTCGGCGCGCTGGTGATCGTGATCTCCTGGCTGCTCACGTGGTGGTACGTGCGCTGGGCGAACACGCACTACGACCGTGAGCTGGCGGAGCTGTCCCGGTGATCGCCTCCATCATCTCTCCACTCGCGCAGGCGGCGGCGCAGGCGGCACCCAAGACCACGTCGATCGGCGAGCCGAATGTCGTCGCGATGGGCTTCTTCTTCGTCTTCATCACGATCACGCTCGGGATCACCTACTGGGCGGCGCGGCGCACCCGCACCACCGAGGACTTCTACGCCGCCGGGCGCTCGATCTCGGCGGGGCAGAACGGCTTCGCGCTGGCGGGCGACTACATGAGCGCGGCGTCGTTTCTCGGGATCGCCGGGCTCGTTTCGACCACCGGTTTCGATGGACTGATCTACTCGACCGGCTGGCTGGTGGGGTGGCCGGTGGTGCTCTTCCTGATCGCCGAGCCGCTGCGGAACCTCGGGAAGTACACCTTCGCCGACGTGGTCGCGGCGCGGATGCGGCAGGCGCCGGTGCGTATCGCCGCGGCGATCGGGACACTGGCGACGGTCCTGTTCTACCTCATCGCGCAGATGGTCGGGGCGGGAGGACTGATCAAGCTGATGTTCGGGCTGAACTACGAGACGGCGATCGTGGTGGTGGGAATTGCCATGATCGCGTACGTGCTGTTCGGCGGGATGATCGCCACGACGTGGGTCCAGATCGTCAAGGCGTTTCTCCTGCTGGCGGGCGCGACGATCCTCGCGGTGATGGTGCTCGCCCAATTCAGCTTCTCGCCGATGGCCCTCTTCAGGGCGGCATCGGAGCGCTATGGTGACGCGGTACTGGCGCCCGGAAAGCTCGTCGCGAACCCGCTCGATGCCGTCTCACTCGGCATGGCGCTTATGTTCGGGACGGCCGGTCTCCCGCACATCCTCATGCGTTTCTATACCGTTCCCGACGCGCAGGCCGCGCGGAAGTCGGTCTTCTACGCCACCGGGCTGATCGGCTTCTTCTATCTGATGACCTTCATCCTCGGCTTCGGCGCGATGGTGCTGGTCTCCCCCGAGACCATCACCTCGGTCGACAAGGGTGGAAACATGGCGGCGCCGCTCCTTGCCGAAGCGCTTGGCGGGACCCCCTTCCTTGGCTTCATCGCCGCGGTCGCCTTCGCCACCATCCTCGCCGTCGTCGCCGGGCTCACGCTGTCGGGGGCGGCAGCGCTGTCGCACGACCTGTGGGTCAGCGTCGCCAGAAAGGGCGAAGCGACCGCACACGAACAGCTCCGCGTGGCCCGTATCGCAACGGTGGCGCTCGGCGTCCTCGCTGTTTTGCTCGGGATCATCTTCAAGGGGCAGAACGTGGCGTTCATGGTGTCGCTCGCCTTCGCCATCGCCGCCAGCGCCAACTTCCCGGCGCTTCTCCTCTCGATCTTCTGGAAGGGGTGCACGACCACCGGGGTGGTGAGCAGCATGATCGTCGGGGCGTTCGCGACGGTCATCCTGATCTACCTCTCTCCCACCATTCAGGTCGACATCCTCAAGCACGAGGGGGCGCTCTTCCCGCTCAAGAATCCGGCGCTGATCACGATCCCGCTCTCGTTTGCCGTGGGATTCGTGGTCTCGCTCATGACGCGCGACGAGGTGGCAAGCGAGAAATTCGCCGCCATGTCGCGGCAGGTGCATCTGGGGGTGCGCGGGTGAGCCGGTTCGCGCGACGTTGTCAATATCTCCCGTCGAGGCGCCGACCTCGCTAGGCTCACTCCTTCCCGAGCGCGCCCGATCGCATGCTCCCGTGCGCGCCGCCAGGCACGCCCCCGTGGGTGCCAAAAGGCGCGTTCGGTCGTTCTGATTCGTGTTGGGTTTTCGGCGCGACTGGAAACGGTTACGCCCCCAAGTCCGGCCACATTAGTTTGCCCCCCCATGTCTGTCGATCGCATAAAGATCCCCTACCTCCCCGAGCGCATCGAAGGGCTCGGCCCGGTCGCAACCAACCTGTCGTGGAGCTGGAGCCGCAATGCGCGCCAGCTCTTCGCTATGATCGATGAGCCGCTCTGGCACCTCACGCGGCACAACCCGCTCGCGATCCTGCGCCGCGCAGCCCCCGAACGCCTGAGCGAACTCTCGCGCGATCCGCGCTTTCTCGACCTGTACGACCGGGTCATGACCGAATACGAGCGCGAGCGCTCGTTCGATCACACCTGGTTCACGTCGCACCATGCCGACGTCGCCGGGGGAACGGTCGCCTACTTCTGCGCCGAGTTCGGGCTGCACAACTCCGTCCCCATTTACTCCGGGGGGCTGGGGGTGCTGGCTGGCGATCACTGCAAGTCGTCGTCGGACTTGGGGATCCCGCTCGTCGGGATCGGACTCTATTACACCCGCGGCTACTTCGACCAGAAGCTCCGCCTCGACGGGTGGCAGGAGGATTCGGACGAGCAGTTCGATGTCGCCAACACGCCGCTCGAGCAGGTCATCCTCCCGGGGCGCGACCCGTGTCTCGCGAAGGTTCGCACCTTCGGCCGCGATATCTGTCTCGCCGCCTGGCGCATGAACGTCGGGCGTGTCCCCGTCTATCTGATCGACTCCAACCTCGAGCAGAACGATCCCGCCGATCGGGATCTCACGTCGAAGCTCTACGCCGGCGGGCCCGACGTCCGCCTTCGTCAGGAGTGGCTCCTGGGCGTGGGCGGGGTGCGTATCCTGCGAGCGCTGGGGATTGCCCCGACGGCGTGGCACGCCAACGAAGGGCACGCTGCCTTCATGCACGTCGAGCGACTGCGAGAGTACATCGACGAAGGGCTGAGCTTCGAAGGGGCGAAGCAGAAGGTGCGCTCGTCGAGCGTCTTCACTACGCACACGCCGGTCCCCGCGGGGCACGACACCTTCTCCTTCGACCAGGTGGAGCAGTGCTCCGGCCCGGTGTGGGAGGGGATGGGGATCACGCGCGAGCAATTCCTCGGCATCGGCGAGCATCCGACCGAGGAGCAGGGGCGCTTCCACATGACGGTCTGCGCGCTCCGCCTCTCGCGCTACGTGAATGGCGTGGCGCGCAAGCACGGCGAAGTCTCGCGCCAGATCTGGTCGCCGCTCTGGCCCGACCGCGACGTGGACCAGGTGCCGATCGGGCACGTGACCAACGGCGTGCACAAGGCCACCTGGATGTCGCGCGAGATGATGGAGCTTCTCGACCATCACTTCGGCAACGACTGGGGGAGCCGCCTCGAGGATCCCGCGCTCTGGCAGGAGATGCTCGAACTCGACGACGTGCGCCTCTGGCATACGCACCTCGAGCTCAAGACCGACCTGATGAACTTCGTGCGCGAGCAGGCACGTCGTCGTTGGGCTCGTCACTGGAAGGAGGCGACGCACGTGGTGGGCGCCGGGACGCTTCTCAATCCCAACGCGCTCACCATCGGCTTCGCACGCCGCTTCGCCACCTACAAGCGCGCAGATCTCATCTTCTCCGACATCGAGCGACTGCGCGCGCTCCTCGTGAACAACTCGCGCCCGGTGCAGATCATCTTCGCCGGCAAGGCGCACCCCGCCGACACCCCGGGGAAGGAAGTCCTCAAGACGGTCTACGGCTACACGCGCGATCCCAAGCTCGAGGGGCGCGTGGCCTTCATCGAGGACTACGACTTGCACCTGGCGCACCGCCTCGTGCAGGGCGTCGACCTGTGGCTCAACCTCCCGCGCGTCCCGATGGAAGCGAGCGGCACGAGCGGGATGAAGGCGGCGCTCAACGGCGTCCCGCAGCTCTCGACCCTCGACGGCTGGTGGCACGAGGGATACGATGGACTCAACGGCTGGGCGATTCCGCAGGCCGCGTCACGCGCCACGCCTGACGAGTGGGATGCGGATCGCTTCTACACGTTGCTCGAGGAGCAGGTGATCCCGCTCTACTATTCGACCGACGAGCGCGGGATCCCGCATGGCTGGATCCAGAAGATGAAGCACGCGATTCGGGTGGCGGGACAGCACTTCACGTCGCGACGGATGTTGCAGAACTACGCCAACCTGTACTACTCGTCGGCGATGCGCGGCGAGCTCGCCGGCGACGACCCTCCGATCGGATGAGGTAGGGCATGGTAGCGCGCAAGCGGAGTACGGCGACGACGACGAAGCGTCGGACCCGCAAGGCGGCTTTGGACGAGAGTGGGAACGCGCCCGGCGAAGGGGAGGGCGCGTCGCCCACCACGACTGCTGAAGAACGTGCGACGCCGGCGCCGGCGCCGCGCAGCTATCCCCTGATCGCCCCCGGCGGTCACCCCACCACCGTCGTGCACGTGGTGGCCGAACTCGCCCCCTTCGCCCGCACCGGCGGGTTAGGGGAGGCGGTGGCCAACCTCGCCAAGTGCCAGCGCGGGGCGGGGCTCGACGTCGCGATCATCATGCCGCTGTACAAGCAGGTGCACGACGTCGTGAGCGACTTCGTCCCGGTCGGCGAGCCGTTCACCGTGCAGGTGGGACCGCGCGCCGAGTACGCGCGAATCCATGAGTCGGCCGCGCTCGCCGCACGCACCGATATCCCGCGCGTCTATTTCATCGACAACGAGTATTACTTCGGGCGCGACGGATTGTACGGCGACGCCAACGGCGACTACGGCGACAACGATAGCCGCTGGGCGTACTTCGCGCTCGCCGCGCTCAATGCACTGCGCCGCATCGCGAATGCGCCGGTGATGATGCACTGCCACGACTGGCACACCGCGCTCGCCCCCGCCTACCTGCGCGCCTACGAGATCGGGAGCGACTTCTATCGGCAGGTGTGGACCGTGATCACGGTGCATAACGCCGGCTTCCAGGGGCACTTCGCCCCGTCGTCGATGGGCGAGGTCGGGCTCCCCTCCATCTTCTACAACCACCACATGTTCGAGTGGTACGGGAAGATGAACATGCTCAAGGGTGGGATGTCGTGCGCCGACGCGGTGACGACGGTGAGCCCCACGCACGCGCACGAGTTGCGCACCGCCGCCGGCGGCTTCGGGCTGCACGACCACTTCATCGCCATGCGCGAGAAGTTCGTGGGGATCCTCAACGGGATCGACAACGCGACGTGGAACCCCGCGACCGATCCGCTCATCGCCGAGAACTTCTCGCGCGCGCGGCTCTCGCCCAAGAAGCAGAACAAGGCCGCCCTGCAGCGGATATTTGGCCTCCCGGAAAAGCCGGGAACGCCGGTCATCGGGATGAGTGCGCGCATGGTTGCGCAAAAGGGGCTCGACCTCATCCTCGGGAGCCCACGATTCCTCTCGCTCGACGCCCAATTCATCTTCCTGGGACAGGGAGAGAAGCGCTACGTCGACATCCTCGAGGAATTGGGCGAACTCGTTCCCGGGCGCATCGGCGTGCAGACCAACTTCACGGTGGAGCAGGAGCACCGTCTCCTCGCCGGTGCCGACATGATCGTCATGCCGTCGCAGTACGAGCCGTGCGGCCTCACGCAGATGCGCGCGCAGCGCTACGGGACGCTCCCGGTGGCGCGCAAGGTCGGCGGGCTCGCCGACACCATCGAGGACAACGTCACCGGCTTCCTCTTCGACGACTACACGCAGGCAGACTTCATCCAGGCCTGCGCGCGGGCGATCGACCACTACCGGCACCCGCAGGTATGGACGTCGATGGTGCGGGAGGCGATGGCGCGCGACTTCGGGTGGGAGCGCTCTGAGCTCAAGTATCGTGAGCTCTATCGCCGCGCCATGCACTGGCCGCGCTGGAAACTGTAGCCGCCACCGATAGTCCGCCCTAACGCACGACTCGGCGCGCGTTCGCCGAGCATTCGCTGTCCCCTATTGGCATCATGCGTTCAGTCGTCATACACGCCCACTTCTACCAGCCGCCGCGCGAGCATCCGTTCTTCGACGAGATCGAGGCCGAGGTCTCGGCGGCGCCGTATCACGACTGGAACGAGCGCATCGATCGCGAGTGCTACCGCGCCGTCGTCGCGGCGCGGGTGACAGGCGGGCACGGGCACATTGCGCGCATCGTCAACACGCTCGAGCACCTCTCGTTCAACGTGGGGCCGACGTTGTGCACGTGGCTCGAAGCGCACTCGCCCGACGTCTATCGCGCCATCCTCGAGGCCGATCGTACCAGCTGTGAGCGCTTAGGGGGGCACGGGAACGCCGTCGCGCATCCGTATCACCACGTGATCCTCCCCCTCGCCTCGCGCCGCGACAAGGTGACCGAGGTGCGCTGGGGGATCGCCGACTTCAATCGACGCTTCGGGCGCGACCCCGAGGGGTTCTGGCTCCCCGAGACCGCGGTCGACGACGAGACGCTCGACGTGCTCGCGCAGGAGGGGATTCGCTTCACCATCCTCGCGCCGTACCAGGTGCAACAGCGCCCGCCCAACGGGCTTCCCGGGCGCTACACCACCAAGAACGGGCGTACCATCGCGCTTTGCACCTACCACGGCGACCTCTCGCACGGGATCGCCTTCGGCGGCCTCGTGCGCGACGCGAGCGCGTGGGCGCGCGAGATCCTCGCGGTACCCGCCGACGCGCAACCCGCGGTGCCGGCGCCGGCAGCTGCAACTACCACTGGCGAACCACCGACAGCTGCAACAGCGCGACCGGGCAAGGGCGCCGAGCCGACGCCACTCCCCCAGCTCGTCTCGATGGCCACCGACGGCGAGACCTACGGCCATCACCACAAGTTCGCCGAGATGGCGCTGGCGCGCGTCTTCGAGCTCCTCCCGCCGAACGGCGCCATGGTGGAGAACTACGCCTCGTTCCTCGCGCGTCACCCCGCTACGCACGACGTGGAGCTGGTCGCCCCGACGGCGTGGAGCTGTGCGCACGGCGTCGAGCGCTGGCGATCGGATTGCGGCTGCCGGAGCGACGGCGGACGCTACCCGAGCCAGGCCTGGCGCACGCCGCTCCGCGACGGGCTCGCCGCGCTCGCCACCGAGCTGCACGCGATCTTCGAGCGAGATGGCGGTCCGCTCATGGGCGATGTCTGGAGCACGCGCGATGCATACGGCGCCGCCGTCGGTCGGGGAGCCGACGCGCGCCACGCCTTCGCCGTCGCATCGATGCCCCCGGGCACGCCCCCGAAGTCCCAACAGCGACTCGCCGAATTGCTGGAAATGGAGCGCGACGCGCTGCGGATGTTCACTTCGTGCGCCTGGTTCTTCGACGATATCGGCGGGATCGAGCCGCAACAGGTGCTCAAGTACGCGGCGCGGGCGATCGCCCTCAGCGGTGAGGAGGATCGCCTGGCGGCATCGCTGCGCGACACGTTGCGGCTGGCGGCGAGCAACGATCAGGCGACCGGCACGGGAGCCGATGTTTTCGACCGGCTGCGCGCGGGCCCTGATGCCGCGGCGCGCACCGCGGCCGCCGCTGGCGCGCTCGCCGCACTCGGCATCGCCCTCAATGAAGAACTCGTCGCCGCTGCGGTTGCCGCCGAGGTGCACGGCGACGAGGTCGTCGTCACGGCGCGCGACACCGGGACGTCGCGACACTTCCGTGTCTCGGTGATCGAACAGTCGGTGCACGATATCACCTGCGAAGTCACCGCGCTCGAGGAGGAAGGGGGGGAGCGCTGGCGCGTCCCGCTCCACGACTTCCCCGAGCGTCCGCGCCGCGCCGTGCGTCGCGCGCTCCGTCGCGCGCTCCTCCCGCGTGTCCTCACGAGCGAGGAATTGGAACAGCTGGCGATGGGAGAAGTGTCGCTCCGCCAACTCGTCGGCACGGCGCTCGAGCGTGCAGTCGGGCGATTGGCGAGCGGCGATCTCGCCCACGCGCTCGCCGACGTGGAAGGGCTGCTCGACCTCTTCGAGCAGCTGGAGACGAACGTCCCCTTCGACGTGCAAACCACCTTCTGGCGCGTCTGGTCCGCGTCGTCGACCGTCCAGCGCGAGTCGCTCGAACCACTCCGCAAACGGCTCGGCTTCGAGTAGTTCAGGTCAGCTTGCACCCCGCGTTCGGTCGCGCCGGCGCCCAATGCCAGCTGGAAGGCGGCGACTGTTCATGAGATGAGTTCCCGCGCACAGCGGGTGCGCCTTCCGGACCCTTCACCGGGGATGACGGATACATCCTTCCGACCCCTCGCCCCTCGAACGATGGCTCCGAACGATTCGACTTTCGCGCTCCCCGACGACGCCTGGCTCTCATCGCTCTGCAGCGCGCGCGCGACGTACAAGCTCCCCCTGCGCGCCACGCAACGCGCGGCCGACTTCACCGAGTCGGCACTCGATCTCCTCTTTCCGCACTTCGCCAACCAGCTCGACGGCGGGCTCGCGCGCATGCGCGCCGAGGTGACGCGCTTCGCCGAGGAGTCTGCGGCGCTCTTCGCCGACTTCGGAACGTCGGCGAGCGATCGGGCAGCGGAAACGTTGGTCGCCGCGCTTCCAAAGCTCCGCAGCGACCTCATGGCCGATGCGCAGTTCATCGTCGATTCGGACCCGGCGGCAATGTCGGTCGATGAGGTGATCCTCGCGTATCCCGGCTTCCTCGCCACCGCGAGCTATCGCCTCGCGCACCGCGTGCAATCGCTCGGCGTGCGGCTTCTTCCGCGTCTGATCACCGAGCACGCGCACCAGCGCACCGGGATCGACATCCATCCCGGCGCCACGATCGGCGTCCCGTTCGCCATCGACCACGGGACGGGAATCGTGATCGGCGAGACGGCACACGTCGGCGTGCGGGTGCGCATGTATCAGGGCGTCACGTTAGGCGCCCTGTCGGTGGAGAAGGGGTTGGCGAGCGCCAAGCGGCACCCGACGATCGGCGACGACGCGGTGCTGTACGCCAATGCCACGGTGCTCGGGGGACGAACCGTGGTCGGGGCGAAGAGTGTGGTGGGGGGAAACGTCTGGCTCACGCGATCGGTGCCGGACCGTACGGTCGTGTACCACCAGCCGATGCAGGAGCGGTTGAACGAGTCGCCCGAGCTCGAGGTGTTCTATCCCTGAAACTCCCGGTCATTCCCTCAACACTTGATTCAATCAGATGTTGAGGGTATGATCGGGCATGGCCCAACCCGAACTCGACCTGCTGCAGGGGACGCTCGACGTCCTCATCCTCCGCGCGCTGTCGTGGGGGACGATGCACGGCTACGCCGTCGCGCGCTTCATTCGTGAGGGTTCCGACGGGAGCTTCCGCATCCTCGACGGGGCGCTCTACACCTCGCTGCACCGCATGGAGGAGCGCGGGTGGATCTCCTCGTCGTGGGGACTTTCCGACCGCGGGAAACGCGCCAAGTTCTACCAACTCACGGCAGCAGGGCGCAAGGCGCTGCGCGCCGAGTCGGCGTCGTGGGAGCAGTACGTCGCCGCGGTGGCCAAGGTGATGAACGCCGCCCCCACTCCCTCGCCCACCTGACGCGTCGTCGCTGATCTATGGACTCCGACTCGCGCTCCCCGTTCTGGCGTCGCTATCTGCGATTCCTCCGCCCCGACACCGATGCCGACATCGACGACGAGTTGTCGTTTCACCTTGCAGAGCGCATCGAGGCGCTGCGGGCGGAAGGCATCGGCGATCATGAAGCGAGAACGCGAGCGCTCGCCGAGTTTGGCGATGTGCGCGCCGTGCGCCAGTCGCTGCAGGTGATCGATCGCCGCATGGACCAGCGCCGTGCCCGCGGCGAGTGGCTGGCGAATGCCATTACTCGCATGCGCCACGCACTGCGCGTGTTGCTCCGTCAGCCCGGCTTCACGTTCCCCGCCGTGGTCACGCTCGCGCTCGGCCTCGCGTCGACCGTGGCGATCTACACGTTGCTCGACACGATCGTGCTGCGCGCGCTTCCGTTCCCCCGCGCCGACCGTCTCGTGGCGCTCTCGTCGCCCATGCCCAAGCTCGACGACACGTGGGGAATCGCGCGGCATCAGCTCTTCTACTACAAGGAGAATGCGCGCTCCATCGAGGACATGGCGCTGTACCGGCGGAACGAGGCGACCCTGATCGGTGACGGCGCTTCCCAGTACTCGGAGCGCGTACGCACCGCAGTGGTGAGCGCCGGAATATTCGACGTGCTGGGCATCGTCCCCGAGTTGGGGCGCGTGCTCACCCCGGCCGACAATCTCGAACGCACGCCGGCAAGCGTCGTCCTCTCGCATGCACTCTGGAGCCGGCGCTTCGGCGGCGATCGCACGATCGTCGGGCGGAGCATCGACGTCGAGGGGCTCTCGCTGTCGGTCGTTGGCATAGCCCCGCCGACTGCGCAGCTACCGGAAGGACCCGTCGATCTCTGGCTCCCGGACTACGTCGACCCGGCGGCCGCGGCGCAGAACAACCACGTGCGCGCGGCCGTCGCGCTCCTGCGCCCGGGGTACACCGCCGAGTCTGCGGAGCGCGACATCGCGCCGCTGGTCCCGCGCATGGAAGAGGTCTTCCCTTCCGCATACCCGAATCACTGGATCAATGCGCACGCTCTGGATCCTCCTGGCCGGCGTCCTCCTCGTGCTCGTGGTGGCGCTGGCCAACGTCGCCAACCTCCTCCTCGTGCGCGCCGACGGGCGGAGGCGCGAGGTGCTGGTGCGTTCGGCGTTAGGCGCCCGTCGCGGCGACCTGCTCGCGTTGCACGTGACGGATGCGGTGCTGGTGACAGTCGTCGCCGGACTCGTCGCCTTCGTGCTCGCCCGCCTCGCGCTCGGCGCGCTCGCGTGGCTCGCGCCGCAGGGAATACCTCGCCTCGCCGAGCTGCACGTCGGTGTTGGAACGGCCATGCTGATGCTGTCGCTGTCGATGGTACTGGGACTCGTCCTTGGCGTCCTCACCGCCCGCGCCACGCGCGGGGAACAGGATCACGCCGCGCTCCGCGACGCGTCGCGCGGGCTCACGCTCACGCGGCGGCAGGTGGGGGTGCGCGGGGCGCTGGTCGTGGCGCAGGTGGCGCTCGCGGTCGTGCTGCTGGCCGGCGCCGGGTTGATGCTGCGTTCCTTCCAGAAGCTGCGCGCGGTGAACCCGGGCTTTGTGGCTGACGGGGTGACGACGATGGAAGTCGCGCTCCCCTCGGCGCGCTACGACAACGTGCAGCGGGTGAGCGACTTCCATGAGCAGCTCGTGGCTGCTGTGCGCGGGATCCCAGGTGTGCAGGACGCGAGCCTCGTCGAGCAGCTCCCGCTCACCGGGCGAACCGGGTGCACCGGGGTCGTGACCAACCAGCCCGGTGCAACCGGTCGCAACGAGCAGTGCGTGACCACGCTGCAGGTGGCGCCCGGCTACTTCGAGGCGATGCGCATCCCGGTACGGGGCGCTGCCAGCACCTGGGACGACCTGCATCGCGCCTCGGCCGGTGCCGTGGTGACCAGCGCACTCGCCGAGGTGTTGTGGCCGGGGGAGAATCCGCTCGGGCGCACGATCCGGTGTTGCAGCGTCGATAGCGGCTGGTTCCGCGTGACAGGGGTCGTCGACAAACTCTATGACGCTGGCGTGGATGCGCCGCAGATGCAGGCCGTCTTCTTCCCGCTCGTTCCCGTCCCGGGGGGTGACCTGCAGTGGCTCGCGCGCAACGTGAGCCTGGTGGTGCGCGCTCCCGGGCTCGCACCGGCCGACCTCTTCCCGCTCGTGCAGCGTGAAGTGGGGCGCCTCGATCCGCAGGTCCCGGTGACCGACGCGCGGGCGCTCTCCGATGTCGTCGCCGCATCGATGGCCAATCGCACCTTTACGCTGTACCTGCTCGCGGCGGCGGCGGCGATCGCGGTCCTGCTCAGCGCAGTTGGACTCTATGCCGTGATCTCCTACGTGGTCGGCCATCGGCTCGGCGAGATCGGGATCCGCATGGCGCTCGGTGCGCGGACGACGCAGGTGGCGAGGCTGGTGGTGGGGCAGTCGCTCGTGCTGGCACTCGTCGGCGTCGCGCTGGGAGTTGGCGGCGCGCTCGCCACCACGCGCGTGCTGGGGGCGCTCTTGTATCAGGTGCAACCGCGCGACCCGCTCGTGTTGGCCGCGGTCTCGGCGATGCTGGTGACGATTGCGGTAGTGGCGAGCCTGGCGCCAACGTGGCGCGCGGCGCACGTGGATCCGGCGCTGGCGCTCAGGGGAGAGTAGGGGGAGTCGATACAGCGCCGCGATCGTCGCGCGCCCGCGCGATCGCGAGGCACATCGGTGTCTCCCTACTCCCTCCCTCTCACATGGCCGCGTTCAACCAGCGGCCGCTGCCACGGCGGGCGTCTCGATCTGCAGCTCGTTGGTTGTCGGAATGCCGCGCAGCGCACCGAGCACCATGTTGTTCGCCAGGACGCGCTCATGAAGGCGCGCGAGAACGTTTGGCGCTTCTGTCGAGACGAGCGTCGTGCGGAGGTGCAGCGACAGGAAGCAGTGGCGCGACTCCGCCGGCGCGGCGAACCCATCGAGTCCGTCGAACTCGTCACGAGGATCGAAGTCGCCCTCGACGACAAACGAAATCGAGTCGATGGCGATTCCGAGGTGAGCGGCGAGCATCGGGTAGTCCGATCCCGCGCATGCGGCGGCGGCGACGAAGACCTGTTCCCACGGGTACGTCACGTCGGGGGGATTGTTCACGAGGCTTGCAGGGCGCTCGAGTCGAACCCCGCTGTACGGATCGACGCTGTCGCGATCGAATCGGTAGTGGGCGCGATACGTTCCGCGGACATCGTCACCGTGTCGGCGGAACGCAGCAACGATTGCTTCCACACTGTTCACCGTCTCTCCAAATACCACTGGCATCTCGCGTTCTCCGTTGAAGGATGTGAACAAGAGAGAACGGTGAGCGAAAAAGTTCGCTACGTGTCGTCGGTGCGGGGCGGGCGAGGCGCCAGGTGCAAGCGAATCTCCTCGGCGCGTTCCGCGCGATGCGACAGCACCATCGCGATCCCGGGCGGGCAGTGTGTGGGATTCTCGACCGGGTTCCTGAACCGCCCTTCGACGACGACGATCGACCGATTGGCGATGATGCGTTGCACCTCCAAGTGCACTCCCGCGTCGATGTCCGATTCGATCTCCCTGGCGAGCCGGTCTCGCCCCCGCAGCGGTTGCGAGGTCGACCACCCCACCAGCAAGTCGGGGCGGAAGTGCGTGATGAATTCCGTGCTGTCCCCGCGGCGATAGATCCCGTCGAACGCTTCCGTCCACAAGCGCCTCTTACCCTCGGCGGCAATGCGCGCAGCGTCGTCGGTCGCTGCGGCGGTGGCGAGCAGCGAAGTGGCGAGACGCGCGCGTGCCTCGGCGATTCGGCTTCGAATCGTACCGACGGGCACTCCGAGTATGGCCGCCAGGTCCTCGTACGAGTCGTAGCTCCCGAAGTACCGAAGGAGCGTCGTGATGCGGAGCGGCTCGGAGAGCTCGTCCAGCGCTCGCCAGATCCACTCGCGAAGTTCTCGGCGTTCGACGCGAGACTCCACGTCGCTCTCGACGGCGAGAAGCGCGGCGTCGCGAAGGGGTTCCCGCACCTCACGACGACCTTTCCGCTGCATTTGCAGGCAGACGCGAGCGAGAACTGTGTGGAGCCAACCGACGATCGCGTCGGGACTGCGCACGTCGCCGATTCGGGTGAGCGCAATGAGACACGTCTCCTGCACCGCGTCATCAGCGTCCGCGCGAAAGCCGAGTCGCCGGATCGCGCTCGCCCGCAATCCCGGAAGGTGACGTTCGAGCAATGTCCCCAATGCGGTGGCCGCTCCACTCCGGAATTCGGCGAGGAGCTCAGCGTCGCTCGGATTCTCGAGAATCGGCACGGAAGGACGCATGACTCCATGATGCATGTCGCGGGCGAAAAGTTCGACGCACATTTGCGTTCGCGGCCTTCTCACGGATTGGGCGTCCAGGGCGCATGTTCTCCGATCTGTCTGCCACCGAACCGAGGAACACGGTGAACCACCACGACCCGCACGGAACTATCGATCGCCGCACGTTCGTCGCCAGCGCCGCCGCGATGGTAGCCGCAGGCGGCGGCGCGCTCGCCCATCTCGACGCATCTCACCCCGACGCCACGGCGGTAGAGGCGGCGGCCGCGAGCTGGCCCGGCTACGACAAGGCGACCGTGATCGACTTCCTCGCTAGCCCGGGCTACTTCAACTACCCACTCAATCCGCCGCTCGACGACGTGATGGTGGGGCATGCGGTGCACTCAGGGCTCACCGCGGTGAACCTCACCGTCAGCAGCAGCGGCTTCGACGACACGGTCGAGAACATCGCGCGCTGGATGACGCGCATCGAGCAGCGTCCCAAGGCATTTCGCCAGGTGCGCACCGTCGCCGACATCGCCGACGCCAAGGCGACGGGGCGGCTCGGCATCGTCCTGGGCTTCCAGGACACCGTTCCCTTCGAGGGGCGCATCGTGAACGTCGAGCTCTTTCGTAACCTGGGCGTCCGCGTCACGCAGCTCACCTACAACGTGCGCAACCTCGTGGGCGACGGTTGCCTCGAGCCGGCTAACGGCGGTTTGTCGCGCCTCGGTCGTGCCGTGGTCGAGCGCATGAACGAGGTCGGGATGCTGGTCGATCTCAGCCACTGCGGGCAGAAGACCACCGCCGAGGGGATCGCGGTCTCGAAGTTACCGGTGGCGATCACGCATAGCGGCTGCAACGCCGTCGCCCGTCACCCGCGCTCCAAGGACGACGCCGAGTTGCGCGCGCTGTCGCAGAAGGGGGGAGTGATCGGGATCTACCTCATGCCCGTCCTGTCACCCGGGCGCGTCCCCACGCGCAACGACGTCCTCGACCACATCGAGCACGCCATCAACGTGTGCGGTGAAGACCATGTAGGTATCGGGAGCGACCTCTCCACCACGCCGATCGATGGCTCGGGAGAGTACGTGACGCGGCACCGCGAGTTCGTCGCCGGCCGCATCGCCAGGGGGATCGCCGCGCCTAACGAAGATCCCGACATCCTGTTCACCGTACCGGAGCTCAACAACGACCGGCGCCTGGAGCTGATAGCCGAGGGGATGGCGGGGCGTGGGCATGGGAGTGCGCGGATCGCGAAGGTGATCGGGGGGAATTGGCTGCGGTTGTTTGGGGAGACGTGGGTGGCGTGAGGGACGTGGCGATGTACCCTTCCACCACGCGCGCTCCATGTGTACGCCATCACCCGTACCTGCGTGAGGGCGCCGAGTGCTCTCCCTCCTGACCGGCGTTCGCGTGCTCGACTTCACCACCGTTGTCCTCGGCCCGTACGCGGGGCAGATGCTCGGCGACCTCGGCGCCGACGTCATCAAGATCGAGCCGCTCGCCGGCGACGTCTTTCGCGCGGTGCGCCCCGGCCATCACGCCGAAATGGGGGCCGGGTACCTGAACTTGAATCGCAACAAGCGCTCGCTGGCGATCGACATGCGCCGCCCGGAAGGGAGGACGGTGATCGATCGCCTGGTGGCCAGCGCCGACGTGGTGATTCACAACATGCGCGCTGCATCGGCCGACCGGCTGGGGATCGGCTTCGAGCGCCTCAAGGGGATCAATCCGCGCATCGCCTACTGCTTCACCGCCGGGTTTGGCGTCGGCGGGCGCGACGAGGATCTCCCCGCCTACGACGACACCATCCAGGCCCGCTCCGGCGTCGCCGCGATCAACGCCCTCGCGACCGGCGAACCGCGCTACCTCTCGACGATCGTCGCCGACAAGGTGGGCGGATTGCACCTGACGGTGGGGGCGCTGGCGGCACTGGCCGCGCGCGACCGCACGGGCGAGGCCACCTGCGTCGAGGCGCCGATGTTCGAGTCGATGGTCTCGTTTCTCATGGCCGAGCAGCTGGCGGGGCGGACCTTCGTCCCGCCGTTAGGCAAGACCGGGTACGACCGGCTGCTCTCGCCCTATCGCAAGCCGCACCGCACCGCCGACGGATTCATCGGGATCCTCCCCTACAACACCCAGCAGTGGACGCGCTTCCTCACGCTCATCGGGCGCGACGACCTGGCGGCCGACCCGCGCGTGACCGATCCGGTGGAACGGAGCCGCAACATCGACATGCTCTACGCGACCATCGAGGCGGCGCTCCCCGCACGCACCTCGAACGAGTGGCTTGCCCTGCTCGGCGAGCGCGACATTCCCTGCGCGCCGGTGAATTCGCTCGAGGATGTCCTGGACGACCCGCATTTGGCCGACGTGGGAATGTTCGTGGAGATGGATCACCCGACCGAAGGGCGCGTGGTGAACGTGCGCTCGCCATTCCGGAGTGGAGAAGTCGCGGACGACATTCCCGCCCCGCAGTTGGGCGGCGACACTCGCACGCTCCTCACGGAACTGGGGTACGGCGCCGAGGACATCGAGGTGCTCGTATCGACCGGCGTCGTGGGAACGCCGAGTGATGCGGAGCGAGCGCCATGACACGGATACGAGTCGGGGCGATGCTGCTCGGCGTGGTCTCGCTGCTGGCGGCCTGCGATTCGTCGAAATCTCCGCCGTCAGCCGCAACGCGCGGCGACAGCGCACTCCGCGCCGACCTGCAGGCGCTCGTCGATACGCATCAGCTTCCCGGCGCCACCGCGGTGATCGTGCGCAACGACAGCGTACTCGCCCGCGAGACCGTCGGCTGGCTCGACGCCGAGCAGCAGGTGCCGCTTCCCGAGGACGCGATCTTCCGTCTCTACTCGATGTCCAAGCCCATCACCAGCGTCGCGATCATGATGCTGATGGAGCAGGGGAAGCTCGCGCTCGACGATCCGGCAGAGCAGTATCTCCCCGAGTTCCACGACATGCGCGTGTACGTCTCGGGGACGGTCGACGACATGGTGACCGAACCCGTTAGGCGCCCGATCACCATTCGCGACCTTCTCACCCACACTTCGGGCATCGTCTACCACTTCACCGGCAACTCGCCGGTGCATCAGTACTACCGCAAGCACGGCGTGATGCGCGACACGCCGGTCGGGCGACTGCCGGAGGACGGTCCGCCGGCGCGCTCGCTCGACCAGCTGGTCGAGCGTATCGGAAAGGCGCCGCTCCTGCACCAACCCGGCCCGCCCTTTCATTACAGCTACTCCACCACCGTACTCGGTGCCGTCATCCAACGCGTGACGGGGAAGACGCTCGACCAGGCGCTGGGCGAAATGCTCTTCACCCCGCTCGGGATGACGGACACCGGCTTCTTCATCAGCGACACGCAACTCCCGCGCTTCACGACGCTGTATACGGCGAACGAAACCGGGATCGCGCCGATGGAGGCGCCGGCCACGTCGGACTATCGCGATCGCACGCGCCTCCTCGACGGCGGCGGTGCCATTGCGGCGACGGCGAACGACTACCTCCGCTTCGCTCGCATGCTGGCCGACGGCGGGACGCTCGACGGGAAGACCTACCTGTCGGCAGCTGACGTGGACAGCATGTTCACGCCACGGGTGACGATCGCAGGACTCGGGACACAGACCACGCCGTTCGGCTACGGCTTCGCCCTGGGCGACTCGGCGAGCGACGCGACGCACCAGCTCCCGCTCGGCGCCGCGAGCTGGTCCGGCTCGGGGAACACGTACTTCTACGTCGATCCGAAACGCCACATTGTGGCACTACTCATGACGCACGAGCTCACGGCGGGCGCCACCGCCGAACGCACCGCGACATTCCGCGCGCTGCTCAACCGCGCCGCCGAGCGAATCCTCGCGCACTGACATGCTTGCATTTGCCGGTTTGGCCACGATCGGGCTGGTATTGGCGGCGATTCTCAGCAAGCGGATGTCGCCGCTCGTGGCTCTGGCGAGCATCCCGTTCGTCGTCGCCCTCCTCCTCGGGAAGTGGGGGAGTGTGGGCAAGTTCATGCTGGATGGGATGGGGACCGTGGCGCCGATGGCCGCAATGTTCCTCTTTGCGATCCTCTTCTTCTCGATCCTGTCGGACGCGGGGCTCTTTCGACCGGTCGTCGACGGAATCGTGCGATTTGCCCGCGATCACCCGGCGCGTGTGGCGTTAGGCACCGCGATCCTCACGACCATCGCGCACCTCGATGGTTCCGGGGCGTCGACGTTTCTCATCGTCGTGCCGGCGCTCGTTCCCGTCTACGATCGGCTCGGGCTGGACCGTCGCATGCTCCCGTGCATCGTGGCGATGGCGTCGGGCGTCGGCAACATGCTTCCGTGGGGTGGGCCGACCATTCGGGCCGCGACGGCGCTCAACGTGCCGGTGATGGAGCTCTTCTCTCCGGTCATCCCCGTCTACGCCGTGGGAGTTGTAGCGATGCTCGTGCTCTCCTGGTGGATCGGAAGCCGGCACTCCGTTGCACCTGTCGGCCAGCTGCACGCCCCAGTCGCTGTGGAGCTTTCCAACGATCGGGCCTCGGTGCCGCTCGATGCGCGCTATTGGTTCAACGTCCTCACCGTCGTTGCGGTGTTGGGCGTAATGGTCGCCACGCTCCTCCCGCCCGCCGCCGTCTTCCTGCTCGGGACCATCGTCGCGCTCATGGTCAACGTGCGCTCCACCGATGCGCAGCGCGACGCCATCAATCGTCATGCGCCGGCGGCAATCGCAATGGTGGCGATTCTCCTCGCGGCGGGGGCGTTCACCGGGATCATGCGCGGAACCGGGATGCTCGATGCGCTCGCGCACGCTGGGGCCGAGCTGCTCCCCGGGCGCGCCTCGCACCACCTCCCGCTGGTTACCGGTGTGTTGTCCATGCCGCTTTCACTCTTCTTCGATCCCGACTCGTTCTACTTCGGTGTCCTCCCCGTGCTCGGGGGAATCGCGCAGCACGGCGGCGTGCCGGCCATCGAGGTCGGGCGCGCGGCGATCCTCGGGCAGATGACGACGGGGTTTCCGGTGAGCCCGATGACGCCGTCGACGTTTCTGCTGGTCGGGCTCGCCGGCGTGGAGCTGGCTGATCATCAGCGCTATACGATACGCTACCTGTTCGTGCTCACGCTCGTGATGGTGGTTGCGGCGGTATTGCTCGGAGTGATTCGCGCGTGAGGTACTGCCGGATGTCTCGCGCGTCGACCGATGAGTCTTGCGGCACCAACGAGTCTATGGTGTCAGAGTGATCGTTGCGACGTGCTCGACGCGCAAGACGCCGCCATCCACCACCTTGGAGAGTTCGACATGGCCGAAGTTGCCAAGAATATCGTCTGTCTCTGGTTCGACACCGAAGCCGAGGCCGCCGCGCGCTTTTACGCCGAGACCTTTCCCGACTCGGAAGTGACCGACGTCTTCCGCGCTCCGAGCGACTATCCGTCCGGAAAGGCGGGTGATGTGCTCACCGTGCAGTTCACCGTCTTTGGGGTTCCGTGTATCGGTCTCAATGGCGGGCCGATCTTCAAGCAGACCGAAGCCTTCTCCTTCCAGATCGCGACCGACGACCAGGCCGAGACCGACAGGTACTGGAATGCGATCGTCGAGAACGGCGGGCAGGAGAGCGCCTGCGGCTGGTGCAAGGACAAGTGGGGCGTGTCGTGGCAGATCACGCCGCGCGCGCTCACGCGAGCGATGATGGGGAGCGACAAGGAGGCGGCGAAGCGTGCGTTCGAGGCGATGCTCACGATGCAGAAGATCGATGTGGCGACGATCGAGGCGGCGGTGCGGGGGTAGGGGCCGCTCGCATGGCGTGCTTCGACCGCGTCACGACGCGTCGCCAGGAAGCATTGGCTCCCTGGCGACGGTCGTACGTTAGGCGCTGCCGACCGTCAGCAGACCGCTGCCATGTGGAACGCCTGGTTCGTGAAGTTGGCGCCGAAGAATGCCAGCTCACGCACCCAGACGCCCGTTCCGCCCGCACCCGGCGCCGGTGCGATCTCCATGCGCGCGGGGTTGAACGGCACGCCAGTTCCCACCGAGCCGCGCGTCGCCAGGCGCGCGCAACCGGTGAGCACGACGTTGTGCGTGATCTGGTACTTCCCGGTCGACAGGAGCGTCGACGTGGTCCCGGGGTTCGCGCGGCTCAACGTGCCATTCACCTTGACGACGGCGAAGCGCGTCTTCGCCACGCTCGGACAGACCGCCGCGACATGGAACGGAACGCCGTCCTGCAGCCCGCCACCGGGATTCTTGGTCTCGATGTAGATGCTCTTGCTGGTTGGGCCCGTGGCGGTGTACACGTACGAGGGGCTGTACACCAGCGCGTTGCCGGAATCGGCAACCGTGGCCAACAGGGCGCAGCCGTTCACTGCGGTTGGGAATGAGACGGTGTATCGACCTGCACCGAGGTAGCTAAGCGACGTCCCGGCCGACCCCCGAAGAAAGTTCGCGCTGTAGCCCACGGCGGCGAAGGGAATCCCGTCATTGCCGCACGTCACGACGAGATTGAACGGACCGTCGGTCAGCCCCCCACCCTGGTTCTTCGTCTCCACATAGACGCCCTGCGCACTCAGGTGCCCCGACGCGGTGAAGACATCGAGCGCCTGGCTGTAGGCGTTGTTGGTCGTCGCCTGGAAGCCGCAGCTGCGCACGTTGGTGTTGAACGTCACCTCGTAACGCCCGGTCCCCAGCCATTGCACCTGCGTGACCCCTTTACCGCTCTGCAGTACGCCGCTCTGCGACACGACCGCGTACAGATGGCCGGTGGCCGCGGCCGACGGTCCCTCGTCACTGGCTGCGGCGCTCGCCAGCGCCGACGTCCCGTCGAAAGGCGCGCGTGTGAGCGGCGCGGTCGTGGAGTCCTGGCACGCCGTCAGCGTCGCCAGCATGATCGATCCCATCAGAATGCGTTGCATCGTCCCATCCTCCCTGTCCCACATGCGTTGTTGACTCTGTGCCACCGCGCGCGAGTCGCGACGGTGAGCCGTCGCGCGAGTCGCGACGGTGCTTCGAGCTTGCCGCGCATTCCTCGACGGGATACGTTCGCCCGGCGTGGTGCGGGTCGCTCGACATCAGGAGACGCGCAATCCTCCGGCAAATGCAGACATTTGCGGATCACTCGGCCGCCGGGCGCGCGCGAAACGGGCGCGCAGCGTCTTCGCACGGGCAACTCCCATGATGGCGGCGTCGGAGCCCTCGGCTCGTGACGCAACGTCCACGGACGCCGAGGTCGCGGGCGCACTCGATCGGCGATTCGCAGCGGTGTACGACGAGATGCGTCGCCTCGCCCACCATCGTTTGCGCAGCGAGGCGACCGGACACACGCTGTCGACGACCGCGCTCGTGCACGAGACCTATCTCAAGCTCTCGTCGGAGCGGGGCGACGCGTTCCGCAATCGGGAGCAGTTCTTCGCGCTGGCCTCTCGCGCGATGCGGCGCATCCTTGTCGACTACGCGCGCCGGCATCACGCGGCCAAGCGACAGGGATCGCAACTCGCTGTATCGCTTGCGGCACTCGAGTCCTCGGGGACGGCGCTCGCCGAGCCGAGTGACGCCGATCTCTCCGAACGCGCGGACCTCCTCGTCGCGCTCGACGACGCGCTGACTCGCCTCGCGGCGATCGACGAGCGCCTGGCGCGCGTGGTCGAATACCGGTTCTTCAGCGGGCTCACCGAACGGGAGACGGCCGAGCTGCTCGGCGTGACGCCGCGCACCGTGACGAGGGACTGGGTGCGCGCCCGCGGCTGGCTCCTGTTGCACCTGGCGGAGCACGGTCCCCCGGGGCCTGGCTCGCGCTGAGATCGCCCATGGCGCCGGATGATTCGTTGGACGCGGTCCGCGACGAGCGCGCCCTGCTCCAGCTCGTCGACGATGCCCTGCAGCTCCCGCCTGAAGACCGCGAGGCGTTCTTGCAGGAACAGTGCGGTTCGGTCGCCGAGCGCCTGGCGAGAGTACGCACCTTGCTCGCCGCCTGCCTTCGTGTCGGCGACGACGAAGGATTCCTCGCCGTCGATGCGGCGGCTTTCGCCGAACCGCTCGTTAGGTCGGTCGAGGCGCAGCAGTCGCGAGAATCCTCCGACGCCGCGCCGCGGGTCGCCCGTGCATTGGCGGGGCGCTACGACTTCGGTCGTGAGATCGGCCGCGGCGGCAATGCGGTGGTCTACCTGGCCAAGGACGTGCGACATGGGCGTGAGGTAGCCGTCAAGGTCCTGCACACCTCACTTGATGACAGGGCGCAGCGCGCGCGCTTCTTCCGCGAAGTCGAGGTCGTCGCGCGCCTCCGGCATCCCTATGTCGTGTCGCTCATCGATTCGGGCGAGGCGGACGGCGTGCTGTTCTATGTCATGCCGTACATCGAAGGTCAGTCGCTGCGACAGCGCATCGACACCGAAGGAGCGCTCGCCCTCGACCATGCGCTGTCGCTCGCTCGGGACATTGGCGAGGCGCTCGACGCGGCACACGCGATGGGCATCGTGCATCGCGACATAAAGCCGCAGAACATCCTGCTGAGCGGGCACCACGCCCTCGTTGCCGACTTCGGCATCGCGCTCGCCCTGCACGACGCCGCCGACGACGAACGACTGACGGCGCTCGGGATGGTCGTCGGAACGCCGGCGTACATGAGCCCCGAACAGGCGACCGCGAGTGAGCGACTCGATGGGCGGAGCGACCAGTATGCGCTGGCCTGTGTCGTCTACGAGATGCTCACCGGAGAGCTCCCCTACCCGGGCGTCACCGCACAGGGGATGCGCGCCAAGCACCTGCATGCGCCGATCCCCGACGTTCGCATTCTGCGCCCGGCCCTTCGCGAGGCGACGCAGGGAGTGCTCGCCCGGGCGATGGCCAAGAATGCTGCCGATAGGTTTCCGAGCGCGGGCGACTTCGTGCGCGCCCTCGCCGAATCAGTCGTCGAGGCACCGGCCCCGATCGCCCCCGTCACTGCTGCGCCTCACGCGACAATCGGTCTGCGCACTCGCCGCGCACTCACGCTGGCGACGTTAGGCATCCTCGCCGCCGTGGCGTTCCTTGCTCGGCGTTGGATCGAGGGTGGAGACCGATCGCCATCGACTGCAGCGCTCGCCGCGCCCCGTGCCGATTCCACGATCGATCCGCGACGCATCGCGGTTCTCTACTTCGACAACCTCAGCGACGACCCGCGACTCGCACGCATCGCACACGGCATCACCGAGGACCTGATCGACGAACTCGGCGCCGTGCGCGCGCTACGTGTGATCTCACCCAACGGCGTTCGTCCCTTCCGCGACACCGCGGTTCCGGTGGATTCGATCGGGCGAGCGCTGTCGGTAGGCACAGTGGTCGGCGGAAGCGTGAGTGCGTCCCCCGCCGTCCTTCGGGCGACGGTGCGCCTCGTGGATCCAGCGAGTGGGGAGCAGCTGCAAAGCCAGGCCATCGAGGTTCCGTTCGGCGAAGCGCTCGCCTTGCGACAGGCGATCGTTTCGCAGGTCGCCACATTCCTCCGGCAGCGACTCGGCGAGGAGATCCGGCTGCGCACCCAACGCTCCGCGACGCGCTCGACGCCGGCGTGGGAACTCGTTCGCCGAGGCGACGAGCTTTCGCGAGACGGCGCGGATGCATCGAATGTCTCGCGTGACAGCGATGCACGTGACCTCTTGTCGCGTGCAGACTCACTCTACGCCCAGGCCGCACGGATCGACCCGCAGTGGATCGCACCGATCGTCGGGCGCGGATGGACGGCATTGCGCCTTGCGCTCGCGATCACGCCAAGCGTGCCTGATTCCGGGTCGGTAGCGGCGACGCTCCCTCCCGCGCGAGTGCGCACCGCCATCGCGTTCGCCGATCGCGCATTGCAGCTGTCGGCTGGCGCGCCCGAGGCACTCGCCCTGCGCGGATTCGCGCGCGAGTGGCTCGTCACGTCGGGCGCGACGCCGTCGGACTCGATCCTCGTGCAGGGAGAGCGCGACCTCCGCGCCGCGCTCGCCGAGCGCCCCGACGACGCGCGCAGCTGGTTCGCGCTCGGCGAACTCCTGTCGTTCGATGGGCGATTCGCCGAAGCGGCGACCGCGCTCGATCGAGCCCTCGAAGCCGACGCCTATCTCACCGAGCGCCCGGCGGTCGTGAACGAGCGCTTCTTCGTCGCGCTCTCGCTCGAACAGTTCGACGATGCGAATCTCTGGTGTACGCTCGGGATGCGACGCTATGCCGGCGACGCGCGATTCGCGACGTGCCGTCTCATTCTCCTCGGCTGGACCGGACGCTCGACGCGCGATCTCGCAGCCGCGTGGAAGCAGATCGGCGACATCGAGCGATCCGACTCGACCGGCACGTTCGCCTCGCAGTGGGGCTTCTTCCGGCTCATGGCGGCGGCGGTCGCGGCACGCGCGGGGCGCGCTGACAGCGCCCTGGCGATCGCCCGTGCCGTGCGCGACGGGAGCGCGGGGCGCGACGATCGTCCGCCGTTCCTCGAGACACAGGCATACGTGCACCTCCTTGCCGGCGAGCGCCCTAACGCTGTGCAGCTCCTCTCCGAAGCGCTGCGCGAGGTGCCGTCGTCGCGGAATCGCGTGATGCGCTCGCCGTGGTTCCGTCCCCTCGTTGCCGATCCCGCCGTCGCTCGCGCCCTGCAACTCCCGACCGACGTCAAGCCCGCTGTCACGCGCTAGGGCTTCGGCGCACTGCCAGGAGTGAAGCGCTGCTCGAACTCCGTGCGCATCGTGTTGGCGTCGGCCACCCCGATCGTGCGCACGTAGTACGGGATCGCAAACTTGTCGATCGCCGCCATGCCGAGGAAGATCGCGTCGGCGTCGGGAGATAGCGGGATCGTGTCGCGCGTCCCTCCGCTCCGCTCGAGCACCAGCTGGATCCCGACGACGCCGTTGCGCTCGACCGGCGGTGTGCATCGGTCCGACTGCATGCGCGACGTGTTTCGGTCATGGACACACGCCGAGATGAAGCCCTCGCTCTTGTCAGCAATCGACTGGTAGGGACCGAAGACGGAGGCCTTCACATCGCCTTTCGTTGCCAGTGCCTGCGCGCTGTCGAAATCGGGGAATACTCCGAGCACCGGCGAGGTCGGCTCGGCACTCACCACCACGTACACCAACTTCCCGGTGCGATTTCCGTCGACCGCCTCGGCGATGCGCTTGAGCATCACGGGGTTGGCCGGCGGTGGGGCGCCTTGGCCCACCCCCTGCGCGGTGCAGGCGAGCGCGACGCCGGCAGCGATGGTCGTGGTCAGGGCCACGCGCGCGGCGAAGCCGCGAAGCGTCGGAGAGGTGGAGGGCATGCTGGCCTCGGTGGCTGGGGTAGGCGCGCGTCCGACTGCGAAACGACTCGAATGTGGAGCCCCCGTGGTCGCGCGGAAGGGGAGCGTCGCCGAAGCCGGGTGGCGCACCGTCGACCGGAGCTACAACGTTGCCGGCACGAAGCCGGGTGAACGTCGAAGTTCGCGCACTTCCTCACCACTCCGGAGTGGCCCTTTGATGAATGCACGACGCATGGCCGCGTCGGCGTCGAGCGCCGTGATCGTGCTTGCGTCCGTTGCGCATGCCGCAGCGGCGCCGTCGAGCTGCGCCGACCTGGTGAAGCTCGAAATCGCCCACGTCGTCGTGCTCGAAGCCACCGAGTCCAGGACGATGCAGTTCGTCTCCAAGCCGATCCCCAACGGCGAGCCGCGCACGATCCATCAGGCAGCGATGTGCCGAGTGCGTGGCGTCTCGACGCCGGTGCCGGGGTCGCGCATCGGCTTCGAGCTGCAGATGCCGCTGGCGCGCGCGTGGAACCACCGCATCAGGATGTTCGGGAACGGCGGCTACTCGAGCGCCATCCTCGTCGATCGGATGCGCGACGCGGTGAACGGCGGATACGCGGCGCTCGGCACCGACACTGGTCACGATGGTGACGATCCGGAGTTCGCCGTGGGGCGCCCCGAAAGCATCGACGACTGGGGACACCGCGCCGTGCACGAAAGCATCGTTGCGGCGAAGGCGCTGGTCGCGGCGTACTACGGCGAGGCCGCGCAGTGGAGCTACTTCGACGGCTGCTCTACCGGCGGGCATCAGGCACTCATGGAGGCGCAGCGCTATCCCGCGGACTTCAACGGGATCGTCGCCGGCGCCCCAGGCAACAACCGCACGCGGCTCAACATCGGCTTCCTCTGGCAGTTTGTCGCGAACCACCGCGCCGATGGCTCGCTGATCCTCGCGCCGGAGAAGCTGCACCTGCTGACCGAGGGAGTGCTGGCGACGTGCGGGGCAGCCGAGGAGCGGCGTCGCGGTTATCTCGAAGATCCCTTCTCCTGTCATTTCGACCCCGCGTCGCTGCAGTGCGCAGTTGGAGTAGACACGACGACCTGCCTGAGCAACGATGAAGTGGAGGCGGCGCGCCGCATGTATGCCGGCGCGCGCAACCCCCGCACTGGCGAGCCGTTGTATCCGCCCTGGCTCTTTGGGAGTGAGAGCTACGCGCCGGGCGCGATGCCGATGCCGGGGTGGAGCCTCTACTGGGCTGACCCGGTGCATCCGTCGCAGCCGGCGCGCGCCAACTTCTGGCGCTTCTGGGCGTTTGGGGACGCGCGCTGGGATTGGAAAACTTTCGACTTCGATCGCGATGTCGCACGGCTCGCCGCGCTCGCTCGGCGAATCGACGCCACCGATGCAGATCTGTCCGCCTTTCGTGCCGCCGGCGGAAGACTCATCCAGTATCACGGGCTGATCGACCCGGTGGTGAGTCCGTGGGATTCGCGGAACTACTACGATCGCGTGGTCGCGAAGCTCGGTGCCGGCGTTCCTGCCTTCTATCGGTTGTATTTCCTCCCGGGGGTGGCGCACTGCGGGGGCGGTCCGGGGCTCGCGCCGTCCCACCTGAACGAGGCGATCGAGGGGTGGGTGGAGCGCGGGATGGCGCCGACGGCGCTCCAGGTGCGGTCGGCGACGGGTGAGGAGGGGAGGGTGGGGGAGTATCGAGGGAGTGACTAGTGGGGAGATCGACCGGAAGCAGCGCCGAATCGGAGGCGTGACGCTGGATGTGGCCCTTGCACATCCTCCATAGTGCCACCTACCGCATGAACGGAACTATGCGAGGAGCCGCCGCGGTCGTTGGGATTGATCGGCGGAGAGATTCGGGAGGCGCCCTGATCATCCGCGTCTCATCGGGGTAACACGCGCCGACGCCGATAACAACGCGCACGACGTCTCGGCTCGTACGGCTCGCCCCTCAACCGAATGCGGACGCCGACCGTATTTCGTATGTAGGGCTCGCACGCGCATCGCCTCCCCCAACGATTCCGCCATGCGACCGTCGCATCATCGCCGCGCAGCGCCGCGTTCGTCACCGCGTCGCATGATCCGGAGCGTGCTCGGGCTTGTCCTTGGTCTCGCGGCCTGCAGCGGCGACCCGACCGATCCGACGGACAAGACGCCCGCGGTCGACGCCCCAAACTTCCAGCGCAGCATCGATCCCCCCTGGATCGCCTACGCGTCGAACTTGCACGAGTTCGGTGTGGACTTGGGCGTCCGTCGATCGGGGCGCTCGGGGTATGTCCGTTCCATCGCCGAGGTGCCCCCGACTGGCAGCGCGTTCGGCGCACTCATCCAGTCGATCTCCGCACTCGAATACCGCGGCAAGCGACTTCGCCTCTCGGGATACGTACGCACCGACAAGGTCACCGAGCGTGGCGCCGGCCTCTGGATGCGCATCGATTCGCCCACGCGCACCACGGCGTTCGACAATATGGTCGAATACAATCGCGCGATCCTCGGGGACAACGACTGGACGCCCCAATCCGTGGTTCTCGATGTGGCCGACGACGCGATCGGCGTGACCTTTGGCCTCCTGCTTTCCGGAGGTGGAGTCGCCCGCGTCGACGACATGACGCTCGAGGTCGTCGATGCGTCGGTTCCCACGACGGGGTCGTCGAATTTCGAACCCGATGGGCGCGATAGCGTCGCCCAGATCGCCTACTACACGCGCCTCGGACACGTTCCCGAGAATCTCGACTTCGAGGGCTCGACCAGCGTCTTCGAGCTGACCACACAATGGATGAAGGGTGCGACGCGCCCGTTCGACAGCGCCGAGCCGGGGACGGGGAGTGCCGATCTCGCTGAGTTGGGGCGTATCATCGGAAATGCGCGCGTCGCTGCGTTCGGCGAGGCAACACATGGGTCGCGCGAATTCTTCCGCATGAAGCACCGCGCTTTCGAATACCTGGTGGAGGAGCGTGGCTTCACGCATTTCCTCATCGAAGCCACGATGCCCGAGGCGCGGGCCCTCGACCGATACGTGACGACAGGAGTGGGCGACCCTGCCAAGCTGCTCGCCAACCTGTACTTCTGGACCTGGAACACACAGGAGGTGCTCGACCTCATCCAGTGGATGCGCACCTACAACCTGCGTGCCGGTGCCCCGCGCCTCCGCTTCTATGGCATCGACATGCAATTCCCGCATGAGGCGATGGACAGCATCACGGTGATGCTCGCGCGCGCCGATGCGCAGGTCGCGGCCCAGGGCGCGGAGTCTGTCGCCTGCTTCGACGGCGTGCGCGATAGCTCACGGCACCTCGACCTGGTCCAGTACGCCGCGCTCCCGCAGCACATCCGCGACCGCTGCGCCCTCCTCCTCGCCCAGCTTGCCGATACCGTCGCGGCGCACGTGGGAAGCTGGAGTTCGTCGCTCTCGTCCGACGACGCCGCATGGCTCACCCAGTACATCACGCTTGCGCGCCAGTGGGAGCGCATGGCGCGCACCAGCTACGCCGCCGGCGGCTCGCGCGAGCGCGACCGGGTGATGGCCGACAACGTGCTCTGGATCGCAGCCCGCGAGCCTCAGGCAAAGCTGTTCGTCTGGGCGCACAATGCCCACGTGAGCCGGCGAGCGACGGCGATGGGCCAACACCTCGGCGACGCGCTCGGCGACGCCTACCGCAACGCGGCGTTCACGTTCGGCACCGCGCGCTTCAATGCCATCACCGCGCTGCCTAACGGCACGTATGGGGCGCTGCAGGCGCACCAGGTGAGCGGCGTGGGGCCGGGGCGCCCCATCGAGTCGTACTTCCTCGCCACGCTCGAGCACCGCCTCTTCCTCGACACACACAAGGTGACGTCGGGGGAGAGCGGGACGTTCGTGCTCGATCGACGCCCCGTGGCGATGCGATCGATCGGAGCGGTCTTCTCCCCGGAGAATCCGAACGCGTATTTCGAGACCATCCTCCTTCCGCTCGACTACGACCTTATCATCTGGTTCGACTTCGTGAGCGAGTCAAAGCTGTTGCTGGGGAGCTAGGTACGCGGGTCTGCTGTGCCCTCGCTGGCGACTTCTACTGCTTCCGCGCCCGCTGCGTCCCCCCGTTCTGTTTGAGCGTCAGCGTCATCACGCCGGTCGAGTCCTGGGCGAACGTGATCGTCGCCGGCACCACGCGCAGGGTGAACTCGTGGTCGTTCGTCGGCCACAGCCGAAAGCGCGGTTGATTCGTCGCCTGCACGAAGAGCTTGTCCCCTACGAGCGTAACGTCGGCCACGAACGTCGGCGCCAGCGGATACCTGCCAACGTAGGATTGCAGGACGGCGCGGTCGATGTTCACGGTCGGACGCTCCGATACGGCCGGTACGGGCATGCTGGGGTCGAGGAGGGTGAAGCCCAGCACGTCGGACTGCTCGCCACCGCTCGTGAGGACGACGACCGCGTTGCGCGACGCATTGTCGATGCCGAAGAAGGTGCGGAAGCCGCCCGTCCCGCCGTTGTGCCAGGTGATTCGCTTCCCGTCCTTTTCGCGCACGTGCCACGCCAGGGCGATGCGCATCGCCGGAATCGTCGTGGGGCGCCGCGGTTCGATCGACATCGCGATCGCCTTCGCCAGCGGTCCCTTGCCGTCCATCGCCGCCGTGACCGCGCGCGCAAACTTCATCATGTCGCGCGCCGAGGAGCGAAGCGCACCAGCGCCGGCCAGCGTGGGGAGGTCCCACGCCGGCACTGCTTCCATGTCGGCATCGTGACCGGCGACGAAGCGCCTGGCCATGCTCGGCGTGAGCGTGATGCGAGTGTCGTGCATGCCTAACGGGTTGAGCACGCGCTCGATCAGCAGCTGCTCGTAGGGCTTGCCCGCCCGGAGCGCCAACGCATGCCCTAACAATCCCATGCCCAAGTTGGAGTATTCGTACTGCGCCCCCGGGTCGCGCGGGAGCGTGTACGACGAGAGGAACTCGTACATCTGGGCGACGGTGTAGTCGGCGAACGGGTTGCTCGGATCCTTGGGATGGAAGTTGAGCGGCATGCGAGGAAGTCCCGAGCTCGCCGTGGCCAGGTCGAGCAGGGTGATCACCTTCCCGTTGCGCGACGGGACGGTCACGCTCGATGGGAGGAACTTCGATACGGGGTCGTCGAGTGACACCTCGCCGCGCACCACCATGTCGGCGAGGAGGATGTTGGTGAAGACCTTCGTGATAGAGCCGATTTCATAGATCGCGTCGGGATCGACGAGCGGTGTGTCGTCGAAATTCGATCGCCCGTACGACACGTAGCGCTCCTTTCCGTGCTCGAGCATCCCCACCACGATCGAGGCCGCGTAGCCGTTGTCGACGCGCTCGGCCAGGCGTGCCCGGATGACGCTATCCGGGGGGAAATCGAGTGTCGTGGAGGCAGAAGTCTGCGCGAGGCCGGCCGAGGTCGACAGCGCGATGAAGGCGAGCGTCGGGAGCGACGCGTGGCAGAATCGGCGCATGGGTAGGCGGGAATCGAGGAGCGGAAATTGTATACAAATGGAAGGTAAGCGTGGGGGCAGGATTGTGCGCGATCGCGGGGGATCGGTAGTGAGATGGGAGAAAGGTCAATGGACGGGAGACGGGGGACGGGGGACGGGAGTGCGCCTGCGGCGCGATCGCCGGAGGCACCCGTGTGCCGCGATGCGGGGTTGCAGGGTGCGATTCAGCCGACCGTCTCGCTCCCAGGGTGCTGCGCCGGGAGCGAATTGTATACAGATTGGGCGATCCCCCTACGAGGACGAGCGACGGCATGCGTGCATCTGACGAGGCAGGACCGGTAGCGAACGAGCGCGGCATTCGGGACGTGCACGCGATGGGAGGGCGGCTCGCGTTACTCGCCCTCGCCGTCGCCTCACTCGGCGCGGACGCCTCGGCGCAGGGGACGCGACTCCTGCGGCAGCCTAACGCGAGCGCGACGCAGGTCGTGGTCGCGCACGCTGGCGACCTCTGGATCGCCCCGCGCGCCGGCGGCACCGCTCGTCGCCTCACCTCCCACCCGGGCGTCGAGTCGCATCCGCACTTCTCCCCCGACGGAAAGTGGGTCGCCTTCACCGGCGAATACGGCGGCAACCCCGACGTGTACGTCGTGTCGGCCGACGGAGGAGAGCCCAAGCGACTCACCTGGCACCCGCACAGCGACGTCGTGCAGGGATGGACCCCCGACGGGAAGCGCATCCTCTTCGCCTCCGAGCGTGGCACCGCGCCGGTCCCGTATCCGCGCCTCTGGACCGTAAGCCCCGAAGGGGGGAACCCCGAAGCGCTCCGCATCCCTCGCGCCTTCAAGGGCCAGCTCTCTCCCGACGCGAGCAGCGTGGCGTACCAGATGGTCTCCCCGTGGGACATCGAGTGGCGCAACTACCGCGGCGGGCAGGCGCAACCGATCCGCCTCATCAACCTCGCCAACTCGTCGGAGACCAAGCTTCCGCATAACGACAGCGTCGACTCCGACCCCGTCTGGTTAGGCGACAACGTCTACTTCCTCTCCGACCGCGACTTCGCCGTCAACCTCTATCGCTACGCGCCGGCGACGAAGCAGGTCACCCAGCTCACGCACTACAAGGATTTCGATGCCAAACAGCTGAGTGCAGGTGGGGGCGTGCTCGCGTACGAGGTGGGAGGGTACGTCCACCTGTACGACCCGGCGTCGAGCAAGGACACGCAGCTCGCCATCACCATCGATGGCGACCTCCCATGGGCGCGCGAGCAGTGGGGCGACGTGACCGGTGACATCAGCGACGTCGCGCTGAGCCCGACCGGAACGCGCGCGCTCTTCGAGTCACGCGGCGAAATCTGGACCGTTCCCACCGACAAGGGGGATGTCCGCAACCTGACAAACTCTCCGGGGACGGCCGACCGCTCCCCGGCCTGGTCCCCCGACGGGAAGTCGGTGGCGTGGTTCTCCGACGCGAGCGGCGAATACAAGCTCGTCATTGCCCCGCAGACTGGACTCGGAGAACGGAAGACGATCGACCTCGGCAAGCCGTCGATGTACTTCACGCCGCGCTGGTCCCCCGATTCCAAGCTCCTCGCCTTCACCGATGTCGGCCTCAACCTGTGGATGGTCGACGTGGCGAGCGGCGCCCTCACCAAGGTCGATACCGACCAGTGGATGGTCCCCGATCGCACGATCGACGCGGCCTGGTCCCCCGACTCGCGTTGGATCGCCTACGCCAAGCGCCTCCCGTCGCAGCAGCACGCCATCTCGGTCTATGAAGTCGCCACCAAGCGCAGCACGCAGGTCACCGATGGTTTGTCCGATGCGGTGAGCCCCACGTGGGATCGCAACGGGAAATACCTCTACTGGCTCGCCTCGACCGATCTCGGGCTCAACACCAGCTGGCTCGAGATGGAGCAGTACGATCACCCGGTCACGCGCGCGTTGTACCTGGCGGTGCTCAAGAAGAGCGATCCGTCGCCCTTCCTCCCCGAGAGCGATGAGGAGAAGGCCGCGCCACCCGACTCGGCGAAGAAGGGAGGCGCAGGTGCGCCGGCCGGTGCTCCAGCCACTCCTCCGGCTGCCGCACCGCCTAACGTCACCATCGACTTCGACGGCTTCTCGCAGCGCATCCTCGCTGTCGACGTCCCCAGTCGCAGCTACGTCTCGCTCGCCAGCGGGACGCCGGGCTCGGTGATCTTCGTCGAGGGGTCGCAGATTTCCCCCGCGCCGGGTCGTCCCGCGCCCAATCGCCTCACCATCTCGCGCTTCGACATCACAACGCGCAAGCCTGTGCAGCTGGCGGCGGGGGCGAGCGCGTACGCGATTTCCGAGGATGGGAAGAAGCTCCTCTACCGGCAGGGGAGCGACTGGCAAATGGCCGACGCCGACAAGCCCGCCGCGCCGACCGCCAAGAAGCTCGCCGTCGCGCTCCGCATGCACCTCGACCCCAAAGCCGAGTGGCAGCAGATCTTCCGTGAAGGGTGGCGCCTCCAGCGCGACTTCTTCTATGTCCCCAACATCCACGGCGCCAACTGGGACGAGGTCTGGCGCAAGTACTCGCCGTGGGTCGCCGACGTCGGGCACCGCGATGACCTGAACTACCTCCTGGACATGATCGGCGGTGAGACGTCGGTCGGGCACTCGTTCGTCTTCGGCGGCGCCATGCCCGACTTCGATCGCCCCAGCATCGGGATGTTAGGGGCCGACCTCGCGGTCGAAGGCGGTCGCTATCGCATCACGAAGATCCTCACCGGGGAGAACTGGAACCCCGAGCTCCGCGCCCCCCTCAGCGCTCCCGGCGTCGACGTGCGCACGGGGGACTATCTCCTCGCCGTGAATGGCGTCGAGCTCCGCCCGACGCGCGAACCATACGCCTGGTTCGAGGGGACGGCAGGGAAGCAGGTCGTCCTCACCGTCAACCAGCAGCCTACCCTCACCGGCGCCCGCGAGGTGACCGTCGTTCCTGTCGCCAGCGACGACGCCCTCCGCTCGCGCGCCTGGGTCGAGGACAACCGACGCCTCGTCGACCGGTTGTCCAACGGCAAACTCGCGTATGTATGGCTCCCCAACACGGGCACCGGCGGCTACACCTACTTCAATCGCTACTTCTTCGCGCAACAGGACCGCGAAGGGGCCGTGATCGACGAGCGCTGGAATGGCGGCGGCTCGGCGGCCGACTACGTCATCGACATCCTGCGCCGCCAGCGCTTCGGCTACTTCAACAACCCCGTCGGCGACCGCAAGCTCTTCGACACCCCGCAAGCCGCGATTTGGGGACCCAAGGTCATGGTCATCAATGAGATGGCCGGCTCCGGTGGAGACCTTCTCCCCTTCATGTTCAGGGAGGCCAAGGTCGGGACGCTCGTCGGGACACGTACCTGGGGCGGTCTCGTGGGGATCTGGGACACGCAGCGCCTCATCGACGGCGGCGCGATGACCAACCCGCGCGGCGGCTTCATCAATCCGCAAGGGGAGTGGGACGTCGAGAACAAAGGCGTCCCGCCCGACATCGAGGTCGAGATGACGCCGGCCGAGGTGAATGCGGGGAAGGATCCGCAGTTGGAGCGCGCGGTGCAGGAGGCGCTCCGGCAGCTGCAAGCCAATCCACAGAAGAAGATGGCCGAGCCGGCGCCGCCGGTGCGGGTGAAGCGGCCGTGAGGTGCAAGAGAGTGAGCATTCTCCCGAGGAAGCTGATGAAGACTATTACGGCACGCCGCGCCTCGCTGCGCATCGTTGGAGTGGCGACTCTGCTCGTCGCCGCGCCAGCGGCCGCGCAGCAGTTCACCGTCGGCCAGGTCACGACGTTCCCCTTCCCGACCGAGCTCGTGACCGCCCGCACCGGCCATCGCATGGCGTGGGTGCTCGAGGATCACGGCGCGCGCAACGTCTGGGGCGCCGAGGGTCCGGCGTGGACCCCGCGCAAGCTCACCGCCTTCACGCAGGATGACGGTCAGGACCTCACCCAGCTCACCTTCACCGCCGACGGCAGCCAACTCGTCTTCGTGCGCGGCGGCAATCACGGCTCCAACTGGCCGTCGCCGGGCGGGATCGAGCCCAATCCTGCGAGCGGTACCAAGCGCACCCGCATCGAGATCTGGACCGTCCCGTGGAGTGGTGGCGGCGGACGGATGCTGGCCCCCGGCGATGCGCCGGCGGTGAATCCCAACGGGGATCGCGTGGCCTACATCGACGGTGGCCAGGTCTCAGTGGTGCCACTCTCGCCTGGCGGGAAGAGTGAATCGCTCTTCTTCGCGCGCGGCACGAGCGGTGACCTGGCCTGGTCGCCTAACGGGAAGTCACTCGCCTTCGTCTCCGAGCGTCCCGGCGGCTACGCACTGCTTGGCCTCTTCACCGGCGCCGACGCGCCCGTGCGCTGGCTCGCGAGCAGTACCGACCGGGCGAGCTCCCCCGTCTGGTCGCCAGACGGGAGCGAGATTGCCTTCGTAAGCCAGCCGGGGGCAGGGGGAGCGCCGGAGACGCTCCTCGAGCAGCACCCCAATCCCTGGTCGATCGAGGTCGTGAAGGTTTCAACTGGCGAGGTGCGCACGGCCTGGTCGAGCCCACACACGCTACTCGGCTCGCGCCCGTACACCCAGGGGGGCGCGAACCTCGCGTGGGGAGCCGGAGGGCGCCTGGTCTTCGTGGCGAATCTCGACGGTTGGCCGCATCTCTATTCGGTGGCGTCGACCGGTGGCGCCCCGCTCCTCCTCACCCCCGGCAACTTCATGGTGGAGTTTGTCACCATGTCGCCGGACCGCGGCTCGGTGGTCTACAACGCCAATGCCGGACCCGATCCGGCCGACGACGATCGGCGGCATCTCTTCGTCGTCCCCGTCGACGCGCCGCGCCCGGTACAGCTCACCAAGGGAACGGATCTGGAGTGGAGCCCGGCGGTGACCGGCGACGGCCGCACGATCGCCCTGTTCAGTAGCGGCCCGACCCGCCCGCCGCTCCCCGCGGTCCTCCCCATCGACGGCGGTACCCCGACGCTACTCGGCGCCGACCGCATTCCCGGGGATTTTCCCGGCAACGCGCTGGTAGTCCCGGAGAAGGTCGTCATTCCCTCGATCGACGGCACGCCCGTCCACATGCAGCTCTTCAAGTCGGCCGGCGGACCGACCAAGCGTCCGGCCGTCGTCTACGTGCATGGCGGACCGCCGAGGCAGATGTTGCTGGGCTTTCATTACTGGCACTACTACGCGTCGGACTATGCGGTGAACCAGTACCTGGCGAGCCGAGGATTCGTGGTGGTCTCGGTCAACTACCGCCTCGGCATCGGCTACGGCGACCACTTCATGCAGCCCGAGCACGCCGGCGCGGCCGGCGCCGCCGAGTATCAGGACGTGCTCGCGGCGCAGCAGTATCTGGCCAGTCGCCCCGACGTGGACGCGAGCCGCATAGGGATCTGGGGCGGGTCGTACGGCGGGTACCTCACCGCGCTCGCGCTCGCCCGCAACTCCAACCTCTTCGCAGCGGGCGTCGACATCCACGGGGTGCACGACTGGATCGCAGCGTATGGTGACTACTTCAAGAACCTGCAGCTCAAGTACGAGAAGCCTACCGATCTGCAGCGCGCACTCGACGTCGCCTGGCTTTCATCGCCGGTCGCGGACATCAGTAAGTGGCGCTCGCCGGTGCTCCTGATCCACGGCGACGACGATCGCAACGTGGAGGTGTCGCAGACCGTGGATCTCGTGCAGCGGCTCAGGGCGCAGGGGGTCGACTTCGAGCAGCTCCTGATCCCTGACGAGATCCACGACTTCCTGCGTTATGCGACGTGGCAGGAGGTGGGGGCGGCGGTGACGGCGTACCTGGAGCGGAAGTTGGGGGTGGTGCAGTGAGCAGCTCTCGATAGTTGCGGCAGAGTCGTTGAGGGGAGAGAGAGGACTCGAGTCGCTGACTTGTGGTCTACTCCCAGTGCACGCCCCGAAAGTACGCGGCGAGATCGATCACGAGCGGTTCGCGTTCGGCATCGGGCTGCCACACGAGCGAGTCCACGAGGATCTCCGGCTCCTCATCGCCCGGGCGCCATCGTTCCACGAAGCGCTGGGCCGCGTCAACGATCCAGTACTCCGGCACTGCTTCGGATTGGTAGAGCTTCCGCTTTCGGTGGCGATCGGTCCGCGCGGACGAAGGTGAAATCACTTCCACCGCCAGCACCAGGCGACCGACACTCTCGAATCGATCGGCTCCGCGCCCATCGATGGTAGGGATGACAAGTACGTCCGGAACCACGCTCCGACGCCGAGAGAATGTCACATCGGTGGGAGCGGCGAGGCACTCGAGCCCGCATGACTTGGAATAGTGACGCAGGAGCGAATACAGATCCAGCGCTGCCCGCTGGTGCAGCATCGAAGGCGACGGCGTCACGAACAGCTCCCCGTCGATGACTTCGTAGCGCCGGCCGTCGTCGGGGAGCGCGTGCAGTTGCTCCACCGTCCAATCGCGGCGCTCGAAATCGGGGAAGACGGGTGACGGCATGACCATAGCGTACGCTCGGCGCAGTTTGGGAGGCAAGGGGGCATGCGAGCACTATGCGCCCTCCCGCGCGACGAGCCGTTACCGGTTCATCACCGAGTGTGGCGAAAGCGTGCGAGCGGAGCCTTCGGTCTCGGTGCCGTGCACCGTCTTGCGCCGCGGCACATTCGCGCGCAGCGTCTGTACCATGCCTCCCAACTCTCGTCCTCCCGGTATCCAGGCGATCATCGACGACCTCGCCAATGGCATCCCATTCGACTCGCTCGAGGCGGTGCAGTCGCACCTCGCGCGTCGTATGCAGGAATACAATGCGGCCCCTCAACCTGAGCTCGGCGGACTCTCTCCGGATCGCATGGGGCAACTTCTCTCCGGTGACTGGACCAGCACCGGCGCCCTGCGCATCGCCAACGATCTTCCGCTCGCGCTGCTGCAGGACGTCCCGTTCTTCGCCGATGCCCGCACGCTGCTCCGGTTCGTCGCGGAGCACGCACCCGTCAAGCTGACCCAGATCGGAAACCTCACGCGATCGGCCGTCGCCACGTTGCTCCCGCAGCTCCGAACCGCCGAGGGAAACTTCGAGGCGACCGGCGTCCCCAATGAAAAGTTGCGCAACGAGGACGACGTCCGTTGGCTCCCCATCGTTCGTCATGTCCTCGTGTTCGCGAAGCTGCTCGCCAGGCGCAAGGGATTGGTCGTGAGTAAGCGTGGAAGGGAGATGCTCGACGACTCGCGTGCCGGCGCGTTTTACGCCCTGTTGTTCCGTACCTTCTTCCGAGAGTTTGACCTTCGCTATCTGTACCTGGACGACCGGCACGCGGCACTTCAGCAGACGATCGCCTACTCCTTCCATCAACTGGGGCAGGTTGCGAAGGAGTGGACGTCTGCCGAGTCGTTAGCGGCGCGCGCGTGGTTGGACAGTGCGCGCGACCCGATGCGCGAGCGGGAGCTGCAATACGGCGACTCGCGGTACTTCGCGTTTCGCCATCGGGTGCTCGAGCCGCTGGCGATGTTTGGGTTGCTCGAGCGGCGCATCCTTCCCGGCCAGACGGCATGGTCCGAGCGCGCGGAGTATCGGCGGACGGCGCTGTATGAGCGGGTATTGCGATTCGAGTTTGGCGGGAAGTGGCGCGGGGATCCGTTTCTGATGCGGTAGGCGAGTTGCGATTGTCGACACGCGCCGCGCGGGAAGACGTACGATGAGTGGCCGATATCAGAACTGCGCTCGGAAGTCGTCGACTTCCGAGTGCTTCCGACTACTCGCCATGCACGCCCCGAAAGTACGCCAGGAGATCGATCACGAGCGGTTCGCGTTCGGCGTCGGGCTGCCACACGAGCGAGTCTACGAAGATCTCCGGCTCCTGGTCGCCCGGCCGCCATCGCTCCACAAAGCGTGCGGCGGGCGAAGATCTCCGGCTCCTGGTCGCCCGGCCGCCATCGCTCCACAAAGCGTGCGGCGGGGTCGACGATCCAGTACTCCGGCACCGCTTCGGATTGGTAGAGCGCTCGCTTGCGATGGCGATCCACCCGCGCAGTGGACGGCGAAATCACTTCGACAGCCAACACAAGACGTCCCACGTCCTCGAATCTTCCAGCCCAGCGTCCATCGACGGTGGGGACGACGAGAAGGTCAGGCTCCACGCTTCGACGCGGTGAGAAGGTCACCTCGGCGGGAGCGGCCAGGCACTCGAGAGAGCAGAGCACGGCGTACGGGTGCAGAACGAACTGCAGTTCTCGCACCGAGCGCTGGTGAAGCCAAGATGGCGACGGCGTCACGAACAGCTCCCCGTCGATGACCTCGTAGCGACGACCGTCGTCGGGGAGCGCGTGCAGCTGCTCCACCGTCCAATCGCGGCGCTCGAAATCGGGGAACACGGGTGACGGCATGACCATAGCGTACGCTCGGCGCAGTTTGGCAGGCAAGGGGGCATGCGCGCAGGGTACGGACACGTGCGCCGAACGCTGCCATCCTTCTATTGCTTCTTGTGCCGGAATCTCGCGTGCAATGGCGTCACGTCATTCTGTCGTCTGCGCCTCCGCACCACTCGCGGACAATTGCACCGGTTGCTCATCCTCCGCGAACAGCCGCACATACGGCTCATACCGGAAGCGCCGATTGCGCGCAAACCCTGTCACTTCCTTGAGGATGCCGAGTCGCTCGAATTTCTCGACCAGTGCATTCGCCGCGGCGTAGGTCGTTCCATTGATCGTCTCGATGTCGGCGACCGCGACAATCGGCCTGCGATAGAGCAGATCCAACACTCGATGTCCGTTGCCCGCGGCGCGCCCCAATCCGTCGGTGATCGCCGAGCGGTGCTCCTCGCGCATCAGCAGGATGCGCCTTGCGGTCGCGCTTGCCTCGACACTCACGTCGCGAACTCCGCGCAGAAAGAATCGCATCCACCCTTCCCAGTCGCCTGCGTCTCGCACGCACTGCAGCCGATCGTAGTACTCCGACCGGTTGCGCCGGAACCAGTGCGAGAGATAGAGCACCGGCTGGTGCAGCATCCCGCGCTCGGTGAGCAGGAAGGTGATCAGGAGGCGCCCGACGCGACCGTTGCCATCGAGGAACGGGTGGATTGTCTCGAACTGGGCGTGCGCGAGCCCGATCCGGACCAGGGTTGGGAGGTGATCCTCGCGATGGAGGAACAGCTCGAGTTCGCCGAGTGCGGCGGGGACGAGGTCGGGGGGCGGCGGGACAAATGAGGCGTCGCCTAACGACGCGCCGCCGGGCCCGATCCAGTTCTGGCTCCGGCGCAGCTCTCCAGGTGTGAGGTGCCCGCCGCGCGCGCCGCGCATCAACTCTGCGTGTATCTCGCGGATCAACCGCACCGAGACCGGGAGCTCGGACAGGCGCTGGAGTCCGTACTTCATCGCCGCGACGTAGTTGACCACTTCGTCCACGTCCTGCGGGCGCTGGTCCCCTCCAACCAGGTTCGCCTCGGCCGCCAGGAGATCCTGCAGCGAACTCTGTGTCCCCTCGATCTGGCTCGAGAGCACCGCCTCCTTCCGGACGTACATGAAGACGAAGAGATCCGGATTCGGGAGGGTCAGCACCGATCCATCGAGGCGCCCCAGCTCGCGATCGGCCTCGGACAGGAGCGTCTGGAGTTCTCCGGTCAGCGCGACTTCGGGATCCGGAGGGAGGGGCGCGGGGATGAACGCTTGATAGCCTCCCGGTTGTCGGACATACCGACCTGCGCGCTGCGACCGCTGCGGTTCGATTCCGGTCATATGTCAGGAAGCGGAACTATGGAGGCTAGGTGACCGTTATGTTATAGAGAGACTATAATATAAACGGCACCTTAGTTCTTGCTATAGCCAGCATATAATATGTGCGCCGTCCGAGTCCTCCACGATAGGTTGCCTATGATATGGAACGCGAAGTCCCCCTCCGCGCGAGAATCCAAACTGGCAACACGGACCGCCCACGTGCTCGGGGGGCATGCCTTGAGGACATCGACCAGACCCGGTGCGTAAGACTGGGTGATCGCCAACTGCGTAGAAGTGGGTGATCCATGACAGCCGGCGCGCCGATCGCTGCACCGACTGGCCGTTGTCGCGGTGACTTCGCGACCGCTACCGCGACGCCCCCTTCAGCCGATGCGCCCCCAATCCCGGCTGTTTCATGAGCCGCTCGATATCCTCGATCTCGATCGGAACGAACGCCGACAGGTTCTCATAGCCCGACTCTGTCATGAGGATCATGTCCTCGAGCCGCACTGAGAGTGACCCGTCGTCGAGCGTCATCTGCGGCTCGATCGTGAAGATGTAGCCCGGCTCGAGCGTCACCGTCGGATTGCGCACGTCGTGCACTTCCATCCCGACGCTGTGGCCGAGTACCGCTCGGAGCCCCGAGCCGTCCGGGTTGCGGCGGTAGCGGGCGACGAAGACGTCGGCTGCAGCGCGTATCTTGGGATCTGTGAATCGGTAGTGCGCCATGATCGTGTCCATCTTCACAACCGCACTGTCCATGATCTCGCGTCCCGTCACGTGCACGCGGATCGACGTCATGAGCGCCTGATAGAGGCGCAGGTAGATCGTGTAGAACTCGCGCTGGCGAGGCGTGAAGCGCCCGTTGGCCGGGAAGACGCGCGTGACGTCGGTCGTGTAGTTGGCCAGGTCCGGGGCCCAGTCGAACTGGACGAGGTCACCGTCCTGGAGCGTCGCGCGATTCTTGTGGTAGTGCGAGTACGGCATGTTGCGACCGGTGGCGATGAGCGGGAAGTACGACTCGCCGAAGGCGCCGCCTCGCTTGTAGACGTATTCTGCGGCGGCCTCGAGTTCGTACTCGCGCATCCCAGGCTCCGCGTCGCGCATCACCTCCATGATCGCGAGCCCCGCGAGGTTCGTCGCTTCGCGGATGACGGCTATCTCACGCGGACTCTTCACCGCGCGCATCGTGTCGAGGATCGAGTCCAGCGCTACGACCTGGGAGCGCGGCGCCGCGGCACGTACGTGCGCGATGAAGGCCTCCTCGCGCGACTCGCGTCCGTCCCACGGGTCGTTTTTGGTGGCGGCGATGTGCGCGCGCACGTCGCCGAGTGATTCGCTGCCTAACACTTCCGGGTTGAACGTCGTGTAGATCGTGCGTCCCTCGGCGCCGATCCTGGCGAGTGCGGAGGCGAAGGAATCGCGCGGCGCGATTGCGTCCACGCCGGTGAGGCGGACCGATTCGGAGTCGACGCCCAAGTAGGGGCCGATCATCCGTTCGCGACGCGCTGTCTTTGGTTGGAGGAAGAGCGTGGTGCGCTTGTCGCGGCCGTCGATGATGAGGAGGGCGCGGGGTTCGACGACGCCGGTGAGGTAGAAGAACTGGTTGCTTTGGCGGAGGGGGGATTCGCCGGGGCGTTCGGGGGTGCCTTGGAGGATGGCGACGGCGGGGCCGATTGC
>JBGAHX010000073.1:0-26650 GCA_044225935.1 Gemmatimonadaceae bacterium
GTGATTCACGGCGGCCCGGGCTCCGGGAGCTACGGTCTCAAACCCTTCGCCGCCCTCGGCGACGAACGTCCGGTGTATCGCTACGACCAACTCGGCGCGGGCAAGGCCGACCACCCCACCGACACCACGCTCTTCACCGTCGATCGTGCTGTCGCCGAGTTGCAGGCGCTGCGCGATTCCCTCGGCCTCACCGAGGTGCACCTGCTGGGGCAGTCGTGGGGGGCGATGCTGCTCGAGGCGTACATGGGATCGCACCCGACCGGCGTGCGTAGCGTGACGTTCCTGAGCCCATTGGTGACAACGGCGCAGTGGGAGCATGATGCCGACTCGCTCATCACGCTCCTCCCCGACTCGGTGCAGCTGGCGATCAGCACCAACGAGACGGCCGGCACGACCGACTCGCCGGCGTATCAGGCAGCGATGAAAGCCTACTACGAACAGTTTGTCTATCGCAAGCCACTGGCCATTCCGGGCGCCGACACGGCGTCGAACGGTGGTCTGGTCTACAACTACATGTGGGGGCCGAGCGAGTTCACGTCGACCGGGACGCTGAAGACCTTTGACGGGACCGCGTGGCTCAAGGGTATCACCGTGCCGGCGCTCTTCATGGCCGGCGAGTTCGATGAGGCGACGCCGTCGTCGACTCAGGCGTTCTCCACGCTGGTGCCGGGGGCGCGCTTCGTGATGATTCCCGGGAGCGGGCACGTGTCGCAGAACGACAACCCGGAATTCATGCTGCGGCAGGTGCGCGAGTTTCTGCGGGAGGTGGAGGGGAAGGGGCGCTGAGGCGAGCGCCTAACGCCCCTGCGCGCTACTGGACGTTCACCCTGCCGCTGAACGTGGCGCCGCTGATCTGGATGGTCGGATTGCCCGTGCCCTCGTATAGGTCAGCCACGAAGGAGAACGATCCCGATATGCGTCGGTTGTCGGCATCGTACGAGCTGATGGTGAGCGAACCCGACTGCGCCGACCTGGTGATCCACTGTGCAAGCTGCGTGGCGCCAGCGTCTCGCGTGACGACGACGTAGGCGTAGTTCCCTCCGGGAGCAATCCCGTCGATGGAGTACGTCCCGAAGCCGTGAAAGTCATTGATGCGCACGGAGACTTGCGTCGCGATACCGAAGCCTGGCCAATTGAGTCCTACCACTTCCACGGTCTTGCCGTCCAGACTCTGGTCCGCGACAACGCCACCGGGGATGCTCTCCATCTCGTAGGTCTGCCCGTCGACACTAAAGCGGAAGTACGGCGCGGGGGGTGGAGAGACGGAATCGCCGTGGCAGGCGGAGGCCGCGAGCAATGTGAGAACAAGTAGCGAAGCGCGCAGCGATAGAGTGGCGGCCCCGGCCGCACGAATCACGAAATCCCGCATCGTCCCCTCCCCGTCTCCGGAATGTCTGGTGCGGTTGAGCATCGCCAGCAGAACTGTGGCGCGCACTCGATCACGAATTCCAACTTCGACCGAATCCTGATACCACGCTACCCCCTTGCCGATCCCTTCGTCTGAACTGAACAACTTCGCACTTCGAGCCCTTCTGCGTCGACGGCGAGCAGCGGGTCATCGATCGTGGTCGGGGCCGCGCAGCGTAAGTCGGGCGGACCGTTCGAGGCGGTGCGCTGGCGACCGTCTACGTGCTTCTAGGTCGATGACGAACCTCCGCGCTCGTCGCGCTCGCTTCATTACTCCCGGATGTACCGCAGTCCACTCCCGCCGCGGGTAGATCAATTCTGCCCCGCGGACAAATGGTTGGCCGTAACGGTTGCTCCTACGTTCTGCCCATGCGGCGCCGGCTCCGCTTCGGGAGTGGCGGGTGCGCACGGGCCTTCTTGCCGACCCACGGCACTGGGAGCATCTCATGACACAGACGATAGAATCAGCGGTCGCCAGCTATATCACCGACATGCTGGCGCTCGAAGAGCACATCGAGAACGCGCTGAGCGGGCAGATCAAGGACTTGGCTGGAGAAAGCGAGAACGTCCGCCAGCTGCACATCATTCGTGACAATTGCGCGGTGCACGCGCGGGCGCTCAAGGCGATCGCGGACCGGCGCGAGCAGACCGGGCAGGGAGTTGCCGAGCTGGCGAAGAAGGCGGTGTCGAGCGTCCTCGGTGTGGGCGCCGCGGCGATCGACTTCCTGCGCACGGAGAAGGAGCCCAAGATGCTGCGTGACGATTACGCAGCGCTTTCGCTCGCCACGGTCGGCTACGTGATGCTGCACACGACCGCGCTGTCGTTAGGTGACGACGAAGTTGCCGAGCTGGCGCATCGTCATCTCCAGGATCACGCCAAGTCGGTGATGACGCTGCACAACATCATTCCCGGGGCGGTGATTCGCTTCCTGCAGTCCGATGGACTCCCGGCAAGCGAGGATGTGCTGCCGCAGATCGCCGACAACCTCGATGAGGTATGGCGTTCGGGGGCGGGGGTGCAGGAGGTGGAGGAGGGGTAGGCACACGCGCGACGCAGACGCACAAGAAGACGGGTGCAGACCACGGGTGCTGCGCATGGTCCGGCAAGATGGGGCTTCGAACCGCCCGGACCATGCGCATCGGCTCTGCACCGAACGCGTGACCGGCCGCTGCGCGCGCGCTTCGCGCTTCTACCGCCAGGACGACCGCACAAGTCGTACGGCATCCCCCACGCGGATCACACCCGGCGCCCGCACGCGTGCGTCGAGCGCGAGACGTCCCCAAGGGACCGAAGATCGCCTACCAGGTACTCTTCTACCCGGTCACCGACTACCTCGGCGACAGCGGATCCTACAAGACGTTTGCCGAAGGGCCCTGGCTCATCAAGAAGACGATGAAGTGGATGTTCGACCTGCAGGGGCTGGACGAGTCGCAGGGGATCGAGGCGTTCCCGCTGCGCGCCTCAATCGAGGAGCTTCGCGGTCTCCCCGACGCACTCATCGTCACTGACGACGACATCCTGCAGGATCAGGGGGAGGCGTATGCGTCCAAGCTGGCGCAGGCCGGCGTTCGGGTGGCCACCGTGCGCTACAACGGGACGATTCACGATTTCGCGATGCTCAACCCGCTGGCGCAAACACCGGCGACGCGGGCAGCCATCCAGCAGGCGATTGCGGTGCTGCGCCCGGTACTCCATCCCTGCTGAACCGCGCGGTGACCGAGCACGCGATGCGCAGCTCGTTAGCGCGTCGCGTGCCTTGCGTGCCTTGCGTGCCTTGCGTGCCTTGCGTGCCTTGCGTGCCTTGCGTGCGCCGTGCGGCGCGCCGCCGCGCGCGCGAGGCGACGATTCGAAGGAGCGGGGCGCACAAGACGCGCCGCAGGCGTCACTGCACGTTCACATTCCCGCTGAACGTCGCCTCGCTCACGCGGACGATGGGATTGCCCGCACCATCGTCGAGCACCGCGGTGAACGAGAACGCGCCGGATATCCGCCGCTTGTCTGCATCGTACGAGCTAATGATCAGAGTGCCAGAGCCGGCCGCTTTCGTGATGTATTCGGCTAACAGTGTACTGCCGGCATCCTTGCTCAGGACAACGTAAGCGAAGTTGCCTCCGGCGCTCGCGTCGTCGAGCGTATAGCTCCCGAAGCCGTGAAAATCCTTGATCCGCACCGAGACCTGCGTCCCGATGGAGAAGCCGGGCCAGTACAGTCCCACCACCTCGACGGTCTTGCCGTCCAGGCTCTGGTCCGCGACGACGCCTCCGGGGATGCTCTCCATCGTGTAGGGCTGCCCGTCGACGCTGAAGCGGAAGAAGGTCGCCGGCGGTGGGGAGGCGGCGTCCTTGCCGCAGGCGCTGCCGGACATCGTTGCCAGCACAAGCGCCAGTGTGCGAAGTGAAAGCCGCGTCCGTCCGAATGCGTCGTGCTGTCTCGATGTGGACATCCGTTCCTCCCGATGCGCAATGCCCCAGTCCATGCCGCACGCCGTGTGCACGCTCGCGCCGCAATCCGCTCGTCTGGATGCGTAGTGCATGCCCTCGACGGCTGCTGCGGCGCGCCGAACGGGCGCCATCGGGAAACTGCGCCACCGCATCGCCGCGCCGCAAGCCGCGTCCACGGCGCCCCTCGCTAGCTCAGCCGCGTGATGCGAAAGAAGGAGAAGAAGAGCGCTGCCAGGAGCAGCACGAGCGTGTGCAGGCCGAAGAGGGCACGATGCACGCCGACCGCCTCCACACGCCCAAAAAGCGTAAACAAGGCCAGCGCGACGACCGCGAGTGCATAGGCGGGGAGGAGCTGGTCGGACGCATACCAGGTGATGCCGCGAAAGAGATACCCGAACCATTGCCACCCCCAGTACGCCACCACCGACAAGGCAGCGACGAGATTGAGGACGACCAGCGTCGCCGGTGGCGCCTTTCGCGTGGCCACGGCCGCCCCTCCCACGATCTGACAAGTGACGGCGAGCCAGAGTGCGACCTGCAGCGTTCGATTGTTCATGAGGGCGAGGTGGCGAGAGAGCCGCGTGCGGCGAGGCGGTAGCGGCGAAGGATATCCGACTGCTCGCGCAGGCGCCGAACTCCGGCGCACATACTCGAATGCGCGTGACGGGTCGACTGGTCGCTATCGATCCCTCGTCCAAATCAGTATCAACCCGCACCACGCATTCTTCCGCATCGAACTGTACTCCGGCGGAATCGTCCCCACGCCGGTGAAGACCTCGATCTCCTCGATCTCGTCGGGCGTCATCAGGTCGACCTGGAACGCACCTTCGCGCAGCAGTCCGTCGACGGCGACCGGTATCACGCAGTCCGAGTTGGCGGACTTCGACACGAGCGACGACTGCACACCTCGCGATGAAATCAGCAGTCGCGCCGACGCGCTGTCGACGACGCGTAGGCTCGGGATCCCGCGAAACAGGTCCGACACGCGCCCTCCGCCGCGGGCCACGATCTGGGTGCGGGTGATGAATCTCCCGCGCCCAGCGGCAAGGCGGCGGTTGTAGCCGGCGAGTCGGTTCATCTCGAGCGATGCGCCCGCGGCACCGGTGACCTCGCGCCCGGCGAGCATCTGCACCGACGGCGCGAGCCTAACGTCGAAGATCAGCACCTCGGCATCTCCCGCGTCGATCGGCTTTTCGTGCGCGCCGAAGCCGCGCGCCGAGACGCGGAGCGTCCCCTCCCGATCCAACATCCGTAGTGTGGCCTTGCCGCGCGCATCGGTGCGCGCGGCGCGCGCACTGTCGGCATTCACCACGAGATAGGCTCCGAGAATCGGCGCGCCGGACGCGGAGTCGACCACCGTCACCTGCAACGCGCGCGCGCCCTGCTGCGCGCTCGCGGCGAGCGGAACGAGCCACGCAATGCAGAAGGTGGCGAGCAGGAGCGATCTCACGGAGATCATGCCGGGAAGTCGTGGGCGGTCGGACGGGAGATTCGCGGGATCCGATTGAGGACGCGCACAACGAAGCGTCAGTCGTCGTGGCGCTTGATCGGTTCCTAACTCTGCGCGGCGCAGAAATCCTGTCAATGGACAGCGATGCGGGGATTGCCTCTTGGCTCGCCCCGCAAAGCACAAAGGCCCGGACGACTCGCGTCGTCCGGGCCTGTCGTACCTCGAGAATCGTGACGCCTACTCGCCGCCGCCAACCTTGAGCGACACCACCCGCGTGCTCTGCTGCTGCGCGTTGTACACCAAAAGGCTCACGAAATCGCCGTCCGACACCTTCGACAGAATGCCGGTCAGGTCACTCGTCGACTTGATCGCCCGACGCGGCGCCGGATAGATCACCTCGACGATGATGTCGATACCGCCCGGGAAGAACTGCCGCTGCGCCGGCCCCTGCGCATCGACGTCCATCACTCGCAGCCCACGACGATCGGCCGGCACCTTCGCCTGCGTCGCAAAATCGTTCGAGACCGGCTCCACGGTGATCCCGAGTTTGCTCGCGCTCGTACCCTTCGGCTCTTCCGACGACGCGGGCTCATCGCGCTCGACGCTCGACACCTGCGCCTCGCTCGGCGCCTCGGCGAGCTTCACGTTGAATGTCTTGCGCTGCCCGTAACGGAAGACCTCGATCTCGACGGTCTCGCCCGGCTCGTGCGACCTAATGATGCGCTGCAGGGTGCCGACGCGGTCGGCGACCTTGCCGTCGGCCTTGAGGATGATGTCGCCCTCCTGAAGCCCCGCCTTGCGCGCCGGAGAGTCGTCACCGGTGTAGCCACCCACCTGCACGCCGGCGATCTGCGGAAGCTTCGCAGCGGCCGCCTCGGCCGCCGTGACGTCGCGGATGCTGACGCCGATCACCGCGCGGCGAATGCGCCCGTGCTTGATCAGGTCGTTCATCACGTCGCGCGCCAGCGAAATCGGAATGGCGAAGCCATACCCCTGGTAGTAGCCGGTGCGTGTGGCAATCGCGCTGTTGATCCCGATCACCTCACCGCGGATGTTGACGAGCGGCCCACCGGAGTTGCCGGGGTTGATCGCGGCGTCGGTCTGGATGAAGTCGGAGATGGCGTACTGGTTGCCGCGATAGAGATCGAGATCGGTCGACCCACGCCCCTTGGCGCTCACGATCCCCGCGGTCACGGTGTGGTCGAGTCCAAGCGGATTGCCGATGGCCAGGACCCACTCCCCGACGCGCGTGGCGTCATCGGCGCCGAGGACGGTCACCGGGAGGTTCGAGGCGCCGTCGATCTTGATCACCGCGACGTCGGTCGTGGAATCGCGCCCGATGAGGCGCGCGCTGAACTCGCGGTTGTCCGTGAGCTTGACCTTGAGCTTGTCGAAGTCGGCGACGACGTGGTTGTTGGTGAGGATGTATCCCTCGGGCGAGACGATGAAGCCGGAGCCACTCGCCGCCTGCGGCTCCTGCTGCCGCGGGTCAAACTGCTGGAAGAAGTCCTCCAGCCCCGGGGGCGACTGGCGCCGCTGCTGGTTGTTGCGCTGCTGGACGCGACGCTGCTGCGTGCGCTCGGCCTCGATCGAGACCACCGCAGGGGTCACCTGCTCGGAGATCCCCACGAACGACGCGTTGAGCGACTCGACGTTCGCTGGCGGTGTGTAAGCCGCCTGCTTGACCGCGGTGCGCGCGCCGCCGTTGGCCCCCGTGCGTAGCCGAAGCGCGTGAGGTCGAGCCCTGACGCAAAGACCAACCCGCAGGCGAAGGCGATGGCGACGGCGCCAACCAGTTTTACGCGAGAGGAAATGGGAGACGGCATTTTTTCTGAGAAGACGAGAGGACGAGAAGACGAGAAGACGAGACGTCTTCTCTGCAGACTCAATCGGAGCGCGTGCAGTGCGGCCTCAGTTACATCCTATTCCACTCTACACTACTGAACTACGACACTAGTCACGGTCCGCCACTGACCGTTGCTCCTTCACACCAAGAATAAGACAAAGGCCGATACCGTTCCGGGGGATCGGCCGATTTGCGGGACAGGGCGAACGAGAAGGGACGACGCGGCGGAACGGATGGTCCGTCGCCGCCGCGTCTCCAAAGTCGTTCAGTTACGACTTCTTCTCATCCACGATTTCGTAGTCGGCTTCGACCACGTCGTCCTTGGGCGGCGGGGCAGAACCCGCGCCGTCGGCGGCGGCTGGCTCGGCGCCGGCCGCAAGCCTGCGCGCCTTCCGCTTCCTGCTGGGCCAGGGAGCGACCGGCTTCCTGGTACGCCGTCGACAGTTCGTCGAGCGCCGACTTGATCGGCCATGTCGTCGCCGCGGTGCGCCTTGCGGGCGCGCTCCACCGACGCCTCGAGACGCGACTTCATCTCGGGGGCGAGACGCCCGCGACCACTCCTTCGAGTTCTTTTCCACCTCGTAGGCCAGCGAGTCGAGGCGGTTGCGGGTGTCGATCTCCTCGCGACGCTGCTTGTCGTCGGCGAATTCTGCTCGGCGTCCTTGACCATGCGGTCGATCTCGTCCTTCGAGATCCCGCTCGACGCCTCGATTGTGATCTTCTGCTCCTTCCCGGTCGCCTTGTCCTTGGCCGAGACGTGAAGGATGCCGTTGGCGTCGATGTCGAAGCCGACTTCGACCTGCGGCATGCCGCGAGGTGCCGGCGGAATTCCGGTGAGCTGGAACTTGCCGACCGTCTTGTTGTGGAGCGCCAGTTCGCGCTCCCCTGCAGGACGTGGATCTCGACCGTCGTCTGGTTGTCGTCGGCGGTGGAGAAGACGTCGGTCTTGCGGGTCGGGATCGTCGTGTTGCGCGGGATGAGCACCGTCATCACGCCGCCCAGCGTCTCGATACCGAGGAGAGCGGGGTGACGTCGAGGAGAAGAACGTCCTTCTGCTCACCGGTGAGAACCGCCCCCTGGACCGCGGCACCGATCGCCACGACTTCGTCCGGGTTGACCCCCTTGTTCGGCTCCTTGCCGAAGAAGTCCTTCACGACCGTCTGGATCTTGGGGATGCGCGTACGAGCCGCCGACGAGGAGAACCTCGTCGATGTCCGACGGCTTGAGCCCGGCGTCCGAAAGCGCCTTCTTCATCGGCTCGAGCGTGCGCTGGATGAGGTCATCCACGAGCTGCTCGAACTTGGCGCGCGTCAGCGAGTAGTTGAGGTGCTTGGGCCCCGACTGGTCGGCGGTGATGAAGGGGAGGTTGATGTCGGTCGACATGGTCGACGACAGCTCCATCTTCGCCTTCTCGCCGGCTTCCTTGAGGCGCTGGAGCGCCATCGGGTCCTTGGAAAGATCGATTCCCTGGTCGCGCTTGAACTCGCCGACGAGCCAATCGATGACGCGCTGGTCGAAGTCGTCGCCGCCCAGGTGCGTGTCACCGTTGGTCGACTTCACCTCGAACTGGCGGGTGCCGTCGACGTCGTAGAGCTCGAGGATCGAGATGTCGTACGTACCGCCGCCCAGGTCGAAGACGGCGACCTTCTCGTCCTTCTTCTTGTCGAGACCGTAGGCGAGCGCCGCCGCCGTCGGCTCATTGATGATGCGGAGGACTTCGAGGCCGGCGATCTTGCCGGCGTCCTTGGTGGCCTGGCGCTGCGAGTCGTTGAAGTACGCCGGAACGGTGATGACCGCCTTGGTCACGCCGTGCCCGAGGTAGTCCTCGGCGGTCTGCTTCATCTTCTGGAGGATCATCGCCGAGATCTCGGGCGGGGGAGAACTTCTTCCTCCGACTTCGACCGAGACGAGATCGTTCGGTCCACTCGACACGGCGTACGGGACGCGCTTGGACTCCTCGGAGACCTCGCCCATCTTCCGCCCCATGAAGCGCTTGATCGAGAAGACGGTGTTCTTCGGGTTGGTCACCGCCTGACGCTTGGCGATCTGCCCGACCAGGCGTTCCCCGTCCTTGGTGAACCCGACGACCGACGGCGTCGTGCGACCGCCCTCGGAGTTGGGAATGACGACCGGGTCGCCTCCTCCATGACGGCGACGACCGAGTTGGTGGTCCCCAGGTCAATGCCGATAACCTTGTCTGCCATAGTTGATTCCGAATGAGTGATTGGTGCGGACTACGAGAGTCCCGCGCCGGTAGGTGGCAAGTACGGGACCGCCTATTGGCGTCATCTTGGCAGAGTTCTCTGACGTGAGCGCACGATGCGGTGAAGCGCTTGCGGATTTGGCGGTCCGTCGCGAGCGTCCGGGGCGAACGCCCCCACGCACTCACCTCGCGCGATGATTCCGCTCAGCGACGACAATCCGACACTCCACCCGACCTACATGACGTACGCGATCCTGGGGTTGATCGCGGCGACGTGGCTGTTCGTGCAAGGAGCCGGGCTCAATTCGGCAACGCTCGCCGCGACGGTCTGCAATTACGGGATGGTGCGGGCGAGCTGACGCACTTCGCGCCGCTCGGGACCGGCGTCCCGATCGGGCGGAACATGGCGTGCATCGTGGACAACAACGCGATCAACCTGTTCACGCCGCTCACCTCGATGTTTTTGCACGGCGAGGTGGATGCACCTGCTGGGGAACTGCCTTTTCTTCTGGGTCTTCGGCAACAACGTCGAGGACAGCATGGGGCATACGCGCTTCCTCGTCTTCTACCTGATTTGCGGGCTCGTCGCCGCCGCGTCGCAGATCGCGGTCGATCCCGCCTCGCCGGTGCCGACGGTGGGAGCGTCGGGGGCGATTTCCGGGATCATGGGCGCGTACCTCGTGCTCTATCCGCAGGTGCGGGTGAAGATGCTCTTCCCGATCATCATCTACCCGCTGATCGTGCACCTGCGGGCGTGGGTGGTGCTGCTCTGGTGGTTCGGGCTGCAAGTGCTGAGCGGACTCCCGCAGCTGATGCAGCTCAACCCCGAAGTGTCGGGGGGCGTCGCGGTGTGGGCGCACGTTGGAGGGTTCGTGAGCGGAGTGGTCCTCATCCGACTATTCGAGGATCGGGAGCTGGTGCGTCGCCGGCGTGCGGTCGCTGACGCGCGACAGGTCTACGGCTGAGGCGAGCCTCGGCATCGTTGAAGTTGCCGATCGGTTGGCGTGCAGCCGTCAGCCGAGCGAAGTACTCGTCAGCGTCTCTCTTTCCGGCCTAGCAGCGGCGCTGATTCTCACCCACTCATCCCGGGATTTTGCGCCCGGCACGCGTCATCCCGCGTCTCCCCGTCGAAATAGACGGATCGTCACGCCGATCTTGCGCGCCCGAATGCTGAAGAAATAGCATTCTGCTAGAAATTCAGCATACAACGCGAGTGAGGACGCATGACAAGACGGAAAGCGGACACGCCGGACGCGCTCCCGCGACTGAGTCGCAGGGAGCAGCAGTGCATGGACGTCCTCTATCAGCGCGGGGGAGCTACGGTAGCCGAAGTGCTCGAGGCGCTCCTGCGCCGCCGGGATATTCGGCCGTCCGCGCCACGCTGAATGTCCTCGTCGGCAAGGGGCACGCGCGACTCGCGTACGACGGGCCTCGCTACGTCTACTCGCCGATCGTACCCGTGGACTCGGCTCAACTGGCAGCCGTGCGTCACCTCGTGTCCACGTTCTTCGGTGGATCGGCGCGGCAGGCGGCGGCGGCGCTGCTCGAACTGGCCGACTCTCGCCTCTCGCCTCAATCCGTTGGAGACCTGACCAGTCGAATCGACCGAGCCCGCAAGGAGGGGCGCTGACATGATCGGAATCCTGCTGCGCGCGAGCCTTCTGTTCCTGCTGGCGGCGTCGGTCACCGTGGTTTTGCGCCGACGTGCGGCGTCGCTCCGTCATCTTGCGTGGGCGCTTTCGATCGGTGGAGTACTGTGCCTTCCGCTGATCTCGACCTTTTCTCCGTTGCGATGGGAAGTCATTCCCGTTCCCACCGCAGCGGCGGTCGCAACGGCGTCCGCTCGCTCGCGCCCTAACGCTCAAAAGCCAGTTCTGCCGGAAGTGAACGCCCCGGTCGGCGTGGTGGAGGAGCCGCTGGCCGCGACAGACGATGCGGGCGCTGCCACCGCACCGCGCGCAACACTGGATGACATCTCGCCGGCGCTGGCTTCGCTCGATCGCGGTGACGTGCTGTTCGCCGTGTACCTGGCGGGTGTCGCCGTGTTGCTCGGCTGGCTCGCGTTGGGGTGCGCCGTCATCCGCAGGCGCGCGTCGCGCGCCACGCCCGTGCGCGACGCGGAGTGGACGGCGCTCATCGCCTCCGTCGCGCGCGATCTCGGCCTCACACGCGCGCCCGAGCTGCGGGTCAGTGTCGACGTTCCGGTGCCATTCGCGACGGGGATCGCCCGTCCCATGATCGTCCTTCCGCCATCCTCGCACGCGTGGACATCGGCGCAACGACGCGCCGTGCTCCTGCACGAGGCGGCTCACATCTCTCGCGGAGATCTCACGATGAATCTGCTGTCCTACGTGGCACGGGCGATCTACTGGATCAATCCCCTCGCGTGGATTGCCGCGCGTCGCCTGCGCGTGGAGGGAGAGATAGCGTGTGACGATCTGGTCATCGCCCACGGCTCGCGCCAGTCGGAGTATGCGGATCATCTCTTGCGCGTCGCTCAATCGTCGGGACGTCAGCTGCCGACCGTTGCCTTGGCGATGGCGCGTGGCTCGGAGTTCGAGGGGCGGCTGCTGTCCATTCTCGCCACCGATGTGCCACGTCATCGTGTCCGCCGGCGGCAGCTCGCCAGCGCGCTGGCGGCGGCGGCGCTGGCGGTCGTGGGAGTCGGCATCGTCTCGCCCACAGTCCAGGCGGCAACCGAAGAGACCACGCCTGCTCCTGATGTGTTGTCTCCGCCCACGCTCGTTCCGCCCGATCCAGCCGACGTCGGGCGCCAGGAGTCGGCCGAAGCGAATCCTCGAGTGCGCGTCAATGGCGCTTCGGGAAACGCGAACGCTCACATCGCGACGCGCGCCGAGACTGGCGCCGTGGGAGGACTCATCGCGCTGCTTTCCGACTCCGATGCGTCGGTGCGGCTGACGGCGGCGCGATCGCTGTCGAACTTGCACGATCCGGCGGCGGTTGCCGCGCTCGCAAAGGCGCTCAAGGAGGACACCGATGCGCGCGTGCGCGAGGCGGCCGCCAGCGCGCTGGGCGAGATCCACGACACGCGAGCCGTTCCGCACCTGGTCGAGGCGCTGCGCGCGGAACGCGTGAGCAAGGTGCGAACGAAGATCATCGAGGCCCTGCAGGAACTGGATGATCCGCGCGCGACATCCGCGGTCGTCGCCGCGCTCAAGGATCAGTCGACGGAGGTGAGACGCGCGGCGGTCTCCGCACTCGAGGAGTTGGAGGACGCGTCTGCAGTCGCCCCGCTGCAGGCGCTGGTGCGCGATCCGGATACGGAACTGCGGCGTCGCCTCGCGTCTGCATTGGGCGCCTTCGACGATCCCTCCTCGCTCGACGCGATCATCACCCTGACCAAGGATGCCGATGCCGAGGTGCGTGCCCAAGCGGTGGAAGCCCTGGATGACATCCAGGACGCGCGAGTTGCCCCGGCGCTCGTCGCCGCGCTCGGCGATCGAAATGCGCAGGTGCGGCAGCACGCGGCCGACGGCTTGGGCAACGTCGAGGGACTGCGAACTGCGCCGCGTGCCCTGATCGATGCGCTGGGTGATGCCAACGACGACGTGCGCCGCTCGGCGGCGAATTCGCTCGGGAGCATCGGCGACGAAGCCGCTGTCCCGGCGCTCAAGAAGCTGCTGGCCAGTACGAATGTGGAGACGCGGCGTGAGGCGGCCGAGGCGCTCAAGGAGATCGGCGGGGCCGAGGCGGTGGAGTCGTTGCTTGGTCTACTCAAGGACAGCGACGCGGAGATTCGACGCACGGCGGCCGAGGCGCTCGGAAAGCGACGGGAGCAGTGAGGCGCGCTCCCGCGTGGTACGGGCTCGCCTGCGGTGCCGCCGTGGCCGTCGCCTGCGCGGCCGAGGTCGGAGAATCGAGAGACGTCCCGTCGAACTCCGCGCAGCAAGCAGCGTCGCTCGTTGATGGCGACGCGTTGACGGCGCTGCTAGCGGCGGTCCGAGTGGACGATGCGCTGCTCTGCACTTTCGCGGTCGAACGCATCGATCAGCGTGGACACTGGGGCCGCTGGGACTTCACCAACGACGAGTTGCTGGAGGGTGACTCGGCGACCGCGGCGGTGCTCAGCTATCTGGAGCGTTCCCCGGGCGCGGCGGCCGACGTGCCGCGCCTGGCCGCGGCGATGCGGGACGAGAACCGCTGCGTGCGCCGGGTGGCTGCGTCACTGCTGTCGCGCGTCGACGACCCCAGCGCGGTGTCGGCAGTCGGCGCCGCACTCGCCGACGCTCGCCCCGAAGTACGTGCACTGGGCGCGCTGACCGCCGGAATGTCCGAGTCGCATGCGCATGCGTCGGCCCTCGAGCGATTGCTGTCGGATGCGGACGCAAACGTGCGTCACGCATCGGCGTGGGCGCTTGGCGCGACGGAGGGACGTGCGTCGCTGAGTCGGCTCCTGGAATTGCTCGCGCGCGATCCGGAGCCTCGCGTGCGACAGGCGGCTGCCTGGGCGGTGGGGCGCATCGCGAGTTCGTAGCACCGCTGGAATCGGCACGGCGCGAAGGTGTATCGTCCGTGCGGCGTTGGTAGGGGACGTGCGGAGTCCGAGGCGAGGCGTGGGTGTAATCGCCGAACGGACGTGCTGAACGCACCGTCCCCTGGGATGGCCGCCGCCGCCGCATCGCATGACTTCCTGGGACGATTTCGATCGCGCGAGGGGAAAGTGACAGAGCACGGTGAACCGGGGGCCATCGCTGCCCCACGCGGAGTCGTCTTCGCTGGAGCGCAGGCGCGCATCGCCGACTACATCGACCACACGCTGCTCAAGGCCGAGGCAACGGCTGCGGACATCGACAAGCTCTGCGACGAGGCGCTCACGCACCGATTTGCCGCCGTCTGCGTGAACCCGGTGTGGGTGGCGCGCTGCGCGGCGCATTTGGAGGGGAGCCAGGTGCAGCTGGCGACCGTCATCGGCTTCCCGCTCGGCGCCAACGACTCGGCGACCAAGCGATTCGAAGCCGAACTTGCGGTGCAGGAGGGGGCGACGGAGCTGGACATGGTCGTCGCGCTCGGTCACGTGAAGTCGGGCGACTGGGGACACGTCGCGTCGGACGTCGCTGCCGTCGTCGCCGGAGCGGGTGGCGCGTTGGTGAAAGTCATCATCGAATCGGCGGCGCTCACCCCGGCTGAAGTGGTGCGCTGTTCGGCGATCGCCCGCGAAGAGGGAGCACACTACGTGAAGACGTCGACCGGATTCCACGCGACGGGGGGCGCGAGCGTCGAGGCGGTGGCGACGATGCGCGCGGTGGTCGGGGATGCGCTGGGAGTGAAGGCATCCGGAGGGATTCGCGATTGCGAGGCGGCGCTCCGGATGATTGCCTGCGGGGCGACGCGCATCGGGACGTCGAGCGGTGTCTCGATGGCCAGCTGCATCGGCGCCGGTCCGCGCCCTCTGAACGAGCTCGTCGCGCTCGGCGGGACCTTGCGCGAGGCGGTCGCGTGGCTGGCGTCGGGCGACGTTTCCCTTGGCGCAGGCGAGCGTGCCGGGAAGGAGTCACCGGGGGATCCTACTGATCTCACGCGGGGACGATTCGTCTGCCGCCGACCTCCTCGGTGGGGTAGTTTTGTCACTGTTTCATCACGGTTTTGTCACGGCGGATCATCGCGGCGGGTAAGTGCCCGTGCGCGCGTCGCCGTCCCAGCCCGAGAGACCAGTGGCGTTCCGCCTCATCCCGCGCGACGAAGGCTTCTTCGACCTGTTCAACGAGCTGTCCGGAAGCTGATCTCGGCGGCCGGACTTCTCCGCGATCTCTTCGTACAACCCGAGCGCCTCGCCGAGCTGGCGGCGCGATCAAGGACGTCGAGCACGGAAGCCGACGACGTGACGCGCGAGGTGAGCACGCGGCTCGCCACGAGCTTCATCACGCCGCTCGATCGCGAGGACATCCTCAACCTGGTGCAGGAGCTGGACAACGTCGTGGACCTGATCGACGGGACGGCGCGCCGGGCGCAGATGTTCCACCTGGCCGAGACGCGGGAGCCGGCGCGCAAGTTGTGTGAGTTGCTCGTGCAGTCGGTCCGTCGGCTACAAAAGGCGGTGGTCGAAATCAAGAACCCGCGCGCGGTCGCGGTGAGCACGCGCGAGGTCAAGCGCATCGAAGCCGAGGATCCACGTCTACCACGTGGCGATGGGCGCTCTTCGCCGGGAAGCCCGATCCGCTCGACGTGATGAAGTGGAAGGAGATCTACGACACCATCGAGGAGACGCTCGATCGCTGCCAGACGGTGGCTATCGTGCTGGAGGGCATCTCCCTCAAGAATTCGTAAGCCGTGGTCGAGTACATCCTGGCGATCATCGGGATCGCCTTCGTGTTCGATTTCATCAACGGCTTCCACGACTCCGCCAATTCGATCGCCACGATCGTCGGCACGCGAGTCCTGAGCCCGCTCACCGCGGTGGTGTGGGCGGCGTTCTTCAACTTCGTCGCTGCGTTCACGGTGGGGACCGCGGTGGCGAAGACGATCGACGGGATGATCGACGTCTCGATCGTGACGCCTAACGTCATCCTCGGCGGTCTCCTCGGGGCGATCATCTGGAACCTGATCACCTGGTGGTTCGGGCTCCCCGAGCAGCTCGTCGCATGCGTTGTTAGGCGGGTACGCCGGGGCAGCGATAGCCAAGGCGGGGGCGGGGGCCATCATCGTGGCCGGCTGGACCAAGACGATCATCTTCATCTTCCTCTCGCCGATCATCGGCATGATCGCGGGTTTCGTCCTGATGACGGCGATTTACTGGACGTTCCTTGCGCTGGCGCCGCACCGAGTGGATTCGATCTTCCGAAAGGTGCAGCTGGGGAGCGCCGCGCTCTTCTCGCTCTCGCACGGGGCCAACGATGCACAGAAAACGATGGGGATCATCGTCGGGCTCCTCGTCTCGTCGAACGGGCTCTTCGCGCAGGAGACGGGGTGGCTGCACCATCTCTACCTCCCCGAACGGCGACGCCGTCCCGATCTGGGTGGAGCTGGAGGCCTACAGCGCCATCGCGTTAGAGCTTTGCTCTTTGGCGGGTGGCGCATCGTGCACACGATGATGGAGTCGCATCACCAAGCTGCGCCCGGTTGGTGGGAGCGCGGCCGAGACGGCGGGGGCGCTCACGATCACCCTCGCGACGTTCAACGGGATCCCAGTGAGCACCACGCACACGATCACCGGGGCGATCATGGGCGTCAGGGCAACCAACCGAATCAGTGCGGTGCGGTGGGGGATCGCCGGGCGCATCGTGTGGGCGTGGATCATGAGCGCCGTCTCGCGCCGTCGCGCGCCTCTCGCGGCTCTCGCGGCTCTCGCGGCTCTCGCGGCTCTCGCGGCTCTCGCGGCTAACGCGGGTCTCGCGGCTAACGCGGCTCTCGTGCCTCTCGCGTCGCTCTCCGCCGGCGGGCGGCGGGGAGTGCGCACCTCGCCGCCCGACACGCCTGTCGCATCTCTGTAACGAGGCGTGTAACAGTGCGCCGCTCCCATGGCAACGCCGGGTCCGGCGCGCGAGGATAAGGTCTCGTGAGTGCGCACCAGAGTTCGAGGACGGAGCCAGGGATGCAGGACGCGCGACGCTTCATCGATCGATACGGGTTCTCGTGGCAGGTGTGTGAGTTGTGGTCCGACGCCCCTGCTGCGCTCGAAGGCGTGCTCGCCGACGTCGCGCCCGCGAGCCGCGGCTGGCTCTACTTCTTCTCGCGCGGCACCACGCTGGTGCTCCACGACTATCCGGTCGGCTGGGACGAACTCACGTGGCAGGAGCTCGAGGGGCTGCGCGAGCGCGCGCGCGTCCTCGGGAGCGACACGGCGATCCGCGTACCGCGGCGAGATCGACGCGACGACACCCGCCTCGCGTTCCGCGGCGGCGACGCGCGTTAGGCACCGGCGCACGACGGCGTTAGGCGCGTTGGGGCGCGCGTTAGGCGCGTTAGGCGCGCGTGCACACCTACAGCGTCGCACGTCAGGCGCTCGCCGCGCACGCGACGCGCGAGACAAACGCTCGCCGCACGCTGACTGCGACGCGCGACAGATGGTCGCCACATCGCCGAAGTGGCGTCGAATACCCGCCGCGCGCTGACGGCGTGCGCGTCGAGGCAGGTGTCGCAGGAGCGGCTCTGCACCGCGTGCGCGGCGATGACCTCGCGGTAGCTCCGGTCGAGCCGGTCGAGTTCGTGCGACCAGTCGAGCGACTCGGCCGTGGCACGCGCACCTGCGCCGAGCGCCGCGGCGCGCTGCCGATCGAGGACGAGGGCGAGCATGGCGTGCGCCATCGCGTCGACATCGCCCGCTGGATAGGCGAGCCCGTTCACGCCGTGTCGCAGGTGATCGGCGACGCCGCCGGCCGGCGCGGCGACCACGGGAATGCCGCTCGACATCGCCTCCAGGATCACGAGCCCCAGCGTCTCGGTGACTGACGAGAAGACGAAGGCGTCGGCGCTGGCGTAGAGGCGCGGCAGGACGAGCTGGCGATCGAGGTTGCCGAGGAAGGTGATGCCCTCGGTGCCCATCGCGCGCAGCGCATCGGTGCGCGGGCCGGCGCCGGCGACGACGAGGTGGACGGCGCCTTCGGGGAGTTGGGCACGGACGCGCGCGTACGCCTGCAGGATGATCTCCGCCCTTCTCGGCGGCGAGGCGTCCGACGTGGAGGAAGATGAAGGCGTCCTTGCGTCCGTAGGCGGCGCGGAGCGGGTCGGAGCGATGACGCGGGTGGAACAGGTTCGTATCCACGCCACGTCCCCAGACCTCGACGTCACCAACGCCGAGTTGCTGGAGGTCGGCGGCGGCGGCTGCAGACGGCGTGTAGGTGCGGGCGGCGCGCTGGTGGAAGCGCGTGAGGTGTCCGGCGACCGTCGGGCGCAACCAGCCGATGCCGTACGCTTCGGTGTAGCGGGAGAAGTCGGTGTGGTAGGAGGTGACGACCGGGATTCCCTTGCGGCGCGCCACGGACTGTCCGAGCCACCCGACCGAGAACTCGGTGGCGCAGTGGACGAGGTCGGGGCGATGGCGGTCGACGAGCCGGGCGACGGCGGCGCGGTTGGGGAGGGAGAGGCGGATGTCGGGATAGAAGGGGAGGGGGTGCTGGGGAGGAGCAGGATGTCCTCGGTTCCGGCGCGCGCGGCGTCGGGGGCGAAGGCGTCGCGGGTCCCGGCGGGGTAGCGCGGTGCGACGACGGCGATCTTCCACCCGCGTTCGGCGAGCCCAACGACCGAAAGCGACGTGACGACCGAGACGCCATTCACCTGCGGCGGGTAGGTGTCGGTGCAGACGAGGAGGCGCGGGGCGTCGGGGCGTGGCATGGTCGGCATCGCGGGGCGTGTGGGAGTGAACGACGCGGTCGGGGTTCGTGCTGCGGGAGGCAGCGGCTCGTCAGGCGGTGCAGTAGGCGGGCGACTCGTCAGGCATCCCCGCCAGCTGAAAGCGCGGCGGATAGCGAAGCGAGGCGCAGCGAGGTCCTGGGATTCCTCATTGGCGGCAGCGGCAGCGACTCGTCAGGCAGCGTGTCCTAACGAGTGAAGGAATGCCCGTTCCCTGTCACGCAACCGTGACGGGCGTGTCACGAGTCACCACGCGCAAGGGGGTGCACGCCCGCTGTGACGTGTTTGCGACGGGGACGTGGTGCGTTGGCGACGCGCCGGCGGAAGGTTGCCGCGCGTTCGCGTTGCACCTCCCCTCCCCCAAGGAGTCTCGATGGTCGCTTCGCCTCGCATGGACCGCGTGATCGTCGTCGTGCTCGACGGACTGCGCGCCGACGTCGCCCCCCTCTTCCAGCTCCCGCACGTGTTGCGACTGGCGGCACGCGGCGCGTCGACGTTCAGCGCGCAAACCGTCTCGCCGTCGGTCACCGCCGCGGCGATGGGGTCGCTCCTCACCGGCGTACGCCCGCTGGACCACGGCCTCGCCAGCGACAAGTTCCAGGTCCCGCGCCCGCGCGTGACGTTGCAGCCGCTCCCCCGCATCCTCGCCGATGCCGGCGTGGCCTCGCACGCCTTCCTCGCCGCGCTCCCGCTGGGCTACGGCGCGCTCGCGCGGCGGCTGGCACAGCGCCTCGGCGTGGCGAACGCCACCTTCCGCGGAAACGGCGCGCCTCGAGAGCCTCGCGGCCGCACGTGAGACGCTGGCGCGCGAGCGAAAGGGGTTCTTCCTCTTTCACTGGCCCGATGGCGACCGCGTCATCTACGCACGGATGGACCTCGCGCCCCAGGCCGATGCGCATCGCATGGACGAGGCGTTAGGCCTCCTCGACGTCCTGACCGGCGCTTCCACCGATCCGGACACGCTCCTGATCGTGCTGGCCGACCACGGCGGTGGCGGCACCGACTTCCGCGATCACGACTCGGCGCACGTGCACGACCGGACGATTCCGTTGCTCCTGGCGGGTGGGCGGGTGGCGACCGGGGAGCTCGCGCCGCTCTCCTCGCTCCTCGACGTGCCGGCAACAGTTGCCTGGGCGATGACCGGAACGGTGCCGACCGGCTACGCCGGGCGCCCGCTGATCGAGGCGTTCAGTACCACGTCAGAGCACCCGGCGCGCGGGCGCGATCCGGCGCCGATGCGCGAGGTCGAGGTCGCCGTCCCGGGGTCGGTGCTGGCGCACGGCGTTACCGCTTCGTGGCCGGACGTTAGGCGGGTCGCGACAACGATTGCCGATCGTACGTCGCATGAGTGATTCATGGCTGGGACCTACGCTCCCGCAGAGAACGCTCCTCCAGCGAGCACTCGTGCAGCGTCTGCCCTGCACCGACTCGGGGCAAGTGACCGGGCGCTCTTCCTCCGGTGGGCACTCCCCGGAGAAACGCGCCTGCGGACGCGTCGCTTCTGGCGCGCGCTCACGCACCTCGGCGGGGCGCGCTTCACCCTCGGCGTGACGCTCGCCCCGCTGGCAATCGGTGGAGTGTGGCGCGAAGGGGCGGTGCACGCCCTGCTCATCCTCGTCGTCTCGCACCTGGCGGTACAGCTCGTGAAGCGCACCGTCGGTCGCCCGCGCCCGTCGCTGGGGACGGCGCGGCGAGGGGTGCCTCATCGCCGAGCCCGATCGCTCTCGTTCCCGTCGGGGCATGCGGCCGCCTCGATGGCGATCGCCCTTGGCTACGCGACCGTGCTTCCTGCACGGCGGCGCCGCTGTTGGCGGTCCTCGCCGTGGTCGTCGGTATGGCTTTTCACGTGTAGCGCCGCCGTGCAATCTATCCGGGCGACGTGCTGGCGGGGCAGGGCTGGCACTCACCAGCGCGTCGCCTTGCATCTGTGGTGACGACGCTCGACGACGCACTGGCGCGGCTTATTGCCGGCGAACGACAATGCCATCGAGGGAGGCCGACCGTCGCTGCCGACCTCACGCGCGGCGCGCTCCCCGCCATCGACCGCCGCGACGCGGCGATGACCGTCCTCGACATCACCAAGTGGTTCGGGGAGACCAGTGGTGGCGTGCGCACCTATCTCACCGAAAAGGCGCGCTATGTCGCCGCGCGCGACGAGCTGCGGCACGTCCTCGTGGTCCCCGGCCCGTTCGATGGACACGCGGCGGGGAAGCGGTGTGCGCACGTATCGCATCCGCGGTCCGCTCATCCCGACGCAGCGCGCCTATCGCTTCCTGCTGGCGACGCGCACTACCCGTCGGGTCCTCGAGCACGAGCGTCCCGACGTCATCGAGGTCGGCTCCCCGTTCTTCGTCCCGTGGGTCACCGCACTTGCGTCGCGCCGGCTGGGCGCGCCGATGGTCGCGTTCCACCACACGAGCCTCGCCACGCTTCCGCGCACGTTAGGCATGGGCGCGATCGGGCGCGCGCTCTGGGCGCGCGGGAGCGGCGCATACCTGCGGCGCCTCAACCGCCTCTTTCGCGCGACCGTCGTCGCATCGGCGTACGCACGCGACGAGTTGGCGACGCTGGGGATCGAGCGCATCGCGCACATTCCGCTCGGCGTCGACCTGGAACGCTTTCATCCGCGACAACGCGAGGGGCGAATCGCGACACGCCGTCGCTTCGGGCTTCCCATCGACCGACCGATCGTCCTGTTCGTGGGGCGGCTGGCGCGCGAGAAGAGGCTCGACGTCGTACTCGATGCCTGGCGCGGCGTGGCGCGCACGACGGGAGCCTTGCTGGCAATCGTTGGTGCCGGCGACGCCGAGGAGACGTTGCGCGCGCGCGTGGCCGGACGCGCCTGCGCGACGGACGTGGTGTGGCTCCCCTTCCAGGGGGAGCGCGAACTGGTGGCGCGCCTGTACGGCGCGGCCGACGTCTACGTCTCGCCAGGGGAGTGGGAGACGTTCGGGCTGTCGGCGCTCGAGGCGCTCGCCACCGGAATTCCGGTCGTCTCGCCCGCATGCGGTGGCGGCTACGAGCTCGTCCAACGATCCAGTGCCGGCGAGGGGTACGAGCCCGGCTCGCCCGCCGACGCGGCGCGGGCGCTGGTGGCAGCGATCGACGGGGCGCGCGACGCGCTCGGCGAGCGAGGGCGTGCGTACGCAGAACGCGAACATGGCTGGGCCACCGTCTTCGACCGACTGTTCACGATGTATCACGAGGTGCTGCACGCATGACTGTCCTGGTCTCGTTGCACGACGTCGCGCCGCCCTTCGCGCGCCAATTGCGCGATCTCTGGTCGCTCTGCTTCTCCTACGGCGTGCGTCCCGCGCTGCTGGTCGTCCCCAACTGGCACGGGGAGCATTCGCTGGAGCGCGATCGCCGTTTCGTCGACTGGATCTTCGCGCGCGTCGACCAGGGGGCGCGTGTCTTCCTGCACGGCGAGCGTCATGACGAGGTCGACACCGTGCGGACGCCGGTGGATTCGCTGCGCGCCTTTGGGCGTACGGCGCGCGAGGGGGAGTTCCTGACCTTGGGGTACGCGGCGGCGCGCGCGCGCATCGAACGCGGCCTCAAGGTGCTGGCGTGCAGCGGGCTCTCGCCGATCGGCTTCGTCCCGCCGGCATGGCTGGCGCAGGCGGCGACGCGCGAAGCGGCGCGCGACATGGGACTCGCGCTCGCCGAGGACGAACGGCGCATCTATCTCCTGCGCGAGCGGCTCGCGCTGCGATCGCCAGCGGTGCGTTGGAGCGCACGAACGGCGTGGCGGGCGCGGGCGTCGTCCTTCGTGGCCGACGCGCGCTGGCAGGTGCAACGCGACCATCCGCTCCTGCGCCTCGCGTTGCACCCGACGGACATGGACGACCCGGAGACGCGGGGGTCGCTCGAGCGTACGCTGGCGCGCTGGCTCGGCGGCGGCGTGCCGATCGGTGATGGTTATGCCGGCCTCGTGGCGGCGTCGTCGCACGCGCGCGTTTGCGAGGTACCGCCGGCGCGGCCGACCGTGCAGGGCACGCCTTCGCCACTTGCACCGGTGAGGGGAGCGGCGTGATGACCGGAATGCCGCGGGGCGCGCGCGCTGGACGATCGCGGCGCATGTCGATCGTGAGCGGTGCCGCGATCGCACCCGGAGAGGTCTCGGCAGCCGGACTTCCGTCGTGGTCATCGGCGAGTGTCGCCGAGGCGTCGCTGTTCCCGTCACAGCCGTCGACCGAGGATTCGCGACACTCCGAATTCGTCTCGCTCGAGGGAATGCGCCTCGCGCTCGTCAGCGACACCTATCTCCCGCAACTCAACGGCGTCACGCGTACGCTGGCGCGGCTGGTGACGAGCGCGAAGTCGCGTGGCGCGGAGGTGGAGGTGTTCACGACGTCCGATCCGTCGGCGATCGACGAGGCGGGGATCCGTCGCGAAACGAGCATCCCGTTCTGGGGATATCCGCAATTGCGGCTGGCGGCTCCGCGCGCGCGGGACCTGGAGCGCGCGATGCGCTGCTGGGGCGCGACGCTGGTGCATGCAGCGACGCCGTTCGGGATGGGGCTGGCGGCGCGGCACGCGGCGCGTCGCGCCAACATCCCCTTCGTCACGTCGTACCACACGCACTTCGTCGCCTACGCGCACTTCTACCAGCTGGGGTGGTTGCAGCATCCGGGGTGGCGATTCCTTCGCTGGTTCCACAACGGCGGAGAGCGCACCTATTGTCCGACCGCGGCGGTGGCCGGTGAGCTCGAGTCGCGGGGATTCGAGCGGACGGCGGTGTGGGGGCGCGGGGTCGATGCCTCCGTGTTCGCGCCGGGACATCGCACGCTCGACGCGAGGCGTGCGTTAGGCATCGGCGATCACGAACTCCTGGTGCTGTACGTGGGGCGCGTGGCGCGCGAGAAGGGGCTCGACGACGTCTTCGGCGCGATGCGCCTGTTGCGCGCGCTCCCCGACGCGCCGAGTTGCCGTCTGCTGGTCGTTGGGGATGGTCCGTATCTCGAGCCGTGCCGGCAGCGCGAGGGCGATCACGTGGTCTTTGCCGGACGACGCACGGGGGTGGAGCTCTCGCAGCTCTTTGCATCGGCCGACCTGTTCGTCTTTCCGTCGACCACCGACACCTTCGGCAACGTGACGCTGGAGGCGATGGCGAGCGGGCTCCCGGTGATCGCGGCCGAGAGCGGGGTGAATCGCGAGCTGGTGGCCGAGGGAGCGGGGTCGTGGTATCCGGCAGGAGTGCCCTCGGCGCTGGCGACGCACATTGCCCGCTGGGGGCGCGAGCCGGCGCTCCGGCGGCGGGGGGGCGCGCGGGGGCGGGAACTGGCGTTGGGGCGGAGCTGGGAGCACATCTTCGACGAGCTGTTCCGCGACTATCGCCGCGTGCTTGCGAAGGATGCCGTCAGGCGCTAAGTCCTAGCCGGACCGATAGTTGGAGATGCGACGGCCGCGGCTGTTGTAGCAGCGTTGTGACACGCCGGACTTCATTCGGTCATTAGCTTGTGGCGGAAACGTCGCACTCGCCCCTGGTTTCATCCACCATGATCGAAGACGCCGCCGCGCCCGCCCTCTTCCTCAACCGCGAGCTCTCCTGGCTCGAGTTCAACGCTCGCGTGCTGCACGAGGCGCTCGACGATCGCACGCCGCTGCTCGAGCGTCTCAAGTTCCTGGGGATCTTCTCGCAGAACCTGGACGAGTTCTACCAGGTGCGTGTGGCGGGGCTCCGACGGCAGGTGGCGGCCGGGGTGCAGCAGTCGCCGGCCGATGGGATGTCGCCGTCGGCGCAGCTCGAGGCGATCGAGGTGAAGGTGCGCGCCATGCTCGTGCGCGCGCGCGACTGCCTGCACGACGTCCTCCTCCCGGCGCTCGACAAGTTCGACGTGCGACTGGTCGAGATGCAGTCGCTCACGCCTCACGAGTTGCTGGAGATGGACCGCTTTTTCGAGCGCGAAGTCTTCCCGGTGCTCACGCCGCTCGCGGTCGATCCCGGACACCCGTTCCCGTATATCTCCAACCTCTCGTTGTCGCTGGCGGTGGAGCTGCGCGATCCGTCGCGCGGGGGGGATCACTTCGCGCGCGTGAAGGTGCCGCGGAGCATGCCGCGCTGGATTCCCACCGGGCGCCCTAACCATTTCGTGCCGCTCGAAAAGGTGATCGGCGCGCACCTGGTGACGCTCTTCCCGGGAATGGAGATCCTGAGCTGGCACACGTTCCGGATCACGCGCTACTCCGACCTGGACGTTCCCGCCGCCGACGAGCCGGAAGACCTCCTCGCGACGATCGAGGAGCAGGTCTTTCAACGTCGCTTTGGCGAGGTTGTCCGGCTCGAGGTGCAGACCGGGATGCCGACGCACATCCGCCAGCTCCTCCTGGACGAGCTGCGTGAGGTTACCGATCCTGAGGTACTGCCGCTGGCCGACAGCGACGTGCACGAGTCCGGGCCGCTGCTGGAACTAGGCGATCTCCTCTCGCTCGCATCGCTCGAGATCCCGGAGCTACGCGATGCGCCATTCTCGCCGGTGACGCCTCCCGAGTTGCGCGACCCGACGCGATCGATCTTCGCAGCGATCCGCGAGCAGGCGATCCTCGTGCACCACCCGTTCGAGTCGTTCACGACCTCGGTGGAGCGCTTCTTCGAGGCGGCGTCGCAGGACGACCTTGTGCTGGCGATCAAGACGACGCTGTATCGCACCTCCGGCGACAGCGCGATCGTGAAGGCGCTCACCGATGCGGCACAACGTGGAAAGCAGGTGGCAGTGCTGGTGGAGCTGCAGGCGCGGGGCGACGAGGCGAACAACATTTCGTGGGCGCGCACGCTGGAAAACTTCGGCGTGCACGTGGCCTATGGGCTCCCCGGGCTCAAGACGCACGCGAAGATTGCGCTGGTCGTGCGGCGCGAGCCGGATGGCATTCGACGCTACGTGCACATCGGGACCGGGAACTACAACGCGAAAACCGCCCGCGTCTACACCGACTTCGGACTCCTGACCTGCCAACCCGACCTCGGCGCGGATCTCTCCGATGTCTTCAACCTCCTCACCGGCTTCTCGCGCCAGCGCGATTACCGCAAGGTGATGGTCGCGCCGGCGAACATGAAGGCACGCTTCATCGCCCTCATACGTCGCGAAGCCGAGCACGCGGCGGCAGGGCGCCCGTCGCGCATCATCGCCAAGCTCAACGCGCTGGTCAGCCCCGACATCATCACCGAGTTGTATGCTGCGTCGCAGGCCGGCGTCGAGATCGACCTGATTCTCCGTGGCATCTGCTGCCTGCGTCCGCAACTCCCCGGCGTCAGCGAGCGGATACGCGTGCGCAGCATCATCGGGCGCTTCCTGGAGCACTCGCGCCTCTTCTACTTCTCCAACGGTGGCGACGAGGAGTTCTACTTCGGCTCGGCGGACTGGATGCCGCGCAACCTCGAGCGGCGCGTCGAGGTCGTCGTTCCGGTCGAGGATCGCGTGCTGCAGCGGCGTCTCCTCTCGTTGCTCCACACGTGCCTTGCCGACAACCGCCAGGCGTGGGAGCTGCACCCCGACGGGCACTACGTGCAATGCACGCCCGGGTCGGAGGAGGAGTTGGCGACGCACCACAAGCTCCTGCGCGATCCGTGGGGACTCGACCGCGCCGACTCTCGCTACACGACATCGGAGGTTCGCGCGATGCCGCGTCCCGCATCGCCGGAAGGGAGCGCCTCGGTGACCACGACCAATGGGCACGCGGCCGTCGCGGGTGTGCGGGGAAAGGGGGCGCGCACCACGCGTCGTTAGGCCCTTTGCACCCGGCGCGCACCGCACGCGCCAGCGCTCGCCGCGCTTGTCCGCACTCGCCGCCGTGCCCCTGTTACCGGCGGCTCGGCGCCCTGCGCCCGGACATCATCTGTTGCAGCTGTTCGCGCATCTCGCGCGCCTCGGTGTTCGCCGGATCGAAGACGAGTCCCGCGTCGACCTGCGCGGCGGCGGCGGAAAGGTCGCCGCGCTGGGCGAGGATGCGCGCGAGGTAGAAGTGCGCGAGCGAGATCGACGGGTCGGCCTCGATC
>JBGAHX010000137.1:0-2670 GCA_044225935.1 Gemmatimonadaceae bacterium
CTCTTCGTCGTCTCGTCGGGCGTCGCGCTCTCGTCGGAGCTGATCGGGACGAGCACGCAACTCCCCTTTGGCGAGTACGCCTACACCACGATACTCGGCTATCGCATTCTCGATTTAGTCCCGTTCCCGATCCCGATCTCCTGGTTCTACATGATCGTGGGATCGCTGGCGATCGTGGGGCGCCTGCTCACGGCGCGTGACGACAATGCGACCAAGTGGAAGTGGTCGCTCGTCGGCGGGTTGATCCTCGTGGCGTGGGACGTGTCGATGGACCCGGCGATGGTGAAGACGAGTCACTGGATCTGGGGCGACGGCGACCTGTTCACGCGACTCGCGCTCCCGGCACCGATCATCGCCTTCTTCACGAAGGACATCTTCTACGGGATGCCGCTCTCGAACTGGTTCGGGTGGTACCTCACCGGGACGATCATCGCGCGGCTGGTGCTGGCGTTCGCCCCGCCGACGCTCTTTGCCACACGCATCTCCAATACTGCGCTGCCGATCCTGCTGTACGCGGTGAACGGGATCATGCCGATCGCCTTGTGCGTCCGCGATGACATGATGTGGGCCGCCGTACTCGGGACGATCGCGATGCTGGTGCCGATCGCGCTGGCGATCCGAGGGCGCCCGCGGGTGTGGGGCGAGACGACACAGCGGACAGAAAACCTGTCGCGAGCCGTCCCCCGCCCCGCCTGACGAGACTTCTCGTCTTCTCGTCTTCTGACCTCTTGAAAATCTCCGTCATCGGATCCGGCTTCGGCGGTTTAGCCGCCGCGATCCGCCTTCGCGCGCAGGGGCACGAGGTGACTATCGTCGAGAAGCGCGACAAGCCCGGCGGACGCGCGTATGTGTTCGAGCAGGACGGCTTCACCTTCGACGCCGGCCCGACGATCATCACCGCCCCGTGGCTGATCGACGACCTGTTCGCGCTCTGTGGCCGACGCACCGCGGACTACGTGACGCTCGTCCCGCTCGACCCGTACTACAACGTGCGCTTCGAGGATGGGTCGGTGTTCCGCTACAACGGGAACATGGATGCGCTGGTCGATCAGGTGCGCGCCTTCAATCCCGGCGACGTGGAGGGGTTCCGCCGCTTCAGCGCCTCGACCGAGCGGATCTTCGACAAGGGCTTCGAGCTGATCGACCGGCCGTTCCTGCGGGTGAGCGACATGCTGCGCGTAGCCCCCGATCTCGTCAGGCTGCAGGCGCACAAGTCGGTCGCCAGCTATGTGAACCAGTTCATCCGCGATGAGCGGCTTCGCCAGGTCTTCTCGTTTCACCCACTCCTGATCGGCGGCAATCCATTCCAGAGCACGTCGATCTACGCGCTCATCCACCACTTGGAGAAGAAGTGGGGGGTCTGGTTCGCGATGGGGGGGACGGGGGCGCTCGTGAAGGCGCTCGCCACACTCTTCGTGGAGATCGGGGGCGAGCTGCGCCTGGAGAGCGAAGTCCAGGAGATCGTCATCGACGACGCCACCCGTCGCGCCCGCGGATTGCAGCTCACGGACGGCGAGTTCATCCCCGCCGACGCGGTCGTGAGCAATGGCGACCTGGCCAACACGTACCGCCAGCTCGTCGCCCCGCAGTACCGACGCACCAACTCCGACGCGCGACTCGCGCGCAAGTCGTACTCGATGTCGCTCTTCGTGAGCTACTTCGGGACCGATCGGCAGTATCCCGATCTCGCGCATCACGAGATCCTGATGGGGCCGCGCTATCGCGGGCTCCTGCACGACATCTTTGATCGCAAGGTGCTGAGCGACGACTTCTCGCTCTACCTCCACCGCCCCACGGCCACCGATCCCTCGCTCGCCCCGCCCGGTTGCGACTGCTGGTACGTCCTCTCCCCTGTCCCGCACCTCGGCGGGACAACCGATTGGCAGAAGACGGCGGCACGTTATCGCGACCGGATCTTCGAGTACCTCGAGGCGCGCTACCTCCCCGGGTTGCGCCAGCACATCGTCACCGAGCGGCACATCGACCCGCTCTACTTCCGCGACTCGCTGAACTCGTACCTGGGGAACGCCTTCTCGGTGCAACCCACGTTGCTGCAGTCGGCCTGGATGCGCCCGCACAACGTGAGCGAGGATATCCCCAACCTCTATCTTGCAGGCGCCGGCACGCATCCCGGTGCGGGGCTCCCGGGTGTTATCTCGTCAGGCAAGATCGTGGCGGACCTGATCGGAAGCGCCGACGACGCTCCGCGGCCCGCGCCGGCGCTTCGGCGTTGATGGGGCCGGATGCCGGGCGCGTCGCGTGACCCACCCGGCCCGTGGCATCAGAACGTAACGCCGACCTGAAATCGGACGGTGGGGTAGGCGAAGTTCGCCTCGCTGAATCCTTTGTCGTCGCCAAAGACGCGCTTGGCGCCGACGCCGGTTCCCACCAGCACGCGCTTCGTCTTCCCGATCAGCCAGTTGTAGTCGGCGAGCACGGCGATGGTCGGGTTGGTCGCCGAGCGATGCTCGCGACCGTTCACGTTGCTCACATCCTCGGCGAGGCGCGCGATACCCGCGGCGACACCGATCGAGAAGCCCTGGAACGCTTCCTCGTTCGGGTACAGTCGGAGCTTTCCTTCGATCGACGTATAGCTCACATCACTGATGTCGACGTACGAGAACGATGGCCCGATCGTGGCGAAGGTATTGATCTTCTGCTCCAACTCTC
>JBGAHX010000008.1:0-175343 GCA_044225935.1 Gemmatimonadaceae bacterium
ATGGCCTCGGCGCCCGCCGCCTCGGGCGGCGGGCGTTAGGCAAGACGCTTCGCGACGCGCGACACGTCGCCACGCAAAGCGCCGCCAGTCGCGCCCGCCTCCAGCGCGCGTCGAATGCCGCCGCGTGTGTGCGTGTCTCTACTCGTCGCGCAACGTCACGACCGGATCCACCGACGCCGCGCGCCGCGCCGGGATCCAGCTCGCCGCGGCGGCCACGGCGAGAAGTGTCACCGCCACCAGGGCCAGAAGGATGGGGTCCGCAGGGTTCACACCGAAGAGGACACCGCGCATCACTTGCCCGAGCGCCACGGCACCGAGCAGTCCGGCGACGACGCCCGCCCCCGCCAGCTGCAGCCCGCGCCGCACGACCATCCGCAACACCGCGCCACGGTCGGCGCCGAGGGCAAGACGCACGCCGATTTCCCGCTGCCGCTGGTTGACCAGGTACGCCAACACACCGTAGAGACCGAGCGCGCCTAACGTCAGGCCGAGCACACCAAAGGTCGCCATCAGGATCATCAGGAGGCGCGGGCGCGCGACCGACTCGGCCAACGCATCGTCGAGGGTGAAGACGGCGGTGATCGCCTGCAGCTTGTCGACGGAGCGGATCGCCTCGCGCACGGCGCCGGTCATCGCCAGCGGATCGCCCTGCGTGCGCACGATGAGGTTCATGCGCACACGACCGTTCTGCTGCTCGTGCACGTAGATCGTCGGCTCGGCGTCTTCCCCAACCGAGCGTTGCCTGATGTCGGCGACCACCCCGACGATCTCGGCGTTCGCACCACGCCCGAAGTCGAGCTTCTTCCCTACCACCCGCTCGCCGGGGAACCAGCGCCGCGCGAAGGCCTCGTTCACGATGAGGACGAACGGCGCGTCGCTCCGGTCGGTCGCGGCGAACTCGCGCCCTTCCTTGAGGGGCGTCTGCAGCGTGCGGAAGATGCCGTCGCTCACATGGAGCGCAGCAGCCGTCGGTCCGTCCTGGCCGGCCGGCACCACCTGCCCCGGGATGTTGAAGCCGAAGCGTTCGCCGGTCCCGCGCATCGGCGCATCCTTCATTGCGCCGGCGGCGAGCACGCCAGGAAGGGCCCGCACACGCTCCAGCACCTGCGCGTATTGCTGCTGGTAGTTGGGGTTCCGCTCCGTGCTGAATGAGAAGTTGAACACGAGGGCATGATCGGCGCGGAATCCCGGGTCGACCGCGAGGAGCGCGAGGAAGCTCCTCGTCATCACGCTCCCGCCGACGACGAGCATCATCGCCAGCGCCACCTCGGCGATCACCAGTCCGCTGCGCAATCGCGTCCCGCCGTCGCCTGCCATCCCTCGACCGCCGGAGCGGAGGTCGCGCTGCAGGTTCACCGCCGAAGTGCGGAATGCCGGAACGACGCCGAAGAGGACGCCGGTCACGATCGACGCGAGGGCGGCGAAGAGAACGACGCTCCCGTCCATCCCCACATCGGAAGCCAGCGGATACTCTCCTGCGCCAAGCACGCGCAGCGCCCGAATGGCACCGGCAGCGAGGGCGACACCGACGACACCCCCGGAGAGTGCCAGCACCAGGCTCTCGGTGAGGAGCTGCCTGACGAGTCGCCCGCCGACCGCACCGAGCGCACGGCGCACCGCCATCTCGCGCCCGCGCACGCTCGCTCGCGCGAGCAGGAGCGACGCCACGTTCACGCAGGCGATCAGGAGGACGAAGGCGACTGCCCCAAAGAGGAGGAGCAGGCCACCGCGCACGTCGCCGGTGAGCGCCTCGTGCAACGGGAGCACGTCGGTCGCCCCCCACGCCGCATCCTCGGGATATGCCGTCGACAGCCGCGACGCGATGGCGTTGAGTTCGGCGTGTACCTGGTCCCCCGTCACGCCGTCACGCGCGCGCGCGACGACATCAAGGATGCGTACCACTCGCAGCCGCGGGATCGATTCGTCGGGAATCGTGGAGTACGGGACGTAGACGTCCACCTCCGGCGCGGGAAAGCGCATCGACGCCGGGAGAACGCCGAGCACTTCGTACGCTTCCGCTCCAAGAGTGAGCGTGCGCCCGACGACTCCGCGGTCGCCGCCAAACTCGCGCTGCCAGAAGGCATGTGTGAGCATGACCACGCGATCACGCCCGCCGCGCACCAATTCGTCCTCGCGCGGCACGCGCCCCACTTCGGGACGCACGCCGAGCGTGCCATAGAATCCAGCAGTGACGAAGACCGCCGAGAGGCGCTGCGGCTCTCCGCGTCCCACCATATCGATCCCGCTCCCTCCGGCGGCGTACCAGTAGCCGCCGAGGTCCTCGATCTGTTGGCGCTGTGAGCGCCAGTCGTCGAGATCGACGGGCGAGACGCTGGCGCGCGGGAGACCATCCTTCACGTTGGACGACCAGACGCGATACAACCCGTCCGGTCGTGGGAAGGGGAGAGGACGCAGCAGAACGCTGTTGACCACCGAGAAAATCGCGGTGTTCGCCCCGATCCCCAGCGCCAGGGTGACGATCGCCGTGAGCGCGAAGCCGGGGGAGCGACGCAGCGTGCGCAGGGCGTAACCCACATCCTGTCGCAGGTCACCCCAGTAGTCTCGCCTTTGGCGGGTCGCATTCGTGCGACGATCCATGCGCGCGATGTCGCGCCGGGCGTCGGCCACGTCGCCGAACTCGCGCTCGGCCTGCTCGCGTGCGCGCGCCGGATCCACCCCCTGGGCGACCAGTTCGTCGGTCCGTGCCTGCAGATGGAAGGCGAGTTCCTCGTCGACTTCCCGGTCGATGCGCCCGGATGAGCGCGACGGGAGCTTGATGAAGCGCTTCATGGGGCCGGCTCCAGCACGCGGAAGACCGCGGTCGCGTAGCGCCGCCACGCTGCTTCTTCCTTCTGTAGCGCCCGCCGCCCGACGGTGGTGAGCTGGTAGTAGCGCGCCCGCCGGTTGTTTTCCGACACCCCCCACTCGGCCTCGACACACCCGCTCCCCTCGAGCCGATGCAGCGCCTTGTAGAGTGGTGCGTCCTCGATGGTCAGCGTCCCCTCGGTCCGGTCGCGAATCCAGCGCGAGACCGCGTACCCGTGCATCGGCCCCCAGGCCAAGGTCCGGAGGATGAGGACGTCGAGGGTCCCCCGCATCAGCTCCATCGCGTCGTCCGACATGCTCGCTCCCATTACCAAGGAAGGGGAACGATGCAGTCTCCGGGTGTCCCGGTCAACACGGAGCGGGGCGAACGGAGGTACGCCCCGTGCAAGGCGTCGCGGCGCGGGGCGGAATCACCCGACCGATTCGGGACGCGCGGCGCGGGGCGGGGTACAGTCGGTTCCGCCGGAATCCCCGCAAACATCGCCGTGCTTCCGGCGTCCAATATTCCCGGATTCAGACGACGAAAAGCGTGAACGACTCTCGCAACCCGCGCGTACGTTGGGGGATGATTTCCCGAAATTTACGCCTGACCCTGTCGGCGGCGGCTGTGTGGCTTCTCGCCACCCCCGCCGCCCTTTCAGCCCAGCGGCGTGCTGCCGCTCCGGCCGCCCCTGGCGATAGTGTGCGCCTCTCCATCGAAGAGGCGGTCACGCGGGTCCTCCGCGAGTCCGATGAAGTGCGCCTTGCTGCGTCTCAAGTGGACCTTGCGGACGCGCAGGTGACGACGGCGCGCGCCGCCGGGCTCCCGCAGCTACGCCTGGCGGGCAACTACTCGCAGGTGCTGCGCAACGCCCGCGCCGAGATCGTTGGATCGATCTTCGGCCAGAACTTCAACTACAACTCCAACGTCAACCTCTCGCAGGTGCTCTTCCAGGGCGGGAGGATCTTCGCCGGCTCGCGCGCGGCGTCGGACGTTCGGCGCTCGGCGCGCTTCAACGTGGCCGACACGAAGGCACAGCTCTCGGTCGATGTGCAGCGCGCGTATCTCAACGCGCTGTTGCAGCGCGAGCTCGAGGCGATTCAGGCACGCAACATCGAATTGGCGATGGCGCGCATCACCCTGGTCGACCAGCTGCAAACGGCGGGGCGTGCGTCGCGCTACGATGTGCTGCGCGCGCGAGTGGAGCGCACCAATCTCGAGCCGGCGCTCCTGCAGTCGAGGGCTGCGAAGGAGCTCGCCGACATCGAATTGCGGCGACTCCTGAATCTCCCGGCTGATCGCCCGCTTGCGCTCACGAGCGAGCTCGATACTGCGGCGCTGCGCACCGTTGTGCATTCGGTCGCGGCGGACAGTTCGCGCGATCCGGTGCGGGATTCGGAGCGCGCCGCCCAGCTGGTGCTCGATGCGCGTGGCGAAGGGGTGCGCGTGGCCCGCGCCGATTTCATGCCGACGATCAGCACCTTCATCCAGACCGGCTACACCGCCCTCCCGTCGACTAACGGATTCCCGACGGTCTGGGGGAGCACGTCGAACGCCAATTGCCCGGTGGGTTCGCCGGCAACCCGCGTCTGCCAGAACAACGGCTGGTTTGCCGATCGTACGTTCGGCGTGCAGGTGAGCTGGCCGCTCTTCGACGGTTTGCGCGCCAAGGGGAACGTGGACCTGGCGCAGGCGCAGGAGCGCATCGCCCGGTTGCAGCTGGCGCAGGAGCGCGAGGCGGTGGCGGTCGAGCGAGCGCGCGCCCGCGCCGAGTATACGCGCGCCGAGGCGTCGTACGAAGCGCAGCAGCAGAACGTGGGTGAGGCAGACGAGGCGTTCCGCATCGCGTCACTGCGCTTCGAGCGCGGGCTGGCGACGCAGCTCGAAGTCTCCGACGCCCAGCTCCTGCTTCTCACCGCGCGAACAAACGCCGCGCGCGCCACGATCGACTATTACCTGGCAGCGGCCGAACTGGCGCGCGCCCGCGGGGTGGGCGTTCCGCTCCCCCCGACCCGACCGACGACTCGATAACGGACTACTTGTGCGATACAGCAATCTTGCCGGGACGTTAGGCGTCCTCGCCCTTCTTTCCACAGTTGGCTGCAGCAAGCCGGGAGAAGCCAGCACGGCCGGCGGTCCCGGCGCCGACGCAAAGGGAGGCGCCACCAAGGGCGGCCCCGGAGGCCCGGGCGGTCGCGGCGGCCCGCAGGCGATGGTCCTCGGCCCGACCGACGTGGCCGAAGTCACCACCACCACCATCGAGTCGAGCATCCTGATCAGCGGCGACCTCAAGCCGATCGAGGAGATCGCCGTGCGTTCGCGCGTCGAGGGCGACGTGGTGAAGGTCTTCGCCCGCGAAGGTGATCGCGTCGGCAACGGTCAGGTGCTCGCGCAGTTCGAGAACGCGGTGCAGGAGGGGGAGCGCGCCTCGGCGGCCGCCGACGTGGAATCGGCCAAGGCCGATGTCTCGAACGCACAGTGGAACGCCGAGCAGTCGGCCGAACTCTACAAGGCGGGAGCGATTCCCGAGCGCGACGTGCGCACGGCGCAGCAGACGCTGGCGGCGGCGACCGCGCGACTCGCCGCGGCCGAGGCGCGCCTCAAGGGATCGCAGCGCAACGCACTCGACACGCGCATTCTCGCTCCGACGACCGGTGTTGTCTCGACGCGGACGGTCGATGCCGGCGAGCACGTGGTGCGCGGTGCGACGCTCTTCACCGTCGTGCGCAACGACGTGCTCGAGCTGGAAGCCGCGGTGCCGTCGCGCCAGGCCAACGAACTCAAGGTTGGGCAGGTGGTGCGCTTCGCCTCCTCGGGGCGTGATCTCGAGGGGCGCATCGCCCGCATCGCGCCGACGATCAATCCGGCGAACCGGTCGATCACCGTCTACATCCAGGTCCCCAACCGCGACGGAGCGATCAAGGGGAATTCGTTCGCCACCGGTCGCATCATCGGCCAGGCCGTCCCCAACACGATCGCGATTCCCACCGCTGCCGTACGCCAGTCGGCGAAGGGCGATGCGCCGTTTGTCTATCGCATCGAAGGGGGAAAGGTGCAGATCGCCGAGGTCGAGCTGGGGATCGTCGACGAGACGATCAACCAGACGCAGATCCTCAAGGGGCTCAACAAGGGCGACGAGATCATCGTCGGCAACATCGGCGCGCTTGGTCGGGGAATGGAAGTGCGCGTGGTGTCCAACGAGGCGCAGCAGGGAGGCGGGCGTTCGGCGGGAAGTGACGGTGGCGCCGGCGGCCGGCCGAAGGGAGGCGCAGGGAGCGACAGCTCGGCGAATGCAGCAGGGGCGGGACCCGGCGGGCGAAGCGCCGCCGGGCGCGATACCACCAAGTCGCGTTAGGCGCGAGGTCGTACATGTTTCTCTCCGACGTCTCCATCAAGCGCCCCGTCTTCGCCACCATGATGATGGTGGCGCTCGTCGTCTTCGGGATCGTGGCGCTCCAGCGCCTGGCGGTCGACGAGTATCCCGACATCACCTATCCCGTGGTGATGGCGCAGACCTCATATCCCGGCGCGAGCCCGGAGGTGATGGAGCGCGACGTCTCGCGTCCCATCGAGGAAGCGCTCAACACCGTCAGCGGGATTCGCGAGATCACCTCGACGTCGTCCGAGGGGAACTCGAACGTCCGCCTGATGATGCAGCTCGGCTCCGACATCTCGGAGGCGCAGCAGGAAGTGATCGCCAAGATCGCCCGTATCCGCCGCCAGCTCCCGCCCGACGTCGATGACCCGGTCGTCATTCGCTTCGACCCGAACGATCGCCCGATCATGTCGGTGTCGATGCAGAGCGACGAGCGCCCGATTCGCGAACTCACCGACCTCGCCGAACAGACGATCAAGCCGCGCTTCGAGAGCGTGCCGGGCGTCGGTGGTGTGAACGTGAACGGCGGCTCCACGCGGCAGATCCGCGTGCAGCTCAACGCCGAGGCGCTCGTCGCGTACGGGATTTCGCCGGCGCAGGTCTCGCAGGCGCTTGCGCGCGAGAACCAGGAGACGCCGGCTGGCCGCATCTTCCGCGGCGAAACGGAGCGGATGGTGCGCGTCACCGGGCGCATTCGCGATCCGATGGCCTTCATGGACGTCGTCGTCACGGTGCGCAACGGCGTACCCGTGCGCGTGCGCGACGTGGCGACGGTGATCGACGGTTTCGCCGATCGTCGTTCGGCGTCGTTCATCGTCGATTCGACGGGACAGGGGATTCCCACCGTGTCCCTCGAGGTCCTCAAGATCACCGGGTCGAACACCGTCGCGGTGTCGGATGGCGTCAACGCCGTCGTGCAGGAGATCCAGAAGAACCTCCCGGCCGACATCAAGCTCACGCTGGTGCGCGACGACTCGATCAAGATCCGCCAGTCGCTCGCCGACGTCGAACTCTCGATCATTCTCGGCGCGGTCCTGACGATCGCCATCATCTATCTCTTCCTCAACTCGTGGCGCTCCACCGTCATCACCGGGCTCACCCTCCCGGTGTCGATCATCTCGGCGTTCTTCGTGATGTGGCTGTTCGACTTCACGCTGAATACGATGACGTTGCTGGCGCTCTCGCTGGCGATCGGGCTCCTCATCGATGACGCGATCGTGGTGCGCGAGAACATCGTGCGCCACCTCGAGATGGGGAAAGACCACTTCACCGCCGCGAAGGAGGGGACCGACGAGATCGGACTCGCCGTCTTCTCGACGACGCTGGCGGTGGTGGCGGTCTTCGTCCCCGTCGCCTTCATGGGCGGTCAGATCGGCAAGATCTTCTTCCAGTTCGGCGTGACGGTGGCCTTCGCAGTGCTCGTCTCGCTGTTCGTGTCGTTCACCCTCGACCCCATGCTGTCGAGCGTTTGGCCCGACCCGGAGGTCGAGCACGGAGGGCACGCCGAGACGCGGAAGAAGACGAAGAACCCGATTCGCAAGGCGGCGTTTGCCTTCGACTCCTGGTTCGAGCGGATGTCGGAGAGGTACAAGAACGGGCTCAACTGGGCGCTCGATCATCGTCTGTTGATGGTTTCGCTTGCCGGTGCGTCGATTGCCGGCGCGTTCCTCCTCTTCCCGATCCTCGGCTTCACGTGGCTCCCGGACTACGATGCCGGCGAGTTCAACGTCTCGTACAAGACACCGACCGGCTCGCGCATCGAGTACACGTCGGAGAAGGGGAAGGAGATCGCTGCCTTCCTGCGCAGCCAGCCCGAGGTGACATTCACCTCGCTCTCCGTGGGTGGTGGCGGCGGCTTCTCGCGCGGCTCCAACGGCGGACAGATCTTCGTGCGACTCCTCCCGCGTGAGCAGCGGAAGAAGTCGATGTTCGAGCTGCAGAACGAACTGCGAAAGAAGCTCGCCGGGATTCCCGGTGTGCGCCCGCAGATCACCGGCTCGTCTTCGATCTTCGGCGGATATCGCCAGCCGATCCAGATCTACGTGCAGGGGCCCGAGCCTACACGCCTGAAGCTGGCCGCGGAGCAGGTGCTGGCGACCGTGCGTGCCGTGCCAGGGGTCGCCGAGCCGTCGTCGAGCGACGATGGCGAGATTCCGCAGCTCGACGTGCGCGTCGATCGCCAGCAGGCGTGGGCGGCGGGGCTCGCCATGCAGACGATCGGCGGAACGCTGCAGCCGCTCTTTCAGGGGCAGCGCGCCACGCGATGGGAGGACCCGAACGGGTACTCGCACGACGTGATGGTCGTATATCCAGACTCTTCGCGCGTATCGCCGGAGGACGTCGCGCGCATTCCGGTGCTGAGCAATAATGTCGATCCGCGCACCGGGCAGGCCGTGACCGTCCCGCTGTCGCAAGTCGCCGAGATTCGTCCGGGGGTCGGGCCGCAGCAGATCGATCGCGGCTATCTCGAAAGGCGTATCTCCATCTCGGCGGGGGTGCTTCCGGGCTACAGCATGGGGAACGTGGCCGATGCCGCGCGCGACGCGATCGCGACGATCGGACTTCCCACTGGCTATCGCACCATCTTCGGCGGCGACGTGCAGAACCTCACCGAGACCAAGGGTTACGTGCTCGAGGCGCTGATGCTCGCCGTGGTATTCATCTACCTGATCATCGCGTCGATCTTCGGCTCGTTCGTGCAGCCGCTCTCGATCATGCTCGCGCTCCCGCTCTCGTTCCTCGGCGTCGCGTTAGGGCTGCTGGTCACGAATGGTTCGCTCAACGTGATGTCGATGATCGGGATCATCATGCTGATGGGGCTCGTGACGAAGAACGGGATCCTGCTGATCGACTTCGTGAACAAGGAGCGCGAAGCAGGACGCGATCGTCGTACAGCGATTTTGAATTCGGCGCGTATACGAGTGAGACCGATCATCATGACGACGGCGGCGATGATCTTCGGCATGCTGCCGCTGGCGCTGGCGATCGGTGAAGGGGCGGAGCAGCGCGCGCCGATGGCGCACGCAGTGATCGGTGGACTGATCACGTCGACGTTGCTCACGCTGTTCGTGGTGCCGGTCGTGTATACGCTGTTGGACGACCTGACCGTAAAGATCCTGGGAAGAAAGGAAAAGCTGATCCCGCTCCCGTTAGGCGCCGAAGCCGGTCCCGCGGGAGACTGACGGCGACCGAACGTGGAGAGGGGTGGTGGAGGAGGGAACACGCAGCGGGGCGTCCGGGGGGGCGTCCCGTTTCGCGTTTCCGTACGCCTCTTCTCTGGATCGCAATTGGCGCACACATTGCACGCTCGCGGCATGTCTCCCAGCAATGAGGCGTCCCATGCAGATCCTCGAACAGCTCTTCGGCATCGCTCCCGACGGCGGCAACGGAAGCCTTGAAATCGCGTTCGTCGTGCTTGTCACGGGCGTCGTGATCCTCGCGGCGCGTCGTCTACGCAGAGGCCGAAGTACCTAGTTTGGAGAAGACGAGAAGACGAGAGGTGTCGCGATCTCGTCTTCTCGTCTTCTCGTCTTCTGAGAACTCGCCGTCAGGCGATAATGAACCAGCTCTCGAACACCCCGCCGGGCTGTATCAATCCCTGAAGCCCAAGAAGCGGTGCCAACGTCGCCGAGAACTGCTTCTTGTTCGCGTCGAAGAGCGCGCCGCAGTGCAGCCGGATCAGCACCCGCCCGAGTTGGAGCGTCGCCTTGAGTTCCGACGGCGTCGACACGGTCACCCACGAGATCGTTTGCGGGGTGATGCGAAGCTTCCCGGGCAGCGTGAGGATTGCCTGCGGCGCGGTGCGTGATTGGTTGTCGGGCGAGATGAGCGGCTCCAGCCAGACCTGCAGCACCTGAGGATTCGCGGTCTGCAGTGATGGCTCCAACGATCGGGAGAGGTTGAGCTGTAATCCTCCCTGGATGAGTTGCATGGCCTGTCCCGCGCTGATCGTCTGGTCATGCCCCCAGGAGATCTTGCGCACCACCCCCCAATCCTCGTCGAGCCCGGCGCCGTCGGCGCCCGGAGGACCGGCAGGCCCAATGTTGCCTGGTACGCCCGGCGCGCCATCGGCACCCGGCGCTCCCTGCGGACCGACCGGCCCCGCTGCTCCCTGAGGACCGGGTGTCCCCGGCGGTCCCTGCGGTCCCGGCGCACCGGCGGGACCGATAGGACCGGCCGGACCGATGGGACCGATGGGACCGGGCGCGCCAGCAGGACCCGGCGCCCCCTGGGCCCCCGCGGCACCTGGGGGGCCTTGCGGCCCCGCGGCGCCCTGCGGCCCGGTTGCACCTGGCGGACCCGCCGGGCCGGCTGCGCCGTCTTCCCCCGGTGCGCCTAACGCGCCTGGCGCGCCGGCCGGTCCAGGTGCACCATCTGCCCCCGGCGGACCTGCCGGCCCGGTTGCACCTGGCGGTCCTGCGGGGCCGATTTCACCCTGCGGACCTTGAGGACCTTCGGGCCCAGTCGCCCCCGGCGCGCCCGCAGGCCCGGCCTCACCGGGAGGCCCCTGCGCGCCCGCCGCTCCCGGCGCCCCGGCGGGGCCAGCATCTCCTTGCGGACCCTGCGGACCCTGCGGACCCTGCGGACCCTGCGGACCCTCCGCCCCCGGAGGGCCAGCAGGCCCCGGCGGACCAGCGGGACCGGCACCGCTACCGCCTCCTCCACCGCCAACTATCGCCACTCCATCGTAGTGCCACCGCCCATCCGCGTCCTGCACGAAGTCGCCGCTGTGCCCGTGCGTCCCCGCGGTCACGTAGCGCACGCCATCCTGCGTGACGGAAAGTTCGAGTCCCTCACGCGCTACCGTCGCGATGACGATCGAATCCTCGTCGACCGACTCGGCGGGATCCACCAGCTCCACCCGCGTGCCTAACGTGAGCACGGTCGGGAGTCCGTTGAAGCGGAGCGCCTCCTGGTCGCCGGGGTCCGCGCTCAGCACCAGCGACAGCGATGAGCCGTCCGCGCCGCTTGGGACCTCGAGCTGCCGCGGACTATCGAGCGAAAGCCGCACTCCGCCTCGCGTGAAGGCGACCCCAGGGGTGATGGTGACGGCGCTCCCTTCCACCGTCACCCTGAGCCCCCAGGCGACGCAGCCGAGTCCGAGTGTCGTACGGACGTCGAGGAGCGACTCTCGGAGCCGGTCCTGCAGGTGCTGGAGATGCGTCGCCGAGACGCGGAGCCCATCGATGAATTGCGTGCGTGCGTCGTCAGCCATGGCACCCTCGCAGGGAAATGCGCAGAAGAATCGAGATCATTTGCTCGCCACAACGTCGACGGCGCTGAGCGTGATGCTCCCGACCATGCGGCTGGTCAGGCGAAGGGTGATTGTCTTCGCGTTGCCGGCTACGCTGGGGACGATCGACGGATGCGTGGTACCGACGATTGCGCCTGACGGGAGCCAGGTAGCGGCGACTCCCTTCGATGTCGGCGTGACGTCGACGGTGGCAGTCGATCCAACGACACCGATGGTGATCGGGGCGATGGGGGCGGTGGGGGGCGCCTTCCCGACGATCCGCACGCGCGCGCCGAGCGTGCCGCCACCGCCCCCAACGCTCGGCAGCGAATACCACGGCCCGGTCGCGGTGCCGCGACGGATGGGGACGACGCTCTGTGCATCGGGAAAGCGCCCGAGGCTCCACTGCGCAGAGCCGCGCCCCACGACGACGACGGCCCAGTACGTGATCGCGGGAGCGAGCTTCATCGCCTTGGGGAGCGAGAACGTGGTCCACAGGTCGCCGTCGTCCGCGCTGGCAGGTGCAATGTCGACCGGGGTGGTCGTACCGCCTGATGCCGGGCGTTGCGGCCCCTCGCTGTTCCCCTCGTGGACGACGACCCTCACTTCGGCGCCGTCGGCACCGGCTCGCAGTGGCAGGCGGAGCGCGGACAGTTCCGACAGCTGCAACGCCTCGTCGAGGCGTGCGCTCCCGGCATGGTCCACGTCGAGGAGGAGATCGTAGGCGGCGCCGCTCCCGCCTGCCTGCAGCGCGATCGGTGGCCCGACCGGCTCCAGGGTGCGCTCTGGCGGGACGGTCGCGGTAGCTACAAGGCGTACCTCCTCGACGTGCTTCACCCAGTCCGGCAGCTGCAAGACGGTGTCGTACTCCCCTTCCTCGGGGAGCGGGATCACGACCTGTTCCGAGCCGGCGAAGGAGATGCGCCCCAGGTAGGCGATGTCTTCCACCAGGGTATCGAGCGTCAGCCGCCCGGGGATACGCGACGAGAGGACGATGATCGCATCGAGCGGCGATGCATCGGACGAATCGCCGGTGATCGCCGCGAGCGCCGAGGTGAGGTCCACGTCCTGCTCGGTCTTGGCGTTCCACCCGTGCACGTTCGGCTGCGCCACTCCCGGCGCCTGCCACGGCGGTGTCCCCCCGTTCACGCGGATGTCGAGGTCGCTCGGGAGGTCGGGGAACTGGAGCGACAGCGCGTTGGAGATCTCGGCGAGCGATGCAGTCGTCTTGAGCGTGATGCGCACGCGATCGGTGCGCGTCTCGAAGGTGTTCGCGTCGCTCGACCTGAGCATCAGGTCACTAAACCCGAGCGCGTTGCAGTTCTCGGCGTACAGGTCGGTCGTGTCGAAGGCATCGCCGCGAAAGGCGCGTAGCGAACAGATGGTCATCGAGGCGCGCGCCCCCTCGATGCGGCGGATGTCGGAGACGGTGCGCAGCATCCCGAAGTCGACGACGATCACCATTGTCCCGTTGTCGTCGGACTGGAGGCGCACTTGTCCGGCGTTGGCGAGCGTGGTGAAGTCGGCGCGCGCCGCGCCGACGCGCACCGTGTATTTCCTGACGAGCGCGTTGTGCGCGAGCGCCTTCACGATCGTTCGCGAGGCGACGCCGTCGGCATCGGCCCACGGAATCCAGGTCGTGCCCCGCTGGTAGTAGTTGATCAGGGAGCGATCGAGCGTGGTGCTCACGCCGATCCCCCGGAAGAGCTGACTCCCCGCGGCCGGGTTTACGGATGCCATCTCACCCTCGCAGCAATCCGACGGTCTTGAGCGACTTGGCGATGTTGATCGTGTCGGCGGCGGCGACCTCGCGCGTGAGCCCCTTCCCGGCCAGCGACTGGTTCAAGGTGAGGGCGAAGTCGGCCTGCTTGTCGGCGGCGACGTCGCCCGTCTGGGAGGCCGCGAGAATCACCGCGTTCGCATTCACCAGCTTCTCGACCTCGGCGACTGGTACGCTGCGAATGACCTCTGGCGCGGTCGGTTCGAAGACGGACCAGGGGATGTCGTTGAACGAGACGGCCTTCACCTCGACAGTCATTCCCTCGATGAGCGGCGTCCCCGGCGCCGGCGTCTGCGAGATCACCGTCAGTGGCAACTTCGTCGCCACGAACTCCGACACCCGGTTGGCCCGGTCGGCGGTGAGGAGCATTTCGAAATCAGCCATGGTATCTCCAACTGTGCGCAGCGTATCGCGGCGATCGCGCGAGCATCACTGCGGCGTGAATGGTCAGACGATCTTGAGTTGCAGGCCGACCTTGGCCAGCTCGATCTGCGCCTGCGTCACTGTCTTGCCGATGATGTTGGGCGTGGTGACGATGGCCGCCGGCTTGATGATGGTGGCAATGATCACGAACGGATCCTTGCCGTTGGGCACGACCTCGTCGGGATCGGGCCATTGCATGAGGACGGGGGCATCGTTGTACTGCGCGTCGAAGCCGGTCAGCGGGACCCCTTTCCCCGACGCATCGAGCACACGCGGGGCCACCGCTTGCAGCTGACCGACGGCATCCTTCCACTTGAGCCCCAGCGTGTTGGGCATGCGCTTCCCGGTGAAGGCGAGCGCTACTGGCACTGGATCGGGAGCGGCGCTCCCATCGCTCGCTACCGTGACTGCCGCGTTGGCGGTGGTGCAGCCGGGGGCCGACACGGCGATCGTGTACGCCCCAGCCGTTAGGCGCGGGAAGGTGAACGGGTCGCCAGGTGCCCCCTGGCGAACCGCCTCGAAGCGAACGCCGTTCACGTCGGTGGCGACGACGAGCGCCGCGTCGATGTCGCGCTGGTCGCCTGTCACGCTCACGCGCACCGTCCCCGCGCCCGTGAGCAACACGGCCTGCACATCGAACAGGCCGTCGACGAGGGCATTCCACGCCTGCGCGGTGACCGGCTCGCCCGGGCTGACGTTCGTCTTCGTGAAGGTGAGTGGCATACCGGATCTCCTAAGGGGTTGGTGCAGGGGAGGCCCACAGGACGCTCCCGCCGCGTAGGCTGAGGATCGGATCGGCGGTGTCGGCAGCAGTCACGTCGCTCGCGCCGAGGATCCAGCGATCCTCGACGTACTCGACGCGCACCTCCACACCAGCAGGGCGATGGCGTTCGATCGCGCGCGCCACGAGCTCGGACATCGGGGTCTCGCTCGTCGCATCGAAGTCGGCGAAGCGGCGCGGGAGGAGGAGGCGCAAGGCGTACGCCTCGTGCTCGAGCCACGAGAGTGAGACGATCGCCGCCGGCGTCTGCTCCGAGTCAGGAGGAGGTGCAAACACCGAGGCATCGAAGATTCCGGCGTGCGTGCGTGGCGATAGCGGAATCGCTGCGGGAGGAGCGCCGTCCTCGTCAAATCGCGCGAAGTGCGCCTCCCGCACAAAGAAGGCGAAGCGAGTCGTCCCCACGCCGATCCCCGGCATCGGGAGCGGATCGCCGGCGTGCGGAAAGGCGAAGGCGCCGTCGAGCGCGTCGAAGGGGACGCCTTGGGCAAATCGCGCCCGACGAGCCGGATCTGCCCCCGCACCATCGAAGACGAAGTCGCGAGGGGCGGCCGGCGAATCGTCGTCGCCAGCGAAGCACGCCCCCTCCCACGCGAAGGCGTTAGGCGTGACGTCGCTCCCGCCGAGCGTGACATGCCCCTCCTCGTCGAAGACGAGCAGCTCGCCGTCGGCAACTGTTCCGGCGAATCCGATCCCGATCCCTTCGTCGCGATTGACCAGCATCGGTTCGATCGTGCGGCTTCCCACTCCCGTCAGGTGCACCTGCAGGAGCGATCTCCCGAAGCCGCGCCGGTTCACGGTGAACAGCTCGCGAGTGGTGCGCGGCGCCTCAGGGGTGAACTCGCGCCGGACGGGATTCTCCTCCATCCCGATCAACTCGGTCGTCGGTAACCCGTCGAGGAGCGGCGTCCGCTCACGCACGAACGCCGAGTGCCAGAAGCGATCGGCCGAGTGGAAGAGCGCGTCGTCGACCTCGGCATCGGGGAGCCGCGCATCGCTCGGTGCTTCTCCCGCATCGCGGAACGTCGTCGTCGACGCGTCGAGCGCGGTCGGCGTGAGGAGACCAACGTTTGCGGCATCGGCGCCGTTGCCCACGCGGAAGACGAGGAAGTCGCGCACGTCGGGCGGCGTCGCCCACGTCAGCACGTTGACCTGGGCGCCACCAAGCGTGGCATTGCCTGTCAGCGTACTCGTCACTGCGCTCAGCCGGTCGACATTCTTGGAAAGCGAGCGGGCGACGACGATGTAGTCGTAGCGGGTTGTCCCCGGCGCACCATCCACCGTGACCGACACGACCGGGCGTAACGATTCCTTGAACGTCACGGCGCGCGCATCGTCGATCACCAGGTCGAGCGCCTCGGCGGCTCCCTGCAGGAGCGCACGCACCGTGCCGTTGCCGCGCGCGTGAAGCGCACAGAGCGCGGCGATGCGCGCGCGAACCGCTTCGCGCCGACCGGCGTAGCTCGTTAGGCCGCGCGCGGCCGCGATGAGCGTTGTGGCTGCAGCCGCCAGGTCGGGGGGTGATCCTCCTGCCCCAGCCGCCGCCGGCGGCGCGAACAGCGTCAGCCTGGGCGACGCTCCTTCGATCCCGAGAAGCGCCGTGAGTGCGTCGGCAGACGCGTCACGCGCCGCCGTGTCTCCCGCGTCGACCGCCGCCGCTAACGTGTCCGTCGCCGCGCGAATCACGGCGAGGCGCGCATCGATCGTCCCCAACTCCGCACTGCCGATCCGGTGAAGCGCGCCCAGGAGGAGCAGGTCGGTCGTCGCATCGGCGTGACCGAGTCGATGCGCGCGCCGGATCGCGGCGAGCGACGCCGACAGGTCGTCGAGACCGCTGGCGGCGGCATTGGCGACGACGTGCAGTTGCTTCCCCGGGCGCTCCGCGTCGAGGTGCGCGGGAAAGCGCGAGAGTACGGTACGGGCCCGTCCGAGGAGCGGAGGAATCGCTGCGGTCATCCCGACGCCTCCGTCGTGTGCAGGTTGCGCACCCACGGGCGCTCCAGCTCACCGAGCGTGATCGTCGGGTTGTCCTCGTTCACGATGAGTCCCGCCTCGAGGTACTGCACCGTGTAGTCGAGCGATGTCACACTGTAGGTGATCGTCGGGGGGAGCTGCGCGAGAAGTGCTGCCGGAGTGATCGCCCCCGCGATTTCACCAACGCGATCTTGCAGGAGGCCATAGACGTCGGAGCGTGCGTCGGCGAGCGTGTCGGCGACATTGCCGGTCGATCGCGCGAAGTCCGTCAGCACGATCGTGACGTCGATGTCGAATGCCACGATCTCGCTCGCGATCTCCACGATCAGGTCGTCGTCGGCGAGCTTCGGGCGGAGGGTGCTTGGCGGTGAGAGGTTCTGGCGTCGTGCGCCCACGACTGCGCCGGGAGCGGGCTTCAGGTACAGCTCCACCGCGACATCCAGCACGCCGTCGATCGACATCACCGTGGCCACCACACGATTGTACACGACCGTCTCGCCGATCCCCGCGTCGGCGAGGAGCGCCGCAATCGCCGCGCGAACCGCCGATTGCAACGCCGTGCGATCGGCACCGGAGAGCGACGGGGAGATCGGGAGGACGACGGCGCGCACCACGACGGGCTGGTACAGCCCTTCGACCACGGTCAGCGTCGGCGGCCCGGTGAGCGGATCGTCAACCACGTTAGGCGGGACGGCGGCGACCAGCGCCGGCGGGGCATCGATGTTGTGCAGGACGCGCACACCGGCTGGCCGGCTTTGGTCGAGAAGGAGTACGGCGCGCGAGGCATCCGCCGACGTGAGCTCCGCGGCGACGTTGGCGATGACGACGCCAGGGCGTGTGAGGTGGTCTTCCTCGAGCCGGACGAACTTCTCCTTCACCCCAGGGAGCGAGGCGAGCGCACCGAGAAGCGCTCCGCGAGTGGCCTGACCGGCGTTCTCCAGTGCGCGCGAGGCACGCGTCCGCAGGGCATCGTCGGTCTCATCCTCGCCAGCGAGCGTCGTTCCCTGTGCGTTGGAGACGCTGGCGATCCCGATGATCGGTCGGTGCACCACGCTGATCGCACGTGCAGGCACGACGCCGCTAGGGCCGGACGCGATCGCGCGCACGGGAACGTCGACCGTGAGATCGCCGCGGCGCAGCGTGCGATCCTCGCTCGTCTCGAAGACGACGAGCGGAGGCTGCGCGGTCGAGAGGCGAGTGCCGGCGTTGATGGGGATGTCGCCGGTGGCGGGGGCGTTGCACGAGAAGATCACCGAGCCGGTGGCAAACGAGCGCGTGCGACGATCGATCCCGACGAGGCGTACCAGTTGGTCGAGATCGCGCCCGCTCGAGGTCTGGAGAAAGGCGGCGTCGTACACCGACTCGAGCTGCTTGGACAGGACGGCGAACTCGCGGGCAAAGGACTCCGCGAGGAGGCGCGTGACCGATCCCGGATTGCGGTCGGTGAGGAGCGGGGCCGCGCTCACTCCGCTCGCGCTGTCGTAGTTGGCGAAGAAGGTCGACGCCTCGTCGGGCCAAACGGCGCCGGGTGCCGGCGTGCCATCGCCCGTCGCGCGCCACTCCACGACCGAGTCGGCCGTGAGGACGAAGTCGCGCCCGGGCTGGAAGCGCGCGTACTCGCCGCCGGCCAGACCAAAGAGGGTGAGCGTAGACGGGATGATCGGGGCGAGCGGTGTGATCGGGTAGCGCGTGACCTCAGGAGAGAAGGTGAAGCGCGCGCGCGATACGCCGCCGGTGAGCGACAGGAGCAAGTCGTCCACGAACTGCGCATAGGGTTCGGCGGCGTAAGTCACCGCGACGTCTCCAGCGAGAAGGGGATGACGAGGTTGAGCGGCTCTGCTTGGCGCACGAGTCGCACGCTGAGCGTGATGCGCACGCTGTCGCGCGGCGGCTGGTACTCGGCGACCACGTCGGCCTTGAGCACCTTCTCGATGCGCGGTTCGTCGCGCAGTGCCTGGAGGATGTAGAGCTTGATCAGGTCGCGCGTACGCTCGACGTTAGGCTCGCCGATGAGTTCGTGGTGTCGCGAGCCGTAGTTGGGATGACCGAGCGAGGCCAGTTCGCCCTTACGCGTCTTGAGCCGATTGGCGAGCGCCTGGGTGATCGCCGGAATCCCCTCGGCGACGCTGAGGTCATTGGTCGTGACCGGTGCGCCAGCGCGTCGCGCCGAGGCAAGGTCGGCATCCTCGAAGAATCCCTCTCCGAACGTGTAGTCGAGGAGGAGGTCGCGACCGAGGAAGGGGGTCACCTTCTGGAGTTCGGTCTGGCGTGTCATGGTGCGGCCGTGTCGGTGATGAACGGTGCTGCCGGCGGCCCGAGGATCATCATCACGCCGGGGCCGGACGGGATCTGGTCGCCCAGCCGAACCAGCGCCTGTCCCCCGATCGTGACGCCGGTCGAGCCGCCGAGGCTACCGATGGGAAGCATGTACGGTACACCGGAGATCGAATTGATCATCTGGCAGACCGAGCCCACGACGGCGAGTGGGAAGCCGCTCGCGCTCGCATTCGTCTGCGGGATCGACATGATGACGCCCGAGTCCGGGGGACCGGCGATACCCGGCGTGAGCACGACCGCGCAGCCTAACGTGACAGGAGGTCCGGCCATGATGCGCTCCTATGACGGGCTGAATTGTGTGACGCCGGCGAGCGTGACCTGCGCCCCCTTGACCTTCGTCGCCGCCGAGCCTTCGAGCGTCGCGTTGGCCCCTGCCTTGAGCGCGAGGTCGCTGCCGGCCGACACGCTCACCTTGCCGCCGGCGCTCATCGAGATGTCGCCGTCGGCGTCGAGCGAGATATTCCCGGCCGCCTTGATGCTCACGTCGCCGTCGCCCTGCACGGTGACGGTTGTCCCTCCCATCACGATCTCCAGCGATCCGTCCTTGATCGTGAAGGTGCTCCCGTTGGCGAGCTCGAAGTGCATGCGGCGCACGGCGTCGTCATCGCTGTCGGGAGGCGGCGCGACGTACACGAGTTCGTGCTCCTGCGCGACGGGCGGATGGTCGCGGTCCGAGTAGAGCGTCCCGATCGCCACGGGGGCGTTGAGATCCCCGCCGACGAAGGTCACGAGGAGGAGATCGTCGAGGTTCGGGAGGATGGACCACCCCGCGCGCGGCACCGTGACCGGGACGCGTTGCAGCTCGACGCTGCTCCCGCAGAGGCGAACGTTCACCTGGTGGTTGCCGTCGGTCCCGTCGTCCGCGCGCGGGTAGACCTGCGTCACCACGCCTAACGCCGGCGGGCGCAGGCGCGCGATCTCGTCGCGCACGATCGCCCGCAGCGTGGGGAGGAGGTCGCTGCTCATTGCGCCGGCTCCAGCGTGAGGCGCGTGCGGAACCCCGAGGCGATGTCGAGCGTGTGAAGGGCGGCGACGACGCGCAGGTCGCCCCCGGCATCGCCTGGGAGGTCGCTCACCTGCGTCACTTGCCCCGGGCGTAGCGACGCATCGCCGGTGACGGTGACGATGCTACGACGCGCTGCGCGCTTGGCACGTAGCGCGAGCATGTCGGCGAAGGCGCTCGCCGCATCGCGCGTGGAGGCCGCAGCTGCAACGCGGGCGCGCCCGCTCCCGACAGCATCCTGGTCGTGACGGATCCAGTGCCACTTCTCGCTCCCGCTCTCGCTCCCCGATCCGTAGGCCGCCACCGTGGCCGCGTCGGGGGCGCTGCGGGTGGCGGCACGCCAGTCGATCACGCTCGCGCCGAAGCGCAGCCCGGTCGAGCCGCCACCCAGGAGGAGAGAAGCGGCGTCGGCGAGCGCGCCACCGAGTCCGCCGCCACCGCCGCCACTGGCCGCGGGGGCGGCAAACTTGAGCTTCCCGCCGTCGGTCGCGACGACGTCCGCGCCGGCAAGCAGCGCGAGGTCGACGATGTGATCCCACGCCGAGCGCCGATCGTCGATCGCGTACGCCGACAGCACCGTATCCCCGCTCGCGTCGTCGACACCGACGCCGGCCGTGCTGCAGATCTGCTGCACGATGTCGGCGATCGACAGGTCCAGGAAGCTCTGGGAGATGTAGCTGCGCGACAGCGCGATCGTCGCCGCCAGTCCTTCGATGAGTACCCCGTCAGGCGCAAGTCGCACGTCGCTCACCTCGCCGGTGAAGACGTCTGTCTCTCCATCGGTAGGGCCGAGTGCGACCGTGAGCGTCCCGCCCGGCCTCGCTCCCTTGAGTTTGGACGACGGCCAGCAGAAGCACTCGACGAGATCGTGTGCCGGTCCCAGGCCCAAGTGCACGCGCACGCGCGCGATCGCCCCTTCGGCGCTGGTCAGGCGCTGGCCGTCGAGCGTGACGACTGCCGAGGGGCGAGAGAGGGTCATGTCCCCGTTCCCGCGAGATCGATCCCGTGGCGCCGCGCCTCGCGCTGCAGGATGCGGGTTACGCTGTCGGCCACGCTCGCGTCGAGGGCGTCGACCGGGAGATCGGAGATGGTGCGCACCTCATGCGTGAGGGTGGGAGCCGGCGAGGCAACGGCGGGGAGCGCGCCGTCCGATTGCCTGAGCGCGCGCGTGGCGAGCCCGCGGAATCCGCCGCTCCCAACGTCGGTGCTCGTGGACGGCGCATGGAGGATGCGCTGTAGACCGTTGGCCGGCGTGTCGTTGCCGGCAATGTCCAGGGCGCGTCGGGATAGAGCCGGCGCATCCGAAGCTGCCGCACGCAGCGGACTCGCGCCGCGCATCGTCGGCGCGCCACCCGTCCGCTCGTCGCGTGACGCGCGGCGCTCCGAGAGGCGCGCGAGCACGCGCTCCAGCGCTGAGGCATGTGCGCTCGTTGATGGCAACGAGCCCGGGTCGGGCTCGTCGCGACGCGTTGCGCCTGCCGGCGCGGGAGCGCTCGCGGCATCGAGCAGTCGGAGAATCGACGGCGACGCCGGCGCGACGACGACCGGCGTTCGCGCGGCTCCGTCCGTCGCCTCGCTCGCCGCGAGCGGCAATGGCACCCGTTGACGCGGCGGTGCCGTGAATGAGAGTTCACCGACGCCGAGCTTCGATCGTGCACCCGCGGTACCGATGCCGGACGACGGCGCGCTGCGCGGCACGCCACCGTTGGCTACTCGCGGCAGATCGACAGCGCGACTCGGGCGCGGCTCGCGCGACGATATCGGGCGACGACGCCCGGTCCGTTCACTCCCAACGCTCCCGCCATCGCCGGGCGCGCCATGTCCGGATCGACGCACATGCCCCGCGACTTGTTCCTGCGACATTCGCGACTCGCGAGATTCGACGGCTTCGAGCCCATCGCTCGGAACGTCGGTCGCCGCACCTGCATTGGCGATTCGCTTGCCGAGCACCCCCCCAAACTCCACCGGGCGCACAAGTGCCGCGAAGCGTCCCTCGCGCACGAGCGACGATTCGGCGAGTGGTGCCAACAACCTCTCCCGCACCGGCACGCGTGCGAGCGCAGCATGGCTCGCCGCCGGCGCACCGCCAGCTGCAAGCAAGTTTCGCCAGGCTGCGATCGGCGCGCGATTCACGACACGCGCTCCGGGCGCTCGTCGCGCGCAATCATCTCCAGGTAGAGCAACACCTGCCCAACCGTCAGCTCCGAGCACTCGGCGGGGGTCCAGCCAAACTCTCGCGCCAGGATGAAGCAGGCCTTTGCCAGCGGAGCTCGAATCGCCTGCTCCAGCTCGTCCTCATCGACCGCGAGCCCGCTGATCTCGTTCACTTTGCCGGCGAGGAACTGGACGACGCCGGCCGGAAGGTCGCCCACCTGCTCCACGCTCAGGCGCGGCGCAACCAGCGACTGCTGCACCATCAGCACCGATGCCAGCACTCGCTGCTCCTTCGACGCCCGCACGACGCGGTCGACGTCGCGCACGAGGAGTGGGCGCAGGGTGACGTCGCCCCCGTCCCCATCGGTGATCTCGCCGCTCCCGGCGCCGCGCAGGAGCGCCGCCGGAATGCGCACCGTGTGGTTAGTGCTTCCCGCGGCCAGAAGCGACTCCGCGCTCAATGTCGTTCCCATCAGCTCGTCTCCGATGCGAGTCGTCACCCTTGCTCTTCCGTCTTCACCCACAACGCGTGGAAGCTCAGGTTCTCGATCACGTAGTCATCTTCGGGCATCGTGTAGTTCCACTCGTTCACCTGCACCCCCATGACCGTGACCGTCGCGCTCGCGTCCGGCACATTCGGGTTCGCCAGGTGCAACGAGAGGTTGAACGACGGCGCCACGAATGCTCCCTGCGGACGAGAGTCGCCCGCGGCGCCGAGCATGAGGCGCAGGAGTGCGCCGTTGATGTGCGCGCGCTGGATGCTCCCCGTCACGTTGATGTTCCCGGGGCGCAACTCGGTGGCGAAGCGCTGCCCCAGCTCGTGAAACGCCTTCGTGTCGTTGGTCACGCGGACGGTGACACCGGTGGCGCGCCCGATCGGGGTGAGCGAGTACTTCTCCGCCACCGCCTTGGCCGCGTCCCCCGCTGGTCCCGCCTCGACGGCCACGGAGATCGTGCCATCCGCGCCGGTATAGACTGTCGTCGCCATGCAAGTCTCCTTTGGGCTCTACTGCAGGTTCATGATGACTTTCACGAAATCGATCGAGAACGTCGGCTGTAGCGTCATCGTCACCAGCGCGATGCCGTTGATCTCCTCCGCACGCGTGGCACTCACGTCGAGCGTATAGCCGGTGAGCATTTCGTCGAGGACCATCTGTGAGAGGAAGCCGTCGAGCGTCGCCTTGAGCGCGCCGCGGACGCGCACGTTGTTGAGTCGCCCGATGTACGGGTTGCCCCCGATGCGCACGCCGGCTTTGGCATAGTCGACGATGCGACGCACCGAGATCTGCTTGAACGCACCGGTGTCGGTGGTGATCCCCTTGAGCACGCGAATCCCGAGCTCGTTGCGGAGCACGAGCATCCGCTTGCCGAGGAGCGCCTTCTGCTGCCCGCGCGAGTAGGCGCGGGCGAGCCCCTTGACCGCAACGTCCTTGTTCGTGAGGCTCACGTGCACGCCAAGCGTGGAAAGCCGCCCAGCCACCAACGCTGCCGCGTATGCGGCGGGGAGGGTCGCTTCGGTGCGCGACGCAGAGTCATCGACAGTGATCCCTGGCGTCACCAGGATGACGCGCGGGTTCGATACATCGTCGTTGGGCGAGAGCTTGTTGAAGTCGTCCTCGCTGACGCCGAGGACCGCCATGCGTTCCTTGCCGTCGTTCTCGGTCGACTCGAGGTGGTCGAGCACGCCCGCTTTCGCGTCCTTGGCACCGATACCGGCGACGACGACGATGTTGACCGTCTCTGGCGCGAGGAGCGCGAGACCGCTGGTCACCGATGTCCCCCCGCCCGCCTTTTCGCCGTTGGAGGCGACGTTGGCACCGGCGGTGACTTTCGTGGGCGTCTTCCCTGCGTCGGCGGCAGCTGGCGCCGCGGCGACGACCAGATTCGACGCGCTGGTGATCGCCGCGGCGAGCGCAGCAGCGGTCGAAGCGTCGTGCACTTCCTTCTGCCGTCCGAGCGTCACGGTAAGCGTCTTGTCGGCGGCGCTGAACGCCACGACCAGGTCGTTGGCCCACGTTCCAGGCGAGTTGGCTTCGACGGTCACGAGCGTGCTCGCGTCGTCGGCGACGGCAAACGAGCGCACCGGCGGGTCGGCGGCGAAGTCTCCGACGCGCACCGCGTACACCGTGCTTCCGCCCCCGCGGAAGACCTGCTCGAGCGCGCGCGTCAGCGTGAGCGCGTCTGCCTGCTTCGCCGTATCGCTCGGCCACGCGTCATACGGTCCGTAGAGGTCGAGCGCCTCCGAGAAACTGGAGATGACGCGCACTTCCTGCACCGGGCCGCGATTCGCCGTACCGACAACACCGATGTTGCCGGTCGAGATGCCGCCGACGCCGATCAGTCCTTCGGCCCGGACGTCGATGTAGGTCCCCGGGAGGATCATTTCGGTAATGGTCTCGCTCATGCGCGTCTCCTATGGAGGGAATGCGTGCGGTCCGTCCGCGTCATGCGGGGATCGTGAAGTGCTCCGTCCCATCGGGGACGAGGGCGGGAGGTGAACCGCCATCGCCCTGCTGCGCGGTGACGGGGATGCGCGCGATCACGCCGCCTGACGAGTCGGGACGGTTGATCTCGCGTTCGAACGTGAAGCCGAATCGCGCCGTCCGCCGGCGCGACACCGGCGCCGGCGTGGGAGCCGCGACGCTCCCCAGCGATTGCACCTGCAAGGCGATCAGCCGCCGGATGGTGCTCTTGGCGCGCGGATCGAGGAGCGCCTCGATCGCACCGTCCGAGAGGGCGATCGCGTCGGCAGCGTCGGCGGCGCACACGTCAACGCGCAGCGTCCCGCTGATTCGCTCGAGGCGCTGCTCCCACTGCCCCAGCCGATACGACGCGGCGACGATCCCGGTCAGTGGAAGCGCGTTGCCGAACGTCAGCGTTCCGATGCGTGGATCGACGCGCACCTCGTTGCCCGCCGGCGCGGTCGTGACGACGGTGCGCGCCCCGCCGGCCACCGTGACCGAGATGTCGGTGGCGGTGAGCGGCGCATCGCCCGGATCGCTCCCGTCCAGCCTGACGAGTCCCCCGTGCGGAAGGATGAGGATGCGTCGCGTGGTGTCGAGGAGCCTGAAGTCCGGCTCCGTAGGGAGGAACGGATTCGCCAGGTCGATGCTCGCCTGCACCGGGAGGGCGCCGCGCATCAACTCGCCCCGCTCTCCCAAACCGGGGTTTGCCCGTGCCGACGCCTCGAGCGAGACGACGATCGCCGGAAGGTCGCCGTTCGACTCGGGCTCGGCGACTCCCGCGATCGCTGGCGCCGGCGTGAGTCCGGCTGCGGACAGGTAGCTCGCGATGCTCGTGAGGAAGAAGGACTCGGCCATCGTCGTCACTCCCCGAAGAGGTTCTTGAGGGGATCGAGCACCGACGTCGCCTGCGACACCGCATCCTTGAGCGACTCGGCCGCGGGCTTGAGCGGTTCGAGAATCTCCCCGACCTCCGGGACGTCGCCGAGGACCGCGGCGAGATCGAGAAGGTCGAGCCCGAGATCGGCGAGCGCGCCGATCTCGTCGAGGAGATCGAGGCCGAGATCGAGCCCCGGGGCCGGCGGCTCGGGGGGCTCGGTGTATTCGCGCAGGACGATGCGATAGCGGAACATGTCGGCATCGCCCGCGACTTCCTCCATGCGCAGCTCCTCGATCAGGACCTGCTCAAGCTCCGACTCCTTGGCGATGTCGGCGACGAAGTCGACCGGCGCACCCGCCAGAAACTTTTCGCGCACCTTGGCGAGGAACTCGTCGCGTGCATCGTCGGTCGCCAGCGAGCCCGAGATCTCGATCGCCAGTGCGCCGCGTCCCATGTCGTGATGCAGGTCGCCCGAGAGTCCCGGCACCGGGAGTACGGCCAGCCGTCGGCTCTCGAACGCCGCGATGCGTTCGATGTTTGGAGGTGACCAGCCGCCGATCACGGGCCTGACGCGCATGTCGATTCCTCGTCAGGGGACCCAGGGAATGGCGCGGGCCGCCGCGTTGTCGGCGTCCACGAACTTCGAGACCAGGTTCCAGAATGAATCGGCGCTGCTCACCGCTGTGCGATCCGGAAGCGCGTCGAGCGCTGCCGCGTCGGTCGACTGCACGAGCGCGAGGAAGAGGTAGCTCTTCCCCAGCCCGGTCGGGTTCGGATCGGCCGCATTCTGCAACTCCAAACGTGCGTAGCCGACGCCCTGCGCGGGAACGTTGACCGCGGCGAAGTTCGCCGCGCCCGCCGGCACCTCGATCCAGTTGGCGAGCGTGGCATCGGGGCGCCCGTCGTCGCCCATCGCGATCGCGAAGAGTTTGACCTGCGCGTTGGTCGCCACGCGTCGGCGGTTGTGAACGCGCACATACACGAAATTGGAGGCGGAGCTCACCGTGTCGGTGTGTCGACGGGCGAGTTCGTCCTTGAACGCGTCCTCCGGCGTCCCGGTGATGTCCGGACGCACGACGATGATGTCGGGGCTGCGCCCGGCTACCGGATAGCCGCCGAGTCGTGTGTCATCGGAGACACCGTCGCGGATGAAGAGCCCACCGGGAAGCGCTGGCCCCACGCGCACGACGCACAGCGCCGCCCGTCGCTCGGCCAGGATGAACGCCGAGAGCGTTGCAGCTGCCGGAGCCGCCGGGAGGGCGTCGAGAGAGAGCGGGCTGGGATCGCAGAGCGCCAGCAGTGCGACGTTGGTGTTGGCGAGCGTCGCGTCGGGAATCCAGGTGAATCGCGCAACACTCGGGGTATCGGACGCCACCTCGTCGAGCACGCGCACGGTGTCGACGCGCGTCCAGTTGCTCGTGATGAGCGGGTCGCGATTCGGCTGCCCGTAGAAGTCGGCGATCGGCGCACCCGCATCGAGCGACGCCGGCGACGCCGTCGCGACGGCGCCGACCGGGTTGATAACGTCTCCTGCTGCGCACTGGGCGGCGTAGAGATGCACACTCACCGAGGCGACATCCACCACGCCCGCGTTATGCACCTGCACGTAGACGTAGTTGACTTCCGTCGGCACGGCGTCGTCGACCGGGAGGAGTTCGTCGAACTCCACCCCGTCGGCGACATCGTCGAGGAAGGTGAACGGAGGCGCGTCGAGGCGAATGTCGTAGGCGTGCGTGTGGTCGAGCGCGACGACGCCGGCGAGGAGGCGCGGGTCGTCCGGGATCGGCCACGCAGCCGGACGAGGATACGTCCTTCCGTCCTCGATGATCGACTGCCGGATGTAGAGCTGCTGTTGGGGACCGCCCGCGGTGACGCACTCGAAGACTCCGAGTCCGAACGTCCCGGCGCGGATCGCGTTCGACGTTCCCACGCGCTCGAAGTCGGTCACGAGAACGTGCGGGATCCCCTCCCCGTGTCGCTCCCAGTTGACGGTGACGTTAGGCACGAGCGCCGCGGGCGCAGGGCCGAGCGCGGGCGGCGGCGGAGGCGGCGCCGCCTGCACGGTGATGTTGATCGTCGCGCTCTGGCCGCCGCGATCGGCCCGCACGACGACGTTCCCCGGCGCAACCGGTGTCACTTGTCCTTCGGTGCCAGGAGCGTTGCTGACGGTGACGATGCCCGGGGGATTCGCGGACCAATCGACATCCGGCGTCGCGACGACCGCGGTCCCGTCGGTGAACGTCGCGTCGCACCGGAGCGCGAAGATCGGGCCTGGCGCCTGCAGCGTAAGCGCCGCCGCGGGCGCGATGGCGAGCGACTGCACGACCGGAACGTTCGACAACGCATACACGCCGGCCATCGTCGCGCCGAGAAGCGTCGCCGCACTCCCTGCCGCGACCGACGGATCGAAGATGGCCGAGGGAATCGGGCCGATCGGGAGGCTTCCGGGGACGATGGTGCGCGGTGGCGCCGGTGGTGTCACCGGTGCGGCCGCGCCCGCCGCGACTGCTACCGCCTGGGATGCGAACCCGTTAGGCACGCCGGCCAGCAGCGTCGCCGTGATCACCGGCGCGCCGGGAGCCACGGCGGTCACGTGCCCTTCCGTTCCGACACCACTCGGCGAACTCCCGACCAGGCGCGCCGTGCCGACCGATGCCTGGCCGGGAATGCTGCTCGACCAGTTGGCACGCGCCGTGACGTTGATGACGGCGCCGCCTGGGTACGTCGCCGTCGCGGTGAATGCGCGCACCTGCCCCGCGGTCATCGCCGCGCCGGCAGGTGCAACGACGAGCGCGGTCGGTACAGGCTCCGTCACATCGACCCAGTTGCGGCCGCTGTTGAACGTCACGAAGATCCGTCCCTGAAATCCGGTCGCGCACACGGCGACGATGCGCCGGTCGAGCGGATGCACCGCGATCTCGGCGATCGGGAGGGCGGCGCCGGGGAAGGGAAGCGGCGCGGGAGCGCTCCACGCCCCGGCTGGCGCATTGGCCGTGCGCGAAAGCGCTCCGGCCGATGTGCCGGCCCAGCCATCGACCACCGCAGGTCCGGCCGGATTGAACGGGTCGACCGACCCGAAGGCGAGGGCGTCGACGGTATCGGCAGCTGCAATCGGAACCCCGAGCGCGAGCGGCAACCACGCGCCCCCCAGGTTGGCGCTCTGGAACGCTCCGCCGATGCGGCCGGCCAGCAGCAATTGCGGCGTAACGGGGTGCTGTTCGAGGACGCCCACGAAGATCGCGCTGTTCGCGAGCGGAATGCCCGACGCGGGAAGTCCCACCGAACTCCACGTGTATCGCACCAGGTGTCCGCGCGCGATCGCGTCCGGCAGGTCACCGGCCGCCCGCGTCACGAGGTCGTAGTACGACGTCGGCAACGCGGGACGCGGCGAGTCGGAGGGCACGACGTCGGCCCGTTCGATCCCCTGTCCGGTGATCGGCGACGGCGGCAATGGTCCCTGCCACGTGACGAGAAGCTGCCGAGGGTTAGGGAGATTGAAGGCGACCGCCCCGCCATCGCCGCCCCCCACCTGAATCCACGTCGGCCCGCCATACGACATCTGCGACCCGTTGTCCTGCAGCCCGATCGCACACATGAACGGGAGCTGCGGATTGATCGACAGGTCCTGGCACTGCCCGGCGTAGATCCCGTGGCTGCGCTTGCGCCAGAATCCGAATGAGAGCGGCGGATCGCCGATGCGCCGCGCGGTGATCAGCCCGCCGTCGTTCCCGATCCACAGCCGCCGGTGATCGCCGCGATCGAACATGGCGATGTGCTGATCCGCATGCTGCGCCTTGTCGCCCCGATCATAGTTGAGCCAGTCGAGGATCTTTGTCCACGTGCTCCCGTGATCGCTGCTGCGACACACTTCCAGCGCCCCGCACACCACCGTCCGCGGGTCGTCAGGTGCAACCTCCAGCAGCAGGTCATAGGACGCCTGTCCGACTCCGGCCCCCACGGCGCTCATCTTCTGCGCGCCCTTCTTCCAGCTTCCACCGCTGTTGTCGGAGTGGTGCACCTCGCTCGCCGAGTCGCCCGCCACGTTCGCCATCACCGCGTAGACGTGCTGCGGCTGGCGCTCGCACTGCGCGAGCCGAATACGAGTGAACGCCACGCCTCCGGTATCGAGGCCGCGTGCGCTCCCCTCAAACTCCGTCTTGCCGTCCTTGCGATCGTAGCGTCCGCGATACACGCCAATCCCGTCGATCGCCAGCAGGAGCAGGAGGTACCGCGGAACGTCCACCGCGCCCACGCGCACCGTATCGTCCGATCGCGGGTCGCGCGACACGAGCAGGTCGCTGCAGAAATTCGCCCACGCGCCGCGACGTGTCAGCGTATCGTTGAGCGGCGCCGACGTCGGCTTCCCCTCGGCGTTGGGAAACTCACGACGAAATGCCGGTACCGCGGGAATCGCCAGCGGACACTCCACCTTCCACAACCCCGTCTGGCTCGCTGCCCAGAATCGCGTCGGATCGTACGGGTCGACGCGCAGGCGCGTGTACCGTTGCGCCGCCCCCGGCGTCGCGGCGCTCGGCTTCAACGTTGGCGGGTCTGCGGCGACGAGACGTTCCACTCGCATCGCACCGGTCGGCGTCGGGCTCGAGGCGCGGTAGAGTCCTCGGCCACCGACGTACGTGTTCTTGAGCGCTCCCGTCCCGAAGTAGACCACGTTCGATCCACCGCCGGCGACGGCAATCGCACCCACCGGGAAGACGTGCGTTTCGTCTCCCTGGCGCTCCCAGGTGTCGCCGGCATCGAGCGAGCGCCACAAACCGCCGTGTGCAGAACCGACGAAGAGAATGCGCGGATCGTCGCGATCCTGGTCGACCGAAATGACGCGTCCGCCGAGGTTGCGCGGGCCGACGAAGCGCCACGCTGGCGCGCCTCCCGCGCGAGGCGTGGCCTGCGCGTGCTGCGACGCGAGGTCCAGGAGCTGCGCGTAGTCGAGTTCGGAGACACCCTGCGTGCGGGCAAACTCCTGCTCACGCTCTTCGAAGGCATCGCCGAGGATGTCGCGATCGTCAGCCATCGCGACCTCCCTCGGCGCCCTGCGCCACCGCCCGCCGATCACTCCGCTCGAGTATCACGGCGCCACCCCTTCGGCCGCGTCGATGAGGAACGCCATCGCCCGGCTCAGATCGCGATTGTTCTCCTCGCCGGGGCGGAAGACCTCGGCCGTGGTCGCGTCCGTGCGCTGGCGCGACGTCATGTCGACCCAGGAGCGGAAGACCCCGAGCGTTCCCTTCGAGAGCACGGTGCGTTCTGCTGCCTGTCGTTGGGCGATGAACGCATCGGTCAAGACCTCGCCGGCATCGAGCGGGTCGATCGGCGCCGCCTCTTCAGTGGCGCGATAGTCGCCGCGGCGCTCGCTCACCGCGCCGCCGCCGACGAGCGCGCGCCACTCGTTCACACGCCGCCGGTCGAGATTCCAGTTGCGAAATACCTGCGAGACGCGGTGCAGCGGCTTCGTTGCACCGGACGGCGTGACCGGGGCCGAGCTGCTCGTCAGGCGCGAGGCGGCGCCAAGACACAGAAGGGTGGCAAGGTCGGCCGCGTCGTTCATCACGCTTCCGCCATCGCCGAAGACTTCATTGGCGTCGGCCATGAACGGGTAGCCGTCACCTTCCGCATCGCTCAACCGGTCGATGAACACCGCTCCGACCGGTGCCGGTGCGAGAGGAGCATCCAGTTCGATCAGGTTCACATTGGCGGGCGGTGCGCCGACCGGTGACTGATCCTTCACCGCGACGATTGTCCGGCGTTGCCTCGGAGTTCCCGCCGCCGCCGACCGAAATTCGACTACATCGCCGGCCTTGAACTGCGCCCCGAAGAAGGTCGCGGGTACGACGACCTGCATGTCGTTGGGGCCGACGCCAGGGTTGGGCGGCGGTACTTGCACCGGCGACGTTCCCGTCAGCCGCACACCGCGATCGCTCGCTACCCGCTGGTAGCTGATCCCGCCCGCCGGAATCGCCGTGGTGAAGGGCGACGAAACGATCACGTCGGTGTCGCTCAGCACCTGCTCGACGATGCGCTGCTCGACCACGGCTCCTGCGACGAGGAATCCAAGGACGTCGCCCGGGACGAACAACGACCGCAAGCGCGGAGAATTGCCCGCGCCGTCGTTGCTCGCGGTGTAGCGCCTCGACGGCGGCGCGCCGACCGCAGCGGGGACAAGCGTCAACGTGGTCCCGGCCGCCGTATTCTGCGCGGTGCGCTTTAGCTCGGGCACCGGCCCCCCAACTCCCATCTGCATCGCCAGTCGCGGCCGCGGTGCGTGAAACAGCATAAAAGAACCCGCCTCGTCACCGCCGATCAGCTTGAAGAGCTTGGCCTCGTTGTTGGACTCGGTCAGGGTCTTCGCCTTCTTTCCCCCTTCTTCGGCCTGCGCAACGAGCGTGTCGCCGTGGTCGGCGAAGACGAAGCCAGCGGCCAGCTCCAGCTGCGCTTCATCGGCGCGTGCCGCCGACACGTGCAACGTCCCGAGCGTACCGTCACCCGTCACGGCCTTGGCCAACAGCTGCGCGTACTGGTCGGCGGTCACTGGGCCGATCGGTGCGTAGACGATGCGATCGGGGGTCGCCACCGGGATCGTCCAGCGAAAGCGCAGTTGGTCGCGATCGACGCGCAGCGTCAACGTGTTCGCCCCAACCGCCTCGTAGCGCAGCTTGAACAGCGGTCGACGCGCGGCCGGATAAGAGAGGTCCGCCAGGTGATCCGAGTCGAACGCCACGCCGACGTCGTGCACCAGGTCCACGTCGTCGTACAGCTGGAGGAATTGCCGCGGCTCTCCGCCAGCAAAGAGGTTTTGATCGTCCGGAACGTGACTGCTGAACCACAAGCGCCAGAGCGCCGCATGGCCAAACCAGAGCACGAGGATGATCAGGAGCCACAGCAGGAAGTCGCGCACGATCACTCCGTCGTCGCGCGCGTCGCCATCCTTCTGCAATTCCTCGATCGAGCCGTGCAGCCAACCGCGATACAGCAGGAGGAAGAGCGTGCCGACCAGCAGCTGCATGAGCGGACCGAGCCAGAGCAGCTTGCGCGAATTCTCCCGCCCGCCGCGCGCGATCGCGAAGATGATCTGGAAGACCGTCATCGCCATCGGAATGGCGAACCAGAGCGTCCACCGCGCCGCTCCCGCCCCGCCAAGCGACGCGAAGAATCCGACCGACGCAACCAGCGAGAGCCCTGCCTGCACCCACCCCGTCACCCCTTCCGCGCGCAATCCGCGCCCGCTCGCCGATACCAGGATCATCGAGACCAGCGGGCCGAGCGCTGTCGCTGCGTAGGGGTACACCACGCTTTCGTACGTGCGCTGGTCCTCGGCGTCGGGGAGCTCGGTCGCTGGGAACTCCTTCGACATGTCCTTCGCGCGCGGCAGGAGGAGCGCGCCGGGCAACGCGAACGCCATCGGAAGGATCATCGCCGCTGTCGCGCCGAGCCAGTCGGCGTACGTCCACGTACGCTCGATGGCGATGATGTCGCGGAACTCCTCCACCGCCTCGTTGATCAGCGCCTCGCTGAGCGCCGGCGGTTGCGGATTGAGCTTTCCGAAAGCTTCGTCGAAAGCGGGGAGCCCGTTCGCGCGCTGGCCGTACAGCGCGGCGATGCTCGCGTTCAGCGCCTTGGCGAACGCCTTTGGTACTTCACTCGTGGTGGGATACCAGTCCGCCCACTTCTTGGTGCGCGTGTCGGTGCCGCGCCCGAAGAAGACGTCGGCCACATGCGCGTCGAAGGCTCCTGCGACATCATCGCGCCGCATGCGCCGAACCGGTGGCGTCGCCGTCGGATCGGTGAGGCGCGCCTCGATGCTCTCGAACCAGGGATGCGCGAGGACGTCGGTCGCCACGTGGCACAAATGCCCGAGCGCGTAGGCCTGCATCTTCGCTTTGGCCTGGTCGCGCTTCGCCACATCGGAGAACTCGCTGTCGATGAGCGGCCCCACGCGGCGCCAGAAGTCGAACACGAGATCCGTCGAGTGCACGAGCACCCGCTCGCGATTCTCGTCGGGCGTCCCCTTGTGCAGCGTGTTGAACAGCCAGTCCTTCCCCGGAACGAAATACGCTGCATAACGCGGGAGGTCTGGCCCCACCGCGCCCAGCAGCGTGAAGCGCGAGACGTGGTCGGTGAGCGGCGGGCCGTACAATCGCACCGGCGGCTCGATCACCGGCTGCGAGGCGCTCATCAGCCGCTCGGCCTCGGTTGCCAGGTGCAAGACGTGCAGCTCGAGTTCTCCTGCCTTCCCCGCCGCCTTGCGTGCGGCGAGCGCACGCTTGATCTGCCCGAGTCGGTCGCGGGCGAGCAGCGTGACGGCGGCGTAGGTCAGCGGTCCCGGCATCGGCTATCCCACCGATACGCTGACGCTGGCCGAGCTTCCGCCACCACCGCTCGGGAGCGCGTCCTGCAATCGTTCGAATGCCTCGACCGTCTCGTCGAGGCCATCGTGCACCTGACGGGCGATCTCGTCGAGCTGCGCGCGCAGCGGGGCGATCAGCGCCGCGACATCGAGGCGCGAGAGTTGCGCCAGCAGGTCGTCGTAGACTTCGAGCGGGATCTCGAGGAGGGATTCGAGCGAGAGCTTCCCGAGTACTCGCGCGATCGTGTCGCGAACGGCGTTGAGGATCCCGATCACCGGCGCAAGCGGATCCGCGCCGGCGAGCGTTGCCTGCAGCGCCGTCACTTCCGCCAGCACGTCGCCTAACAACACCTCCGGAGAGAACGCCTGCACCTGCGCCAGCACCTCGGCGTGGATCGCATCGAGCGATTCGAGCAACGGCGCGAGGTCGATGGCGTCGAGCGCGGCGCGCACGCGCGCGACGCCCCCCTTCAACGGATCGAGAATCCCGTTCACCAGTGCCTCGACGCGCCCGCGCAGCGCATCGAAGATCGGGCGCACCAGCGCCACCAGACGTTCGGCGGGAACGGCAGCAAGGATCGCCCGCAACGCCCCCGCGAGTCCCAGCTCGAGCCCAGGGACTCCAATGCGCTGCAGCAGTTGCCGCACCCAGGTCCGCGCCGGATCGAGTGGAGCGATCGACGCGACGAGGTTGGCCACGCGCGTGTCGGCGTCGGTGAAGCCCGCTTGCGCGATGACCTGAATCTTTGTCGCCGCGGCCGCGAGCGAGGAGGCAAAACGCGCGCGGTTCCCCTCGAGGAATCCGAACGTCGCCGAGGCGTCGAGTTGCGGCGCGGCAGCCGCCAGGGAGATACGCGCGGGCGTCCCCGGCGCGAGCTGAATGGAGAGCGGCGCGATCGCGGCACGCACACGCTCGATGCGAGCGCTACGCGTCCCCGCGCTCGACTGGAAACTCAGCGCGGCAACGCTGCTGCTCAATGTCGTGATCGTCGTTCCGGCACCGGCAACGCGCGCGTTGAGCGTCTCCGAAGGGAGCGCACCGTCCATCCAGTCGAGCACCGCGTCGAAGCTGTGCGGATAGGTGCGCAGCCCCATCCCACCGAGCAGCCCGGAGACGATCGCCCCGAACCCACTCGTCAGGCGCAGTCCGGGTGTCGCGTCGGCCAACGTGATGAACTCGTCGATGGCGCCCTGCAGGCGGAGTTGCAGCTGGTCGGCGTCGTAGCGATCGAGGAGTGTCGTCGCCTGCGTGTGCGCGTCGTCGAGCATCGCGTCGGCATCGTCGAGGCGCAGGAGCGATGTCACCTTGGTGCGGACTGCGGTGATGCGCTCCTCGATCCCGCCAAGCAACGTCGAGGGCTTGAACGATTCGATGGCACCGGTCACCTGGTCGAAGGCGTCCTGCACGGGCGCGAGCGAGGCGGTCACGTCGAGCGCTGCAATCGCCTGCTGCACCTGTGCGATCGCGTCCTGGATCGGCTGCAGCGTGAGCGCGGGGGTGAGCTCCTGCACGCGCGCGGCCAGCGCGTGCAGCGTGGTGTCGACGTCGGCGAGGGCGGCGCGCGGCTCGTGCTTGTGCACCTCCTCGAGCAACGCCTGGAAGGCCTGGTCGAGCGACGCGATCGCTTCGTCCATCTCCTGCAGGATCGTGAAGCGCCCCTCGTCGTCGATCTGCAGCAGCTGCAACAGTTCGGTCTCGAGCGCACCGGCATCCGCCTCCTTGATCGGCGCGACCGCCGCATCGACATCCGCCTTCATCGATTCGGGGAGGAGGTCGAACGGGACCGCGTCGATGACGCTCGCCGCCGCATCGATTGCACCGGCGGCGGTATCGAAGTACGGCTCCATCCGCGCCTGCTCGAGCGCGGTTGCCAATTTCTGGATGTTCTCGGCGACCGCTCCAAGCGCCTGGTCCAGGTTGACCGTCTTGAGGAAGTCGCGCACGACGCCAAACACTGCATCGAGTTGCTGCTTGAGGCCGTCGACGAGCGACTCCACCTCGCCTAACGTGGCGGTCGTCACGTCGGCGGCGGTCTGCAGCGCGGCGAGCACGTCCTCGACCACCTGGTTCACGACCGCGAGGACGTTGGCGATCGGGGCGAGCAAGGCGTGGATGGCGTTCGCCACGTCGCGGAGCGGGAGTGCGGCCACCCCCTCCTGCACGGTGCGCAGCGCTCCCTGATATGCCACCCGCACGTCGTCGAGCACGCGAGTCAGGGCATCGACCGGCGCCGTGACAAGGTGCAACCCCTCGTCGAGCGGGCGCGTGAGCGCCTCGACATCGAGCGAAGCGATGCCGCCGGCGATCGTGGCGAGGCGTCCCTCCAGATCGCCGAGGAGTTCCTCAAGCTGATGGGTCGGGCCGGCGAGGAGATCCTGCCGCAGCACAGGCTGCAGCGCCCCCGCGGCGCGTGCGGCAAGCGCGTTCAGCGGCGCGAGGTCACCCGTGCGGATCAGCGTGCGCCCGGTATCCAGCTCGGCGGCCAGCGCATCGATGTCGAGGTAGACGAGCGTCGCTTCACCCAGTCCCATCGCCGCGCTGTACTCATCGCGCAGCCGGCCGAGCGTGGCGGCGATCTCCGCGACGGCCGTCGCCACGCGTTGCAGCTGTCGGAGGTCGCTCACGTCCACCGCGGCCATCGCGTCGGCCAGCTCGACACCGTCGAACGTGAGGAGGGTATCCAATGCCGCGAGCTCGCGGTCGAGCGCAGCGGGATCGAGACGACGCGCCATGATCTGGACGAGCCGGTCGATGTCGCCGGTGACCGAGTCGAGCACCATCAGCCCACCGACCACCCGCACCGCACCGTCGAGCGCGACGATCACGCCGGTCAGCGGTACATCGGGAAGGGTGAGCCCGCTCGCGCTGCGCGCCAGCGAAAGCGCGAGCTCCCCTTCCGGCGCCGAGCCTAACGCGAGCGCCACTGTGTGCAGCGCGCCGAGGATCCCCTGGTCGCTCGGCGTGTCGAGCACGCCGCCGAGGTCCGCTACCAGTGCGGCGATGCGCGCCTCGAGGTCGCCGAAGGCGGGATTCGCCACCAGCGACTCGAACGTGGCCAGCGCGTCGGTGACCGGGCGTACGACGTCGCCGGCGACGGGAAGCGTGCCGATGAGCGCTGTCGCTCGCTCGATCACGAGCTTGAGCGTCGCGTCGAGTTCCCCCGTCTGCACACCGTCGAGTCCGTCGCCGATCGCGCCGAGTTGCGCGGGTGACGTGGGATCGGCGATTCCCTGCAGCGATGTCACGGAGCCACCGGCGCTCGCGACGAATCCCGACACGAGCGTCGAGACGTCGAGCTTCACGCTGAGGTCGGCGCGCAGCGAGGCCATATCAGTCCTCGCTCCCCACACTCTCGTCGGTGATCCCGCTCGCGCTGGTGAGGAGCGTGCGCTCGCGCGGCGCCTGTCGCACGGCGGAGAGGATCGCCCGCGGCGAGAGTTCGGTCAGCTCGGTCTGGTGAACGCGGAGTCCGAAGAGCGATGCGGTACGTGCGTCGTTGGCGAGGAGGAGGAGATGACGCGGCGGATGAATGTCGAGGAGTGCGAGATGATCCTCGCGCCATTCAGCGCTCTCTGCTCCGACAATCGTGACGTGCGGCGCGAGCGTGGAGACGTCATCGACGAGGGCATCGGTCGTCGTCGAATGACCGACGACGACGATGTCGTCCTGCGCGGCGAACGTCTCGTCCAGGATGTCGCGGTGCATCGCTGGCATCGGCCCCAGCAGCACGCGTATGGGTTCCACGCCTCCCCTCCCGGGCTGAACTCGACGCCAAGGTGCGGCACGCGAGCGCTGCGCCGCATGAACCGAAGGGGCCGAATTCGGTTCAGGAGAGGGACTAGATCCTTGGATTCATCGCGCGGCGCAGGTGCAGCGCGGCCTGGCCGCGACGCTGCACGCCGAGCTTAGTCAGGACGTGATGCACGTGATTCTTGACGGTCGCCACGGAGATGTGGAGGCGCGTGGCGATCTCCTTGTTGGAGAGCCCGTCGTTGAGGAGCCCGGCGATCTCACGCTCTCGCCCGGTGAGCTCGCTCGCGTCGGTCGGTGGAGGCGACGGCGCGGGCGCGTGTCGTGCGTGGTCGGCGAGACGGCGAAGCAGGAGCGCGGTCACGCGCGCCGACATGAGTGCGTCGCCGTGGATCGCCGCGAGGACGGTCTCGATCAGCCGTTGCGCCGACGCGTCGCGCCCGACGAAGGCAGTCGCTCCGGCTTCGATGCAGGCGAGGAGTTCGTCGTCGTCTTCGGGAACGCCGAAGAGGATGATGGCGAGACGCGGAAGGCGGATGCGAATCTCGCGAATCGTGCGTCCGGCGCCGGGCATCGCCACATCGAGCAGGAGCGCATCGGCGCCGACCGCCTCGACGTCACCCGCCATTGTCGCGTTTGGGGTGACGCCCGTCAGGTGCAATCTTCCGTCGGCCGCCAGCACGAGCGCAAGTCCCTCTGCGTACAGCGGGACCTCCGTGGCGAGAACCACGGAACTCGCAGTACGCCGCTCGGTTGTACGCGCGGCGCCCGCGCCTGCCCGGGGCGGCGACGGTTCGTGCATTCCTCTCGTTATGTGGCGGTGAGGAATCGGTGGGAAGCGAGTCCCACGCGGGGAGGGAGACGCTAGGACGAATCGCGGGCGGGGGCAAGACTGATGCACGCGCACCACATCGGGCGTACGCCTGAGCTTGCATGCGCACCCACCCGAGAACCTCTGGGTGATTCGCATCTCACGCACGAGCCAACGGCGCGCGACCGGTCGTCGCGAAGCTGCACGTTAGGCGCGTCGGCACATGATCGCAAGCGATGGGGCGCCCGTCGCGCGGGGGCTGCGCTCGTTCCTCGCGTACAGCCCCCGTGTATCCGGAATTCACACGGCCGTTACGCGACTGCCAGCGTTAGGCAGGGACCCACGCCTGCACTGAGCCGTCACCGCTCACGCACGCCGAGACGGCTGGACGGGCGACCGTGGGGCGACGGTGGGGCGACCCGACGGGCGTGCAGCGTTCGAGCGATCCCCGCGTCTGTCGCGCGGTCGCCGGCCGATCACACGCAGGAATTCGTGAAACACGGCTGCGTTCTTCGGGTGCGCGCGGGAACCCCGACGACCTTCGCTTCCTTCCTTACGGACACGGCCTGTGCCGTCACACGCCCGTGAAGTCGGCGCGACACGAACCCGGGGTTACCCCGCCTGCGAGCGAGCGCGAGGGTGCTCACCCTCCCTGTTGCCCCCCTCTCTCGCGGCCTCCACTTTCCGGGCGGTGGACGCTCGCGCCGCATCACCCCCGAACGCCCGATTCGATTCATGACCGCAGGCCCCCCGTCCGTTACCGAACCCGTCGCGCCGACTGCCGGACCCCTCCCCGCAATCGATCGCGAGGACCTGGGATTCGGGCGCGTCGTCACGCAGCAGGTGCGCGACCGCTTCATCGCCCGCGATGGCTCGCCCAACAGCCACAAGTTCGGCATGGGCCCCCAGCGTGTGGAGCGATTCTACCAGCACGCCCTCGCGCTTCCGTGGCAATCGTTTCTCGCCTGGTCGCTCGGCGCGATGCTCCTCATCAATGGATGCTTCGCCCTCGCCTACTCCGCGCTTGGCGGCGGGGCCATCCACGGGCAGGAGTTGCTTGGACTCGATGATCCATTCCTGCGCTCCTTCGCCTTTAGCGTGGGGATCTTCACGACCACCGGAACCGGGCCCATGTACGCCGTCGGCGCGACCGCGCACTGGCTGGTAATCTTCGAGTCGCTGATCGGCCCCTTCATCATGGTGGTGATGGCCGGGCTCCTGATCGCGCGCCTCACGCGCCCGCGCATGAAGCTCCGCTTCAGCGAATCCGCCGTGATCGCCCCCTATCGCGAGGGGCGAGGGCTCATGTTCCGCATGGTGAATGTTCAGCCCGGCGAGATCAGCGACGTTCAGGTGCGGGTGAGCATTGCACTCTACGAACAGCGTGACGGGCGCCGCGAGCGGCACTTCCACCAGCTCGACCTCGAGCGCAAGTCGGTCGAGTTCTTCCCGCTCCACTGGACGGTGGTGCACCCGATCGACGCCGACAGTCCGCTGCGCGGGCTCACGCCGGAGAAGATGCACGAGGCCGAGGCCGAGTTGGTGGTGCAGGTGAACGCGCACGAGGAGACCTTCTCCACACGCGTCGCCGCGCGCACGTCCTATCGCTGGGATGAGATGCGCTGGGACGTGAAGTTCGCCGACATCTTCGTCCCGACCACCGACGGTGTCATCGCTATCGACGTGGAGCGACTGGATGGCACCGACCGTCTCGCCGAAGGAAGCACCAGCGTGCCCGCGGCTATCGAGCGGGTGGCGTAGTCGGGGGGCTGCGTTCGCTGCGTCAGTGAGACTAAGAGCTTTAAACCGCGGAGTCCGCGGAGTCCGCGGAGGGCACCGGCGCACGGGTTGGTTCGGAGATCCCCTGACAAAAAGCATTGAAACACAGAGGATACAGACGACACAGAGGGCCCAAGGGAAAAGAATCCCAAGGTACGATTGCACAGGTATTCGGCCCATGCGCCGTCATTCCTCCGCGATCTCCGCGGACTCCGCGGTTCAATTGCTATTGGCTCCGCTGAGCCGCGCTCCCCAAGCTCGCCGCGCGCGACGCGACGCGAGCCCGTACGCACCTCCGCGTCCTCCGTGGTGAAAAAGCACTGCTAGAACCGCACGCCCCCGCTAGGAGAAACGCTACGTCGTTAGGCGCCGCGCGCGCAACCCCCTCGCGCGCCAGAGTCAGCGCTCGTCCCCCGCCCCCACGCGGATCGCCTCGAGATCGAGCTCCTGCTCCAGCTCCCGCAGCACCTCGTCCGAGATCTGCCCCTCGTTGCGCAGTCGGATCAGCATCCGGCGCTCCGCGCCCATGACGCCGAGCCGCAACCTCTTCCGGCCGTTAGGGCCGCCGCCGTGATGTTCGTGCATCCGCATCCGGTCACGCAGTTCGTTGCGCAGCCATTCCACGTCGCGCGCGTCGGCCCACCCCTCACGAGAGAGATCTTCCAGCGCCTCGGCGCCGCGCCGCAGCGCCTCGCGCCGCGCCAGTCGCTCCTCTTCGTGATGCGTGTGCTCGGGCTCGAAGTTGAAGGCGCGAATGATCGGCGCCAGCGATAACCCCTGCAGCACCAGCGTCATCACGATGACCGTCATCGTGATGAGGATGATCTCCGCGCGATACGGAAACGGCGCACCGCTCGCCAGCACGCGCGGGAGCGCGAGCGCCGAGGCGAGCGAGACGATCCCGCGCATGCTCGTCCACGCGACGAGGAAGACTCCCTTCGGGTTGGGGATCGGATCTCGACGGCGCAAGTCGGCGCTCAATCGTCGAGGCAGGTACGTCGCCAACGGCACCCATGCGAGTCGTACTACCATTGCCACCACGCTGAGTCCCGCTCCGATCGCCAGCACCGTGCCTAACGACCCCGCCGGCACCGCGTCGACCAGCCCGCGGAACTGGAAGCCGAGCAGGAGGAAAATCAGCGCGTTGAACAGGAAGACGAGGAGGTCCCACACTGCACGCGCTTGCACGCGCGACACCGGCGAGACCGCCGTCGACAGATGCTGTCGCACATACAAACCACCGGCAACGCACGCCAGCACGGCGGAAACGTGCAGCGTCTCGGCGGTCATCCACGCCACGTACGGCCCGGCGAGCGTAAGCAACGTCTCGGCGAGCGCGTCCTTCGTCAGGCAGGCCGCGTAGATGATGAGCCACCCGACCAGGAGTCCGATCCCGATCCCGATCCCCGCATCGATGAAGAAACGCACCACCGACTCGCCAAGGCTGAAGACGCCGGTCACCGACGCCACGACCGCCGTGCGGTAGAGCACCAGCGCCGACGCATCGTTCACCAGCGACTCCCCTTCGAGAATCACCACCACCCGGCGCGGGACGGGGAGGCGCGAGACGATCGCCGCAGCTGCAACGGCGTCGGGCGGCGAGACGATCGCGCCGATCGCTACCGCGACCGCCCACGGCAATCCGGGAAGTAGCGCGTGCGCCGCCAGCGCCACCGCCGCAGTCGTCGCCAACACCAGTCCCACCGCGAGGAGCCCGATCGGGCGAATGTTTGCCCGGAATTCCCTGAGTGACGTGAAGAACGCCGCCGCCCAAAGGATGGGAGGGAGGAATACAAAGAAGACGACGTCGGGCTCCAGCTCCGGCAGGTGCATCCCCGGAAGGAGCCCGATCGCTGCACCTGCCAGCACCTGCAGGATCGGCGACGGAATCGGGAGTCGTCGCGCCAGCGCCGTGAGCGCAACGACGAGCGCCGCGAATGCGATCGCGAAGACAATCGGGGGAAAGTGCGGCATCGAGGGGCGATCGGTGGACGTCGACGTCGAGTGGGCTGGTAGCTACGAGAGAGACGCAACCGCAGCAAGGCGCACGCGCATCACTGCTCGAATCCAATCATGCGCTGATTTGTGTTGCGCGACTCGAATTCGGTAGCATGAACGCAACCCATTTGCGGCAGCGACGCCACGACCATCCTCGCTCGGCTGCAACGCGGATAGCAAATGATCGTCCTCTAACCGAGTACGTTTGTTGCGCTTGCGACGGCGCGCGCGCCGTCCCCAGTGTCACTTAGGTCGGACTCGCGGTCCGACCGACCGATTGCGCGCTCGCCCCCACTCTCAGTTCCTCTCCGAAACGCACGCGGTGTCCACGCCATCTGCGCGGCAGCAGTCGTCGTCCCGCAACTCGGCGGCGCAAGCCGTCGCGACGGACCGCATTGCGACGGACCCCGTTGCGACGGACCCCGTTGCGACGGACCCCGTTGCGACGGTGCACGTCGATCTGGACGGCGCGCAGGAGATCTACGAGGGACACGGGTGGGGATACTCGCATGCCGACGACACGGTGTTCGAATCGGGGATGCGCCACTTCCTCGACTTCTGCGGCGAGAACGACGTGCGCGCCACGCTCTTCGTGATTGCTCGCGCCGTGCGTGAACCGCGCAAGCGCGCGCTGCTCGACGAAGCGGTGCGCGCAGGACACGAAGTCGCCTCGCACTCGCTCACGCACGAGTACCTCACCCAGCTCGACCTCTCCGGAAAGCGCAGGCAGATCGCCGAGAGCCGCGAGCTTCTCGAGAACGAACTCGGCGTCCCGGTCACCGGCTTCCGTGCTCCCGGATACCGCATCGATCGGGATTCGCTCGAGTTGCTCGCTGAGTGCGGTTACGCTTGGGATTCCTCTGTCTGGCCTACAGCGAAGTACGCGCGCGTCCTGGGGGTCGGCATCGAGAGCCTCGTGCGTCCTCATTGTCCAGTGTCGGGGAGCGACTTCGTCGAGTGGCCGATGCCCGACTTTCGCCCGTTCCCACTCCCGTTCAACCCCAGCTACGCGCTCGTCGTCGGCGATTGGCTCTTTCGCTTGGGGCTGCGTCGCTTCCACTCAAAGCAGCTGCCGCTCTCGCTCCTGTTTCATCTCATCGACGTCGCTGAACCGCTCCCCCCCGATCGCCTGCGCGGTCTCTCGTCGAAGATTTTCACGCTCTCCCAGGTGAGTGCGCCCGAGAAGCGCCGGCGCTGCCAGGGAATGCTGGATCAGGTCCGGGCCGCGTACCGCATTCGAACCACCGGCGATGCGATCGCCGAATGGAGGGGGACGACGACGGCGAAGGGCGACGGTCGCCGCGGAACCACTTCTGGTTCGGGGGAGTCGCGTGCGAACGGAAGCTGAGGCGGAGCTGCTCGGCGATACGGCGCGCGAACTCGCGGTCGACGAACGCGTGCGCGTCTGGCTGGTGCGATTGGACGATCCCAGCGCGCACGACGCGCTCGAAGGGGTCCTCTCCGACGACGAACGCGCCCGCGCCACCGCCTATCCCGGTGCGACGCGCGCGCGGCGATTCATTCGAGCGCGCGGATCGCTTCGCCTCCTCCTCGGGCACCTCCTCCACCGACCGCCGGCAAAGCTGGTTTTCGCGTACGGGCGCGACGGAAAGCCTGCGCTCGCCGCGGATCCTGCGGGCGGAGCAGTCCCCCTTCACTTCAACGTCTCGCACGCGCGCGACCTCGCCCTCATGGGGTTCGCCGAGCGACGCCGCATTGGAGTGGACCTCGCGTGGGTCGACGGGGAGGCTCGGCACGACGCGGTCGCCAGCCGATTCTTCTCACACCCCGAGCGTGCCGTGTACGCCGCCGCCGCGCCCGAATGGCGCCGCACGGTCTTCTCACGCATCTGGGTCCGAAAGGAGGCCTACCTCAAGGGGCGCGGTGAGGGGATCTCGGAGCGGATCTACGAGACCGACTTCAGCGACGCGGTCAGTGGCGAGGCCGGCGCGACCAGTCCGGCGGAACCGCGTGATCATCACCGCTGGCACTTCTTCGACGTCGCCGGACTCCCGGCAGGTTACGTGGCGAGCATTGCGCTGGAGCGCCTCGCGACGTGAGCAGCGACACCACCGTGCTCCTCCTCCTCGAGTTGACCGCGATGCTTGCGGCCACTCTGCTCCTCGCCCGCTCGCTCCGCTGGCTCGGTCTTCCGGCGCTCGTGGGCGAACTCGCCGGCGGAATCCTGCTTGGCCCAACGATATTTGGTCGTGTCGCTCCACGGGCGCACGACTGGCTCTTTCCTGTCACGGGCGGTGTGTCGGCTGCTCGCGACGGATTGATCCAATTTGGCCTCCTGCTCTTCCTCTTTCTCGCCGGACTCGAAGTCCATCTCGAACATCTTGCCGGGAGTCGACGCACGATCGCCTTCACCAGTGCCCTCGGGGTCATCGTCCCGCTGGCGCTGGGAAGCGCGACGGTGCTCCTCTGGCCCGACCTCTGGAGGCTCGGTCCCGAGTCCGAGGACCTGACCCGCGCCGTCCTCGTCGGCACGATCCTTTCTATCTCGGCGATTGCCGTGGTGGCCCGCATCCTCATGGATGCCGGGGTGATGGGGACCTCGTTCGCCTCGGTCGTCATGGCGACGGCGACCGTGAACGATGTGATCGGTTGGACTGCATTCGGCATCCTTCTCGGTCAAGTCACGGGATTCGACGGCGGGTCGGGGCGGTGGGAGGTGCGGGTACTCCTCCTCGCCGCCCTCATGGCGCTGCTGATGGGGATCGGGACGCTTCGGGGGAGGCGCGCGATCAAGTGGGTAATGGTGCGCTTCGACAAAGGTGGGTCGTACATCCAGGTCATTCTCCTGGTGCTGCTTCTCGCCGCGAGCTTCGCGGAGTGGATCGGGACCCACGCGATTTTCGGGGCGTTCCTGGCAGGGATCGCGGTCGCGCGCACGCATGAGCCGCGGTCGCAGGCCTATGGGGCACTTCGGGCGGTGACGCTGCAGTTCTTCGCCCCGCTCTACATGGTGTCGATCGGGCTGCGCACGGATTTCGCAACGAACTTCGACCTGCCACTGGTGCTGGTCGTCCTCGCGCTGGCGAGCGTGGGGACGATGATCGGGGCGACGGTGGGGGCGCGGCTGGGGGGGCGGACGATGCGAGAGGCGCTGGCCATTGGCCTGGCCCTCAACGCGCGAGGGGTCATGGCGATCGTCCTCTCGCAGGTGGCGCTGGACAACGGAGTGATTACGGAGCGGGTCTTCGTCGCCCTCGTCGTGATGGCGGTGTCGACCTCGGTGATCGGCGCGGCAGCGATCAGCCGAATCGCGCATGGGCCTTCGCCCGAGCGCTGGATCGGCGCGAACCGGCAGAAGGCGGCAGTCGTTTGAAGTGGAACGCAGGGCGGCACATCAACAGCTGAACCAAGTGGAGAACGCAATGGCGAACAGGGAGAAGAAGCCGGTCGTGATCATCGGCGGTGGACCGGCGGGGACATCGGCGGCGCTGTGCCTCCGGAAGCTGGGCCATGAGGTCAAGCTCTTCGAGAAGCAGAAGTTTCCGCGCTATCGCCTTGGGGAGTCGCTCCTCCCCGGCACGTTGTCCATCCTCACCCGATTGGGCGTGGCCGACAAAGTCAACGAAGCAGGCTTCGTACGGAAGAATGCGGCAACCTTCATTTGGGGCGGCGGGCGTCCCCCCTGGTCGTTCACCTTCGGCACGCCCAAGACGGCGCCGTGGGTCTACGATCACTCCCTGCAGGTCACGCGCGCCGAGTACGACCACATCCTCCTCAAGGCCGCCGCGGAGCATGGCGCCGATGTGCGCGAGGAGACTGAGGTCGGCGACGTGCAGCTGAGCACCAACGGCGTCCCCAGCACTGTCGCGTGGAAGGACGCCGAAGGAAATGAGGGAACACTCGAGGCGGACTTCGTCATCGATGCCTCCGGGCTTCGCGGTTCGCTCTCGCAGAAGCTCACCTCGCGCCAGTGGGACCAGTACTACCGCAACATGGCGGTATGGTCGTACTGGAAGGGTGGCAAGCGATACAAAGGCGACCTCGAAGGCAACATCTTCTCGGTCACCTTCAAGGAAGGATGGTTCTGGATCATCCCGCTCAAGGACGATCTCTACTCGGTCGGCGCTGTCACGTCGATGGAGAACAACGAGAAGATCCGTGAAATGGGAGCGCAGGCCTTCTACCTGAGCTGCATCGAGCAGTGCGACCTCGCCAAGGAGATCCTCGCCACCGCCGAGCAGTGCGACGAGACGCGCGTGCTGCGCGAGTGGTCGTACGAGGCCAAGGAGACGTCGCATCACCCCGCGTTCTTCTGCGGCGATGCGGCCTGCTTCATCGATCCGCTCTTCTCGTCAGGCGTGCACCTCGCGACGTACTCGGGGATGCTCGCCGCCGCGGCGATCGATCACCTGTACGAGCATCCCGAAGACAAGGACGAGATCCACGCCTGGTACCAGCAGTCGTACCGCGAGGCGTACCAGCGCTATCACAAGTTTGTCGCGGCCTTCTACGCCTGCAACGACGAGCCCGAGTCGACCTTCTGGTCCAAGCGCAAGATCGACGGCGCCAAGGACGCGCGCTTCGAGGGGAAGGCCTGGTTCTCCACGCTCACCGGCGAGACGGTGCACGCCGACTCCGCCGGCGTCGAGGAAGTGGAGGCTGGCGCCTCCACGCTCGCCTCGCTCTGGCAGCACGGGACCAAGGAGATCTCCGACGAATACGATGGCAGCGAGCTCGCGAATCGCCGCCTCGTCTTCGCCAATGAACTCTACAAGTCGTTTGCCAGCATGAAGAGCATTCGCTGGACGGGGAAGGAAGTCCGCCTCGAGCCGTCGTGGCGCGTACACCCGACCACCTTCAAGCTCGATCGTCAGTACTTCCTCGGCAACGAGACGGGGCGCACGATGCGCGCGTATCCGCTCACCGAGGATCATCGCAAGCTATTCGCCGAGCTGCAGAGCGAGCCGATGTCGTTCCAGGAGCTCCACGATCGTCTGAAGGAACTCGGCGGACACGGCGCGCCGATGCAGATCATCGGGCGCCTGAACGAGGAGCACTTCATCAAGGGTTTCGACAAGGACGGGCAGCACGTGATGATCCGCAGCGCGCTCCGCTTCGGCGGCGTCGGCTCGGAGGACGACATTTCGTAGGACGCAGCACGCACTCGTGACGGGGCACGGGCGGTCGCGCCACCACTGACGCAACCGCCCAGGCCCTTGGATCTGGAGAGTTCAAGTGGACAAGCAAGCAATCGTGACGGACATGCTCGAGCTGTTGCAGGGGACGCTCGACTCTCACGTGCTCGACGAAGGCGGCGACGCCGTGCGAGCCACGCCCGAGCTGATCCTCATCGGCGAGAGCGCGGCCGTCACGTCGATGGCGTTGGTGTCGTTCATCGCCGACGTGGAATCGACATTGCAAGAGAAGCACAACCTCACCCTCACGCTGGTGAGCGAACGGGCCCTCTCGCGCAAGAAGAGCCCGTTCCGGTCGGTCGATGCCCTGGCCGAATACGTGGTGGAGCTGGTCGAGAATCCCGCCGAGATCTCCGCCTGACCCTGCACGACGGAGGAGAGGTGACGCACATCGAGCAAACCAGCGAGCAAACTGCCGACAGCACGCACGTCGACCACATCGACTGGCAGCTGCAACGCTTCGCCGAGGGCGCGTCGAACGTGGCGCTCGTCTGGCGCGACCACGAATACACCTACGCCGATCTCACCGAGTCGTATCACGCGTGGCGGAAGAAGCTCGAAGCCGCAGGCGTGGGTCCGGGTGCGTCGGTCGCTGTCATTGGCGACTTCTCGCCGGCATCGGTCGCCGTGCTCCTTGCCCTGGTCGGGCTCAAGTGCATCCTCGTCCCCATGTCGCGCGAGTCGCGCGACCAGCACGACCAATTCTGCGACATCGCCGAGATCGACTTCCGCGTCGACCTCGACGAGAACGACCAGGGGGTCATCACCCCAACTAACTACCGAAAGGGACACCCGATCCTGCAGCAGCTGCGGGACAACGACGAACCGGGGCTCGTCCTCTTCAGCTCGGGCTCCACGGGCAAGCCCAAGGCGATCACTCACGCCCTCCCGCAGCTCCTCGAGAAGTTCCGCAAGCCGCGCCACTGCTATCGCACGGTCACCTTCCTCCTCTTCGACCACATCGGCGGCTTCAACACGCTGATGTACACGATGGCCAACCTGGGCTGCGTCGTTGCGCCTGACGACCGGAGCGTCGCCAAGGTCTGCAAGGCGATCGAGCGCCACAAGGCGGAGCTCCTCCCCACTTCGCCCTCGTTCCTCAATCTGCTGTTGCTGGGCGAGTCGCACCGCAACTTCGACCTCTCGTCGCTCAAGCTCATCACCTACGGCACCGAGGTGATGCCCGAGCGCACGCTCGCCCTCCTGAGCGAGGCCTTCCCCAACGTGCGGCTGCAGCAGACGTACGGCCTTTCCGAGCTCGGCATCCTGCGCTCCAAGTCGGCGTCCAACCACTCGCTCCTCGTGCAGGTCGGCGGCGAGGACTACGAGACCAAGGTCGTCGACGGGACGCTCCGGATCAAAGCGCGCTGCTCGATGCTCGGCTACCTCAACGCGCCGTCGCCGTTCGACGAGGACGGGTGGTTCAACACCGGCGACAGCGTGATTCAGGAAGGGGACTACTACCGCATCCTCGGGCGCGTCACCGAGATCATCAACGTGGGCGGGCAGAAGGTCTATCCCGCCGAGGTTGAAAAGGTGATCGCCGAGATCCCCGGCTTCACCGACGTCGCCGTGATGGGTGAACCGCACATGCTCATGGGGAACGTGGTCGTCGCCACGATCCAGATGGACGAGCCACATCCGCCGGCCGCTGAGGTCAAGCGGAAGATCATCGAGCACTGTCGCGGACGGCTCCAGCCGTTCATGATACCCACCAAGGTCAAGGTGGTGAGCGAGAGTCTCGTCAACTACCGCTTCAAGAAAGTCCGCCGTTAGGCGCCGTCCCGGCATCCGTCGGGAACGCGCCGGGCCCGGGTCCGTCATTGCATGGGAATCGAGTACCTCAATCCGCGCAGCGCCGCTGACGTGGATCGCGTCGCCACGCTCTACGAGGAGAATCTGGCCGACTCGCCGGTCGTCCTCCTCGGCCCGCGCTTCCTGCGCGAGTTCTTCTTCAAGAAGCTGGTCGAGAGCGACCTGCTCGGCGCACTCGTGTGCCGCGTCGATGGCAACGTGGTCGCCTTCCTCTCGTGGACCAATCATCCGGGCGACTTCATCGGGCGCGGGATCAAGAGGCACTTCGTGGGGCTCTCGTGGATCATGCTCAAGTCGATCGCCGAGAAGCCGTCGACCATCAAGCAGATCCTCTCGGCGATACGCATTGTGGGCAAGCGGTCGGAGGACGCCGGCAAGGAGCACGATCCCAAGGCGATCGAGGCGATCTCGCTCGTGGTCCCGCCGGAGTACCAGAAGCACGTCCCCGAAGGGGGAAAGGCGCGCACCACCGTGCGCCTGGTGCAGGACCTCGCCGAGCACGCGCGCAAGCAGGGAACGGAGCGCGTGCTCTACGTCGTCCAGCCGCGCAACAAGGCGTCCAGCATCTTCTTTGCGGTGATGGGGTGCGAGCTCAACAAACGCTCGTATGCCGGCGAGGAGGTCTACGTCTACACGCACCACCTGGTGGAGCGCCCCGACGATGCCTGACGAGAGCGCACAAGGAGCGGAAGTGCGAGAAGTCTCCGCGCGCGGTGCCGCGGAACCCGAGGGTCCCGCAACGGCGCCGCAGACGACCTCCGCATCACACGCCGATTCGCGCCCCGTCGCACTGGTGACCGGCGCTCGCAAGGGAATCGGGCGCCATCTGGCCGAGCAACTCCTTGCAACCGGGTGGCGAGTACTCGGCTGCGGCCGCGGCACCGACGCATGGAGCGCTGACGACTTCGAGTATCAGGTCGTCGACGTCGCCGAAGAGTCGCAGGTGCTGCCGCTCATGCGGCACGTGACAAAGGAGTACGGGCGGCTCGACGCGCTGGTGAACTGCGCCGCGCTCGCCTCGATGAACCACACGATTCTCACACCGGTCACCTCGGTGGAGAAGATGCTGCGCGCCAACGTGACCGGGACGTTCCTGATGAGCCGCGAGGCGGCGAAGGTGATGCGCAAGCGGAAGTACGGGCGCATCGTGAACTTCTCGAGCGCGGTGCTCCCGTTGCGGCTGTCGGGCGAGGCCGCGTATCTGGCCTCGAAGAGCGCCGTGCAGACGCTTTCGCAGGTGATGGCGCGCGAGCTCGCCGAGTTCGGCGTCACCGTGAATGTCGTCGCGCCGGGACCGACCGACACCGACATGATCCGCGGCGTCCCGAAGGCGAAGATCGATGAACTTGTCGCACAGTTCTTCACCAAACGGTTGACGACGCTCGACGACATCACGAATGTGGTACAGTTCCTCCTGAGCCCTGCGAGCGGTGGTGTGACGGGGCAGGTGATCTATCTCAACGGCGTGCCTAACGGATAGCGCGCCCGTTTTCGGAGCCCGCGTCCCATGCACACGGTTCGAAACTTCACCCTTGTCGCTGCTGCTGCGGTCGCCTTGTCGGGGTGCCGCTCCGCGATTCGCATCGACGAGACGCGTCCTCCTGATCTCGGAAAGCGCGCCGTTGGGCGCCACGGCGCCGTCGCCTCGGCGCACCCGCTGGCGAGCGAGGCGGGGCTGGCGATGCTCGAAGCGGGAGGGAACGCGACCGATGCTGCCGTAGCCGCTGCCTTCGCGATCGGCGTCGTGGAGCCCGAGATGTCGGGCGTCGGCGGAGGGGGCGGGCTCCTCGCGTGGGACCAGCACAGCGGGCGCGCCGAGTTCCTCGACTTCTATGCGTCGCAGCCGGTCGCGCGTTGGCGTGGTGTTACCGCCGACTCGACCGTTCCGCTTCGCATCGCCGCAGTGCCCGGGAACGTCGCCGGCCTCCTCGCCGCGCAAGCGCGCTTTGGCAAGCTGACGCGAGCACAGGTGATGGCGCCGGCGATCGCGCTCGCTGAGCGCGGATTTCCGCTGTACCCCGTCCTCGCCGACTTCATTGCCCGCGACACCATTCGCCTCGCCCGCGACTCGATCGCCCGCCGCATCTACTGGCGCGACGGGCGCCTCCTCCAGCTCGGCGACACGTTGCGCAATCCTGTGTTAGCCGAGGTGCTGCGCCGCGTGGCCGAGCAGGGAAGGGACGGGTTCTATTCTGGCGCCACGGCGCGCGCGCTGGTCAACCGATTGAATGCTGGGGGAAACCCCGCGACGCTAGAGGACGTGGCGGCGTACAAGCCGGAGTGGAAGCGCCCGCTGTGCACCGTCTATCGGGGGCGCGTCGTGCTCTCGGCGCCTCCGCCGATGGGCGGGGTGCAGTTCCTCAGCACGCTCGAGATGCTCGAGACGCGGGACGTCGCGACGATGGGGCTCCCGACGCGCGACGCGCGGTCGTTCGACCTCCTCGCCTCGGCGATGCGAGTCGGGATCCTCAACGCGCGCGGCAACGACGATCCGCGGTGGACGAAGATTCCGGCGCGCGGATATCTGTCGCCCGGATTCGCCGCACAGTGGAACGACGTGGTCGGGGAAGGGCACGCCGCCGACTCGTTGGCTCCACGCAGCGCGATGCCGTACGATGACAACCTCCCCGCAGCGTGTGCGCGCTATAGCCCGTTTCCCGATCCCGCCGCAACCGCAACGGACGGCGGCACGAATGGCAGCAGCGCGGGCGCGTCGAGATACGACTTCGCCGAACACTCCCCTCACTCCGGCGGCGAGACGACGCATATCTCGGTCGTGGACGGGGACGGAAACGCCGTCTCCGTGACGGTCACGAACTCGTCGGCATTTGGCGCCAAGGTCATGGCCGCTGGTTTCTGGATCAACGACTCCGGCTGGTGGCCGCGCAGCGCGTCGTCGATTCCGGCGACCCTTCCGGCGCAATGGCGCACGCGCAACACGACAATTGCACCGTCGATCTTCCTGCAGGACGGGAAAGTCGATCTCGTGATCGGTTCACCCGGGGGCGGGCGCATCCCGTTCGCGCTCACGCAGGCGGCCATGTACTCGATCGACTTCCACATGGATCCGTTCGAGGCGCTGCGCATGCCACGCATCTATCCCACGCTCGGGCGACGCGTGGAAGTGGAACCGGGCTTCGAGGGCGACGTGCTCGCGCGCGCGCGGGCGATGGGGTACGAACCCGAAGCCCCTGACTTCGGCTATGCCCGTGTTTACATCATCGGGCGGCGCGGCGGGGAGTGGGTCGCGGCCTCCGACCCGCGCCACGACGGCCAGGCGCGCGCGTACTGAACGCGCGCGCCCGTGGCCTAACGACTCTTGAGGAAGGCGCGCGTCCGCTGGCGCACCGTCCCCTGCCACGAGAGTCCCGCCTGCATCCACGCGCGTGCAGGGTGGCGCGCAGGGATGTTTCGCTGGAAGTGTGTGAGCCAGTCAGGACGCGAACCATCGACGTCGTCGAGCTTGTACTTGCGCGCGAGTTCCCACGACCCGATGGTCTCGCCGTTCAGCGAAAGGACTGCGCGGTCGGCGGCGAGCGCCGCAACTCCGCGCCCCACCATGCGCGGTGTTTCCGACGCCATGAAGTGCTTGTCCTTGCGCGCCCCTTCGCGCCACGTCTCCTCGGTCACCTCGAAGAGGTCGAGCATCGCCTCCGAGCGCAGGAAGCCGGGTGACACGCCGATCGCCGCGATGCGATCCTTGCGGAGCTCCACGCTGAGGATGAAGACGATGCGCATGAGCGTGGTCTTCACCAGGTCGTACATGATGGCACCGCGGTAACTGAAGGTGTCACCGTCGGTGATCTCCACGATCAGCGGGCGGCGGCGACCGCGCATGAGCGGGATCGCCAGCTGGGTCGTGAGGAGGTGCGAGAAGACCGCCTGCCGCATAAGCGCCCACCCGGCCTCGAGATCGGTCTCGCCGATCGGCTTCCAGAGCCAGTCGCCGAGTCCGTCGCCTCCCCAGACGTCGTTGACCAGGAGGTCGAGTCCGCCGTGGTCGCGCGCGATCTGCTGCATCAGCGAGTTGACGTCGTCGCGCTCCGTATGATCGGCGCGCACGGCGATCCCCGTCCCCCCCGCTTCGGTGACGAGCGCGGCGGTTTCCTCGATGGTCTCGCGGCGGGCGATCGGCGATGGGCGCTCCTTGGTGCTGCGCCCGGAGCAGTAGACGATGGCGCCGGCTTCGCCTAACGCGACGGCGATGCCGCGGCCGGCGCCGCGCGTGGCACCGGCGACGAGCGCGACGCGACCGGCGAGCGGACGGGGGGCGCGGCGCGCTGGTCGGGATGGGGCGGACATGGTTCCTCCGCGAATCGTGAGAGCGAGTCACCCCACAACGACACGCCGGCCTGAGCCCGACTCCGTGCGTCGGCACGACCGGCGACTCGTGATGGGATGTTGTTTAGTGAATGACCGTTTATTATCTCACCCGTTCGGCCGCTCACGCAACCCGCCACGCCCAACCTGCCAGCGCAACGCATGCCCCGTCCTCGCACCGTGTCCGATGCCGACATCCTCGAGGCGGCCGCCACCGCCGTGGCGAGCGTGGGGCCGGCACGACTCACGTTGGCGGTCGTCGCCGCGGCGGCGGGTCTCAGCCCCGCCACGCTTGTGCAACGATTCGGCTCCAAGCGCGCGCTGCTCCTGCATCTGGCGCGTAGTGCGGCGGCCCAGGCGCGCGCCGACGCCAGCGCGGCCCGCACGGAGACCCCTTCCCCCCTCGCCGCCGCGCGCCGCATCCTCGTCGCCTTCGCCGACATGGCCGCCACCCCGCAGGAGATGGCGCATCACCTGGCCTTCCTGCAGATGGATCTCACCGACCCCGACTTCCATCAGCTCGCCCGCGCCCATGCGCTCGAACAGGAGCGCCAGCTCCGCCGCCTCCTCGCCGACGCGGTGATCGCCGGCGAGCTCCGCCCCGGCAACGCCGGCGCGCGCGCCCGCACCCTCCTTGCCGTGACTAACGGTTCACTGCTGCGATGGGCGATCGTGCGATCAGGGGGCGCAGCACGCTGGCTGGCGAGCGACCTCGAGGAAGTACTCGAGGGGTGGCGTCCCAGCGCAACCGCACCACCCGCACGCACGACCACACGCCCGCGACGCCACTGACGACGTCGTCGCGCGAGTGCGCGAGCCGGGGTGCTGCGCGTCGCATGAACGCGCGCAGCGAGTCGATGTGCGTGGTGTGAGCGCGGGCAGCGAGACGATGCACACGTCGCGAGCGCGCTGTGGAGACGATCGCTCCCTCAACTGCGCGCTGCGGAGATGATCGCTGCCTCACGAGCGAGCAGGCGAGACGAGGCCCGCCTCACGAGTGCGGCGCTCCATGGGGCGCGCATCACCTGCGCGATGTTCATCATGCGATGCGCATCACACTGTGCGGGTGACTGGCGTGCGAAACGGCCGCGTTGCAGCTGCCCGCTGCCCGCAATGCGCCCCCATCCGTGACGCCGCACGCGCACGTGTCGTCTCGATGACAACGAGGTGATGCCGCAGGAAGTCCTGCGCCCCGCACCCTGAAGCATCCGCCGCCCAGACGCGCTCCCTGTCCTGCTTCGCAGGTCACGCCGAGTGGAACTGGAGACCAGGCGATCAGGGATCACGCCGGGCGTGTTCGAGGATCCTGTTCAGGAGCCCGCACCGGGAAGAACCCGGAACGAGCTCGCACCTCCACCGGATGGGATGGGCCGAGGAGACGCGGCAGCGCTCCACTGAGCGCACGCGCCGCACCAACCCCGATACACAAGAGAAGGTCATCATGCAGAAGCACTGGAAGTCGTGCGTCCGTCTCGCAGTCGTGGCGATGCTCGCCGCCTGCTCCGCAGACCCGAACGTCACCGCCACCACCGCTCCGCTCCAACCGCAGTCCGCCACGCAGGCGCTGCAGGTGGGTCCACTCCCGGTCGGGACGCTCAGTGCGGTGCACCCCCTTACGCGTCGCAATCCGCTGCGCAACGACGTCTCCACCTCGGCGACGATCGGCGCAGCCGGCGGTACGCTGCGTCTCCCGCAGGTCGGACTCACCATCACCGTTCCCCCAGGCGCGGTCACCGCTCCGACCGACTTCTCGGTCACCGCGCTCGCCGGCACCGAGGTCGCCTACGAGTTCGAGCCGCACGGCACGGTCTTCGTGCGTCCGCTGACCGCCGTGCAGGAGTTGCGTGGCACGCGTCACAAACTGGCGCAGTCGGCACTCGTGGCCGGCTACTTCCCGGATCGGTCCGCGCTCAGCGCCACCGGCGTCGGAATGATGGTCAGCGAGCGCATCGCTGGTGCTGTGGACCTGCGCCGCACGTCGTTCACCTGGCCGATCCGGCACTTCTCCGGTTACATCGTGGCCTGGTAGCGATCGAGAAGGCGAGCACGGCTCCCGGGGCGGCGCATCACTTCGATGCGCCGCCTTTCGCGTCTGAGGGACGCACGCTCGAGCAGCGTGATCTGCAGGAGGAGCACGCGGTTCACCAGTGCGTCGCCACCGGGTAACGTCCCCCATTGCCCGCTCGTCCTGAATAACCACCATGCACGCCGATCATTACGCTGCGGAAGGCGAAGGAATTGCGGATCCACCGGCGCGCGACGAAGCGCGTGAGATGGTGCTGCGCGGCGAGCGCGAGGAACGCCTCGGGCATCGCGCGCTGGCGCGTTCGCTCTACGAGCAGGCGCTGCGTTGCCGTCCGGCCACGCTCGAGCCGGAGCAGGTGACCGACGCGCTCTGCGGGATTGCGCGCACCTGGCAGCTCGATGGCGACTCCGAAGCGGCGCTCGATTGCCTCGAGGTGGCGCGCGAAGTCGCCTCGCGCTCGGCACTCGACGCCGCCGAGGGACGCGTGCTGAACATCCGCGCGGTGGTCTTCTGGCAGCGCGGCGACCTCGATACGGCCGACAATCTCTATCTCGAGGCGCATCGCCTGGGGCGAGACGCGGGTGACGCGCGCCTGCGTGCGATGACGGCGCAGAACCGCGGGATCATCGCCAATGTGCGTGGCGAGCTCACTCGCGCGCTCGGACATTATCGCGAATGCATCTCGGCGTTCGAGCAGCTCGGGATGTTGCGCGAGGTGTGCGGCGCTCTCAACAACCTCGGCATGCTCCATACCGACCTCGGCGAGTGGGACGAGGCCGACTCGGCCTACCGCCGCGCGTCGGCGATCGCCGAGCGCGAAGGCGATCGAGCAGCGCACCTCCTTCTCATGGGAAACATGGCGGAGCTGGAGCTCTCGCGCGGGCGCATCGACGAGGCCGAAGCGGTCTGTGCGCGCGCACTCCCGCTCGCACAGTCGATCGGCGACGCCCGCGCCGAAGCCGAGCTGCGCAAACATCGCGGCATCATCGCTCGCGAGCGCGGGCTGATGCAGGAGGCCGAGGCGGAGTTCGCGCTCGGTGCCTCACAAGCGGTGCTGCGACAAGACGTCCTCCTGCAGGCCGAGATGGCACGTGAACTCGCCGAGCTGCTCGCGCGGCAGGGGCGCTATCGCGAGACGGTGCAGTCGATCAATCGCGCGCACCAACTCTTCGAACAGCTTCGCGCGCGTCGCGACCTCGTCGACCTCGACCGGCGCACGAATCGGTTGGAGAACGGCTTTCTGGACATGGTGCGGCGTTGGGGGGAGTCCATCGAATCGAAGGACGCCTATACGCAGGGGCACTGCCTGCGCGTCGCCGACATCGCCTGCGCCATGGCGGTGCGCGCGGGGATCACGCCGCGACGGATGTTCTGGTTCCGGGTGGGGGCACTCCTGCACGACGTGGGGAAGATCGACATCCCCGCCGAGATCCTGAACAAGCCCGGGCGCCTGAGCGCCGAGGAGTGGGCGCTGATGCGCTCGCACCCGGAGGCGGGGGTGGAGCTGCTCAAGGGGATCGACTTCCCTGACGACGTGGTGCCGGTGATTCTTTCGCACCACGAGAAGTGGGACGGCACCGGATATCCGCATGGGCTCTCGGGTGAGGCGATCCCGCTCGTCGCCCGCATTCTCGGCTTTGCCGATGCGTACGATGCCCTAACGACCGCGCGCAGCTACAAGGCGGGGCTTCCGCACGAGCGGGCGATGGAGATCATCCGCAAGGACGCAGGGACGCACTTCGATCCCTCGCTCGTCCCGCTCTTCGAGGCGGTGATCGTCGAGCATCGCGCCGCCTCCATTGTCCCTTCGGATCTGTAGCGCTTCGCCGGCGCCGTCGTACGTATGGCGCCGGCGAGTGCTGCAGCCGACGGTCAGGAGATCGTCTTGACGGTCGATGGCGGGACGAAGATCGGCGGGAGCCCGAGTCCCTGCAGGAGCGTGTTGAGCGCCTTGATCTCGTTCGCCTCGAGCTGCTGCAGGCGTTGCAGCTGCACGTCGACCTTCCCTCCGAGTTCGTTCAGGATCTCGCCGTGCTGCTTGGTAGGAGCGGCGTCCTGCCCCAACACCTGCGAGTTGAGCGAGAGCATCATGTTGTACAGCTTGATCGGGAAGTGGAGCGTCGCCTGGTCGTCGTGGTTGTACCAGTCGACGAGTTCGGTCCGGACGACTTCGAGCTGCTCCCGAACCGGCTTGGCTGCGTCCTTCACGCGCTGGGCGTAGGCCTGGTCGGCTGACTGCTGGACGCGCACGTCGATCTGCCCCTGCAGGTCCTCGATGCGGGCGAAGGCATCGACGATGTCGCCGATGCGTCCGCGCACCTTCATCCCGAGATCAAAGGTCTGCTGCAGGTCGGCGGTGGTGGCGTCGAGGCGAGGGTCGAGCTTGACCTCGAACGAACGCACCATCGTGTCGGCGCCGGCGATGAGTCGCACGCGCCATGCGCCGGGAACGATCGTCGGGCCGGCGAGCGTCCCCATGTCGTTGACGACGGTCTTGAGCGACTTGGCGTCGGGGTAGCGCAGGTTCCAGAAGAAGCGATTGCTCCCCGGGCGCGTCGTCACGATCGAGTCGGAGGCGAAGTAGGCGAGCGAATCGGTCGGTGGACGGCGAGACGTCGAGTCCCCCTTCGGTGCTGGAGCGCTGGCGAAGGAGCGCACCACCGTCCCCCGCGCGTCGAGGAACTGCAGTGCGAGCGAATCCACCTTCCCCTTGCCGATCCAGTAGTCGACGAGCACGCCGTCGTACGGATTCTCCCCGCTCCCGCGCCCCCCACCGTGTCCCCCCGCGAAGCGCCAGGCGACCGACGGCTGGAAGAGGTGCACGCGCTTGGCGGTCACCGAATCGTGCAGCTGGCGGATACTCGAGATGTCGTCGAGCGACCAGAAGGCGCGCCCGTGCGTGGCGATGACGATGTCGTTGTCGTGGACGCGCAGGTCGCGCACGCTCGCCCGCGGAAGGTTGAGTTGCAGCGTCTCCCAGTGCGCGCCGTCGTCGAGCGATACCCAGACGCCGGTCTCGGTCGCGGCAAAGAGGAGCCCGCGACGCACCGGGTCCTCGCGGATGGAGCGCGTGTACGCCCCCATCGGGATCCCGGTGTCGATGCGCGTCCACGTCTTGCCGTAGTCTGCGGTCTTGTAGAGGTACGGCGTGAAGTCGTCGAGCTGGTAGCGGGTGGCTGACATGTAGGCGACCGCCGGGTCGTGCGGTGACGGCTCGATCCCCGTCACGCGTGTGTGCTTGACCATCGCCTTGGGCGTGACCTCGGTCCACGACGCGCCGCCGTCGCGCGTGATGTGCACGCGCCCGTCGTCGCTCCCCGCCCAGAGCAATCCCTTCGCCTTCGGCGACTCGGCGAGCGCGAAGATCGTGGCGTACCACTCCGTCCCCGTCATGTCCTTGTGAATCGGCCCGCCGGTGGGGCCCATCGTCGCCGTGTCGGCGTAGGTAAGGTCCGGTGAGATTTTCTCCCAGCTCCGCCCCTCGGTCGTCGAGCGCCACACGAATTGCGACGCGGCGTACAGGATGTTCGGGTCGTTAGGCGAGAGCATCACCGGGAACGTCCACTGAAAGCGATTGGGGACGTCGCGCACCGGGAGCCCGTCGTAGTTGTTGAGCCAGACGGCGATATCCCTCGTCTGCTGCGTGCGGTTGTCGTGCCGCATGAGCATCCCGGTGTAGCACCCGCCATAGGTAATCGCCGGGTTGCGCGGATCGACGGCGATGTGCGCGTTCTCGCACCCCGCGACCGACCACCAGTCACGCTCTCCGATCGACCCGAAGTCGGAGCGCGACGCGATCGTGATCGCCGAGTTGTCCTGCTGTGCGCCGTAGAGGCGGTACGGCCACTGGTTGTCGGTGATGACGTGATAGAATTGCGCCGTCGGCTGGTTGTAGATCGACGACCAGCTCTTCCCGCCATCGAGCGAGACGGTCCCACCACCGTCGTTCCCGTTCATGAGGCGGTCGGGATTCTTGGGATCGACCCACATGATGTGCGTGTCACCGTGCGGGACGCGGAGGCGCGTGAAGGTGCGCCCGCCGTCGATCGACTTCCACACCTGCAGGTTCATCACGTACAGGGTGTTTTCGTTCGACGGATCAGCCGTGACCGCCGAGTAGTACCACGGGCGCACCTGGAACTTCTGTTCGCCGTTGGTGCGGCTCCACGTCTCGCCGCCGTCGTCGGAGCGGAAGATCCCGCCTAACGTGTCCTTGGCCTCGATCGACGCGAAGATGCGGCGCGGGTTGGCGGGGGAGACGGCCACGCCGATCTTGCCCAGGGGTCCCTTCGGCATCCCGCGGTTGTTGGAGAGGTCGGTCCAGGTGTCGCCGCCGTCGGTCGACTTCCACAGCCCGCTCTTCCCGCCGCCGGCGTCCATCCCCCACGGGGAGCGCTGGAACTTCCACATGCTGGCGAAGATGATGCGCGGGTTGGTGGGGTCGATCGAGATGTCGTTGGCGCCGGTCGAATCATCGACGAAGAGGATCTTCTTCCACGACTTGCCGCCGTCCATGGTGCGGAAGACGCCGCGCTCCGGATTGGGGCCGAAGGCGTGGCCGATCGCCGCGACGTAGGCAACATCGGGATTGCTGGGATGCACCCGGATGGCCGTCACCTGATGCGTCTCGGTAAGCCCGAGATGTTGCCAGGTCTCGCCGCCGTCGGTCGAGCGATAGACGCCCGTGCCGTAGGTGAGGTCTTCGCGCAACTGCGACTCGCCCGTCCCGACGTATAGCACGTTCGGGTCGGACGGGGCGACGGTGATCGCCCCTACCGACGAAATGTCAGTCTTTCCGTCGGTGATGTTGTCCCACGACATCCCGGCGTTCGTCGTCTTCCAGACGCCACCGTTCACCGCGCCGAAGTAGTGCACGAGCGGCTTGGTCGGGTCGCCGGCCACCGCGTCGACGCGCCCGCCGCGGAACGGGCCAACGAGTCGCCAGCGGAGCGCCTTGAAGGCCGGGTTGGTCGCCGCGGGATTGGAGTACAGCGCGGGGTCGTAGGCGGGGTGCCCGGCGGTGGGCGTCGGCTGCGCGGCACGCGCGCGTTGGGCCGTGGCGTGCTGCGGCGCGAAGAGGGCTGTCGTGGCGAGCAGCGCGAGCGAGGTCTGGCGGAATAAGGACATCGGCACGTCGGGCGGGGAATCGCGCCCCCCGGGGCGGAGGGTGCGGTCGACGAATCCTCGGCCGGGCGCCGGGGAGGCGCAAGGGCGTTGCGGTGAACCGCGCGTGAGGATTCACCGAAAGTCTCGCCGGGCGAGCGGCACAAACGACGAATCCCCCCGCACCGGATGGTGCGGGGGGATTCGAGCGACGTCCCGCATCGTGTGCGCCTAGCTCGCCTGAATCGACGCCACGATGCGCAGCACGAAGGCTCGCAGCACCGCCGCATCGGCCGACGGGAACTGCCCCGCCGACTCGAATGCATCGAGCCTGGTCAGGAACTTGTCGAGCTGGCGCAGCGTGTTCGCGATCTGTCCCGTCTGTGCCGTCGCCAGCGCCCCAGTGAGGAATCCGTTGAGCGGTCCGTGCACGTTGGGCGGAATCCGCCCGGCGCTGAACACCGCTTGCAGCTGCGCGATCGCCGAGGCGATGGCCTCGCGGTTGTTGAGCACCGTGATGGTGACGCTGCGTGAATCGGACGCGACGCCGTCGGAGATCGCGACGGTGACGGTGTAGTTCCCGGCGCGCGCATACGCATGCGAGAGCGAGAAGGTCTGCCCCGCGATCGTCAACGGACTCGCCGCTACGCCGTCGCCGTAGTCCACCGTTCCGGTCCACGGATCCTGTCCGGGATCGGTGAAGGAGCCGTTGACCGCGTACGGCTCGCCGGTGATTAGCGTCGCGGTCGGCAAGGCGGCAATCACCGGGACAACGTTGGTGACGGTGGCCGTGGTCGTGGCGGTCGTCGCCAGGCCGTGCGAGTCGGTCACCGTCAGCTGCACCGTGTAGGTGCCGTCCTGAACGTACGTGTGCGACGTCGTCGCGCCGGTTCCGGTCGTCCCGTCGCCGAAGTTCCAGGCGTAGGTAAGCGGGTCGTTATCCGGGTCGCTCGAGCCGGCGCCGCTCATGGCCACCGGCGAGCCTTCTGCCGACGTGTAGGGACCATCGGTGGCGGCGACCGGGGGCGAACTCCCGCTCTCGATCGCATTCTCGATCTGATCGGGGAGGAGGGCGAGAAGGTCATAGCCGCTCAGCGCCTCGACCGAATCCACGGTTACCTCGAACGTCTGCCACGGGACATTGCGAATCCCCGGCTCGTTCGGCATCACCACCGCCACGACCGTCAGGTCACCGACCCCGTGCACGTCCTGCAGCCCCTGGTCGCGCCCCATCAGCACGGCAACTTTCCAGGTGTAGGCCGGGATGACGATCTTCCCTTCGCCCTTGACCGTCCCCTTGTTGCCGGCGACGCCCGCGATGATGTACGCCTCCTTGTTCTGGAAGCGCGCCTCGTCGCCGATGAAGTTCTCCAGCGCGGCCCACGGCCCCTGGTTGTTGTCGGCGGCCTGCGGGATGATGTTCGAGAAGAGGAACGAGTGCGCGTTGTCGAGGAGCCCGGTCGAAAAATCGAACGAGCGTGCGAGGTGCCCGCGATCGATCCCGTAGCCCGCGTAGGCGCCTGCGCCGGTGTAGTCAGCCGTGGTGTAACGCGGGAGCGAGGCGGGGAGCGCCGGATCGAACGTGAAGCAATCACAGCGATCCTGGTTCCCGATGTGCGTGGCATCCAGGTCGTAACTCACCCAGTTCGGCGTCCCGCGGAGCGGGCTCCACGAGGTGGTGTACTCGGCGCGCGAGACGAGGATGTCGTCCGACGGATCGTTGTCCGCCGGGACGCCAAACTCGGTGTTGTTGCCGTACTGCGCCGTCCCGCCGGGTGTGGCGATCTGCGTGTCGAGCGAATAGGTCGCCGTGGTCACGCCGTCAGCTGCAGTGGCACGCACCACGAACGTGCCGACGGAGAGCGCATACAGCACGCCGTTGGCGTCGATGCTCACGATGGACGGCGTCTCCGAGGTCCACGTGACCGTCGTCGGGATCGTGTTGCCGTTCCCGTCGCGTACCGTCGCGAAGAGTTGGTCCTCGTAGCCCACCGGGAGCGCCGGGTCGGCGCTCGTGCGCCCGCTGAACGAGATCGAGTTCCCTGGCGGATTGCCACTCCCCGAACCGTTGCACGCACCGAACGACGACGTCGCCGGCTGCTGCCACACGCCACTGGCATCGCGTTGCAGCGACTGCCCCACCGGTGCCCCCGTCTCGACCACACCGATGTCGACCGACACCTTGCCTAACGCCGGGCCGTCCGTCGCGGCGAACGTCCCGCCGTACGAGAGGAACTCCACCACCTGCCCGCTCCCGTCCACCAGCGCCATCCCGTCGGGATTGCCGTTCTGGATGCCGTTCGACGAATAGTTGACGACCACCACGCCGCGCCCCGAGCAGGCATCGACGATCGTTCCGCTCAGGGGAGACGTGTTGTAGGCGGCGCCGCCATTCCCGTTGTAGAGGACGACGCTCCACCCGGTGAGGTCGGTCCCAGCCGGCCCTTCGACCTCGATCGCTTCCCCCTGATCGGTTCCGAAGTTGTCGTAGTGAATCTCCGCGAAGCGCGTGTCGGGGAGTCCGCTGGGAGGAGGGGCTGCAGTCACCGTCACCAGCACCGACGCCGAGGTGCCGTTGGCGGTCGCCGCCGAGATGTTGGCGGTCCCCGCCGCAACGGCGGTCACGAGTCCGCTCGACGAGTTCACCGTCGCGGCGAGTGCGTTGTCACTGCTCCAGGTGAAGGGCGTCCCCGGGATCGGGGCATTGCCCGCGTCGAAGGCGGTTGCCGTGAAATGCTGCGTCCCACCCTCGACGATCGTGGCACCGTTAGGCGCGATGGTAATCGACGCGACGGGCGGCGGTGGCGGGGTAATGCCGTTGTCGTTGCAGCTGCCATAGGTGCTGGTCGCGGGGCCGCTCCAGCTCCCGTCGGCCGCGCGCGCCAGCGATTGCCCCAGTGGCTCGGTTCCGGCCTCGCTCACGCCGATGTCGGTCGACGTCAGTCCGTCCGCCGGGCCGCCAACGGCAGTCATCACTCCTTCATACGATAGGAATTCGACGACGCCTCCCTGTGCATCGACCAGCGCCATCCCGTCCGGGCTACCGTTCTGGATGCCGTTGACCGGGTAATTGATGACTGTCACGCCGCGCCCGCCGCACGCGTCGACAATCACACCACTCAACGGCGTGGTGGTGTAGGCAGCGCCGTTGCTCCCGTTGTAGAGCACGACGCTCCATCCGGTCAGGTCGGTCCCGGTTGGACCGGAGATCTCGATCGCTTCGCCGGCATCGGTGCCGACGTTGTCATAGTGCAGCTCGGCGAATCGCACAGCGGGAACGGCCAGTGCGCCTGAGCGCAGGGGGACCGCCATCAGCTGCGTTGCCGTCGACGTCGGCTCGGCGCATGCGCCGATCAGAGCGGCGAGCGCGAGGGAGAGCGGTCGTACGAACCGTGCTTGCATCGGAGGAATCTGCGAGAATGGTGTGCGCGCCGAAGCGGCGCGATCGGGCGCACTCGCCCGATGGGGATGATCGTATGCCGCGTGCAGCAGTGAGGAAAGCAACAAACTGGTGACGGCCGACGACGCGCTGAGACATATTCGCGACATGACCCGACTCCGCCGTGTGGTATCGCTTGCTTGTCGATTCGTTGGCCTCAGCATAGTTGCGGGGACTGTCACTCCGCTCCGGGCCCAGGTCATCAGCGTTCCTCCGCCAAACGCGCCGGCGCCGAGGCGAGCGGGGGCGTTGCTTTATGGCACCGGGACATGGGAGCCCGACTCGTTGGGCAATCATCGCGCCGTGGTGCACGTGGATCAGGGGGACGATGCCGTCTACGTGCGCATCCCGTGGCGACGCCGCGATCCGACCCCCGACCGTGTCGATCTCATCGTCGTCGATGCGCAGACCGGCGCGCGCGTGCGCAACGTCGCGCGGATGGCGATCAACCGCGAGTTTGGCGACATCGTCTTTCAGGCCAAGTCGGCGCCCGGCGACTACTACGTGTACTACCTCCCATATACCGGCACCTTCAAGTCCAACTATCCGAAGATCACGTACCGCACGCCGGTGAACACCGCCGACCCCGGGTGGATGTCGCGCAGCGGGTTGACGCCGCAGCAGGCGCGCGGGGGACAGTGGCGTTCGCTCACCCCCGCGGTCGTCACCGGCTTCGACGCGATCGATTCCTTCTCGCAGTTCACGCCGATGGAGTACATCGCCAGCGCCGCGGAGCTCGACTCGCTACGCGCGCGTTATGCGTGGGCGGAATACTTTGCCTTTCCCGAGGATCGGCTGTTCTCGATCCGCATGACCACGGACATCCCGCGACGCTGGATCCAGCAAGGCCCCTTCCGCCCGTTCCAGGGCACCGCGCTCCGCGGCGAGTTCTACACGTTTCAGGTGGGGATCTGGGCGCATCGCATGGCGATCGACTCCATCACCTACAAGGCGACGGACTTCACGCGGAGAGGGGGGACCGAGGTGATCCCGGCGAGCGCGATCACCGCGTTCAATCTGGAGGGGACCGATTGGTCAGGGACGAAGTTCAGGCGAATGGTGCGCGTGGAACGCGGACAGGTGCAAGCGCTCTGGTTCGGTGTGGACGTGCCGGCCAACGCTGTCCCCGGCGAGTATGAAGGTGACGTCGTCATCGCCAGCAGCAACGCGAAGGATCGCCCGATCCGGGTCGTGATACGCGTCGACGGCGAGCTCGCGGTCAATCATGGCGATGACGATCCATCGAAGCTCACGCGACTGCGCTGGCTCAATTCGCAGCTCGCGGTGGACGACGACATCGTACCGCCGTATACGCCGATGACGGTGCGCGACCGGACCGTGGGAGTCCTCGGGCGCACCATGTCGTTTGGCGGAGACGGATTCCCCTCGAGCATTCGCTCGTTCTTCGCCAACGGCAACACAGCGATCGGGACGGTGGCGCATGAAGTCCTCGCCGCCCCCGTGCAGCTGGAGGTGCAGGACAGCGCAGGGAGGTCGCTCGCCTGGAATGGCGACTCGGCGACGATCGGCAAGCGCGCGCGTGGTGCCGTTGCGTGGAGCGCAAGCCGGACGTCGGGTGCGCTCGCCATGCAAGTGCGCGCGCAGATGGAGTTCGAGGGAACGACCGAGTACAAGGTGACGTTGCGCGCCAGCCAGCGAACGGCGTTAGGCGACGTGCGTCTGGTGATCCCGATGCGCGCCGACGCGGCGACGTACATGATGGGACTCGGCCAGCCTGGAGGGCGCCGCCCCACATCGCTCAACTGGAAGTGGGACGTCGAGAAGAAGAACCAGGACGGCGCGTGGATCGGAAGCGTGGGTGCCGGGCTGCAGTTTACGCTCATGGACGAGCACTACGTGCGTCCACTCAACACCAACTTCTATCTCTCCAAGCCGCTCGTGCTCCCGGTGAGCTGGGGGAACGGCGGGCGCGGTGGGTGCGACATCGGTGAGACAAGCGGCGCGTCGCGCGTGACGGTGAGCTGCTACTCCGGCGCGCGAATCCTCGAGGCGGGCGACTCCCTGCGCTTCGATTTTCGCCTGATGATCACACCCTTCAAGCCGCTCGATACCGCAGGGCAGTGGAGCACGCGCTACTTCCACGCCTTCGTCCCCGTCGACTCGGCGGCGAAACGCGGCGCGAACACGATCAACGTGCACCACGCCAACCGCATCAATCCGTGGATCAACTATCCCTTCCTCGAGCCGGCGCAGATGCGCGCCTACATCGACTCGGCGCACGCGAAGGGGATGAAGGTCAAGATCTACTACACGGTGCGCGAGCTCACCGACCACGCGCCGGAGCTGTTCGCGCTGCGGTCGTTAGGCGACGAGGTGCTGCAGCACGGACCGGGGGGAGGCTTTTCCTGGCTGCAGGAACACCTCGGCAGCGACTACCTCGCCGCCTGGCATGTGCCGGAGATCAAGGATGCGGCGGTGGTGAACAGCGGCGTCTCGCGCTGGCACAACTTCTACGTCGAGGGGCTCGACTGGCTGGTGAAGCACGAGAAGATCGACGGACTCTATATCGATGATGTGGCCTTCGATCGCACGACGATGAAGCGCGTGCGAAAGGTGCTCGACCGCGGAAACCCCGGTGCACTCATCGACTTGCACTCGGCGAACCAGTACAACCCGCGCGATGGATTTGCCTCGAGTGCGAATCTCTATCTCGAGCACTTTCCGTTTCTCAACCGGCTCTGGTTCGGCGAATACTTCGACTACGACGCCGCGAGCGACTACTGGCTGGTGGAGATCTCCGGGATCCCGTTCGGCCTGATGGGGGAGATGCTGGAGAAAGGCGGGAATCCGTGGCGCGGGATGACGATGGGAATGACCGCACGCCTCCCGTGGAGCGGCGATCCCGGACCGCTCTGGAAGGTATGGGACGCCTTCGGGATCAAGGGGAGTCGCATGCATGGATGGTGGTCGGAGTCGCATCCGGTGACCACCGGCGACTCGCTGGTGCTCGCCACCACCTGGACGCGCCCCGGCCGCGCAATGATCGCGTTAGGCAGCTGGCACGAGGAGGATCGCACGGTGAAGCTGACGATCGACTGGAAGGCCCTGGGGCTGGACCCCGCCCGCACCCGCCTCCGCGCTCCAGCGATAGAGAAGTTCCAGGAGGCAACCTCCTTCTCCCCCACCCAGTCCATCCCGGTGCCAGGCAAGAAGGGACTGCTGTTGATCGTAGAGACTCGATAGGGGAGTAGAAGTTCGAGGAAAGAGGAAACGAGAGGTGCACCGCGCACCTCTCGTCTTCTCGTCTTCTCGTCTTCTCGTCCTCTCAGTAGCAGTCTTCTCGTCTTCTGTCTACTTGCTCCAAGGCGGCTTCACCCCATTCATCCGCGCATACGCGATCAGCTGTCCGAGATGCTCGTGCAGGTCGCCGCTCATGATGAATGACGTCTCGATGATCGTGCGGTCGCCGCCGAAGAGCTTCTGCGTGCCGGAGATCTTCGACTGGTCGAGGCCAAGCACTGCTTGCCGTGTGTAGGCAAATCCTTCGGTGAGGTGCTTGATGACGTCTTCCTTGGTGCTCATCGCCTCGAACTTCGCCATCTCCCCCTGCGCGCGCTTGATCACCGGCGACGGCGTCGCGCCGTAGGCCATCGGCGTGTAGAGGTAGTACTCGCTCGCGACGTGCATGAAGGCCTCGCCGATCGAACGTACGCCGGGCGCCGGGCGCCAACTGTACCTGTCGGCCGGGATCGCCTCGGCGAGGGCGAGGAACTTGTGTTGCAGCGTGTCCAGGTCGGTCACGAAACGCGAGCGTACTTCGAGGGCCGACGCGGTGGGGAGGACGTCCTGCGCCCCGGCCGATGCAATCGGGGCGGCAAGCGCGAGCGCCGACAGCAGCAAGGGAAGTGGATGCAGCAGCGACGCGCGTCGCGGCGATGATGAGGACGCGGAATTCGACATTGGGGGGCTCGTGGTAGAGGTGCAAGGAATCTGCGGAGCTCCAAATGGCAATGCGATGGTACCGGCGACCAACGGGGGGTAGAGGGGACGGGCCCCCCGCGCGGTGGGACGAAGCGTCTCCGATATTCATCCCGCGGTGCGGATCATCACGGCGGAATGGCGAACGCGGGCGTGGGTGGGCGTCGGTCGTCGACGGACGGAAATGCAGCTGTCGAGCCGGGATCCACATGTCCGAAAATGGCGAGTGCGTTGCGCCCGGGCGAGTTACACTTCTTCCATGACGCTCGATCGCTCCTCCTGCTACCGCGCCCTCACCGCCCGTGACGCCCGCTTCGACGGGGTCTTCTTCGTCGGCGTGACCTCGACGCGGATCTATTGCCGCCCGGTGTGCAGCGTGAAGACGCCGCGCGCGGCCAATTGCCGCTTCTTCAACCACGCGGCGGCCGCCGAGCGGGCAGGATTCCGTCCGTGCCTGCGGTGCCGCCCGGAGCTGGCGCCAGGGACCGCGCTGGTCGATGCGACGGCGCAACTGGCCGAGCGCGCGACGCGGGCGATCGCTGCCGGGGCGCTCAACGGCGCCTCGCTCGAGGAACTGGCGGCATCGTTAGGTGTCACGGCGCGTCACCTGCGTCGCGCGGTGGTCGGACATGTCGGCGTCTCGCCGATCGACCTGGCGACGACGCATCGCCTCCTCCTCGCCAAGCGTCTCCTGCACGAGACGACGCTCCCGGTGTCGCACGTGGCGTACGCCGCCGGCTTCGAGTCGCTGCGCCGCTTCAATGCGTCGTTCAAGGGGCGCTATCGCCTGTCGCCGGGCGCGCTTCGGCGCGCGGCATCGGCCGACGCGACCGCCGATCACGTCAGCGCGCCGCCAGCCGCAACGCACGTGGATTCGGTCGTTGGAGCGTCTCGCCGCAAGAAGGCGCTCGCCGCGGTGGATGGGAAGAACGGCGCACTGCAGGACCTCTCGCCAAGCGCGGCGCCATCACCCGTCGATACGCCAATGGTCGAACTCACGCTCGACTATCGCCCCCCGATCGACTGGGAGTCGCTGATTGGCTTCCTCGCCGGTCGCGCGACGCCAGGGGTAGAGTACGTCGACGAGGAGCGATACGCCGCGACGGTGCGTATGCCGCGCAACGGCACTGCGCGTCACGAAGGCGGTGCAACCTCGACGACTGGCACGGCGGAGTTTGTGACTGGGCACCTCGATGTGGCGCTGCGCACGGCGCGCGCGACGAAGGGACGCGCGCGCGCATCTGCGGGAGGAGGGCAGGTGCTCGTCCGCCTGTCGTCGTCGCTCCTCCCTGTCCTCATGCCCTTCCTTGCGCGGGTGCGCGACCTTCTCGATCTCGATGCCAACCCCGACGCGATCGCCCGCCACTTCGCCCGCGTAGGACTACTCGACTCGGCGTCGGCGTTCGGCGGTATTCGGATCCCGGGGACGCTCGACGGCTTCGCCCTCGCGGTTCGGGCGATTCTCGGGCAACAGGTGAGCGTGAAAGGAGCGACAACGGTGATGGGGCGCCTCGTCGCGCGTTTCGGTGAACCGTACGAATGCGACGACCCGCGCCTCACGCGCCTCATGCCAACTGCGGCGACGCTCGCCGCCTGCAGCACGGGCGATATCGCCACACTGGGGATGCCGGGGGCGCGCGCCGACGCCGTCCTCGCACTCGCCCGCGCGGTCGCTGGCGGCGCACTCGACCTTGCACCTGGCGGCGACCCGACGCAAGTCGTGCGCGCGCTCACCGCTCTCCCCGGGATCGGCGACTGGACCGCGCACTACATCGCGATGCGCGCCCTCCGCTGGCCCGATGCCTTCCCCGCGAACGACCTCGTCCTGCGCCGCGCCGCCGGCAACCTCTCGGCGGCGAAGCTCCGCGACCGCGCCGAGGCGTGGCGCCCGTGGCGCGCGTATGCGGCGATGCACTTGTGGCGCAGCGACGGCGGCACTCCCTCTCTCACTCCCTCGACGGACTGATCCCATGTCGGACCAACATCCCACGTACTATACGACCATGGACTCGCCGCTCGGCGAGTTGCTGCTGACGGGCGACGGGAAGCACCTCACTGGGCTCTACATGACGCCGCACACCCACGGCCCTGATCGCGACCCGGCGTGGGTGCACGACGCCGCGCCGTTCGAGGGAGCCATCCGGCAGCTGCAAGAATACTTCGACGGCGAGCGCGTGACGTTCGAGATCCCACTCGCCGCCGACGGGACCGAGTTCCAGCGGCGCGTCTGGATGGCGCTCCGCGACATCCCCTTCGCGCAGACCGTAAGCTACGGCGACATCGCCCGAGAGATCGGCAATCCCAAGGGAGTGCGCGCGGTCGGACTGGCGAACGGGCGCAACCCGATCTCGATCATCGTTCCGTGTCATCGGGTGATCGGTCAGAACGGCTCGCTCACGGGGTACGGCGGCGGGATCGAACGCAAGCGCTGGCTCCTCGAGCACGAGGCGCGTCACGCGGGCTTCTCCGGTACGCCGCTGGGGAGCGCTCCGGCCGCGGGCGCACGGAGCGCGTGATCGACGCGACGCGCGTGTCAGGTGCGAAGCACGTGAGGGGTGCGAAGCACGTGACGGGTGCGAAACGCGTGACACGTGCGGCATGCCCGATGATCGCCCGCGCTTGCTGTAAATAGCTTGACTCTGGCGGCGGTCGCTCATGCGAGCACCGCCGCGCGTCGTTCAGTTCGCGCCCGCGCCGTCCGTCGCGTGAACCACCGCGGCGATCTCCTCGGGATCGGTCACGTCCCAGGCGTATTCGTCGGGGACGAAGGGACGCCCGATCTTGACCGCGTTGGCGCGATACGCCATCCGCCCGTCCATGCGCCGCGCCGCGCGCAGGTGCACCTCGCCCACGCGTGTCGCCGCGACGACCTCGGCGACGTTTGCGCGACGCACCCCGCCGCCGGCCATCACCACGATGCGGTCGCCGCCGCGACGCACCAAGCGCGCAATGCGAGCGGCTCCCTCCAGCGCCGTCGCCGCTCCGCCCGACGTAAGGACGCGCTGCACGCCTAACGCCTGCAACGCATCGAGCGACTCGTCGAGGTCGCGGGTGACGTCGAAGGCGCGATGAAAGGTGAAGGGGAGGGGGTGCGCCGCCTCGATGAGCGCGCTCGTCCCGTCCTCGTCGATCGTTCCGTTGGGATTGAGCGCCCCGCTCACGATTCCGTGAACGTCGCACGACTTCGCAAACTCGATGTCGCGCAGCATCACCTCGATGTCGGCCGCGTCGTACAGGAAGTCACCGCCGCGCGGGCGCACGATCGCGAAGACGGGAATGCCGACGCAGCGATGCACCGCGCGCATCATGCCGCCACTCGGCGTCGTCCCCCCTTCGACGAGGTTCGCGCACAGTTCCAGCCGTCGCGCGCCCGCGCGCTCGGCGGCAATCGCCCCTTGCACCGAGTCCACGCACGCTTCCACCAGGATGGCCATCGGGAATTCCTAACGAGCGAGACGCCCGGCGCGCACGAGCACCGACGTGGCGATCATCCACTGGGCGAGATAATAGGTGCCGAGCACCACGCTGCGCGCGCCGGGAAAATCGCCCCGAAAACGCGCCACACCGAGCGCTGCATCCGACGCTACGAAGAGCACCGCACCGACTGCGGCCCACCATGCCCCGTCGTGCGCCCCCAGACGCGAGCGCTCCAGTGCCTGCCACGCCATCATCAGCAGTACGAGCATGTAGGCGAGCACAGGGAGGCGCAATGGACCGAGCCCAGGCCAGAGGAGCGCGAAGAGTGTGGCCCCGAGTGCGGCGAGCGCGCGCCCAGTCGTCCCACCCGGAGAGAATCCTCCGTCGCGCGTGAAGGCCGCGATATAGGCGAGGTGCGCGAGCAGGAAGGCGCCGAGACCGGCGAGAAATCGTTCGTCGGGATGGAGGAGGAAGACGTCGCCCGCGAGCGAGAGGACGAGTCCGAGCGTCACCCATCGCGCGTATGCATCCTCGCCCTCCCATGCCGCCGGGATGGTGATCGACAGGAGGAGCGCCATGCACATCGGCTTGAGCAGTGCCAGCTGCGACGCGTCCCCCCCCGCGCTGGCGCGCAGGACGAGAACGAACGTGAGCAACAGGGCGACCGAGAGTAGCTGCCAGGCGCGCATGCGCGGGTGCGAGGACTGGGGCGGCGGCGCCCTCAAGCTCATCGCCCTGCGCGAAGCTCGCAACGTGCGCTACCTTCTTTCTCCCCCGCGCCGCCGGCGCCCGTTCGAGCACCGCCTTCACCCCCGTCGTGCGCCGCATACCGCCGTCCGAGCGCCAGTTCGACCTCTGGCCGCAACGCATCATCGTGACGGAACTCGACCCTCGAGCGGTGGCGGGGGCGTCGACGCGCGTCGAGGCCATGTACACGGTGCGCTACGAACGCGAACCGGGGGTCCACCAGGTCTTTCTGGACCATCACGGGTGGTACTGCGCCGACCATGGTCCGGCGTGCAAGGCCGTGCGCGAGGTCACCGCGCGGCGTGCGGACGAAACGACATCGTGACGATTCTCCGGAGGAGCACGATGCAATCGAGATGCATGAGGGGTGTTGCCGCGACGGGAGTGGCGTTGCTGCTCGCGGGGTGCGGTGGTGGCGGAGACGGTCCGACGGGTTCGGACGGGATCGCGTCGGTCTCGCTCAACGCACCGAGCCTGGACATGCTGGTCGGGCGCACCGAACAGTTGGTGGCAACGGCGAAAGATGCACAGGGGAACACGGTGGCGGGTGCACCAGCCGCCACGTGGAAGAGCAGCAATACGTCGGTGGTGACGGTGACCGCGACGGGCGCCGTGACCGCGGTGATCGTCGGTAGCGCGACCGTGACAGCCACGATCGGCAGCAAGTCCAAGGCATTGCCGGTGACGGTGACCGTCGCGGCGACGAACGTGACCGTCAGCATGCCCGGACTCACCTTCGCGCCGTTCCGCGCGATCGTGCGACAGGGAGGAACGGTGAACTACGCCTTTCCGTCGTTGGCGCACAATGTGATCTTCGATCGCATCAGCGGCGCGCCAGCCGACATCCCCGGCCAGGTCAGCAACAGCACGGTCTCGCGCACCTTCCCGACGGCCGGACTCTTTCGGTACCACTGCTCCCTGCACAACGGGATGGACGGCGAAGTGGAGGCGGTGCCGTAACAGCGGGACGCCGAGCGGCGCTCGCCTAACGTGTCACGCCGCGAAAGGCGGGAACGTAGCCCGGGAAGACGGTCGAGAGGTTGGTGTTCCCCAGCCGGTTCTGCACGATCTCGCCGATCACGTCTCGATAATCGATCGACACCGGGAGATCCTGCTTGTCGACGAGGTTCTCCTGCGCCAGCGGGCGCCAGTTGCTGGTGAGCACGCGCCCGCCGCGGATCCCGCGCCCCATGGCAAACAGCGCGGTGCCGCGCCCGTGGTCCGTCCCTCGGCTCCCGTTCTCGCGCACGTTGCGCCCGAACTCGGAGAGCACGACAACGGTGACGGTCTGCGCCAGTCCGCTCGAGATGCAGTCCTGCCAGAAGGCGCCGAGCGCCCCGGAGAGCTGCGTCATCGTGTTGTTCATCCCGCCGGTGAGCGGGTTCTGGTCGGTGTGCGTGTCCCACCCGCCGATGTCGATGTGGATCGCCTCGACGCCGATGTCGGCCTTGATGAGCGCCGCCGATGAGCGAAACGCGCGCGCAAAGCCGGTGTTGGGGTACACTGCGCCGTTGGCCGGCGTGTACCCCGCGATGTTGAGGGAACGGAGGAGGTTGATCGTGTTGATCGCGTCGAGCGCCGCCGTGCGTGCCGGCTCGATCGAGAGGTCGTAGTCGGCGTGCAGCCAGGCAGTGCGGGCATCGCGCGTTCCACTGCTCCCGCTGATGCCGTAGTTCGCCGGGTCGGTCATCGGGAGCGTCTGTGGCCCCCCCTTGAGTGTGTCGACCAGCCCGTCCGAGATCCCCACGCCGCGCAGCGATGCGCCGTTCTTCATCGGCGAGGTTGTCGCCAGGTGTCGCCCGAGCCATCCCGTGTTCACGCTCGAATCGTTCGCCTTCCCGACCTCGATGAAGTGCTGCGCATCGAAGTGCGAGCGCGTGTTGTACGTGAGTCCGGCGCCGTGCACTACCAGCAGATCGCCGGCCTGGTAGGCGGGATAGACGAAGCGCATCCCCTGCGGCAGGGCGAAGAAGTCGTCGAGTGCGATTCCCTTGCTCGCCGAGCTGCTGTCGGGGCGCGGGATCGCGATCGTCGGACGCCCGCTGTAGTAGAGCGGATCGCCGAACGGGGCGCATAACGAGAGACCGTCGGCGCCACCGCGCAGGAAGACCGAGACGATCACGTCGCGATTGGCGACGAAGGAGTCGGCAATCGAGACTTTGGGGAGCCACTCGGGATATGCCCACGCGTACAACGCGGCCCCCGACAGCGCGGTCGACGTCCCGAGGAACTCGCGACGGCTGGTGAGCGTGTTGTACTCCTGGCACGCGCAGTCGTCGTGCTCGAGATGACTCATGGCAGGCTCCGGAACATCGTGGCGGGACGAAGGCGAGCGCGCGGAGGCGCCTCGCTCAGATCCACTGGAAGGTCGAGGAACTCAGGGCAAGGGCGACAGCTTCGCGGGCGCGCGCCTCGTTCAGCGTTTTCTGCGCGGCCAGGTACGCGGTGATCTGACTCTTGAGCGTGGCCGGCATCTCGCCGGCGAAGAGCTCGGTGTCGATCGCCGCGGTGATCCCTTCGGCAGTGCTCGTGGTCATGAAGCGCGCGATATCCATCACCATCTCGCCGCTCGTCGTTGTGAGATACACGGCGAAGTTCCAGCGCTGCATCACGCCGCCGGCCCAGTAGTCGGCCTTGTCGGGATAGCCGTCGGGAGGATCCCAATAGAACAGCGGCTGTCCCAGGAGGCGCAGCCAGCGGTCGGCGATCGTCGAGACCTTGCTCACCGACGGCTTGGTGGCGCGGAGCGACGAGACCATGAAGTGATACGGACGCTTGAACTTGGGTGTCGCGGCTGCAACGTTGGCCGGCGAGAGCGTCGCGCGCACCATGGATGGAATGTCGCCCTGCGTCTTCGTGTAGACGCTGGCGACCGCGGTGATCTGCGCAGCGGTCGGCTCGTACTGGAGGAGCCAGCGCAGGATCTTCCGCGCCACGAACTTTGCCGTGTTAGGGTGCGCGGCGAGGAAGTCGAGCATCCGGTCTCCCTCGGACTTGGCCGCCGCACCGGCGCTCGTCGGCATCGCGTCGAACACCTGCCCCATCACCGTCTTCGCGCCGAAATCGTGCCCGTTCGGGTCGAAGGTGAAGGTGCCACGCCCGGCAATGGTCCACCCGGTGAAGACGCGGGCGAGCTCGCGCACGTCGCCCTGCGTGTACCCCCCCGCAGTGCCGAGCGTGTGCAGCTCCATGATCTCGCGCGCGTAGTTCTCGTTCAGTGTGCGCTGGCGATTGCGCGTGTTGTCGAGATACTCGAGCATCGCTGGCGAATGCGCGCTCGCGCGCAGCAGGTCGGGGAATCGTCCGAGCGCGTGCTTTCGAATCACCTCGCGGTCGTCGACCAGCTTGAGGTAGTTCACCTGCGGGAAGGCGATGTTGAAGTGATCGCTCCAGCACTCCACCATTCGCTCGTAGAGCTGGCGCTTGGAGAACGCCGCGCGATACAGCGTCGCCTCAGTGAGCTGGTCGATCACCAGGCGCTGGTCGATGTTGTAGAGCTGATCGACGTTCTGTGTGAGGAGCGGGTAGTTCTGCCCCACGAACGTCTGCGTGGCACCGTCCTCGATCTTGTTGAAGCCGAGGTGGTAGTTGATGTAGCCGTTGTAGCCGAGCTTCTGGGCGAGCTTGAGCTCGTCCATGGTCACTCCGTTGGTGACTCGGCGCACGAGACGCGAGAGGGCGCTGTCCCACCCCTTGAGCGTCGCCGTGGGCGTACGGCGAAACGGATCGAAGCCCGAGTTGGGCGTCTGTTCGAGTAGCCGCTTCACCATCGTGCGCGCGGCCGATTTCTTCGGGGGCGCCTGGGCCGCCTGCGCCGCAGCGCGCGTCGCGCTCCCTAACGACGCAGCGGCCATCGAAACGCCGAGGGCGAAGAAGCGCCGTCGCGAGCCGCCAGCGCTCGGCCTAACGACGTTGTCGCTCCCTTCTCCCTCGACACTCTCCTCGTCGAGTGAGCTGGCCGGTCCAGACGACGAGTGATGCATGGGTCCCGCGCTCCCTGACTCGGTGACTCGTGTGCCCGCGCCTCAAGCGCGACGGGCGTCCTTTCGACGATCGATCCCCCCGTAACGTCAGCTGAGCCGTAGCCTCGCGACGTCGTCTCTCGCCAGCGAGGCGCGAGCGATGCGAACTCTAGCAGGAATTTCCGCGGTTCACCGTGCGAAATCGCACAGTCGGACTGTACCACCAGTCGAGGCCGCATCTCCAGAAGCGCCTTGGGTCACACAAGCGGACCACAGCAGCGCCCGCTGCGTCGGCGCCACACGCCACCGGCGTCGTGGCACGAATGCAAGTCGTGTGCGCTACTGGCCTACGAGATCGGCGTCCTCGTCCGTCCCCCCTTCCTTCCCGTCGCGCCCCAGCGTGGCGAGGTCGAAGGTCGTCGCGTTGCGACTCCCCGGCGCGCGATAGAGATAAGGGCGATCCCACGGATCGAGCGGGACCGGCTTGCGCAGGTAGGGTCCCCGCCAATTGCTCGGTACCGGCTCGCGCGAAGGCTTTTCGTGGAGCGCCTCGAGCCCCTGTTCGGTCGTTGGGTACGCGCCGTTGTCGAGGCGATAGCTGTCGAGCGCGGTCGCGAGCAGGGCCATCTGCGTGCGCGCTGTCCCCGACTTCGCCTCGCCCACGCGGCCGAAGATCTGTGGCGCGACGAGCCCCGCCAGCAGCCCGAGCACGATCACCACCACGAGGAGTTCGAGGAGTGTGAACCCACGCACGCCGCGAATGAGCACGCGCCGATTGCGCATGACGGGGGAACTCACGCACCTCTCCGATCGAGTCATAGCGCCGACGCGTTGATGGAATAGATCGCCTGCAGCATGGCCAGCGCGACGAAGCCGACCAGCAACCCGAAGCCGACGATGAGCGCCGGCTCCACGAGCGCCACGAGACTACGGAGCGTGCGCTGCGATTCGGCATCGTAGGTGTCGGCCACGCGAAGCGCCATGCTGTCGAGCGTGCCGCTCTCTTCACCCACGGCGAGGAGCTGCGTGGCCAGCGGTGGAAGTACGGGGGCGAGCGATGGGGCCACGCGCTCCCCGCGTTCGATCGCGCGCACTGCGTCGTCGAGCCCCCCCGCGAGCGCGGCGTTGGTGACCGACTCGCGCGCCGTGCGCAGCGCGGCGAGTACGCCGCTCCCGCCGCGCAGCAGGGTGCCGAAGGCGCGGGCGAAGTTCGCCACCTGCACCGAGAGCTCCAACGACCCGACGATGGGCCAGCGAAGTCGCGCGGCGTGCCACCGCCGACGATTCCCCCGGTCACGCACCCACGTCCGCCAGAGAGCGACGGCTCCAACTGTCAGCAGCGCGCCGAGCCACCACCAGTGGGTGACGACGCTGCTCAGGAGCACCAGCGCGCGCGTCGACGCTGGAAGCGTTCCGCCGGCATCGCGGAGCATGACGACAAAGCGGGGAACGACGAACGCCAGGAGGATGACGACGCCGATCGCCGAGACGATCCCCATGAGTGCGGGATAGAGCAGCGCGGCCTGCAGTTCACTGCGCAACGTGCGAACACGCTCGACGTGGTCCGCCCAGCGCTCGAGCGCCTCGTCGAGCCGCCCGCTCTCCTCGCCGGCGCGCACGAGCGACGGGGCGAGCGATCCGAAATGCGCCTCACGAGCGCGCAGCGCGGTCGCCAGCGACTCGCCCCGCTGTACATCGGCGCGCACCCCGGCGAGCGCTCCCTGCAGCTCGTCTGTGGTCGCATGTTCGCTGGCGAAGGCCAGGGTGCGATCGAGCGTGGCTCCGCCGGCGATCATCGTCGCCATCGTCCGCGTGGCGGTCGCGAGGGCGTCGTCTCGCCGACCGGCGGGAACCCAGCGGCGCCGCGTCGAGCGCTCCGTTGGCGTCGACACCGCTTCGACCGAGTAGGGAACGAGCGTCCGCTGCCGCAACTGGTCGATCACCGCGCGTGGCGAACTCCCCTGCAACACCCCTTCCACCAGCTCACCCGCGCTGGTCGACGCACGATAGCGGTAGGTGGCGCTCATGGACGCGGATTCCCGCGCGTCGGAGATGCGCGCCTCCCGTCGGGCGGCTGCGCGACGCGCTCCTCGAGGCCGAGCACGCGCTGCACCTCTTCGGGTGTTGTGACACCGTTGAAGACGAGGGATGCCGCGGCATCGGCGAGCGTCGTCAGGCAGTACGACGCTCCGTCGGGGCGCGATCCGTCGAGCGAGCGGCGCGTGGAGAGGTGGCGGCGGTCGCGATCGTCGGGGACGTACAGCTCGTAGATCGCGGTTCGCCCGCGATAGCCGGTGCCGTCGCACCGGGCGCACCCAGTGCCGCGGCGTGCCTGCGATGTCGCGAGGTTGCGAAACGCAGGACCACCGATCGTGGACAACGCTGGGTCGTCGTGGGCGATCGGCACCGCGCACGACGTGCACGTCACGCGAACGAGCCGCTGCGCGAGCACCCCCTGCACCGTCGCTGCGACGAGGTAGGGCTCGACCCCCATGTCGATGAGGCGCGTCACCGCCCCCGGCGCGTCGTTGGTATGAAGGGTGCCGAAGACTAGGTGTCCCGTCAGCGCCGACTGCACCGCCATCTCCGCCGTCTCGCGGTCGCGCAGCTCCCCAACCATGACGATGTCGGGATCGTGCCGCAGGATGGATCGGAGCACGTTGGCGAAGTCGAGCCCGGCCTTGCGATTCACCGGCACCTGCGTGACGCCCGGGACCTGGTATTCCACCGGATCCTCCACCGTCACGATCTTCACCGCCGGATCGTTGCGGAGCGCGAGCGCCGAATACAGCGTCGTGGTCTTCCCCGATCCCGTGGGGCCGGTCACCAGCACCAGTCCGGACGCCCGCTTCACGATCGGGTCGAACGTCGCCTCCACATTCGGCGGCATCCCGAGATCGGAGAATCGCCAGACCCTGGAATGTGGCGCGCCGGAATCGCCGTGATCGAGAATCCGGATGACAATGCTCTCTCCGTGTAGGGCAGGTAGCGTCGAGACGCGCAGGTCGACCTCGCGCGCGCCGAGCCTAACGCGCGCGCGCCCGTCCTGCGGAAGGCGTCGCTCGGCGATGTCGAGTCCCGCGAGGAGCTTGATGCGCGAGATCGCGCCCCCCTGCAGCGCCGCCGGATATGTCGCCACGTCGCGCAACACGCCGTCGAGGCGGTGACGCAGGCGTAAGCCGGACCGGGTGCTTTCCAGGTGCACGTCGCTGGCTCGCGACTTGAGCGCGTCGCTGAGGGCCGCATTCACCAGTTGGACGACCGGCGCATCGTTCGCCTGCGCGCGCAGGTCGCCGAGCCCCGCAATGCTCGCGGACGCCGCCTCGTCGGAGGGGAGCGTCTCGTCGGTGACGATGTCGGAACGCGACGCACCGAGTAGCGCCGCCTGCAACTCCTCCGTGGGTGCGTCGACGATCACCACGGCGTGCCCCAGCCGACGAACCAGTTCGTCGGTGACCGTCGGGTCGACGGGGCGGCCGGCGGCCACGACGACGCGTCCGTCCTCGCCGACGCGCAGCGGGAGCACCAACTGCTCCGCGAGGAAGGCGGCCGGGAGCTGCAAGGCGAGCGCTCCCCCCGCCGCTTCCCGAAGCGTCGCGCCGGTCAACGCCGCACCGTTGGTTCCACCACCCGACGTCGCCGAGTGACTCACGGCACCTTCTTCTTCGGAAGTTTCGAAAGCGAATCGAGCGCTCCCGGCTGGGCGCCGTTGATCCGGTCGCGCACCCGGTCGCGCAACACGTCGGCGTCGGCGTCGGAGCGCACGATGTACGGCGTCACGAAGATCGCCACTTCGCTCCGGTTGCGGCTGACGGACCGTCGCCGGAAGAACGCCCCGAGGAGGGGGATGTCCATCAGGAGCGGTACGCCGCTCTCCACGGTTTCGCGCGAATCGCCGATGAGCCCCGCAATGACGACCGTCTGGCCGTCGCGAATCACCGTGCGCGTCGCCGCCTCGCGCGTCGAGATCACCGGCGCATTGAGCGCCGACTGGATCGTCTGCGTGGTCAGCGTGCTCACCTCCTGCAGGATCTGCACGCTCACGTAGTCGTCGTCGTTGATCGTCGGGACGATGGTGAGCTGCGTCCCCACGTCCTCGAACTGCACCGTGCGGTCGATCGCCACGTCGTTGCCGAGCCGCGTGGAGGCGATGAAGGGGACGCGGTTCCCCACCAGGATGCGCGACTCGCGATTGTTCGCGGCGAGGATCGACGGTGTCGACAGCACCCGCACCTGCGAGCGCGAGGCGAGGGCACGCAGGATCGCCCGCACGTTTGCATTGCGCAGCGTCACCACGCGCACCGCGAAGTCGCGGATCGACGACGAGTCGGCCGCGTCGGGATTTCCCGACGAGATGTCGGTGCTCCCGCCCACGCTCCGCCAATCGACGCCGAACTGGTCGCCGGCGCCGAGCGTCACTTCGGCAACCGTGACCTCGAGCAGGACCTGCGCCGGCCGGTGATCGAGTGCCTCGATCGTTTCCTGAAGCAATGGAAAGTTTGGCGGTGCGGTGCGAAGCAGCAGCGAGTTGGACGGAGCGTGCGGCACGACGGTGGTCTGCCCGGTCAGTTGCCCGGTCGTGCCCGGAGCGGCGCCGCTGTCGGTGCGCACCTCGGTCGTCGGCGTGGAGAGCGGGACCGAGAGCGGGACGTCGCGCCGCATGCGGAACGCGTCCCCCTCGCGCTGCCGGAACGACTCCAGCGTGCGCGACAACGCGAGGTCGTCGAGCGAGCGCTTCCCGCTCCGCGCCACCCGCACCCCGAACAGTTCACCTAACGATTCGGCGAGGTCGTCGGCATTGGCATACTTGAGGTTGACGACGTAGGTACGGAGCCCGGACTCACCCTGCGGCGTTGCATCGAGGCGCCGCAACAACTCGAGGTAGCGCGCCACGTTACTTCCGCGATCGGTGATCAGGAGCGCGTTCGACCGCGCCACCGGCTCGATGCTCGCCCCCGGTCCCGCCACCTGCCGCAGGATCGTCGCCCCTTCGTCGGCGCGTATCCCCTGCAACGGAACGAGCTGCGTCACGAGCCCCAGCGGCGGGGGATCGGGAAAGTCGAAGCCGGCGCGCACTTCCCCGGTCTTCGGCGCCTTGTCCGACGGATACACCTGCGCCACGCTTCCGCGGACCACGACGACGAGACCGCGCGACTCCAGCATTCCCTCGAGCAGCGAACCGATCTCGCCAGCCGCAACGGGGGCCGGCGTGGACAGCGTCACCCGCGCGTCGGCCGGCACCTCCGACGTCACCGCCGTGAGTCCCATCGCCGCGGCCAACGTGCGGATCACGTCGGCGAGTGGCGCATCGCGAAAGTCGAAGCGCGTCCCTCCGCTTGCCGCCTGGGCGACGAGCGTCGACGGTCCCGCCGTCAGCAGCACGGCCACAAGAGCCGCCAAGAATCTCATGCAACGCCTCACGGGCGCTCCTCCTCCGGTTCGAGTCGCACCGTCACGCGCCCCTGCGGGCCAACGAGCACCGCGGATCGTGGCGAGATCGCGATCACACGAAAGCCTGCATCACGGTCGCCAACGGAATAGAGCCGCGGCTGTCCGGCGTACGGGTCCAGCTGCAACAACGCCTGGGTTCCTTGCGGTCCCACCACAGTCCCCAGGAGGCGCGGCGTCCCCGCTGGTGCCTGCTCGGCGCCAGACGACTCAGCCGGCATCTCGACAACGCCCCCCGATGCATCGGTCGTCTCATCGGGCGGCGCATAACGCGATGTTGGCGGCGTGCGGCGCGCGGAGAAGACGTTGGCCAGCACCACGTCTTCGGCGAGTGCCGGATCGCTCGGGGGAATTGTCGGCGGCGAAAATGCCGGGCCACGTTGCGGCACGCCCTCGACCGGCGCACCGACCGAGGGTGGCAAGACGAAGAAGATCGCCGCCACCGTCGCCGATGCAGCAGCCGTCAGGAGCAACGCGCTACGAAGTGATCGCATCAGCGCGCGCGGCTCATGGTGTGAGGACGTAGGGCGCACGTACCACGAGCGACATCTGCAGGAGTTCACCGCGCAGCGCGCTGTTGGCACTGACCGAGAGCTCCCGCACTTCCAGGAGACTGTTCCCGTGCTCGACGCGCGAGATGAAATCTGCCAGCCCGTACACGTCGCTCACCGCGGAAATCGTCGCCGGGATTGCCGGCGGTCCGCCGCTCGCGCTGTCTGCCGAACTTGCCACGTCGAGACGCGTCACGCTCACTCGGCTCGCCGACGCGTACTCCTGCAGCACGCGCTGGAGCGCCGAAGCGGCGAGTGCCGGCGTGCGCCCGCGCACCAGTCGCACGGGGAGCGCCTCGACTACTGCGCTGCGCGTCGCCGCCTCGCCCTGCAGCGAATCGGCGTGCGAGCCTAACGACACGAGCTGGTCGCGCTCGCGCCGGAGCGCGTCGATCATCGCCTCGCGGTCGCGCCACCGCGCGCCGAGTGGGATCAGGACCGTCGACAGCAGCCACGCGGCCACGAGGACCGCGCCGCCCACGGCGATCGTCCGTCGCTCGCGCGCGTCAGGTGCCAGGACGGACACGGAAGGCCAGGGAGAAGGTCTCGCGCGTGCGGGCTCCATCGCGAAAGCGGGAACTCGCTGAGAGGATACGCACGTCCTCGAAGTGTCCATCGGCGTCGAGGCGCGGAACGAGGGCGGCAGCGCTCGCTGCCGTACCGTCGACCTGCCATTCGCGCCCAACCGCGCGCGCATTGAGGATCACGGCGTCCTCCGGAAAGGCGTTGGAAATCGCCGCGAGCGCGCCGAGTGTTCCGCCGCGACCGTCTCCACGCTCGCGCGCTGCCTTTCCGAGGTAGGAGACTTCGGCGTCCAGCCGTGCCGTCGTCGCCAGCGCCTCGGTACCGGCGCGCGCGCCTTCACGTCTCGTGGCGACCTCGCGTTCGAGCGCGCGCCAGGTGCGGTCGCGCCACCGATCGACCGCCATGATGGCGAGAACGATGCCGGCAGCTGCTGCGACAGCAGCGACCGCGAGGCGGCGCCGACGGCGCGCGGCGAAGCGTCGCCGCCGCTCGGGTGGAGCGAGCGTGCCGCGCGCCGGTGCATCCTCGGCGAGGAGGGCTCCCCACGCGGCGCGGTAGTTCGCCGGGATGGCGCCGTCGGATGGAATGTCTCTTCCGGTTGCCTCGCCGTTGGCGATCGGGATTCGTCGCACTCCCTCGACCGTACCATCGCGCAGCACCACCAGCCCCTGCTCTCCATCGTTGGCCTCGACGCGGTACGCGCCGCTTTCCTGACCTCGAATGTGCGAGAGCGAGCGCGTGAGCGAGACCGGTGCCGCTTCGACGCGTGTGATCGGTCCCCACGTCTCGAGCAGGGCGCACCACCGTTCGAGGCGCGACGTCTCGATCGCCAGGGCCACGTTCCCGCCAGGCGCAAGGGCGGCCACCAGCGGCGCCTCGGTGGCGAAGTAGCGCGCCCCCTCGAGCGTGAGCATGCGTTCGCGAGCCTCGTCAGGCGCTGGCGGGAGCGTCACGCGGGCGACGTGCAGGAGCCCTAACCCGACGGAGACGACGATGGCGTCGACCGGCCCGACCAGCTCGCGCAGCGCGGCGATGCCGGCGTCGGGGGCGTCGGGCGACCACGGGACCTCTACCGTGCGCAGCGGCACATCGCGCCAGCTCGAGGCGACGACGCCGCGGAGCGTAGACGCTCCCAGCTCGAGCGCGAGTCGCGGACTCACAGGATACGCTCCCGCCACTGGACCAGCACGAGTCGGTCGCTCCCGACCGCGTACACCGCCTGGATCTCGTGCGTCAGCGCGTGCCCGCGCGTCCAGCCGCGCGACACCAGGACCAACCGCGACGGCGAGTTGCGCAGCTCGCCGAACGCTGCAGCGCGCACCGTGTCCGACGCGCTCGCCGCGTTGATCGTCCCGTCGCCGTCCACGGTCAGATATGGCGCCGCCAGCTGCAACACGCGCGCGTCCATCCCCTCGATCGCCTGCAGTTCGTCGAGCGAACGCAGCGGATGCGTCACGCGACCGCCGCTCCCCTCGACGTGCTCTCGTACGAGGCGCGCAAGCGACGTCGCGCGTGCCGCGTCGGTGAAGTATCCCAGCAGTCGCGCCAGGTTTGCCTCGGGGGCCGCATTCACGTCCAGCCGCGCACTCGCGTCGACGATGGCGACCGCAAACCGCTCGTCACCGAGCGTCGTCGAGTCACTGTCCAGCGACGCAGCGGCCAGCGAATTGAGGAAGGCATCGCGATCCTCTCCCTCGGGAGTCACCCTGAGCGAGTCGTCGATGCGCGCCGCGGTCGCCTCGAGCCCGCTCTCCGCTGCATAACGAGCGCCGACACGTGCACGCTCGTTGCCGGCGAGGCGTGAGGCATCGCGCGTTGCGCCGACCACCGTGATCCCGATCCCCCCGAGAATCACCAGAAGCCAGAGCACGAGGACGAGCGCGACGCCGCGCCGCGCGCGAAGGCGAATCACGCGACTCCCCCTCATGGCGACCGCTCCAGTCCGCGCCGCACCACCAGCGGCTCCGACTCCACGGCAGCGTTCGCACCATCGTGTACGCGGCCGAGTCGGAGCGCGAAGGCGTCGGGCGCCTGGTCCGCGTCGGGCCAGTCGGCGCGCCATCGCGCCGCCAATCCGCGCCCGAGCGCTCGCACGTCGAAAGCCGTCACGTCGTCGAGCGACATGACAAACGGAGGAGTGATTCCGGCGTCGCCGTCCAGCGATACGCCAGCGATGCGCAACGTGTTCCCCTCGCGCCATGCGTCGAGTCGCCAGGTAGCCGACGCCCCCATCGGCGACTCGACGCCGCGCGTTACGATCGAGAGTGAGTCGGCGTCGCGTCCCTCCGCGTCCACGCGATCGAGGAGCGAGAAAACGCCAGCACCACCGCGCACCCCGTCCACCTGGTGGCGGAGGGCATCGCTCAGGATGCCCCCTACCACTCCGTCACGTGCAAGGCCGTCGCGGTACGATGCGACCCGCGCGTCGGTATCGAATCCGGCTTGCGCCGCCGCGTAGGCGAGCGATGCCACGAGGCCGCTGACGACGAGCGCGATCATGACCTCGATCAACGTGAAGCCGGCGCGCGCGGGTAGAGCCGGGTGGGTGCGCGCCATCATGTGCCACGCTCCCGCGCGAGACGTCGCAACTCGTACGACGTACCGTCGGGGCCCGTGATGCGAACGACGATCTCGTTCACGCCGTCCCGCCACGGGCGCACGACGACCTCCTGCCGGTACCCGGCATCGTCGACGCTTCCACCGGCACGGCGCCGCGCCTCCTGCGCCTGGAGTCCGTCGCCTAACGTCGCCCCCTCCATCCGCGACTCGGCGAGTGCCACGAGGCGTGACCACTCCGCCGCGCTACGCACCGAGCGCGCGCTCCCCTGGAAGACGTCCAGGTACCCAACGGCGGAGAGCGCCAGAATGACGAGCGCCAGGAGCGCCTCGAGCAGCGTCATGCGCCCCCTCCCGCGCCGCGCACTGCCGCGCGCGCCTGTGTCGATGTGCAGCTGGCGACATCCCACGCGCCCAGCGAGGGGGGGAGTGCCGCGAGCGGGAGGCACCCGCCGAATGGCGACAGCTGCAACGAGAACGCGCCCTCGGGCGTGGTGACGAGACCCGTGGCGAGTGCGTCCGCGTCATGCGGAGGGAGGGGGCGAAGCGACCACTCCCCCCCTTCGGAGAATCGAAGGACCAGGGGCTGTGCGCGGGCAATCGCCGCGCTCCTTCCCGAGCGAATCACCGTCGCGACATCGCTCGTGCGACGCGCCGGTGCGATCATCGCCGGCGCCACGAGCGCCGCCATCAAGGCGAGCAGCGCCAGCGCCACGATCAGCTCGAGCAGCGTCACGCCGCGCCGCGGAGTCCGCAACTTCGTGTTCGAGCGCGAGTGGAGGGCGAAGGGCACGTGTGGTGGCGAAGAAAAGGGCTCTTCGAGAGACGGACTCGAGCACGAGATGCAACCAGTAACACTTCCGCATTGCCACGTTGCATGGCGTACGTCACTTTCTGGCCGCTGTCGAGAAGTCACCGCTCAAATCGCCGCGCTGGGGCCAAGCGCAGGCCGCACGGCGTCGACTATTCGCGAGACGTTCTGGACGCCAGCTAGCATACGACAATTCACCGCGATCTCCACCCACTCCTGTGTCCGAACCGTTTGATGTTGCGATCGTTGGGCTCGGCGCCATGGGGAGTGCCGCTGCGTATCACCTTTCGCAGCGCGGAGAACGCGTCGTAGGGATCGATCGATTCTCGCCTCCGCATACGCTCGGTTCAAGCCATGGGCGTACGCGCATGATTCGCGAGGCCTACTACGAGGATCCCATCTACGTCCCGCTGGTGCAGCGTGCGTACGCGCTCTGGGCCGACCTCCAACGCGAGGCGTCGGGGACGTCGTTCTTCCTGCGAACCGGCGGATTGATGATTGGGCCCGAGGGGTGTGGGCTCGTTGCCGGCTCGCTGCACAGCGCGCAGCTCAACGGGCTCGAGCATGAAGTGATCGAATCGCGCGCGCTCCACCGGCGCTATCCCGCATTTGCCCCGCTCGATGACATGGTCGGCATCTTCGATCCGAACGCGGGGATTCTCTTTCCCGAGGCGATCGTCGCCGCGCACCTGCGGCTCGCCGAAGAGCGCGGCGCCGAAATCAGGCGGAACTCACCTGTGGATGGGTGGGACCGAGAGGGCGACCATCTCGCGATTCGCGCCGGCGGCGAGACGATTCGTGCGCGGCGAATGGTGCTCGCGGCTGGACCCTGGATGTCGTCGCTCGTTCCAGACCTCCCGCTGACCGTCGAGCGGCAGGTAATCCACTGGTTCGATCCGGTCGACATGCCGGAGTACTTCACCCCGCAGCGGATGCCCGTTTCGATCTGGGAGCTGCACAACGGGAGCTACTTCTATACGAAGCCCGACCTGGGCGACGGGGTGAAGATCGGGGTGCACCACAGCGGGAAGAGCGTCGAACCCGACTCGGTTGACCGGCGAATCAGCGACGCCGAGGCGGCGTACGTCTACGACCTGCTCCGTCGATTCGTCCCATTCGCAAAGGGGCACCCGCGCGAGCGGGCCGTCTGTCTCTACACGAACACCCCCGACCAGCACTTCATCCTGGACCGCCATCCTTCGGACGCCGACGTCCTGATTCTGAGCGCCTGCTCGGGGCATGGCTTCAAGTTCTCGAGCGTCCTGGGTGAGATCACCGCGGACCTGCTGACGAAGGGGACATCGGCGTTCGACCTCACACGCTTCTCACTCAGGCGCTTTGTGAGATAGGCGTCTGTAACGTTGGCAAGACATTGCCGCTGAATAGTTTCCACTAGTGGTGGAATCATATGTTCCGCCACGGCGCGATCACGGAATCCCAACTACTCCCGCGAGGCGCGCGTAGTACGGGGACGGATTTCCCCCACGCCCCCCCAATGCCCCAGACGTTCCGGTGCCGCGCGTCCATCGCCGCGGCACTTCTCCTCTGTCTTGTCCCGCCCGCCGAGGCGCAGCAATCCGACTCCCTCCCGCGCCCCTCCATGCGCGCGGCGTTCCGTACCGGAACCATCCACATCGATGGCCGGCTCGACGAGCCAGACTGGGAGCGCGCCGAGGCGGCCACCGACTTCACCCAGTCGCGCCCGAATCCGGGGGCGCGCGCCTCGCAGCCGACGGTCGCCCGTGTCATCTACGATCGGGACGCGATCTACATCGGCGTCCGGCTCGACGATGCCCACCCCGATTCCATCGCCAGCCAGATCGCCCGCCGCGACGCCACCGACATCTATTCGGATTGGATCCGCATCGGGATCGACTCGTACCTCGACCGGCGCACCGCCTTCATCTTCGCCGTCTCGCCGCGCGGCGTGCAGCGCGACGAGTTCCGTTACAACGACTCGCAAAACGACGAGCTCTGGGACGCGGTCTGGGCGAGCGCGACGCAGGTCGACTCGGCGGGGTGGTCCGCCGAGGTACGGATCCCCCTCTCTCAGCTCCGCTTTTCGGTCGGGGCTCGCGGGGTGGGGAAGTGGGGGATCCAGTTCGGGCGAGTCCTTGCCCGCGGGCAGGAGACGTCGGTCTGGTCGCCGATGCCGCCGCAGCAACCAGGCGTGGTCTCCCGCTACGGTGACCTGGTGGGACTCGATTCGCTCGAGACTCCGCAGCGCCTCGAGGTGCTGCCGTACGTCTCCTCGCAGGTGACGCGCGCCCCCGGGAATTCGGCCAACCCGTTCTACGAGCCCACCGCATCCACGGCGCGCATCGGCGCCGACGTTCGCTACGGTCTTCCCGCCGGTCTCACGCTCACCGCCACGGTCAATCCCGACTTCGGTCAGGTTGAGGTCGATCCGGCCGTCGTGAATCTCTCGGCATTCGAGGTCTTCTTCCCCGAGCGGCGCCCGTTCTTCCTCGAAGGGGTCGACATCTTCCGCTTTGGCCAGAGCGTCACCTTCAACGACAACAATCCCAGCAATTTCGTCTACACGCGCCGCATCGGGCGCGCTCCTCGGCGTTCGCTCGACGCGCTGGGCGCGGCGTACAGTGATGTGCCCGCCCAGTCCGACATCATCGCCGCCACCAAAGTGTCGGGGAAGACGAGCGGCGGGTTGTCGTTAGGTGCCCTGGGCGCCGTCACCAGCGAGGAGCGCGGACGCTTTGCGCGCCCGGACGGATTTCGCAGCTCGGCCATCGTCGAACCGCGCACCGACTTTCTCATCACCCGCCTGCGGCAGGACTTCAGGCAGGGGAACAGCGTGGTCGGTGGAGTGCTGACCGGGGTGCGGCGCGACCTCCCGGATCCGGCGCTCGCCCCGCTCTTCGTGCAGGATGCCGTCACCGGCGGTGCCGACTTCGAGCATCGCTGGGGAAATCGCACCTGGGCCTTGAGCGGCTTCCTGTCGGGGAGCCGAGTGCGTGGCGATGCCCGGGCGATCACCGGGCTCCAGCGCTCTCCCATTCGTGCGTTCCAGCGTCCCGATGCAGCGCACCTCTCGCTCGACACCACCCGCACTTCGTTAGGAGGCTACTTCGGGACGCTCTCCCTCGCGCGCACGGGGGGCGAACACTGGCTCGGCTCCGTGACCTACGAGGAGACCTCGCCCGGCTTCGAGGTCAATGACCTCGGCTTCCAGACCCGCGCCGACTTCCGGTCGCTGTCGACCGCGCTCAAGTACCGTGAGACGAAGCTCGGGCGGCACCTGCAGGGATACGAGGCGAGCATCTACGTCACCAACGCCGCCAACTTCGACGGCGACGTGATCGAGCGGCGCGTCTCGCTCCTCTCGTCGGGGACGCTGCGCTCGTTCTGGAGCTACGACTTCTGGGCGTTTGTCCAACCCGAGACAACCGACGACCGGCTCCTCCGCGGTGGTCCGTTGACGCGAAAGCCGGCAGAGTGGCAAGTGAAGGGAGGTTTCACCACCGATTCGCGGCGCGCGATCATCGGTACGGCGTCGTACGAGCAGAACCGCAACGCCGCGCACGAGTGGCGCCACACGGTGCAGTTGGGCGTCGAGGTGCGTCCGTCGAGCGCGATGCGCGTGCAGCTCAAGCCGCAGTTCGTCCGGCAGTACGACGTGGACCAATACGTGACCGCGGTGAGCGATCCGCTGGCGACGGCCACGTACGGTGGGCGGTGGATCTTCGGCGATATCGACCAGAGCGAGCTTTCGCTCGAGACGCGCGCCGAGTGGACGTTTTCGCCGCGACTCACGTTGCAGCTGTGGGCCCAGCCGTTCGTCGCCTCCGGGCACTTCGCACGCTTCAAGGAGTTTGCCAAACCCGGCGCGTTCGACTTCGCGGTCTACGGTCGCGATCGCGGCACGGTCGCGCGCGAGCAGGCGGCCAGTGGATCGCAGGTCGTCATCGATCCGGACGTGAATGGTCCTGCGCCATCGTTCGCGTTCGCCGAACCCGACTTCCTCGTGCGTTCGCTGCGCGGAAACGCCGTCCTGCGCTGGGAGTACCGCCCGGGATCGACGCTCTTCCTCGTCTGGCAGCAGCAGCGCGCGGGAGGCGAGAATCGCGCCGACCTCGGCGCCCCGGCCGACATCGGGAGCACGTTCCGCGATCCGGCGCGCAACGTCTTTCTCGTCAAGCTGAGCTACTGGCTGGGGCGTTAGTCGCGCGCGGCTCCCGCGAGCCCGCGTGAACCACTCGCGCCGCAACTGCCGGACTGGCAGCGCGCGCCTTGCCAGTGAATGATTCCCGGGTGACCGATACCGGGGACGACGTCAGGCGCGGGGGAATGCCGCGCGAAGTGCCGCGCGAAGTGCCGCGCGAAGCGCCGCGTGACGCTACGGGGCGCGATCGCTCAAGCGAGAGCGATCTCGCCTCCGAGGCGCGTGCGCTTCTTCCGAGCGAGGTGCTCGCCCACGAGCGCGATCGCGCCGAGCGCATGCTCAACGTCGTGCGCGTCGCCGTCCTCGCGCTCCTCGGAGTTGCCGCGCTGTTGTACGCACCGTCGCTCACGCCGGCGCTGAATCGCGTCAACCGACTGGTGCTCCTTCCGACGCTCGCCTGGTCGATCCTGCAGGTGCCGCTTTTTCACCGGCGCCGGCGCCTGCCGCGCTGGCTGCGCGTCGTCAACCCGCTCGTCGACATCACCGCCGTCAGCTGCATCATCGGGGGATACGGGCTCGTCTCCACCCCGATTCTCGCGCTGCAGTCGCCGATCATCACCGCCTACTTCATCATCATCGCCGCGCTCCCGGTTGCGTCGACGACGCGAAAGGCGGCAATGGTCTCAGGGCTCGCGGTAGCGGAGTACGCCGCGTTGGTCATCGGATTCGTGGTCAGCGGGCGCCTCGCGCTGGTTTCGAGTCCCATGGCGGCGGCCGCCGGCGCGTCGGGAGTCTCCCCGCTCGACGAGGGGGCGCGCCTCTTCCTTCTCGCCTGCGCCGGAGCGGTGGCCACGTACGCTACGCACTGGCAGGAGCGGCTGAGTACGCGCTACGCCGAGGCGTCGCGGGCGAGCGAGCAGCTGCAAGCACGCCTGGACCAGGCGCAGCTGCAAACACTCAAGTTGCAGCTGCATCCGCACTTCCTGTTCAACACGCTCAACGCCATCACCGCGCTCATTCACCGCGCGCCGGAGCGTGCCGAACGGATGGTGGCGGGGCTGAGCGAATTGCTGCGCATCTCGCTCGGGCATGCGTCGGAGCAGGAGATCACCCTCGAGCGCGAGGTGGAAGTGCTGGCGCACTACGTCGCGATCCAGCAGGAGCGCTTCCAGGGGCGGCTCACGGTGCGCATGGACATCGCTCCCGACGCCCGGCGCGCGCTGGTCCCAAACCTGATCCTGCAGCCACTCGTCGAGAATGCGATCAAGCACGGGATCGGGCCGCGCGCCTCGGGAGGGGTCGTCGAGGTCTCGGCCGCTCGCTCGCTGCGCGGGTTGGTGGTGACCGTGCGCGACGACGGGGTCGGCGAGCCGTCGCCGCTGGTTAGGCGCGAGGGGGTGGGGTTGGCCAATTCGCGCGCGCGGCTCGCGTCGTTGTACGGGGACGCGCAGCAGCTGGTGGCGGCACCTCGTGCGGATGGCGGCTTCGAGGTGTGGATTGTGCTACCGTTCCATACGGAGCCCGCGGCGCGCATCGTCGCGGCCGGACTCAGCGCCTGACGAACGAACCTGGCGACGTCATGGATCAACCCGCCCCTCCGATACGCACACTGGTGATCGACGACGAACCGCTGGCGCGCGAGCACCTGCGGGGGCTTCTCGCGGTCCGCGACGACATCGAGGTCGTCGGCGAGTGTGGCGATGGCGCGTCGGCCGAAGCGGCGATCCGCGAGCTGCAGCCGGATCTCGTCCTCCTCGACGTTCAGATGCCGGAGGGGGGTGGGTTCGATGTCGTGCGGCGTGTTGGCGTCGACGAGATGCCGGCGGTGATCTTCGTGACCGCGTACGACCAGCACGCGCTGGCAGCGTTCGAAGTGCACGCGCTCGACTACGTGCTCAAGCCGGTCAACCGCGCACGCTTTTCCAACGCGATCGATCGCGTGGTGAAACTCCTGCGGTCGGACGAGGAAGCGACGCCGGCCGATGCTGCGCGCGCTGAGGGCGGGGAGCGCGACTGGTCATCGCTGGCGCGTGCGATGGAGCTGCTCGAGGAGCCGCGCGCGGGATCGGACCGGCTCACGGTACGCGTCGGTGAGCGCATGCTCTACCTGCGCATGCAGGACATCGACTGGGTCGAAGCGGCCGACGACGTCGCTCGTCTCCACGTGGGGAAGCAGGTCTTCGAGCACCGCATCACCCTTTCGCAGTTGGAGCAACGACTCCCGTCGCGCACCTTCCTGCGCGTGCACCGCTCGACGATCGTGAACGTGGAGCGCATCCGCGAGTTTCAACCGTGGTTTCAGGGGGATTGGGTGATCGTCCTCGCCGACGGTGCGCGCGTGCAGACTGGGAAGAGCTACCGCGCACGCGTGCGCGAACTGATCGGCGGATAGCGCACGCTCGCAGACACACGCGCAGACACGCGCGCAGACACACGCGCTCGCACCAACACGCTCGCACCAACACGCACGCGCACGCACGCGCACGCACGCGCGCGCCGCGCAACGCTGGCCGTTAATCCGGGTCGTCCCTGCTCCTTCGCCTGCGCGATCCGCTCCTTCACCGCGCGCGAAGGGGCGTTCACCGCAGATCCGTTGTGGCACCCACCGGGCGGCGTAGCTTCGCACCCGTGATCAACGAGCGGGCGGTCCTGCCCGCTTCGGATGTTCCCTGGTCTGGAGGCGTTCCGTGGGCAAGCAGTCGTGGAGAGTCGGACTGGCTGGATGTGCGCTGCTGCTGTGGGCGTGTGGAGGCGGCGACGGCGGATCGACGAGTCCCCCACCGCCGTCGGGCGTGCTCGACAACCTCGTGCTCACGCCAACGACGCTGACGTTGTCCGCTGGGCAGTCGCAGGCGGTGAGCGCGGCAGCGCGCACCTCCACGGGGACGACGGCGAATGGGGTCACCTTCAGCTATGCGTCGAGCAACACGAGCGTCGCGAGCGTGTCGGGTGCGGGCGTCGTGCTCGGACTCGCACCGGGGACGACGACGATCACGGTGACCGGGACGCAGGGGGCGGTGACCAAGCAGGCCACAGCAGCAGTGACGGTCAACGGCGCGCTCCCGAACACGGCGACGGTCGTCGCCGGTGCGGCGTCGAACGATTTCACTCCGCAGAGTGTGGCGATTGCGGTCGGGGGAACGGTGACGTGGACCTTCGGGGCCCTCACGCACAACGTGGAATTCCAGGGCGGGACGGGCGCGCCGGCCAACATCGCGAACTCGACGAATGCCTCGGTGGCCAGGACGTTTGGCACCGCCGGAGCGTTCAACTATCTCTGCTCGCTGCACTCGGGGATGAACGGAACCGTGCAGGTGCAATAGCGCGCGACACGGGTGCGGCATCGGAATTGTAGGCACGTCGCCGGCGGATGATCGCCCGTCGTGCGCGGAGCGTGAATACACATCGTCGTCGGTCGTGGGGGTGGTGCAGGCAAATGATCGGCGGCGGTGTGCTCGCGTTGCTTCTCCGGTGTCGTCGTGGCGGTGCGATCCGGTTCCCGGCTCGGCTCATCGTCGCAATCGCTGTGTTGTCCGCCGTCGTGCCGTCGCCCACCGCTGCGCAGGAAGCGGGCACTCGCGTCCACCAGGTGCACTCGGCGAGCGAGCCGGAAGGTCGGCTGCTCGCCTACTACTCCGCTGCGATGGTCTTCACTCCCGTGGGATCCCTATCGCCTGGCACGCGCTGGATCGTCGGCGTCGAAGGAACCTGGATTCCCCGGCTCAACGAAGCGCAGCGCCGCCCGGGCATCGACAAGCCCGAAACCACCAACCTGGCACCGATCCTCCCGCGTCCACGGGTGGCATTGCACACGCGCGTCGCCGACGTCGAAGTGTCGTGGGTGCCGCCGATCACCGTGGCCGACGCGCGCGCCAATCTCGTGGCCTTCGCGGTCGGGCGACCGTTCGCGGAATGGCGCGGAACGGCGCTGGCTGGCCGACTTTCAGTCGTTAGTGGACGGGTGGAGGGGGCGATCACCTGCAATGCCGGGACGGCAGCGCGCGGCGGCGCGACGCTGGCGACGTACTACGCGGCGGTCTGTCATGGGCACGACAGCGAGGACTGGTTCGAGCCACGCCTCGCGGCGGGTGAAGTCGTCGCGCGCCACCGTGTCGGGGGGCGTACCGGGTCGGTCGCGCGCGGACAGGCCTGGCTCGCACTTGGTGCGCGCGTCGATCGCTCGCGCTTCGACATCGGCGTGATCCGGAACGGCGGCTCGCGCGACCCCGATCATCCGGTGTTGCAGCTGCGGGCCACACGCCCGCATGGAGCGGCGGGGGTGGGGTGGCGCGTGAGTCGGTTGCTCACCGCGTCGCTCGAAGGCTTCTACGCCCCCGGTTCGGTCGCCACGTTGCGTCTCTTTGGCGCACTCGCGGGAGCGGGGCGATGACGCGCCGCGGCGTCGCGTGGATTGTTGCGGCATTGAGCGCCGGCGTTGCCGCGTGCGTCGACTTCTCCGGCGGATTCGATCCGGCGTTTGGCCTCCCCGATGTCATCGTGGAGACGCCGACGCTCACGCACGACGTGCAGCCCTTGCTCGATCGCCGCTGCGCGTTCGGGGGATGTCACTCGGTGGCGACGCATCAGGCGGGGCTCACGCTCGTAGCCGGGATGTCGCGCGCGGCGCTCGTCGGGCGCCCCGCCCGCCTGAGTTCGGGCGACACACTCGTCGTGGCCGGCGACTCGGCGCGCTCGTGGCTGCTGCGGATGATCGGGAATGACGACGCGGCGCGGCAGGGGTTCAGCCGGATGCCGCTCGCTGCCACGCCGCTCACCGCGAACCAGCGGGAGACGATCGCCCGCTGGATCGCGCAAGGCGCGCCGCAGGAGTGAGGGCGATGGACATCGTCACTCCCGTCGCGCTCGATGCCGGCACCCTCGCCGTCGGCTTCACCGCATCGTTAGGCCCGTTGCGTGTACACGGGCGCTTTCGTGCCCTCACCGGGGAGCTCCTCCTCCCGCACGCCGGGTTGGCAGCGGCCTCGCTCTCCGTTGCAGTCGACGCGGCGAGCATCGACACCGGCTTCGCCATGCGCGATCGTCACCTGCGCGGCGAGTCATTCCTCGATGTCGAACATCATCCAACGATCACCTTCCGCAGCACGAAGGTGGCGCAAGACAACGGCGACCTCGTGGTCGCCGGCACCCTCGTGCTCCGCGGTGTCGCGCGCGACATCGTGACGCGCTGTCCCATCGTTCCGAGCTTCGGGGCGTGGGGTCAGGAGAAGGTGTCGCTCTGCGGTCCGGTCGACGTCCCGATCCGCGAGCACGCGATCGGCGTCCCGCGCGGCATCGACGTCCTCAACCCGATTTTCCTGCTGGTGGGATCGCGGGTCCAGGTCGAGGTACGTCTCGCCCTCGCCGTTAGGCGAGTCCCGCCGGCGCTGCGTCCCGCCCTCGCGCGCTGACCGGCCAGCGCGCCTCGACCACATCGCGGCGCACGCCGTAGATGGTATCGTTCAGGTGCACCACGATACAGACGTGATTGGGGACGAGGCGCACCAGATCGCCCACGCGCGGGCGCCAGGTCGTCCGCGTGAGGTCGAGGATCCCGTGCTCTTCCGACATGCGCTCCACCGTCACCTCGGGGCGGTCGAGGAGCGCGGCGAATCCTTCGCGCGGGGCGCCGCGCACCGGCTCGCGCCCTAACGCCTTGCAGCCGGCATCGATCACCGCCTGTCCGTCGACTGCCGTGCTCACCACCGTGGCGAGGACCGTCAGCGCGCAATCCTCCCACGCGCACGCCCCGATCTCCGCCGTGGTGCGATCGTTGTAGACGTACGTCCCCGGTCGCACCTCGGTTACCCCGGGGATCTCGTGCATCCGCCACGCGGCCGGCGTGGAGCCTCCGCTCACCACGCGCGGGCGCACACCGGCGCCCTCCATACGATCGAGCGCCAGCGCCAGGTCGTCGCGCAGCTTGGCGAGCTTCGCGTCCTGCTCCCCCACGGGCTCGCGAATGTGCCCGGGATAGAAGGTGATCCCGGCGAAGACGAGTGGCGGCTGCTCCTTCACGCGCAGCGCCAGTGCGATCGCGTCATCGACGCGCTGCACCCCCACGCGATGCATCCCCAGGTCGAGCTCCACGTACACCTGCACCGGCCGATCGAGAATGCGCGCCGTGGCGGCCAGCGCATCGACGGCGATCATCGAGTCGACGGCCACCGTCAGCTGCACGTTCGACGGGAGCGAGAGGACCCGCGCCAGCTTGGTCGCCCCGAGCAGCGGATAGTTGAGCAGGAGGTCGCGCGTCACGTCGGCCATGACTTCCAGCTCACGGGGCGTCGCGCAGGTGAGCCCCACGGCGCCGAGTCGCAACTGCTGGGCGGCGATGCGCGGCGACTTGTGCGTCTTCACGTGCGGGCGGAGTGACAAACCGTGCAATGCCGAATACTCGGCCATGCGGTCCAGATTCTGCGCCAGGATGTCGAGATCCACCAGCGCCGCCGGCGTCTCCAGCTGCTCGATACGGAGCGGCGGGGAGTCAGTGTCGGAGTCGGGCTGGAGCGAGAGATGGCGACGAAGCACGGACATGCGAAGCGGTGACGAAAGGCGAAGGGTGCGACCGGCGACGCGCAGAAGTTGCACGGCCGCGCACGGGGCGTCGAGACGCCGCCGCGCGGCCGCGCGGCGGCGCTACCACATCCCCAGCACCCGCCACCAGAGCGGGCCGAGTGTTCCCCAAATCGCCACCGTGACCAGCGACGTGAGGAGTCCGATGCGCCACCACTCGCGCTGAGAGACGTAGCGCGCCCCGAAATAGATGGGGGCGGTGGTGGTGCCGTAGTGCGTGAGCGATGCGTCGAGATTCGAGGCATAGGCGAGCGCCAGGACCGAGAGCTGCGGTGGCGCGCCGGCGGCGAGGATCACGACGAGGAAGGGGGTGAACATCGCCGTCGCGTGTGCCGTGATGCTGGCGAAGGCGTAGTGCGCATAGAAATAGATGAGCACGAGTGCAACGAGCGCCGCCCCCCACTCCCATCCAACCGTCACGCCCGCCGCAACTTCGGCGAAGCGTTTGGTCACCCCCGATTCGCCTAACGCCTCGGCCATGCGCACCAGCCCGCCGTACCAGATGAAGACGTCCCACGCGGCGCGATCGCCGAGCACGTCCTCCCACGCGAGCACGTTGGTGACGAGGAGGAAGGAGACACCCATCAGCGCCACGACGGCGTAATCGATGCCGTGCCACTGCTTGGTCATCCAGAGCGTTGCGACGACGACGAAGACCAGGAGCATCATCCACTCGCCGCGCGAGGCGCGCCCCATCCGGTCCAGCGCCGTGCGCGCGAGCTCCGTCGCGTGCGGCGTGTGCGTCACCTCGGGCGGCGCGGCGCGAAACAGGACCATCGGGACTACGAGGAGCGAGATGATGCCAGGAACGAGCGCCGCGACCATCCACGTCGTGTAGCTCAACTCCACGCCGCTCACCTCGTGCGCGAAGCGCGCGATCAACACGTTCGACGCCTGTCCGGTGAGGAACATCGCGCAGGCGATCACGTCGCACTGATAGATCGTCAGCATCAGGTACGCACCGAGCCGCCGCGACGTAGGGCCTGGCGTGGAGTCGTACGCGTGTGCGAGCGACCGCGCGATGGGAAAGATCACGCCCCCGGCGCGCGCGCTGTTCGATGGCAGGATCGACGCGAGGATCGTATCGGTCCCCACGAGCGCGTACGCGAGGCCGATCGATCGCTTGCCGATCGCACGGATGAAGAGATAGGCGATGCGTTCACCCAGTCCCGTCTTCATCACGCCGCGCGAGATCATGAAGGCTGAGAGCACCAGCCAGACGAGCGGGTCGCTGTATCCCTTGAGCGCCTCTGCGGGCGTCATGGTGCGAGTCGCGGCGAGCGCGCACACGCCGAAGAGGACCACCGCACCCGCGGGCGCTGGGCGCAGGATCGAGCCGAGGATCGTGGCGATGAAGATCGCGAAGAGCCACCACGATTTTTCGGTGATGCCATCCGGGGCACCGAAGGCGATGATGCCGAAGGCGACGGCGAGTACGGCGAGCCAGCGCCACCAGATGCGGCGCGATGCTTCTTCGGCGTCGGCGTCGTGTGCGGTCGCGCTCATCTCGTTTGTGGTGTCTTCATGGGGCGCCAATATGTCGCTGGGCTCGCCGTTGGCGACCCCCTCCACGAGAAAGTCGGCGGCGGGTCGTGCGCGGCGCAGCATGCTGCGAGGTGTTGAGCCTTTCCCACACGACGTGGAGGCGAGTGTCGACGATCTGTCCGGAGGACAAACCGGGACGCACTCCGAATGAGTGAGGCGGGAGTGATTCTCTCGCGCGGTTTGCGCCTCTTCACACGCGCGCGCGAGTCCTCGCGTGCCAAGCGCTCAGGGTCGCAGAGGTCTCGCGCGCGTGACAAAACACACACAACGGGGAAACGGCGAGCGCGTGCGTAGGTCGCAGTCTGCCGCGCACACTCTCGCGGGAGTGCGCGACTCGTTGCACGACGCGATGGCGCGTCGCTCGGATGGAGAAGCGTGCGCTACCACTCACGTAGCGACCGCGACTGCTAGCGACGCTCCGCACGGCACACACTCGCAGGTGCGATGGCGAGCTCGCAAACGCGCACCCGCTGTCGGCACTGCGCTTGCACTGCGAACACGCGATGTCGTCGCACACACCGTTCCACACGGGTCGCCTAACGATGTCCCAACGCACGCCGTCACTCTGGGAGGAGAGACCATGATTCGCACCAGCATTCGCTCGGCCGTACTTCCACTCGCAGCCGTCGCGCTGCTCGGCGCCTGCTCCGATCCTTCGGCTCCTGCACCGCAGGTGCTCGCAACCGCCCCGGCCGCCGCCGTCGTCGGCGGGCCGAACCTCGCCGACTTCAATTCCTTCGCGGGATGGCTCTGGGTCTGCCCGGATACGCCCGTCGGTGGAACGGCAGGCTTCTACTTCTCGTGGAAGATCACCGACAACGCGACCAACACCGTCGTCGGACAGGGGACCGTGATGAACGCCGCCGCGCAGCAGTGCATCAACCTCGGCAACGTCTCGACGACCGTGCACGGACGCTATACCGCCACCGTCAAGGAAGATCCGGGTCTCCCGTATCACGTCACCGGGATCACCGCCGACTACGGGAGCAACTTCCCGGGCACGCCGCCGACTCCGACCGTGAACCTTTCGAAGAACCGCATTTCGTCGCTCATCACGAACGACTTCGGCGTCGTCTTCACGTTCCACCACTAGCAGTCATCTCACGGCTAGTCGGCCGCCTCCAACCGGCGCGGGACGCCGGACTGACCGGCGACAGCTCGTGAGCTGACCGGTAGACGTTCGCCGGACGAATACTCGACCGACCCCAGCTGTCGCTTGACGCCGGCGCGTCGGTCGAGCACATGTGAGAGATCCGGTAGCATCGCCCGCCACGGCGCCGTTCCCACGGGAGGGGGGCGCCGAAGCGAAGCGATCCCGGCGCGGGGGTGCCCATCATGCGGCACCCCCGCGTTCGTTCATCCCATGGCGGCATCCCCGTCTCCGCGCAACCATTCCCGGAGAGCCCGTGTCCCAAGGGCGGTCTCGGGCGTGGCACCCGCTGGCGCGAGACCGCTCAAAACGAACGGTGGGGTGGGTGAACGAACGAGCGACGATCGAGCGCGCCAAGGCGGGCGACAGGGCCGCACAGCGCGAACTCTACGAAACCAACGTGGACCGGATCTATCGCCTGGCTTTTCGCCTGGCGGGAGACGAGGACGTCGCGCGCGACTTCACCCAGGAAGCCTTCATCCGCGCCTTCCAACGGCTCGGTGAGTTCCGGGGCGATTCGGCCTTCTCCACCTGGCTTCACACGATCGCCGTCTCGGTCTCACTCAACGGACTTCGCAAGGTGAAACGGCTACGGACGCGGGAAACGGTTCTGGATGACGCCGAGGCACTCGGGCACTCGCCCCGCGTTTCGGATCCCGACCTGCGCGACCGGCTCTACCGCGCGATCGATGCACTCCCCGAAGGCTACCGCACGGTGTTCGTGCTGCACGACGTAGAAGGCTACACCCACGAGGAAATCGGCCAGATGATGGGCATTCAATCGGGAACGTCCAAGGCGCAGCTCTTTCGGGCCCGCGGACGACTGCGCGAGGCCCTCGCCGACTTTGCTGGAGCATGGATCGCATGACTGACGACCGACGCAACGATGCCGACGACGATGCCGCGCCTCTCGCAGGTGACGACGCACCCACGGGCGGCGAGATGAATGACACGCGTTTCGACGCCTGGCTGCACGCGGCGTCGCGCGACTACAATCGCCCGGGCGACACGGTCCCGCGCGACGCGATGTGGAGCGCCATCGAGCGCTCGTTTCCGTCGACGGTGGTTCCGATGCGCTCGCACCGGCGTGCGAATGTCTGGTGGCAGGCCGCGGCGGCTATCCTCCTCGTCGCCGGCGGTATCGCCATCGGGCGCCAGTGGAGCAACGGCGGCACCGCTACCATGGCGCAGCAGGGCGCGAACGATGGACGTCCATCCGGTGGCGACGCGGCTGCGTCGCGCCCCATACCGACGACGCCACAGGTTGCAAGCTCTACGCTTCCGTCCGACCCTTCGGCGTCGCCCAACACGCGAGATGCCGCCACCGACGGATCGGCTGCCGGGTCGCGTCGCGCTGCGACGAGCGGGAGCAACGGGAGCTACGACATGGCGACGCTCGAGCACCTGTCGCGAGCCGAGGCGCTGCTCACGTCGTTCCGCACACCGCGCAGTGCCGGTGACGGTACGCCGCTCAACAGCTGGGCGCGCGACCTCCTCGCCGACACGCGACTCCTGCTCGACTCACCGGCGGCAACGGATGCACGCCGCCGCCAGCTTCTCGAGGATCTCGAACTCGTCCTCGCCCAGATCGTCCAGCTCCCCGCCGAGTCGTCGGCAGACCGCGGGTTGGTGCAGCGCTCGATCGAGCGTGGCGCCGTGCTCTCTCGTCTTCGCTCGTCCATTCCCGCCGGCTTCGCCAGCGGCACGTAAGGAGAAATAGAGATGAATTCCACTCGACACATTCCCCGCGCGGCGTCGACGGTTGCAGCTGTCGTGGCGGCCGCGCTCGTGGCGGCTCCCGCGGTGGCGGGGGCGCAGCGCGCGACCCCTCGCGCACACGTCGTGGTGACCGAGCGCGCCGACCTTTCCTCGCTCGCCGGACTCGAAGGGCTCTCGGCGCTCGCCGATGTCGGGAGCGTGGCCTCGCTGTCCAGCCTCTCGAGCTTCTCGGGGCTCGCCGGCCTTTCCGGCTTGTCGTCGTTGGGCGACCTCGCCGACTTACGAGACCTCGACGACCTACACGATCTCTCCTCGCTCGGAGAAATCGGCAGCGCCGTCGGTATTCGTTTCTCGCCGACGCGTTCCGCCTTCACGCGCGCGATTCCCTGGTCCAACGACCAGGCGACGGACTCAGTGTATCGCCTGGCGCGCGAGCGCATGAATCGCGGGCAGTACAAGCAGGCCGCGGAACTCTTCATGGAAGTGGCGCGCCGCGTTGGGGCCAAGCCGCTCGCCGGTGACGCGCTCTACTGGAACGCTTACTCGCTCTACCGCGACGGCGCATCGGCGTCGTTGAGCGATGCGCTTTCCTCGCTCGACCGTCTCTCGCGCGACTTCCCGTCGGCAGCGTCGATCGGCGACGCGAGTGCGCTCCGCATGCGCGTCTGCGGCGAGTTGGCCAAGCGTGGCGATGCGCAGTGCGCGGAACAGGTGACGACGAGCGCGAGAGGTGAGGCACGCGCATCGGCGAATGCTTCGGCGAGAGGGCAGGCGAGGGCCGAAGCACGTGGAAGCGCCAACACGCAGGAGCAGGGCTGCCCGCGCGACGATGACGACGACGAGCGCGTTGCCGCGCTCAACGCGCTCCTCCAGATGGATGCCGATCGCGCCCTCCCGATCCTCGAGAAGGTGCTGGCCCGTCGTGACCGTTGCTCGGCGGTGCTGCGGCGCAAGGCGGTCTTCCTCGTCTCGCAGAAGGGCGACGCGCGCGCGGCCGACATCCTCATGGGCGCGGTGCGCAACGACCCGGACTCCGAGGTGCGCGAGCAGGCGGTGTTCTGGCTCGGGCAGACGCGCGACGAACGCGCGGTCGACATGCTGCAGGAGATCCTGCAGAAGGAGACCAACGACGAAGTGCTGGACAAGGCGGTCTTCGCCCTGTCGCAGCACCGGAGTGAGCGCGCGGGGACGATCCTGCGCGACCTCGCCCAGCGCGACGGCGCCCCGCTCAAGGTTCGCGAGCAGGCGATCTTCTGGCTCGGCCAGCAGCGCAACAGCGGGAATGCCGCGCTGCTCAAGAACCTCTACACGCGGGTGAAGGAGGAGGAGCTCAAGGAGAAGATCATCTTCTCGATCTCGCAGAACCGCAGCGACGACAACGCCAAGTGGCTGATCGACGTGGCCACGGACGCGAAGGAGCCGGTCGAGATGCGCAAGAAGGCGCTCTTCTGGGCGGGGCAGACCAAGGGCGTCTCGATGGACGACCTGGCATCGCTCTACAACCGCGTCGACGACCGTGAGATCAAGGAGCAGGTGATCTTCGTCTACTCGCAGCGTCGCGAGTCCGGGGCCATCGAGAAGCTCATGGACATCGCGAAGAACGACAAAGATTCGGAGCTGCGCAAGAAGGCGATCTTCTGGCTCGGGCAGTCGCGCGACCCGCGCGCGGTGAAGTTCTTCGAGGACATCATCTCCAAGTGAGCGCAGCCCAATGACCAGACACTTGATTCCGGTGGGGGCGCTGCTATTGGCCGGCGCCCTCGGGACAACAGTTCCGCTGCAGGCACAGTCGGCAACGCAGCGACTTTCGCAGGTGCGCGACGGGCGCGTGCGCTTCACCGTCACGCTGCGCCCCGAGGTGTGTGGGTCGGGGCAGAACATCTGGCGCACGCGTGACGGATCGTCGCGCACCTCGTGGGGGAACGATCGCTACTCGCGCGACGTGGAATACGACGTGGACTGCGACAGCGGTCCGGGGCGCGTGGTGATCGACAAGGACGGCGGAGCGGCGACCGACCTGCGCTTCTACGTGGGCGGGCGCTGGCGGGCGAGCCAGTCGGTGACCGACCTCGGAGCGCTCCCGGCACGCGAAGCCGCGGCACTCCTCCTCTCGATCGCCAAGTCCAACGAAGGAAAGGCTGGTCGCAATGCCATCTTTCCGCTCACGCTCATCGACAGCGTGGAAGTATGGCGTGACCTCATGGCGCTCGCCCGCGACGACACGCGCCCGCGCGAGACCCGTCGTCAGGCGGTCTTCTGGCTGGGACAGCTCGCCGAGGGGCCGGCCACCGCTGGACTCGACGAACTGGTGGGGGAGGCAGCGCTCGACCGCGACGTGAAGGAGCAGGCGATCTTCGCCCTCTCCCAGCGCCCCAAGGACGAGGGAATCCCCGCGCTGGTTCGCGTGGTGCGCACCAGCAAGGATCCCGAGCTCCGCAAGAAGGCGCTCTTCTGGCTCGGGCAGTCCGGCGATCCGCGCGCGCTCCAGCTCATCGAGGAGCTGCTCGCCAAGCGTTAGGCGGCACGCACGGACGCACCCTGTGGCGGTGCACCACCCACCGACGCGAGACGTAGCAACCGATACCACGCGCGGCCGACGATGCGAACGATGCATCGCCGGCCGCGTTGGCATTGACAGTCCGATGGGGGAGCGCGTACGTACCCGAACGCCGCCGGTGATCGGCGGCGCTCGTGCCTCGGTCGGCTCCATGCCCGTTGAATCTCCCGCCGTTGGCTTGGGCCAGGCGGACGAGCGCTATCGCCAGCTTTTCGAGGAGAACGTCGCGGCGCAGCTGGTCGTCGACCCTGCGAGTGGCGCCATCGTCGATGCCAACCGCGCCGCCGCCGACTTCTACGGCTATGCCCGCGAGGCGCTCTGCGCGCGTGCCGTGACCGACCTCGCCGTACTCCCCGACGACGACGTCCTGCAGACGCTGGAAGTCGCGGCCGAACTCGGCGCGCACGCCTACGCCTTTCCGCATCGAGTCGCCTCGGGCGCGATGCGGCTGGTCGAGATCCACGCCGGCCCGCTCACCATGCGCGGGCGTCGCCTGGTGCACATGATCGTGCACGACGTCACCGAGCGCGTTCGCGCCGAGGAAGCGGCGCGCGAGCTGCACGCCGAGCGTGTGGCGCACCAGCGCACGGTCGAGTTGCACGCCCAGCTGCAACGACAGGAGACGCTGTCGCGCATCGGCGCGTTGGTCGCCGCGGTCGCGCACGAGGTGCGCAATCCGCTCTTTGCCATCTCCTCCACGCTCGACGCAATGCGTGGACGGCTCGGCGATGCGTCGGAGGTCGCGCCACACTTCGCGGTGCTGGGCGCGCAGGTCGATCGCCTCAACGCGCTCATGCACGAACTCCTCGACTACGGGAAGCCGGCCGCGCTGCAACTCGAAGCGGTCAATTCGACCGACATCGTCTCGACGGCGCTGGAGCTCACCCACCCGCTCGCCGAATCGGGCAGTGTGCGGCTGACGACGGCGATCGAGGGCACGCTCCCCGCCGTGCGCGCCGATCGGCGGCGACTCGTGCAGGTGCTCCAGAATCTCGTGGCCAACGCGGTGCAGCATTCGCCGCGTGGAGGTGAGATCGTGGTGGGCGTGCGAGCGCTCGCCGAATCGCCGGCGTTTGTGGAATTTGTCGTGCTCGATCGAGGGAGCGGCTTTGCGGCAGGCGAGGAAGCACGCATCTTCGAACCGTTCTATTCCCGGCGGCGCGGAGGGACGGGAATGGGGCTCGCACTCGCGCACCGTTTGGTGCATGATCACGGTGGGGAAATCACGGCGGCCAATCGAGAGGGCGGGGGCGCGTGTCTGCGCGTCACCATTCCGGCGGCCTGACGGGAGGGGAGGACGTGATGTCGTCGGGACGAACGCGGTTGCTCTTCATCGAGGATGACGCGGCCATTCGGTTCGCGGTGCGCGACTTCCTCGAGTCGCACGATTTCGAGATCCTCGAGACCGACAGCTGCAACGCCGGCGAGCAGCTCTTCCAGAAAGAGCGCCCCGACATCGTCCTCACCGACTACATGCTCGGTGACGGCACGGCCCTCGAACTCCTCCCGCGCATCCGCGCCGTCAATGCCTCGGTCCCGGTCATCATCCTGACGGGGCACGGGACGGTGGAGCTCGCGGTGCAAGCGATGAAGGAAGGGGCCGACGACTTCCTCACCAAGCCGGTCGCCCTCCCGGCGCTCCTCGTCATCCTGCAGCGCGCCTCGGAGCGTCAGCGCGACCGTCAGCAGCAACAGGCCCGTCAGGCCCGGCAACGGCGCGTCGCCGTCGATCCGTTCGTGGGAACGTCGGCGGCAATCCGGCAGCTGCGCGAGCAGGCGGAGCGCGTGGCCACCGCCGAACGCCCCATTCTCATCCTTGGCGAGACTGGCGCAGGGAAGGGTGTCCTTACGCGCTGGATCCATGCGCGCGGCTTCCGCGCCGACCAACCGTTCGTCGACCTGAACTGCGCCTCGCTCCCGCGCGAACTCCTCGAGTCCGAACTCTTTGGACATGAGCGCGGATCGTTCACCGGCGCCGTGTCGCAGAAGACCGGACTCGTCGAACTCGCACACCGCGGGACGCTCTTCCTCGACGAAGTCGGCGACCTCGAACTCTCGCTGCAGCCCAAGCTCCTCAAGGTGCTCGAAGAGCAGTCGTTTCGCCGCGTGGGAGCGGTGCGCGACCGGCAGGTCGACGTGCGCCTCATCGCCGCGACCCACCAGGATCTCGCGCGACTCGTCGGGGAGAACAAGTTTCGGAGCGACCTGTACTTCCGAATCAGCACGATCCCGATCACGGTCCCGTCGCTCCGCGCGCGCGTGGAGGACATCCCCATCCTCTCCCGGCAGCTCCTCGACCGCCTCACCGCGGAGATCGGTCGCTCGCGCGTCGAACTGGCCCCCGATGCCCTCCGCGCTATGGCGGCGTATCAATGGCCGGGCAATATTCGCGAACTGCGCAATGTCCTCGAACGTGCGGTCCTCCTTTCGGCGCGGCAGGAACTCCGTGCGCAGGACCTCAGCTTCGAGAACTTTCCGTCGCCCGCGGCATCTTCCCGTGATGGCGATCTGGAGTTGACATTGGACGAGGTCCAGCGGCGCCACATCACCGCGGTGCTGGAGTCGGTGCGGGGACACGTGGAGCAGGCCGCCACCCGGTTGGGGGTGCCGCGCTCGACGCTCTACCAGAAGTTGAAGGCGATGCAGATCGTCGTCCCGAAAGGACGCCCTCGGTAGCCTGCTCCTACGCGGCGCGCCGAGCGCACGTCGGTTCGGGGCGCACGGAGGGGCTCACCACGAACGGGCCGTCGCGCGCTGCGCGGGCCAGGGCGGGACAGGATGACTGACATGCTCAATGGCGCAGCGACAACGGAAATTCCGGCCGTCGCCGACACGGGAAACGTCGACAAGATTCGCGACATCCTGTTCGGGGCGCAGATGCGCGACTACGACCGGCGCTTCGCGCAGCTGGAGGAGCGCCTCCTCCGTGAGGCGGGCGAGCTGCGCGAGGACCTGCAGCGCCGCCTCACGGCGACCGAGCAGTTCCTGCGCGGCGAGCTGGAGACGCTCTCCGGCGAGCTCTCGGCCGAGCAGCGCGAGCGCAAGCAGGGAGTCCGCGACGCGATGGACGCGACGGCGAACGTGAACCGCGAGCTCTCCGACCGGATCGCTGCCCTCGCCGAACAGGTGCAACAGCAGCATCGCGAGCTGCGCAACACGATGAACGACCAGCTCCGCCAGCTGCACGAGGAGGTGGAGCGCCGCCACCAGGACCTGGTCGGCGCGCAGCGCCGCGAGGCCTACGAGCTGCGCAACGCCAAGGCCGACCGTACCGCGCTGGCCGCGATGTTCACCGAGTTCGCCCAACGCCTCGCAGCGGACGGCGATCCGCGTTAGGCGCGGGCCGGCGCATGGACGAGTCGGTGCAGCGGGCCCGTGGCGTCCCCGCCGATCGCGAAGTTTCCCTCGGGAACGGCGATCGGTGGCAGGAGCTGCGCGACCTCCTCGTCACCCCCGAGCAGGAACGGCTGCAGGCGATCGAGCGGCAGCTCGCCAACCCTGCGCTGCATGTCGAGGAAGTCGCGCGCCTCCTCCCCGAAGCGATCACCCGTCGCTCGAACAGCGATGATCGCCTCGGCGTTGCCCTCGGTCCTGTCGTCGGCGAGGCGATTCGCTCCTCGGTCCGTACCGATCCGCAGCCGCTGGTCGACGCAATCTTCCCCGTCATGGGGCCGGCGATCCGGCGCGCGATCTCCAATGCGCTGTCGGAACTCGTGCAGTCGATCAACACCACGCTGGAGCACACCGTCTCGCTCCGCGGAATGGCGTGGCGCCTCGAGGCGATGCGTACCGGGCGCTCGTTCGGCGAGGTCGTCCTCTCCAAGTCGCTCCTCTTTCGCGTCGAGCAGCTCTTCGTCATCCACCGCGAGACCGGGCTCCTGATCGAGCACCGCACCGCGTCGGGGGTGCAGGCACTCTCGCCCGACATGGTCGCCTCGATGATGACCGCGTTAGGCGACTTCGCCCGCGACTCGTTCCGCGTCGCGCAGGGCGAGGGACTCGACTCGATCGCCCTGGGTGATCTCACCGTATGGGTCGAGAGCGGCCCCGGTGCCATTCTCGCGGCGGCGATTCGGGGTCAGCCTCCGCTCAGCTACCGCGAGACGATGGCGCAGGCGCTCGAGGATGTGCACATGGCGCACGGTACGGACCTCGAGCGCTTTCGCGCGTCGGGGATCGCCTTTCCGGTGCGCGAAGGAATTCTCGAGCGCTGCCTGATCTCGCAGGCGCACGACGCGCAGGCGGGACAACAGGGAAAATGGCGCACGTGGCTCCTGGCCGCCGTGGTGCTCGCCGCGGTGGGATGGTGCGCCGTGCCGCGCGTGCTCGAGCAGCGCCGCTTCGATCGCTTCGTGGACCAGGCCCGGCGGGAGCCGGGCGTGGTGGTGGGCTCGGCCGGACGCGAGGATGGGCGCTACGTCGTGACCGGACTGCGCGACCCGCTCGCGCGAGATCCGGCGCTGCTGGCTGCGGCCGCGGGTCTCGACTCCGCGCATCTGGACGCCAAGTGGGAACCGTACGTCGCGTTGCGTCCGGAGTTCGTGGTGCAGCGTGCACGGGCGTTGCTCAACCCCGCTGCCACGACGTCGCTGCGCGTCGTTGGGGATACGCTGGTCGCCGAAGGTGTCGCGTCGGCAACGTGGCGCGCCGAGGCGATCCGGCTCGCGCGCGCGATCGCGGGCGTCGCCACCTTGCAGCTGACGAACCTGCGGGACTCGGCGATGGTTGCCATGCGACAGAAGGCCGACTCGCTCGAGTCGCTCTCCATCGAGTTCCCGCGCGGGAGCACGACGCCATCGCCAGGCCAGGAGGACAACGTGACGGAGCTCGCCTCCCGCATCCGCGCGCTGATTGCCGATGGGACCTCGTCGAACATCGCGGTCGACGTCGACCTCGTCGGCTCGGCCGACAGCGTGGGGACGGAGCAGACCAACGCCGCCCTGCGAGCCGGCCGTGCCGCCCGGATGCGCGCCTCGCTCATTTCGCGAGGCCTCACGCCGACTGCGCTGCGCGCCACGTCGGACACGAGCGACGGCGGCGCCAACCTGCGGCAGGTACGGCTGCGCATCACCCTGTCTCAGCAGTAGTTTTTCCCTCCCGTCTCCCGTCTCCCGTCTCCCGTCCTCCGTCCGTTCGCCATGCCCGTCGTCCAGCGGAAGGTCTGCATGCTCGGCGCCACCTCGGTCGGGAAGACGAGCCTCGTGCGGCGGTTCGTCGAGTCCGTCTTCTCCGAGAAGTATCAGGCGACGATCGGCGTGAAGATCGACCGCAAGCTGGTGGAGATGGGTGACACGACCGTGTCGCTCCTCCTGTGGGATCTGCAGGGCGAGGACGAATTCCAGCGCGTGCGCCTCTCGTATCTGCGCGGTGCGTCGGGGCTCATCTACGTGGCCGACGGCACGCGCCCCGAAACGCTCGCCACCACCAAGTCGCTGCGCGCGCTGGCCGACGAGACCGTCGGAGACGTCCCCTCGCTCCTCTTCCTCAACAAGAGCGACCTGGGCGAGCAGTGGGCGCTCGACGACGCATTCCTCGCCGCCAACGCTCCCTCGGGATTGCCGGTCCTTCGCACGTCGGCCCGCACCGGAGCGCAGGTCGAGGAGGGCTTCCGCCAGCTGGTGAGCCGGATGGTCGGCGCCTAAGCGCCGACAGCGATCCGCGGTCCAGACAGCGCGTCTGCGCGTCGGATCGGCGGATGCAAACCGTGCGTGGACGACCTCGCGTAAAGTCTTTCAGGACAACGCGTTCGGCCATTAGGTGCGCGCCGTCACACGTGGCGCGCCCCTTGCCTTGGATCCTGCCAATCTCGACACAGGATTCTGGGTTCCGCCGTGCATACCGATCTCCTGCGCGTACTCATCACCGATGAGGAACGCGCGCTCCTTTTCTCCCTCAGCAACTACCTGACGTTCCGGGGTTGTCTGGTGGACTGCGCCGAGCGCATGGACGACGCGCGCGCGCTCGTCAGGCACCTGCACTACGACGTCGTCGTCCTCGGGCTCCCCGCCGGCACCGATCCGGTCCAGGCGCAGACGCTGACCGACGACATCCGCGCCCATCGTCCCGGAGCGCGCGTCGTGGCGCTCGCGACGCTGCAAACGGAGCGCGATACCGAGGCGGCGACGACGCTCGCCGTCGATCACGTCATCGGCCGTCACCTTCCGCTCGATCAGCTCGCATGGTCCGTATGCTCCGCTATCGCCGCTTAGGGAAACGCGTCATGACCCCAGTTCCTGTCCCCGACGCGTCGTACGTCCTGGTTTCGCGCGAATCGCTGTGGTTGTTGCCGGTGCCGGGCGACCGGCGCGAGCGCGCGCAACTCGACGAACGGCGCGGACGCCTCATCGTCTCGGCCTACGCCGTCTATGCCCGAACGATCGACGCGCGAGAGTTCGACGGACTCGTCGTCCCGGTGCTTCGCACGCTCGCCACGTCCACGTCGCGCTGCATGCTCGTGACCCAGGAATCGAGCGAGACCTTCGACGCCGGGCGCGTGCGCGCGCGTTCGCAGCTCGCCCGCGAACTTGGCATCCCGTCGATGGTGGAGATTTCGGGGAGCTGGGGGCCGACGCTACTCGAACTACTCGCGGCGGCGCTCCCGGCATACGTCCGTTTGTCGCCCGACATGCTGCGCGGGGCGAACTCGGTCCCCGACGTCTTCCGGTCGCTGGTGACGCTGGGAGAGTTCGCCCGCGAGCGCGGCATCGAGCTGGTCGCGCGCAACCCGCACGACGACGACGAGCTGGACGCGGTGCGCACCGCCGGCATCGGGCTCGTGCAGTGGACGAACCACCCCGAAGTCCTGGTCAGCGCCTAGCGCTCGTCTCCACGGCCTGCTCGCCCTCCGGAGCGTCCAGCGCTTCGCGGGCGAAGGCGAACGCTCCAGCAGCCGACAGCAGCCACACCAACACACCGGCACCGCGCACGGCGCGCGCGATCTCGAGGTCACGCGGGAGGAGGTCCCACTCCGTCAGGAGGAACCACCAGTCGTGCACGGCATTCTCGCCGCCCACGAGCGGGAGTTCCTGCGCGCGCGCGTCGCCGATGTAGGTGGCGACGTTGAAGAGCGACGCGCCGACCCAGGCCATCACGATCGCGGCGGCGAATCGCTGGCGACGCGTCAGGAAGTAGGCGACGAAGGCCAGCGGGACGATGACCTGGAAGAGCGAACCTCCGAGCGTCATCCCCTGTTCGCCGAACGGCTGGAAGACGAGGTGCCCCGCCTCGTGTATCGCCAGGTTGATATCGTCGAGAAAGTCCCAGTAGTCGCTCACGCGCAGCCGGTGCACGCCGTAGAGGGCGATGCACGGAACGGCGAGGAGGCGAAGGACGAGTCGCGTGCCAGGGGGCATGGTGGGCGGGGTATCGCGTGGAAGACGATCGGCCGCACGAAGAGACACCCGACGCGCCTCTCCGCGCCCCTGTTCGCGTCCCTGTTCGCGCCGCTCTCCGCGCGCCTTGACTTGCCGCAGGCACCCGCGTAGAAACCCACCCGTGACGCGCGCTCGGCGCGCACCAAGCGCGCGTCGGCGCGTCCCAGTCGTCTCGTGACAGGTGATTCATGTCCAGCGTGGTCTATCTCAACGGGGAGTACCTCCCGCGCAGCGAAGCGAAGCTCTCGGTCGATGAGCGCGGCTTTTTCTTTGGCGACGGCGTCTACGAAGTGACGCGCGCCGTCGACGGGCGCCTGTTCGAGTCGGCGCGTCACCTCAAGCGTTTGGCGCGGGGGCTCCGCGAGCTGCGCCTCGATCCCGCGCAGTCGCTCGACGAGATCGAGCAGATCTCGCTCGAACTCCTGCGCCGCAACGACATCACGTCGGGGGAGGGGACGGTCTACCTGCAGATCACGCGCGGCGCGGCGCCGCGCACGCACCACTTTCCCCCCGCGGGAACGCCGTGCACCGTCTTTCTCTCGGCGCAGCGCTTCGCGCTCCCGAGTGAGAAGCGCGCGACCGGTGTTGCCGTCGTCACGTACCCCGATATTCGCTGGTCGCGGTGCGACATCAAGACGGTGAATCTTCTGGCCGCCGTGATGGCCAAGCAGCACGCGGTGGATCACGGCGTCTTCGAGGCGATCTTCGTGAAGGAGAGCGCCATCACCGAGGGGTCGCACACCAACGTCTTCGGCGTGATCGACGGCGAACTGCGAACCTATCCGTCGAGCAACATGATCCTCCCCGGGATCACGCGCGACGTGGTGCTGGAGGTGGCGCGGGAAGTGGGCGTCCCGGTGAATGAGACGCCGTTCCACATCCACCATGTGCCGCAGCTGCAAGAGTGCTTCCTCACCGGGACCACCACCGACGTGATGCCGGTCGTCTCGATCGACGGGACGGCGGTCGGCGACGGAACGCCGGGGAAAGTGACGATGGCGCTCTACGAAGCGCTCGCCGCCCGGATCTACGGTGCCGTGCCGGCAGGGGGGCGTTAGGATGACGTCGCGCCTGCGTCTCGGTGTTCTTTCCATCGTCGCCGTGCTGACGGTGGCCGCTCCCGTCGCGACCATCGGGGCGCAAGGCGCCGTGGCGATTCCACGCGACCACCCGGGGATCAAGTCGGCACTCGCCGCGATCCAGCGCGACAATGCCTGGACGCTCGAGCAGCAGTCGTCGATCTGCGAGATCCCGGCGCCCCCCTTCAAGGAAGCGGCGCGCGCCGCCGAGATGAAGCGACGCTTCGAGTCGTTAGGGCTGTTTCCGGTGACGATCGACTCGGTGGGGAACGTGATCGCGCAGCGGAAAGGGAGCGGGCGTGGCCCGACGGTCGCGATCGCCGGCCACCTCGATACCGTCTTTCCCGAGGGGACCGAGGTCGCGGTGAAGAAGGAGGGGACGAAGATGAGCGCCCCTGGGATCGGTGACGACTGTCGAGGACTGGCCACCGTGCTCGCGGTCGCTCGCGCGATGCAGAACGCGAAGATCGAGACCCCGGGGACGATCCTCTTCATCGCGAATGTGGGCGAGGAAGGGCCGGGGAACCTGCGCGGGATGCGCTATCTCTTCCGCGTCCCGCCTATGAAGATCGACTACTTCATCTCGGTCGACGGGACAGGGCTCGGCCTTACCACCGGCGCCGTCGGGAGCCATCGCTACCTCATCGAGTATCACGGACCGGGAGGACACAGCTACGGCGCCTTCGGGATGGCCAACCCGATCCACGCCCTCGGGCGGGCGATCGCCAAGATCTCGGAGTTCCAGGTCCCCGCATCGCCCAAGACGACGTTCAACGTCGGCAAGGTGTCGGGAGGGACGTCGGTGAACACCATCTCGCCGTTAGGCTCGATGGAGGTCGACATGCGCTCCGAATCGCCGGAGGAGCTGGCCAAGGTCGACGCGCAGTTCAAGGCCGCGCTGCAAGCGGCGCTGCGCGAGGAGAACGCGCGCTGGCCCAACGCCCGCGACACCGTGGCGCTCCGCATCACCGACATGGGGATCCGTCCCGCGTCGCAGGTGAACGACACGTCGTACATCGCGCGGACCGCGCTGTCGGCCGGCACGGCACTCGGCTTCACCGCCCCCACCGGCGCATCGAGCACCGACTCGAATATTCCGATGAGCCTCGGTATCCCCGCGATCACCATCGACGGCGGCGGCATCGGGCGCGGCGCCCACTCGCTGGCCGAGTCCTACGACGATGGCGCGGAAGGCTACAAGGGCCCGCAGTGGGCGCTGCTGATCGTCAGCGCCCTGGCCGGCCTCACCAGCGGGGTCGTACAGTAGACGCGTTAGGCAGCGCGTTCGATCCGCGGAGCCACTATTCCGGAAGTTCGGAGACGAGAGGTGAAGAGTTGGACGAATCCCCTCGTCTTCTCGTCTTCTCGTCTTCTGGCGTCCTAACGCAACGCGTCCCTGAGCTTCTCCAGGAGTGCTTGCGGCGTGAACGGCTTCTGCAGGAACGCGTCACCGGCGTCGATGATGTCCTGCTGGCGTAGCGTCCCTGCCGTGTAGCCGGAGACGTGGAGGACGCGGAGGTTCGGGCGCTCGCGCCGCAGCCGGCGCGTGAGTTCGCCTCCGCCCATCCCCGGCATGATGACGTCGGTGACGAGTGCGTCGATTCGCGCGTTGTGGCGGCGCGAGACCTCGAGTGCCTCGTCGCCGTGACTTGCGGCGAGCACCGCGAAGCCTGCGCGCTCGAAGACCCGCTTCATGAGGAGGCGCACCGCGACATCGTCCTCGACGACGAGGAGCGTGCGCGATCCCTGCTCTGTTTCGTTTGCTCGCGTCGCGCGGCTCGTCGCGCTCGAGGCGTGGCGCGCTGCCGCGGGTGCGGGCGATGCGATGGGGAAGTACATGCGGAGCGAGAGGCCTGCCGACGCCGGGTCGACGACAACCGCACCACCGCTCTGTCGCACGAAGCCGTACATCGTCGCCAGCGCGAGCCCGGTACCTAACGACGGCATTTCGCCGCCGGCGAAGGGGTCCAGGAGTGGCGTACCCTCGGTTGTGGTGCGCGGCACCCCGGAATGCCGGATTCCGATCGTGACGTAGCTGCCGGGCGCGATCGGGTCGGGGAGGGCGAGTCGAGCCTCATCGAGCATCTGTTGCCGCACGTCGATCGCGAATGAACCGCGTTCGCCGATCACCTGCGCGGCATACGCCGCCAGATGCAACAGCGTGCGCTCCAACTCGTCGGGATCCACGCTCGCCACGCTCGAGGCATCGTCGTAGATGAAGTCGACGAGCACCGAGCGGGCGAAGGCGTCGCGGATCGAACTGGCGACGTTGCGCACGAGGGCGTGCACATCGACGGCGCGAGGCTGGAGCACCTGTTGCTGAGACAGTGCGAGCAGTTGCCGCGTCAATTCGCCGCCACGGCGCGCCGCGCGGCGGATCGACTCCGCGTCGTCGATCGCGCGATCCTGCCCCGGACACTGTTCCGCCAGCAGTTCCACCGTGCTCAGGATCGTCGTGAGGAGGTTGTTGAATTCGTGCGCCACGCTCCCCGAGAGGAGCGACACCGCGTCCATCGCTTGCGCCTGGCGGGCGCTTGCCTCGCGATGCTTTCGGTCGGTGATGTCGCGTTGCGATCCCCACGCCTCGGTCAGCATCCCGTCGCGCACCACGCCGACGATGGAATTGAGGAAGATGCGCCGCGCGCCATCGGGGGTGCGCTCCACCGATTCGTAGCCGTCGAGCCGGTACCCCGATCGCACGAACGAGGTGAGGAGTTCCTCGTTCTGCGGGTGGTTGTCGATCAACAGGTCGCGGACCGACACGCCGGTGAGCGCGGTGTGATCGGCGAGCCCGTACATCTGCACCATCGCGTCGTTGCAGTCGACGATGTACACGGTATCGAAGATGAGGCGCACCTGCGCATCGACGGGGAGCGTCACCGGAATCGGTGGCGCCGCCGCGACGTGCCAGATGCCCTCACTCGCGAGGGATGCGTACGAACGAAATGATCCGTCACGGGCAGAGTTGCCCGCGGCGGCAGGAGCCGGCGAGAAGGACTGATTCGGTTGTTCGCCGGCCGGAGGCGGGGAGCCAGTCGGCACGGTACGGAGACGGCTGGGGAAGAGGATCCGATGTGCCGTCGACACCGGACCCACAGAGGCGCGCACAATGTCAGGCGCCGCGCAGGAATGCGGAAGACCCAGCCGCAAAGAAGCGCAGTATTTGCCGGCTACGTCGCGTCGTCGCGCATCCCCGAGGGCGAACTCTCGCGCTCCTCCATTCCCGCTCCTGCGGCGAGGCCGAAGAGCCGCATCTTGCGCCACAGCGTCGTGCGTCCCATCCCGAGCAATTCCGCGGCGTGCGAGACCACGCCCCCCGCATGCGCGAGCGCCGCCTCGATCGACGCACGTTCGTCGTCGTTCGACGCATCGGCACGATAGCGCCGCTCGTCGCCATCGAGCGCCGCGCGCACGTCGGCGGGAAGATGCTGCGCCTCGATGCGCCCCTCGTCGGCGTACAACGCGGCACTTTCGAGTGCGGCGAACAGCTCGCGCACATTTCCCGGCCAGCGATATGCGCGCAGCACGCGCATGGCGAACGGTGAGCACGTCAACCGCTCCCAGCGCGGAAGTCGTCGCCGAAGGCGCGAGAGCCCATGCTCGACCAACACAGGAATGTCGGCGATCCGTTCGCGGAGCGGCGGTACGGCGAGCGGGAAGACGGCGAGTCGGTAATACAGGTCTTCCCGAAAGCGTCCGTCGCTCACCATCTCCTTGAGATTGCGATTGGTCGCCGCGATCACGCGCACGTCGACCGCGGAAGCGCGCGTCGCTCCCACGCGCGTCACCTCGCGCTCCTGCAGCACGCGCAGCAAGCGTTGCTGCAGCGACAGGCTCATCTCCCCCACTTCGTCGAGGAAGAGCGTTCCGCCGTGCGCCGCCTCGAAGACGCCGGCGCGGTCGCGAATCGCGCCGGTGAATGCGCCACGCACGTGGCCGAACAACTCGCTCTCCAGCAACCCCTCGCTCAGCGCGCCACAGTTCACCGCGAGAAAGACCCCCTCGCGTCGCGGCGACGCTTCGTGCACCGCGCGCGCGGCGAGCTCCTTCCCCACGCCGGTCTCGCCACTGATCAGCACTGTCGTTTCGGTCGCGGCCACGCGCTGGATCGCCTGCGCGAGCGCGACGATCGCCGGTGACCGTCCCACGATCCCGCCATGTGACGGGACGGCGTCGGCGGGGCGGCGCGCGATCAGGTCGGCGACGCGGGTACTCAACACCGACGGTTCCACCGGCTTCGTGAGGAAATCGTCGGCCCCCAGGTGCAACGCGCGCACCGCCGTCTCGATCGAGCCAAAGCCACTGATCATCAATATCGGCGTCCCGTGCCCCCACAGGCGCAGCGCCTCCACCAGCTGCAACCCGTCGATCCCCGGCATGCGCACGTCGACGAGCAGGAGGTCGGCGCGCTGCTCCCGCAACGACTCCACCGCCGAGCGCCCGTCCTCGGCGAGCACCACCTCATAGCCATCGGCCCGGAGGAGCGCCGCGGTCGAGACGCGGAAGGTCTTATCGTCGTCGACGACGAGGATGCGTGCCGTGGGGGTGGTCATGCCGATCCGGCGCCGTCGCGGCGTGCCGCAGCTGCAACACCGCGTGCGTGGTTGGGCGGCTCATCCTCGTCGCCCTCCTCCACGATGGGAAGCGCGAGCACGAACGCCGCGCCGCCGAGCGCCGCGCTCGTCACCGAGAGTTGCCCGCCGATCCCCCGCACCAACCCCTCGGCGACGAAGAGGCCGAGCCCGACGCCCTGCACCGCGCTTTTTGTCGAGAAGAACGGGTCGAAGATCCGCTCCCGGAGCTGCGGCGGGATGCCCGGGCCGTTGTCCGACACCTGCACCCGCACCGTGCCGCCGGTGCGCGCCACATCGATTTCGACGACCACCCCGCGCGACGCTGCGCTCCGACTCGCGCTCGACGGCGCGTCAGCAGTGCCGTCAGCTCCGCCTGTGGGCGCGACAGTCGCGCTTCGCGGTGCCCCTGCCTCCCGCGCGTTCTGCACCAGATTGAGGAGCACCTGCTTGAGAGCGTCGGGGGCGATCGCGGCGCGCAGCGACGCGTCGCCGTTCACCCGCACGTCGAGCGTGGCGCGCGGCACGCCCGCCAGCGCGAGCCGCGCCACCTCTCCGGCCACTCGCACCGGATGGCAGCTGCGTTGCACCTGATCGCGCGGGCGATTGAGGTCGAGCATCTGCTCGGCGAGTTCGTGCATCCGGAGGAGCTCGTCGATCGCCAGCTCCACGAACTCGCGCGCCTCGGGATCCTCCTCCACGCGGCGGTGCACCACTTCGAGGCAGTTGCGCAGGTTGGCCACCGGGTTGCGGATCTCGTGCGCGAGCTGCGCCACCAAACGCCCGGAAGCGGCAAGCCGCTCGCGCTGCATCAGGTCCGACTGCAGCGTGGTCAGTCGCTGGTTGCGGTCCTTGAGCTGCAACGCCGTCTCGCGCAGCTCCGCCAGCCGCGCCGCGAGTGCGGTGCGCATCTCGTCGAACTGCGCCGAGACGCTCGCTACCTCGGCGAGTCGCGACTGCGGGAGCGGGGCGTCGAACTCACCGTCGCCCAGCGCGCGCGCCGCACGTGCCAGCTGCTGTACCGGTGCGCTCACCCGCGCGGCGAGCCACATCCCCAGCGCCAGCGCGAGCGCCACGGCGGCCGCCGCCGAGATCGCGGCCGTGCGCCGCACGCTCGGGAGAATCGCCAGCTCGTCGCGCATGCGTCGCACGAAGAGCACGCGCCCCGCGTCGTCGAGCGGTGCAGCAACCGCGATGTAGCGCTCCCCGTCGATCAGGACATCCTGCGCCGTCGTGGCGTCGCGCACCGGGCCGAGGCTGGCGTGCAATGCCCGCGCGACCGCGGTGTCGACCGTCGTGGCGGTGATCGCGTCGCTCTCGGCGGAGATGATGATCACCCCCGAACGCGTGAGCCCCGACAAGGCGAGGGCCTGCTCGTCGTCGAGCGGCGACGCCACACCAGCGGCTCCCACCCACTTCCCGTTCGCCTCCACCGGTGCGAGGGCGACACTGCGGAGCATCTGTCCGTCGGTCACCAGTTTCACCGGCATCTTCCCTTCACGCGTCCCTTCGATCATCGAGTCGTCGGGACGCGGTCCGATCAGCACCGCACCATCGCGCCCCACGACCAGGGGAAGTCCTTCGCCCAAGGTGCCGCGCTCGCGCTCCACCACCCGGAGCAGTCCTTCGCCCACCCGCCCGACGCCCGGATTGCTGAGCGCCTCGGCCATCCCCGGCGCGTGTGCGAACTCCTTCGCATGCATCATGATCGCGTCGGAGTAGGCGGCGTTCCGGTCGGCAAGGAGACGCGGCGCGAGCTCCAGGTCGCTCCTGGCTCGCGCCTCGAGCGACGCCACCAGACGCCGGTCGAGCACGATCCCCGCCGGCACCAGGCCGGCGAGGATCGCGATGGCAACCGTGCCCGCGAGGGCGCGCGAGAGAGGAATCGTCGGCTTCACGCGGGCATGGGAAAGAGGATCAGCGCGCCAGGAGGCCGTTGGCGCCGGCGACAGTGGCTGCACCCCCCGGAACCGCCGTCAACGAACCATCGGCATTGATCGCGAAAACATCAATGGCACTGCTCCCGGCGAGCAGAACGTAGAGATACGCGCCGTCGGGCGAAACGGTCATGTCGAGGGGCGTGCTTCCCGCGCCGGTCGACGCCGTCACGCCGTCCGCGTCGAGGAGCGTCAGGGCGCCGTTGTGCACGGCGTAGCCGGAGATCGTCCCGCTACCCGCATTCGTCGTGTAGGCATACTTGCCGTCGATCGAGAAGACGATCCAGCAGGCCGCGGTCTCGGTGGTCGGCGCCGAGGCGGTGATCGTCGAGATGGAACCGTTGGCGTGCACTTCGTATGACGACGCGGCGCTCGCGTCGGCGGCACCGCCAAAGGCCTCGGAGACCACGAGCACCGGGCCGTAGAAGGCGAAGCCGAAGGGCGTGGCCCCATTCGACGGAACGATGCTCGGCCCCGTCACGCTGCCGTTCGACGCAACGCGATACACGCTGAGCGAGTTGGTCGCCTTCTCGGTCACGACGAGCACTCGCCCGTTCGGGGAAAAGGAGATCTGCGCTGGACCGGATGCGCCCGTGCTCAGCGGAAGCGTCGAGCCGGCGATGGGCGAGAGAACGCCGCGCGGCGACATGGTGAAGCCGGCGATGTTGCCGCTGCCGCCGGCATTCACGACGTAGACCAAGTTGCCGTGGATCGAGAGGCTGATCGGCATCGTCCCACCCGAGGACCAATGCCCAACGAGATCGAGCGTCCCGTCGCGACGGACGACGAACGACGAGATCTCATTGCTCCCCGCGTTGACGACGAGCAGGAAGCGCCCGCTGCTGTTGAGCGCGAGCGCGCTCTGATTGCCGAGTCCTGCGCCGGTGCCGTTGCCACCGGTCCAGAACGAGCCGCCCGCGGACAGCGAGCCGTCGGCTGCGCGGTTGTAGAGGACGACCTGGTTCCCGGCGGCACCGTTGGTCTGCGTGTAGACCTGTCCCGCGGCGGCGGTCTCGGAGAGATCGTTGCTTGGCGAGAGCGGAAGTGAGGTAGTGGGCGAATCGGCGGAGCTACAGGCCGCGACGAACGCGACGGCGGGAAGTAGGCGCAACAGCTTCATGGCAGGGCCTCACGGGAGAGTGAACACGAGCGATCCCTCGTGGATCGCGCGGGACACGCCTCCCAGAAGCAAGCGAGCGTCCAGATGGAACGTTCGTGCTGCCAGCGCTTCAAGCCATTGCGCGGCTTGTGCTTGTGTGCGTGATGGCTCGATCGCCGCCGCGAATCGGGCGCTCCACGAAACACTCACCCGCCGGTTGAAACGGTGCGATGAAACAGCGACCGGAGCGGTTCGCGGTTGCCGGGCGCGCGCGAACCGCCTACCACCAATGCTGCGTCTGATCGCCGTAGAGCGTTCGCGCCGTGCGTGCGTTCCACGGGGTTCCTCGTTCCCTGAATGCCATGAATCGGCGCAGCATCCGCTCGTATCGCGCGTCCCCCATCGGGAGCGGATAGTGCGGCATGTCGATGAGATCGCGCTCCACTTGCCACACGCTTCGGCTGCTCAAGCGCCAGTTGGCGCGCGTGAGCAAGTCGAGATGCGCCACCCCGTAGCCGTTCACGCGCCCGGAGCCGTCGACGTAGGCGTCGTGATAGCTCCGCACCAGCGCGGTGATCGATGAGAAGACCGGTCGGCGTCCGTGCAGCCCGTAGTCGCGCGACCGCGCGACCGTCCCCCACTTCCCCTTGTGCCGAAAGAGGAAAAGGACGTGATCGAGTCCATCGTCGGACTCGATGTCGAGGACCGTTGGCGGATAACCGTGGTGTTCGAGAATCGCCGCGGTGAAGAAGACGGCCTCGAGGCAGTGCGCGCGACCGAGCGCGGTCACGCCACGAAAAGTCCGGAGCGTCTTGTCTCGGTTGTACGTGAAGCCGTGGAGATACTGCTGAACCTCGTGCGGCGTGGTCAGTCGATCGATCAGCGCGCGTTCCCGCGCGGTGTACGCCGTTCGATCGGGGGTGCGGAGGGGTGGCGTCGCGAGCGGGGCGAGGTCGGGGCGGCGAGGCATGCGTGGGTCGCGAGGGAGGGGGGACTCGCCACGAACGCTATCGGAGCGCCGAGTTCGTTTCCAGCGCGACGCGGGAAACTGCCTGCCGAACAATGCCGGGACACGCGCCCCGACGCCTTGACGCCGGCTCTCCGTCGTTCGATTCTCGCGGAATGCCGTCTCCCCTCAAAGGCCGAATTCGGCCCACCGCGGTGTGTCGACTCGGGCGCGCCGTCTCTCTTTCGTCGATCGCCTCCCTCATGACCGTGTCGCCCGCCGGCGCCCAGGACACCGGCGGCGCCCCGCTTCCGGTCGTTGGGCGTTCGATGGTTACCACCACGCTCGGCATCGTCGCCAGCAGTTCGCCACTTGCCGCGAAGGCCGGGACGCGCATCCTCGAGATGGGCGGGAACGCCGTCGATGCCGCCATCGCCGCGAATGCCGTCATCGGCCTCACCGAGCCATCGGGCGACGGGATCGGCGGCGACCTGTTCGCCATCGTCTACGAGGCAAAGACCGGGAAGCTGCACGGACTCAACGCCGCTGGCTGGTCGCCCAAGGGGCTCGATGCGGCGATGCTGCGCGCGAAGGGAAACACCACGATGCCCCGCGGGATCCACACCGTCACCGTCCCGGGCGCCGTCTCGGGGTGGCAGGCGCTGCACGATCGCTTTGGAACGCTCGGCTTCCCCACGTTGCTGGCACCGGCGATCTACTACGCCGAGAACGGCTTCCCCGTCACCGAGCAGGTGGCGCGCATGTGGGGGAACGCGGTGCGGAAACTCAGCGCCAATCCGTACTCGCGCGCCACCTTCCTCCTGGATGGCACCCGCGCCCCGCGCGAGGGTGACGTCTTCCGCAATCCCGACCTGGCCAAGACGCTCCGTCGCATCGCCGAGCACGGGCGCGACGGCTTCTATACCGGGCCGGTCGCCGAGGCGATCGTTAGGCTGGAGAAGGAAGAGGGCGGCGTGATGACGCTCGACGACCTTCGCGAGCTCCAACCGGAATGGGTGACGCCGATCAGCACCACGTACCACGGGTGGACGGTGAGCGAGCTCCCGGCGCCGACGCAGGGGATCGCCGCACTGATGATGCTCAACCTGATGGAGCAATTCCCGCTCAAGGAGTGGGGCTTCCACAGTGTGCGCACGATGCACGCGATGATCGAGGCAAAGAAGCTGGCGTACGCAGACATGCTGCGATACACGGCGGACCCGCACTTCACGACGGTCCCCGTGGCCGCAATGCTGGACAAGAAGGGGGCGGCGGAGCGGGCGCGACGCATCGACCCGGCGCGCGCCTCGTGCGACGTCCCGCCGGCCGCGTACCAGTCGGTGAGCGGCCTCAATGGGAGCGAGACGATCTATCTCACCGTCGTCGACAAGGACGGCAATATCGTCTCGCTCATCCAGAGCATCTATTCCGAGTTTGGGTCTGGCTTCACCGCGCCGGGCACCGGCGTGCTCCTGCATAATCGCGGCTCACTCTTCTCGCTCGACAGCTCGGCCGTCAACGTCCTCGCCCCGCGCAAGCGCCCGTTGCACACGATCATCCCCGCCTTCATGGAGAAGGATGGTGTCCGCATCGGCTTCGGCATCATGGGGGGATGGAACCAGTCGCAGGCACACGCGCAGTTCGTCTCGAACATCGCCGACTACGGAATGACGATCCAGCAGGCGCTCGAGGCGGGGCGCTTCTCCAAGTCGACGTTCGAGGGGTGCGACGTGGCTGTCGAGACGCTTGTCCCCGCGGCCGTGCGCGACGCGCTCGCGGCGATGGGACACAAGGTCGAAGCCGTGGGGCCACGCTCCAGCACCTTTGGCTGGGGGCAAGCCGTCATGCGTACCCCCGCCGGCGTGAACTTCGGCGCGAGCGAACCGCGGCACGACGGCATGGCGGTGCCGCAGGGCCCGCCCATGCCGCCGGCTGTAAAGCGTTAGTCACTCTCCCCCGTCTCCCGTCCCCCGTCTCCCGTCCCCCCTCAGCCATGACTCCCCGGATTCTCCCGATCGTCGTTGCCGTCGTCCTGGCTGGCGCCGCGCACGTCGCAATCGCGCAGGGGACGAACGCTGCATCCATCTCGATGCCGCGGCACGCCGACGCCGCGCCGTTCGTCCCCGATCGCCTGGACCGAATCGACGCGTTCGTCGAGCGTCAGATCGCTGACGGGCGCATCCCCGGGGCAGTGGTGATGCTCGTGCGCGATGGACGCGTGGCCTATCACAAGGCGTACGGCTCGCGCGACCTCGGCACTAAAGCGCCGCAGCAGCCCGATGACATCTTTCGTATCGCGTCGCAAACCAAGGCGATCACCGCCACCGCGGTGATGATGCTCTGGGAAGAGGGGCGCTTCCTCCTCGACGACCCGATCGAGAAGTACATCCCCGCGTTTGCTGATCAGCGCGTCCTCACCAAGTTCAACGAGGCCGACTCGTCGTACGAGTCTCGTCCCGCCAAGCGCAAGACGACCATCCGGCAGCTCCTCACCCACACGTCCGGGCTCGACTATGCCGACATCGGGAGCGACGAATTCCGCGCCATCTACGCCAAGGCCGGCATCACCGGCTTAGGGCGCCCGGGCGACGTACTCGGCGAACGGATCGATGTGCTGGCCAAGCTGCCGCTTCACGCCGACCCGGGCGAACGATTCATCTACTCGCTCTCGTCCGACGTCCTCGGGCGCCTCGTCGAGGTCATCTCCGGGAAGACGCTCGACCAGTTCTTCCACGAGCGCATCTTCACGCCGCTCCGCATGAACGACACCTACTTCGGCGTCCCGGCAGCCAAGCGCGATCGTTTGGTCGCGCTGCACCAGCCGGTAGAGGGGCACTTGATGGCCGAACACGAGCCGACGGGCGCGCTCGCTCATCCCGACTGGCCGCTGCGCAACCCCACGTACTTCTCCGGCGGTGGAGGACTCTCCTCCACTACCGCCGACTATGCCCGCTTCCTGCAGATGTACCTCAACAACGGGGAGCTCGACGGCGCGCGACTGCTGGGGCGCAAGACGATCGAGATGATGCTCACCAACCAGATCGCCCCCCTGCAGCCGGCGTTTGGGCTTGGCTTCGCCCTCGAGACCGAAGGGAACGACTTTCGCCAGCCGGAGTCGGCGGGGTCGTTCGAGTGGGGCGGCGCGTTCAAAACGACCTATTGGGCCGACCCCAAGGAGCGGCTCATCGGGCTGATCTTCACGAACGTCTGGGGCGTGGACGTGGAGCTCGGGGCGCCGTTCAAGGCGCTGGTGTATAGCGCGTTGCGGTAGATGCGTGCGTCGCGTCGCAGGGGCGCGGCGACTTCACTCGCCGCGCCCGCGACTGGCGCCCCCCTAGAACTCCCCCGGAATCCGCGTCACCCGCGCCATCTCCCGAACCGTATCGCGCACCGTCGCCGCCCCAGCGCTGTCCCCGCGAAAACGCATCACCTCGGACAGCTCGTATCCGCCGAGCACGTAGGCGTACACGCTGCTCAGCGACGGGCGATCGATCCAGTCGCCGCGCTTGAGGATCGCCGCCGGTCCGGCAAAGGTGTCCCATAAGGCCTTCGAGCGATCGAGGTCGAACCACCCGCTTCCCTGCACCATCACGATGTCGCTCGACGTCGTGTCGGGCGTGAGCACGAGCTTGCGCGCCAGCCCCTGTGAGAGCAGGTGCGGCGCCAGGCCGAGCTGCTCTCCATAGTTGCCCGTCGTCCGGCTGATGTAGATCGGGCGCTCGGGCCAGCTATCCGCAATCATCCGCAGCAGGAGGAGGTCGGCGCGCTCGAGCAGCCCGCCCCCTTGCACCTGCGGCAGCGCCTTGGGATCGATCGTCAGGTTCAAGCCATTCGCCCGAAAGCCGACCGGCTTGTCCACCAGCATCACCTGCGGGACCGAGTCCGCCTCCTCGAGCGTCATGTTCAGCGGCGAGTGCTTCGGCGCCGGCCACGCCCGATCGCGGTAGACCGCCGGACCGCGCGCGGCATCGTACTCGCGCACCGGGCGCCGAATGATCCCGCGCGCGAACCAGTCGGTGTTCATCAACGACAGCACGGCCACCGTGACGTCGGGACGGATGTTCTCCACCTCCTGTGCATACCACAGCGGGAACGTGTCGTTGTCGCCGGCCGTCACCAGCACGCCGTACGGCTCGACGGAGTTCAGGAGGTCGCGCGCGAGGGCGATGGTGGCCACGTCGTCGCGCCGCGACGCCGCACTCCAGTTCCCTACAAGCGGAATGAAGGCAATGGCCAGTACCGGACTCGCCAGCAGCTGCGCGCGCCGACGATCGAGCCCACCGAACCACGACGCCACCGACTGCCACATCCAGACCAGCCCGAGGCTCGCCCACACCCCCCACGCCGAGAAGCTCCAGAGGTAGAAGTAGTCGCGGTCGCGCACCTCGCGCGCTACCTCGCCGTCTGCCGGCTGCGATGCCCCATACTTGAAATTGAGGTAGAAGATCAGCACGAGCGTCGTGCTGAGCATCAGCGCACTCCAGAAGATGAAGCCGCGCTTGTCGTGTCGCTGGTGATACCACGCGCCGACTCCGGCGAGCAGGAAGAAGAGCGCACCCAGCGCCCCCTGGAGTCCGGGCCACTCGTTATGCGCGTCGCGCAGCCACTGCCAGCGGAAGTAGAGCCACCACATCCCCACCTGCGCCGGGAAGGGCGCCTGCCGCTGGGAAAGCTCCGGCTTGCCGTACTGCTCACGGTTGAAATTGTAGCGGAACGCCTCGTACGTCCCCGCCGAGAAGGTGCAGGAGACCTTGAGCCCCTCGCGGCACGCCGTCGGCTCTCCTTCGTTGATCGGCGGGTTGTACGCGGCGCGGATCGGCTGGGTGGCGAACGGCGTCATCCCCAGCAGCACCGCCCCTACCGCCGCCAGGAGCAAGCGCCACCGGAGGAGCGTGCGCGGGCGGAGCGAGGTGACCAGGAGCGCGACCGCCGGCGCGGGGAGCATCCCGGCCATGTGGTTGGAGTAGCCGAGCCCCAACAGGAAGGCGATGAGGAGGAGGAAGCGGTCGGCGCGCGGCGTGTCGGGAGCGTCGCTCCAGCGCAGCGCCAGCCACGCGATGATCGCGATCCCCGCCAGCGCAACCGTGTACACCTTCTCGTTCACCACACTCTGGTTCCACACCGTGAAGGCCGTCGCGCCGATCAGCGCAGCGAGCCCGCCGGCCACGATGCGCCCCCACTTCGGCAGCCCCGCGCGATGCGCCACCCGCTCGGCGACGAGGAACCAGGCTCCTGCAGACACCGCGCTCGAAAGCGCCGCCAGGATGTTGATGCGCACGGCGACGCTGCCGGCGATCGGGAGGAGCGAGAAGAATCGCCCGAGAATGACAAACATCGGATTGCCGGGTGGGTGCGGGAGCCCCATCGTGTACGCCGCCGCCATGTACTCGCTCGTGTCCCACATCGCCGTCGATGGCGAGAGCGTGAGCAGGTACAGCACGAAGATCAGGAGCGCTGCGATCCCCGCCGCGCGGTAGGGAGGTGCTTCGTCGCCCGTCGACTCGGCGCGATAGCGACCGGCGCCGAGCAGTGCCCACGGCACCGCGACGCAGTAGCCGAGCACCAGGAGGATCGGCGCGATCGTGATCCCGCCACGCGTGAGGTCGGCGAAGCCAAGGACGAGGAGCGCCGCCGCGAGTGTCCACGGGAGCCATGCGGGCCAGCGGATCGCAGACAAATTCTTATCTCCTGAAGGTGCCGCAGTAGCGGACATGGATGCGGATTGCCTAGGGTTGGAAAGCAGGCGAAGCGACCGGATCGATCGCGGCCGCGGAATCTTCGGCGGCTTCGTCGTGCAAGGGGAGGGGGAGTGCATCGCGGCGCGGTGCGATCGGAGCGGCGCTCCCCTCGCGCGCGAGGGCGTAGTGCGCCCACGCCCGCACCTCGGGACTCGGATCGTGCGCCGCCGCGTCGCGCGCGACCTCCACCGAATCGGCACGCTGCGCGAGGCGCACGACAGCATACGCGCGCGACTCCCAGCGTCCGTCGCGCATGAGCGTGGTGAGTACATCGCGCGTCGGCGACACGCGCACCGTCCCCAGCGGAATCGCCACGAGCGCGCTCAGCGCAATCGCCGCCGTGACCGCGACCGGTGACGGCGTGCGCAACACGCGAGCCGTATCGACGATCGCCGACAGCCGCCCCCGGATCCCCGAGGGCTGCACGAGGGCGATCGCGGGAGCAGCGAAGCGCGCCGACCCCTTCGCACCAAGCGCGATCACCAGCAGCTCGGCGTAGTCGCTTCGGCGCACTCCACTGAGCAGCACGCGGTCATCACACGCGAGTTCGGACGTTTGTTGCAGCTCACGGGAGAGCCACCACACCCCCGGGTGGAACCAGTAGAGCGCGCACATCACCTGGCTGGCCAGCGCGAACCGCGCATCGCCCTGCGCAATGTGCGAGCACTCGTGGACCAGCGCCGCGTGCAACTGCGCTGCCTCCCAGCGCGTCGCCGCCGGCGGGATGACGATCACCGGTCGCGACGGCGCGCCCCACGTCATCGGCACCCGCGCCGCTTTGGATGTGTAGAGACGCGCGCGCGAGAGCGTACCGGCCTCGACCCCGGCCGCGCGTCCAGCAGCCAAGAGAAGGGAACGCCAACGCCGCGAGTCGAGTGCGCTCGCCGTTGCCAGCAGCTGCCGAAGGCGCCACCTCCCGCGCACGAGACGCAGCAGCATGAACGCCACGCCGCACCAGTACAGCGCGAGGATCGCACCAACGCCCCCGGCTCCCCACGCGTTCGCCGTCACCGCGGCGGGGAGGGCGTCCACCGCCCCCGCGGAGGTGCTCGAGAGCTGCAACCTGCCTAACGCCACAAGCGGCGCCGCCAGGCCTTCCGGAACGATCCACACCATCCAGTGCACCGGGAGGAATCGCCCAACGTACATCGCCAGAAGTGCTACCACCGCCGCGCGGCAGATCGTCACTCGTGCGCCGCCGCTCGCCCGGCGCAGCGCGAGGAGCGATGTGCCGGCCGCCAGCAGCGGGAGCGTCGCCAGGAGCGAGATCCCGTACACCTCGCCGATGGCGCGCGCGCTGTCGGCAGGTGCAAGGAGAAGACCCGACGGGAGCGCCACGCTCAGCGCCCCTCCGCCCGCAACCGGCGCACGACGCCCGCCAGCTCATCGCGTTCCTTGGGCGAGAGCGCGCGTTCGTCATCGTCGAGGAGCGCCGCCACCGCGGCAGCCCGCGAACCGTTGAAGAATGTGCTGATCAGGTGCCGCACCGCCGACTGCTGCGCCGCACTGCGCGACGTGGTCGGCGAGTAGACGTGCCGCTGCCCGTCCTTGCTGTGCCGCAATTCGCCCTTCGACTCGAGGATGCGCAGCATCGTCCGCACCGCCGCTGCGTGCGGCGGCTCCGGCAACTCATCGCGAATCTGCGACGCGGTCGCCGAGCCGAGGCGATACACCACGTCCATGATCTGGCGTTCGCGGCGAGAGAGCGTGGTGGCGCGCGGCGGAGGACTCACTACGTCGACAGTGAAGGGGAGAGATAAATTCTTATCTCCACAAGGACGCTGTCAAGTGAGCGACGTAACGTTGCCGGGACGGACCGCTTCGAGCCGCCTATTTCCGACGCCCCCTTCGCTCATCAACGATCCTTCCCCGCGCCGCGTCCATCCGATAGCGTCACCCCCGCCGCGCGAGCACCGCGCCCCTCGCACTTTCCCCGCTGCTCCCCACCCGCCCCATGTCGCAGACACGTCGCCCGTCATCTGGTCTCTCGTTCTCCGCGCGCGCCCTGCTCATTGCAGCTGCAAGCGCTGCCGTGGTCGCGCTCCCACCGCAAGCTCTCCCGGCGCAGCAACGTGCCGCGGTCCCCGCGTCCGCACCCGCCACAGTCGTCACGCGCAAGTACGGTGATCTGGGTGAAGGTCCCTACAAGTCGCTGGTGATCCGCAACGCGATGGTGATCCCCGGTCACGGCGGCCCACCGGCCGGCCCGTACGACATCATGATCGAAGGGAACATGATCACCCAGATGGTCCCATTCGATCCGGTTGCCGCCGAGCGTCGCGGCGCTGGCAGTCGCATGACCGGCGATCGTGTCATCGAGGCCGATGGCAAGTACGTGATGCCGGGGATGATCGACCTGCACACGCACATCCGCACGCTCCCCGAGGAGATCGAGTACGTCTACTACCTCAAGCTGGCGATGGGCGTGACGACGATGGTGAACGCCGCCGACCGCGGCTACGCCGACGGGATGGCCGAAGCGAAGAAGAGTGCGGCGAACGAAATGGTTGCGCCGCGCATGTTCCCGCTCGTGGGCTACGGTGCCGGCACCAAGTTCTCGCGCGCCGAGCTCGATAATCCGGCCATGGCGCCGCAGGTGGTGAAGGCGATGGCTGCCAACGGCAACCGCGTCATCTCGATGGACCCGTTAGGCTGGTCGCTCGAGCTGGTGACGGCGATCGCCAAGGCGGCCAAGGAGAACGGGATGATCACCTCGTTCCACCTGCAGCCATCCAACACCGCGGTGACGCAGGCGGTCAAGGCGGCCTGCGCCGGCATCACGATGATCGAGCACCACTACGGCTACGCCGAGTCGGCGCTCGACAACAAGACGCAGGACTTCCCGCGCAACTACTCGTACGGCAACGAGAACGATCGCTTCCGTGAGGCGGGGCGCGTGTGGACGTACACCAACAAGGAGCGCCTCCTCAACGAGGTCGCCGACTCGCTGGTCAAGTGCGGCGTCACCATGCTCCCCACGCGCGTGGTCTACGAGGCCAACCGCGACATGATCCGCGCCACCTCGCTCCCGTGGACCGACAAGTACACGCACCAGGCGCTCTGGAACTGGAACATGCCCAACCCGGCCTACCACGGGGCGTTCCACTACGACTGGACGAGCGATGACGAGTACTACTGGACGTCGGCATTCCGTCTCTGGGGTGACCTGATCTACGAGTTCAACAAGCGCGGCGGGCGCGTCGCCTTCGGCACCGACGACAACTACATCTGGGCGACTCCCGGCTTCTCGTCGATCCGCGAGTTGCAGCTGCAGCGCGAGACGGGGATGCACAACCTCGAGGTCCTCAAGACGGCGACCTACAACTCGGCGCAGACGCTGGGCGAGCCCCTCCTCGGTCTCGTGCGCCCCGGCTACAAGGCCGATCTCCTCCTCGTCGATGGCAACCCGGCCGCGAACCTCAAGTTCATGTACTCCTTCGGCGACCTCACGCTCGACAAGGACGGCAAGATGTACCGCACGAAGGGGATCGTGAACACCATCAAGGACGGCATCGTCCTCAACAACGACAAGCTGATGGCCGAGGTCGAGCGGATGGTCCAGGCGTCGCGCAAGCTGGCGCCGCCCAACGATCCGGTGCGCGATCCGTTCAAGGTGATGAAGATCGTCCCCTGAGCACGACGCAGGACCAGCATGTCGGATAGCAGACGGGGCGTCGCATCGCGGCGCCCCGTCGTCGTTCCCGCCATCGTCTGCCGCTCGCGAGCCTAACGCGGACGTCGTCCCCGTGCGCCGCGCGCGCTCCCCCGCGCGCCGGGTTTGCGCTCCTTGGCGGAACGCTGGCGGGAGGGGGCCGCTCTCGATTTCGCCGATTGCTTTGGGCCCTTGGCGTTCTTCGTCCCCTTCGACGGTGCACGCCCCTTGCGCCGCGTCCCGACGAGCGAGCCCGCCTGCGGCTCCGGGGGGAGCGCCGGCGCCGCCTGGACCGGCCCGGGCGATGCCGCCACCGGATGCGCCGACTTGGGGCTGTACCAGCGCTTGAGCCAGGTGCTCAATCCGTCGAGCCCGGGCATCAGCACGCGCTCGGTGAGGTTCATGTTGTCCAGCTTGTCGCGGATCTCCCACTTGGCCGATGCCGAGATGATGATCTTGCGCACCAGCGCCGGGTCGTAGGTGGCGCGCTCAACGAGCCACTCGTCGAGCCGTACGTCGAGGCGATTGGTGAAGGAGAAGAGCCCCCACTGGTTGATGATGCGCGGGTCGAGCGACGGGGGCTCGAAAAACATCACGAACGGGTCCTGCGTCCCTTCGGTACGCTCGAAGATGAACGGGTCGATGAGCGCCGGATCCTCCTCCAGCATCTCCACGCTGAAGGTGAGCGCGTAGTGCCGCGACAGCGATTCCTGGAAGAACCGCGGGAGGTAGTCGCGCGCGCGATCGAAGTTCACCATCCAGAGCACGCCGTCCTTGTCCATCTTGTCCAGCTCATTGGTGGCGAAGTGCATCGCCACGAACGGCGAAAAGGTCCAATCGAGCAGGCGCGTGGGGAGCCCGTGGTGTTGCGCCAGCGAGAGCCACTTCCAGTCGGAGTTGCTCGCATCGAAGTCGGCGTACGCGTACTTCTTGAAGTTTCGGAACATCGCCCGCTCGATGAATCCCAGCGTGCTGGCGTCGTGCCTAAGCCGCTGCAGCGAGCTGGTGACCGGCCAGTCGGCCACCATGCCGCGGAACGCGTACGGCGAACGATAGCGCTCCAATCGCTCGCTGAAGGAGCCGGCAAATGTCTGCTCGACCAGCTCGTGCCACTTGGAGATCGTGATGGTATCCATCTAGCGCCTCACGGCAGTGACGAGAACGGAGATGTCGTCGTTACGAGGGTTCACGAAATCGAGTCGTACGCGCCCGTCGTCGGTGCGCGACAGCGTGGCCGGCACCGAGCAGTTTGTCAGCGCCCACCCGACGGGAAGGACCATCGCGTTCGCCGGGCGCCCGAAGGCGCGGTCCCACACCAGCGTGTCGCCCTTGAGCAGGTAACGCGCCGGATCCGTGTACGTCTCGCTGATGCGCAGTCGCGACGAGTGTCCGGGCTGGATCGCCGGAAAGTCGATGACCACGACCTCCGTCTCGGCGGTGACCGCCTCGCCGATGTCGATCTTCGCCGCGGTGATCGCGCTCCCCTTGAGCGTGCGAGTCTGGAGCGGTTCGCCGGTGTCGAGGATGCGCGCCGACGGGTTCGACGCCTTGCTCCCCGCCCGCACGACGTTCAAGTACTTGTCGATGCCAGGGCGCGACTCGGTGTAGTCGTGATAGAGATCGAAGGCGTGTGTCTCGGGCTGCTGCAGGAAGTACACGATCTCGCGATCCTGGTGCGCGCGCTCTGACAGGCGCGGGTCGGGACGCGCTCCCGCCGCACCCCTCGGCATGCCCGCCGTCTTCGCACCCGCCTTCGTGCGCCGCCCCTTCACCACGAAGGGTACCTCGCCGACTCCCGTGTTGATGAACGACACCGAGACGCGCCCATCGCGCTCCGTGAGAATCTGCGACGGGTAGTTCACCGACTCCACGTCGTACCCCACCGGGAGCACGACGGCGTTCTTCCGGATCCCTAACGGGCGCGTGTAGACGATCGAATCGCCGCCCGCGATGTACGAGCGCGCATCCTCGTACGTCTTGTCGATACGAATGCGTCCCTCGCCATCACGCGGTACCGGTCGCGCCAGCGTGACCATGATGTACTCGCCGGTCGTGTCGGCGCGCGCCACGCCACCTGCCCGCGCGACCAATCCGCTCACGACGCTGAACGCAAGCGGCGCGCCTGTCATTCGGTCGTAGACCTGCTCGTCGGTCGCGATGCTCCCCTTTCGGATCGGGTTGTAGTACTTCGTGGCGCCCGCCGCCGTTGCGGTGACCTCATAGATGATCCGGAACTTGGCACTCCCGGGCTCCAACAATTCGTAGCGGGTGTAGTGATCGGCGTCGGTTTGGATGGGCGCCTGTGCGGTCGCGCGCGTGCTGCTGCCAGGCGACGCGACCCACAGCGCCGTCGAGAGCGCGATGCGGGGGAGGGAGAAACGGGCGCGGAGGCGCGCGAGGACGGGGAGCGCTGGGAAATGCATGAGCCGAGTCGCGTGAGATAGGGTCATTGCACCGACGCAGCGCGATCGGCGCGCCGGCGCCTGGCCAGTCGAAGGAGTACGAACGCCAACACGATGCAGCAGGCGAGCGCGATCAGCGGCAACAGGATCGCGAGGGCCGTCAGCCCGATCGCCCCCGCCGCCTCACCCGTCGCGACGACCGGGTTCGCCAGGCCACCGGTCGTCACCGTCGACTTGAAGCGCGCCCCAACCGAGAGGAGCTGCATCGTCCCGGCGATCCCTCCGCCGCCGATGATTGCGATCGTCCACGTCACCATCGGAGGGAGATCGGTCATCACCGCAGCACTCGCCACCACGCCGGCGATGACCGCAGCCGGAGATGCGATTACGTCGAGCAGGTGGTCGAGCCACGGGACGTAGTACGCGACGATCTCCAACGCGGTCGCCGTCCCGAAGGCGATGAGCGCCGGCATCGTCGCGATCCAGCCGAAGCTCGGCGCCACCGAGATCAATCCGGCGTGCGCCGCGAGTCCCGCGCCGAACACCGGAACGAAGACGCGCAGCCCGGCCGCGGCGGCCAGCCCGATCCCGAGGGCGATGCTCAGCAATGTATCCATGCCCCTCCGCCTCCGTCGTCAAACTCCTCGCAGCAACTCACCGTGCTGTGCCGCCTCACCTAACGCGCGTCAGCGCCCGCGTTCGTTCCGGTAGATCCGTCCGTTCTTCATCACGAAGTGCACGCGCCGGAGCGCCGTCGCATCCTTGGTCACGTCGCCCGGCACCGCCACCAGGTCGGCGAGCATGCGCGGGGCGATCGTGCCGAGCGAATCCGCCAGACGCATCGACTGCGCGTTGAGCGCGGTGGCGCTGTGCAGCGCCTCGAGCGTCGGTTGCCCCGCCTGGCTGATGCGGCAGATCAGGTCTTCGACGTTGCGTCCGTGCGCACCGGCGACCGCGTCGGTCCCGAACACAACCTTGAGCCCTTTCGTCTGCGTCGCCTTGCGCACCGTCGCCACCGCCAGCGGGAGCGACTGCTGCATCGAGGCAAAGCCGGCATCGTTGTAGTTGCCGATTCCCTGATACTTGGCGCGATTGTCGAGATAGTTGGTGAAGACCAGCGCGCACTGCGGCGAGAAATACGTCCCCTTCTGCACCATCAGCTGCAAGACCTCGTCGGTGGCGAAGATCCCATGCTCGATCTGGTCGCACCCGGCGTTGATGGCCCGCTTCATCGCCTCGGCCGCGTGCGCGTGCACGAGGACGCGCAGTCCCTGCGCGTGCGCCTCGCCGCACGCGGCTTGCAGCTGCGCATCGGTCATCGTCGGGGCACCGCCATCGCGAATCGACTGCGAGGCGAAGAGCTTGATGAGGTCAGCGCCGCGTGCCTTGAAATCGCGGATCTTCGTCCGCAGCTCGTCGGGCGAACCGCTCGACTCGTTGAGCGAGCCGAGCGACGTGAGGATGCGCGGGCCGGGGAGCTCCCCGCGCCCGATCGCGCTGCGAAGGTCGGCATCCTCCGGCGAGCCGGGGGACTGGATCGTCGTGACGCCCGACATGAGCGTCGCGTATGCATTCCCCGCCGCCGCGATAGCCTCCTGCGCCGGCGTCTCGCCGTCGCTACGCGTATGGAAGCGCCCCTCGGCGTTGAAGTGCCAGACGACGTGATCGTGCACGTCGATGATCCCCGGCATCAGCGTCGCGTCGCCCAGGTCGTAGCGCGCACCGCGAAACGTCGCCGGGAGCGCGCCCACGCTGGTGATGCGCGCCCCGTCGACCACCACGGTCACGTTGTCGAGCATGCGATTTCCATCGAAGACGCGGCGCGCCGAGATCGCGATCTGCTGCGCTTCGAGCGTTCGCGCGCTCCCCGCCGCCGCCATCACGCCAATCGCCACCGCCAGCCGCACGACGCGCGCGACCATCGGTCGGGGAATTGTGCCGTCAGTCGTCTGAGTACCAGTAACGACGCAATGCTCGAACTCGGACATCGGAAACTCCCCGCGTGGAAGGCATCGGCGACGCTTGCAGGCATCGCCCCGGAAGTCGTCGCGGCATCGACGCGAATGTACGGGCGTCGCCGAGAGGCACAAGCGAGCACTCGGAGGGTGAGTGCTCCACGGCGCCATCCGCGCTGGAGCGTGCGCTCGGCGCTGGAGAGCAGGCTTGACGCTGGACGGCACGCTCGGCGCTGGACGCCGCGCTCCGCGCGACAGATGTTGCTCGGCATGACGCTCCGATGGCGCGCTCGACGCGGGAGTAGTGCGCCGGCCCGAGCACGGCGACGGTAGTCTCCAGGCGACGCGCCACACCAGCGAAGCAATCAGGAGTTAGGTTTCCGATGCACCGGGCACTCTCACGCTGCACCCTTCGCTCGTGGCGCACATCAGACGCCAGTCGCCTCGCCGCGATCGCCGACGATCGCGACGTCTGGCGCATGCTGCGCGATCGTTTCCCGTCGCCCTACACTCTCGCCGACGCCGAGGACTTCATCGCCCGCGTGTCGGCCGACGAGCCCGAGCGCAACCTCGCCATCACCGTCGACGATGTTGTGATGGGCTCCGTCGGCGTAACGCCCGGCGAGGATATCAACCGGATCTCAGGCGAGGTGGGCTACTGGCTCGCCGCCGAAGCGCGCGGGAAGGGACTCGCCACCGACGCGCTCACGGGCTTCATCGCGTGGTTGTGGGAGACGACGGAACTGCAGCACCTGCACGCGAGCGTCTTCACCAACAACCGAGCGTCAGCCAACGTCCTCGAGAAGTGCGGCTTCACCTTGAGTTACTTGGCCGAGAAAGCCGCCATCAAGGACGGCAAGATCGTCGACGAGTGGCGGTATCACCTCGTCCGCCCTGACAAGTAGCCCCTCGTCTTCTCGTCTTCTCATCTTCTGAGAACGCAAATGAGACGGTGCCAAAGCACCGTCTCATTTGTCGTAATGGCCCTCCCCTGCAGGCTTGCCGCCTACCGGCGCCCCTGGCAGAGGACCGCCATCGGTCCCTCGGCCTGACATGCTCCAGACGGCTGAACCACGTCGCTGGTCACGCCCGGCCAGCTCGATGCCACGCGCGACGAGGCGCCGCGTCGGACGGCATTCGTCCAGCGAGCCCGCGTCCCGCGGACGTCGATGTGCACGAACGGCCCGCTCGGTCCGATCTCGTGATAGAGACCGAGTCCACCGACGAGGTCGGGGTACTTGTGCTCGACCAACCCAACGGCGCGATCGATCACCTGCGTATCGTCGAAGTTGACACGGCCGTCGTTGTTGAGGTCATCCATGCGCCCGTCGTGGTTGGCATCGATGATGATGTCGGCCGCGTCGCCGAACTGGTGCCGGCTCGAGCGCGCCATCCCCTCGGCGACGCCGCGCGCGTTGTACTGCGGCGAGCGGAATCCCGAGAGCACGACGACATTCTGCGTAGCCACTCCAAAGGACTGCAGCGACTCGAGGACGAGTTCGAGCTTGTCGATCAGGTCCTCGCGCACCACGACGTACTTGGGCCAGATGTGTTCCTGATCGTGCGTGAGAAAATCGCGCAGTGCGAAGTGCGTCGAGAGACGCGTCGCGGCGTCCTCTCGCGATACCTCGATGAAGCCTTCGGGATTCTCGTACTGCGCGGTGACGATGCGACGTTCGCCCGGCCAGAACCCCATGTTGTAGCCGTTCACGTAGCTCCCGAGCTTGCGCCGCCACGGCGTGAGCGTGGCGATGGCAAACGACGAATCGGCGTTCGAAGCCGGGAGCGTGTGCACGCCGGGAGTACGAATCGCGTCGCCAAGCTTTTCGATGAGCGCCGGATACGCGTCGATCTCGTCGATCGCCATCATCCGCATGCGCAGTCGGCCTGAGCGACCTCTGAGCGGCTCGAGGTCGACCGCCGTGGAGACGGCTACGCTCCCGTTGGCGACAACCGGAACGTTCACCAGTTCGGCTCGCGGAGCCTTTCGCTCGGCCGATCGCGTGAACGCCGCCGCCACGTTCGTGCCGCTGACGGCGCCGCCGGCAAGGACGATGATCAGCACCGCTCCAGCGATCGAGGCGATGCGGCCGATGGTGGTGTCGCGAAGGGAGCGGAAAGGGCGGGACATCAGCCAAGGGACGATCGACAGGCGAGCCAGCAACGCCTTGCGTGGCAACACCTTCGTGGAGTGACGCACAGGACTCTACGATAGAGAGCCCCGTCACCTCGGCGTCACGCGCGGTGAGCCGACCCGCCCATCGATGAACGCTCAGGCGGGCGCTCCCATCGCTCGTGCCGTACTGGCGCGCCTGTCGTCCATGAGTGGGCGTCGGAGACATCGCGAGCGCCCGCCACCAGTCGCGCCTTTCCGCCGATGCCCGTCGACACCGCCGCCACCGCGTCTTCGTCACCCGCTGCTGCGCCCGCCGCGCCGCAGGTCCGCCGCACCGACCGCCTCGTGGACGCCGTCGCCGCGCTCTGCCTCACCGCGGGGGTCGCGCTCTTCGCCGTCGGTCGCCGCTCGCTGACCTCGATCGCCGACGGCACCTATCCGGCCCCCATCGGCGAGTCGAGGGGCGCGCGCGCCGACTTCCACGCCGCACAAACCCACTGGGGCACGATCCTGATCGGAGTGGGAGTGGGAGTCGCGCTCCTTTCAGCACTCCGTCACTGGATGCACGGCAGAAAGAAGAGCCGTTAGGCACCCCCGTCCCCCGTCCCCCGTCCGGACGGGGGACCGATGAGTTTCTTGCGCCCGCGTCAACGCGCCTCGAGCTACCGACTCGGACCACGCAGGTAGTCATCCGTCTTGTTCAGCCAGTCCTCGCGCGGTGGATTGAAGATGTCGACGTCGAGCGTGTCCTCGAGCGCTTCGGCCTTGTGCCACGCCCATGACGGAATGTGCAGCACCTCGCCCGCGCGCACGTCCTGCACGCGCGATTCGTCCTCGCCGAGGTAGAAGCGAAGCGCTCCTTCGATGATGTAGGTGAGCTGCTCGTTGTGGTGCTGATGTCGCGGAACGATGCACCCCTTCTTGAGAAAGACCTGGGCGATCATCATCCCGTCGCCGGTGATGAGCTTGCGGTCGAGCAGGGGCGAGAGCGTCTCGAGCGGGATGTCGCTCCAGCGGTGATGCGTGACGTCCTTCGACGACATGATTCGACTCCGTGACCAGGTGGGTGTGGGCGCAGAGAATACTCGGCGGCGCCGATCCCGACCAGACGCGCATTGACGCCCGGAGTCGCCATATATATCTTATTACTGAGATATATGCCGCGATCGTACGACGCCACGCCGGCGTCTACTGCCGACCTTCCCGCTGACCAACAGCGCGCCCTCAAGCTCTGGGTGACGCTCGCTCGCGCCTTCAACGCCGTGCAGCAGCACGCCATCGCCGACGTGCGCGAAGAAGGACTCTCGATCGGTGAGTTCGCCGTCCTGGAGTTGCTGTACCATCGCGGCGAGTCGCTCCTTGGCGACATCCAGAAGCGCATCCTGGTCTCGAGCGGCGGTATCACCTTTCTGGTTGATCGCCTCGAGCGTAAAGGATTGGTGGAGCGACGTGTCTCGGACGAGGATCGCCGAGCGCGCTACGCAGCACTCACGCGCGAGGGGACCAGACTCCTGCGCCGCATTTTTCCGCGTCACGCCGCGCGCATTACCGAAGCGGTGAGCGGTCTCGACGCCACCGAACAGGGCGATGCCATCCGTCTCCTCAAGCAGTTGGGACTCGCCGCCGAGGAACTCGAGTAACCCGGGCACTTTTTTCGACCCTCACGTCTTCGTTGTGTAGTATCTCAGTTCTGAGACAATCAATCCGAACCGCACCTCTGGACCGCAGGAGCACGACCATGACCAAGTTCACCACCTCAGGCTTCCATCACGTGACGATGGTTTCGTCGGACGCGCGTCGCACCCTCGTCTTCTACCGCGACCTGCTCGGAGTGGGGCTGGTGAAGCGCACCGTGAATTTCGACGACCCCTCGTCCTATCATCTCTACTTCGGTGACGCGACCGGTGCGCCGGGGACGATCCTCACTTTCTTCGAGTGGGCGGGGCTCCCGCACGGACACTGGGGCGTTGGCGGGGTCCATCATCTGGCGCTCGGCGTGGCTACACCTGAGGCGCAGCTCAAGTGGAAGCGCCGCCTCGTCGATGCCGGCGTTGCCGTGAGCGGTCCCTTCGATCGCGGCTGGTTCCGATCGATCTACTTTCGTGACCCCGACGGCCAGGTGCTGGAGATCGCGACGCGCGGTCCCGGCTACGCGGTCGACGAACCGATCGAGGCGTTAGGCAAATCCGAGGTCGCACCGCCAACCAGCGCCGAGATCCGCGGGGCGCGTGACGAGGCAGCGATCGCCGCTCGCACGCATCCGGAGCCGGTTCCGGTGATCACGCCCGACATGGCGCTCGAGGGGATTCACCACGTCTCCGCGATCACCGGCGACCTGCCGCGACTCAACGATTTCTATGAGAGCGCGCTCGGCCTTTCGCTGATCAAGAAGTCGTTCAACCAGGACGATCCGACGACGAAGCACTGGTTCTGGGGCTCGTACGACGGTACGGAAGTGAAGCCGCACTCGGCGCTCACGTTCTTTGGTTGGCCAAAGGGAGGAAAGGCGGCGCGCGGCGGCGTGGGACAGACGCACCATCTCGCCTTCCGCGCCTCGTCTGCCGATGAGCAGCTGGCGTGGCGCGACCATCTCCTCTCGTTAGGGGTGGGGGTCTCGCCGGTGATGGACCGGACGTACTTCCAGTCGATCTACTTCCGCGATCCCGATGGTCTCCTCCTCGAGGTGGCGACCGATGGGCCGGGCTTCACGATCGACGAGGAAGTGGAGTCGCTGGGGACGCAGCTGCGTCTCCCGGCATGGCTGGAGACCGAGCGCGAGGATATCGAGCGCGAGCTGCAGCCGCTGCAGGTGTAGCACGATGGTGTCGGCCGGGGCGCGATTGCAGCTGCTCGTCGCCGGCCGACACCAGCGTGCGCGCTGCGGCGTGCCCGCGTGACGATAGGGCACTAGATAGTCGCCGAGCGCGCTGGCGGCGAGCGTTGGCAGGCGACGGTTTGTGAAGTGAATTGAAATCAATGGAGACTGACCATGACGATTACTCAGGGACCGCATCAGGGCGGCCCCGTCCTCGCCGGTGGCGCGCCGATGGGCCAGGCGCGCGGCGCACTCATTCTCACGCACGGGCGCGGTGCGTCGGCGGCTAGCATCCTCACGCTTGGCACGCAGCTTGGCGTCGATGACCTCGCTTGGTTCGCCCCGCAAGCGACAGGGAATACGTGGTATCCCAACTCGTTCCTCGCGCCGATCGAACGCAACGAGCCTGGCATCAGCTCGGGATTGCAGGTGCTCGGCGATCTCGTGGCGCACATCGTGGCGCAGGGAATACCTGCCGAACGCATCGCGCTGTGCGGCTTCTCGCAGGGGGCATGTCTGACGCTGGAGTTCGCAGCGCGGAACGCGAAGCGTTACGGTGCGCTCATCGGCTTCAGCGGAGGGCTCATCGGACCCGACGGAACGCCGCGCGACTATTCCGGCTCGCTCGGTGGCACGCCCGTTTTCCTCGGCTGCTCCGATGTAGACTCGCACGTCCCGCTCGCGCGCGTGCAGGAATCTGCGCACGTGCTGAGCGGGCTTGGGGGTGACGTCGACGCCCGCATCTATCCTGGGATGGGGCACCTGGTGAACGATGACGAGCTGCAGGCGGCGCGCGCGCTCCTGCTCACTATGTAAGCCGCGACGTTTCAGCAGATGTTGCACGGACCCTCGCGCTCCCTGCACTCCGGTGCTAGGGGGCGCGTTTCTTGTCCACGATCTTCTTGTAGCTCTCGGGCTTCCACTGCGGTCGCTCCGGCGCGTTGGCGATTTCCTGCCCGAGATAGTAGATGAGTCGAAGGATGCGCGCCTCTTTCTCCGCGTCGATCTTCTCCGGCGAGTCGGACGGCTGGTGATAGTCCCGGTGCGTGCCGTTGAAGAAGAAGAGGATCGGGACGCCGCGGCGCGCGAAGTTGTAGTGGTCCGAGCGGAAGTAGAAGTTTTCGTCCGGCCAGAGATCGTCGATGGCGTGCATGCCGAGCTCGGGATGCTCAGCGCCGACCCGATCGAGCGTCGCCCCGAGATCGCTGTGTTCGCGCCCGATCGCCACGATCGTGTCGCGCCAGTTGCGCCCGATCATGTCGATGTTGAGATCGGCGACGATCTGTGAGAGCGGGACGGGCGAATGCGTGGCGAAATACTCGCTTCCCCATAGCCCCTTCTCCTCTCCGCTCACTGTCAGGAACAGGAGCGATCGCTTGGGGCGCGCGCCGGCCTGGCTGAAGGCTTCCGCCAGTTCGATGACCCCCGCCGTTCCCGAGGCATCGTCGTCGGCGCCGTTCCAGATCGAATCCCCCTTGGCGTGCGCGTTGACGCCGACGTGGTCCATGTGCGCCGAGAAGAGGACGAACTCGTGCTTGAGCACCGGGTCGCTTCCCTCGAGCATTGCCACCACGTTAGGCGCGCTGTCGCCGAGCCCGCCCTCGTTGGCGAGCGAGACGGAAACCGTTAGCGAGGGAAGTTCGCGCACCGTGTAGCGCGGCGAACGGCGAAAGGTGGAGAGTTCGATTCCCGCCGCCCGCATCACTCCACCGAGCACGCGCTCATGCACCATCGTCACCACTGGATCGTCGGGCTCCTCGCCTTCGACCGCGCTGCGTTCGCGAAACTGGTTGGCGACCTGCCGGGCGAAGGTGTTGGTGTCGTTGTTCATCACCATGATCACCGCCGCCGGGTTGCGCTCGAACGCGCCGCTCAGGAACTGGTTGACCGGCGTGGCGTTAGGCGCCTTCGCGTCGCCGACGACGATGAGAATCTTCCCCGCGATGTCGAGGTGCTTCGCCGAGTCCAGCTGCAAGGGACCGCCGACGAGGACGACCGGCGCCGACACGGGGCGCCCAGTGCGGGGGCCGAAGACGTAGACCAGGTCGCGCCGCGCGCTCGCGACGACGCGCTCGCTGTCGACGGTGAACGAGGCCTGCGACGCGTCGCCGTCCAGGCGCGTGCGTCCGACGCCATATCGCTGCACGAATCGCGACGAGTCGAGTACCGGAGCGAGACCAAACCTGGCGAACTCGCCGGCGATGTAGTTCGCCGTGAGGTCGAGTCCGCGCGATGGCGTGTCGCGCCCTCCCATCGAGTCGTCGGCGACTATCTCGATCCGCCGGCGAACGTCACTCTCCGAAATCGTTTCGGCGGCCCGGCGCACGGGCGAGTCCTGTGCAGCGACGGTGGCTGGAAGCAGAAGGAGGAGGGCGAGACGTTGCATCAGTCCTATCAAAGCAGAAGACGAGAAGACGAAAACGACAGAAGACGAGAAGACGAGAAGACGAGAGGACGAGTGGGCGAGCCACTACGGGAAGTTGGCCTTCCTTCTTGACGATGCCAGAGCGTTCTCTTGCACAGTCGCTAGCTTGTTCGCGCTGCGTCGGGCGGTGCGAGGTGGTGCCGGAATTTTCTGCCGGTGTCGCTTTCGGTGACTGAATCGTCCTCTGCCACGAGGCGCGAGACGCGTCCACACGTACACGAGATCGGACGCGATGAGCAGCAATTCATGGCAGGACCGGAGCGATGAAGTGGAAAGGATCGCCGAACCGACGACTGACATTCTCACCGAAGGTCCCACCCCGGCTCGTTTCTGGGGCGACCAGTGGCTGCGCGTCAGCGAGAAGGTGCTCAAGGGGCTGAACCACCAGCTCACGAATCGCATTGCCAGCCTCGAGGCGATCGTCGGCATCTTTCGCGATGGCGAGCCGTTCGAGCCCGAGGTGCTGACCGCGCTCTCCGACGACGTCGCGCGCCTCAATCATCTCCTGCAGCTCTTCCGCTGCATGCCAGCCGAGCCGTTTGCCGGCGCCGAGCCGGTCCGGTTGCAGGACATCGTGCCGCAGGTCCTGGAGCTGCACGGGCACCACGCCGACTTGCGTGACATCGCGGTCGAGGTGGACGCAGACGACGAAACCCATCCGCTCCTCGTTCGCCCGTCGGCGCTCCTGCGCTGTTTGCTGGTGGTGCTCGAGAGCGGCGCCGGTAACGCCTTGCGATCAGGGAACGCCGATCCGCTTCGCCTCGCCTACACGGGGGACGCAGCGATGGTGCGTCTCGTGCTGGAGGCGCCACAACCGTCCGGGCAGACGATCTTCGCAGGCGAAGGGAGCCTGCTGCACGCCGTTCGTCAGGCGCTCGCCCATGCGTTTGCCGAAGTCGATGTGACGGTGGTCGACGCGCCGCAGGGTGAGCGCATCCGCTATGAGCTTCGTCTCCCTACCCTTCGCGAAGCGCGGCGTCGCGAACGCGAGGTAACCGCGGCGTAGGCCGAAGCTTCGGCGCGGATCGAGATCGCGCAGAAGGCCTCGAGCGCTGAAGACATCGCGATCGCGCGTCGGGCCCGATCGCGGCTCGGGCCGCGAGCGTGGAGTCAGTCGTGATCGTTCGGAAGCCGGACGACGCGTCGCTCAGCCGACCGGTGCGCGCAGCGGAGCCATCGACTTGCGAAGGCGGACGATCGCCTTTGCCCGGATCTGCGACACGCGGGACTCGCTCACCGAGAGGAGCGCCGCGATCTCGTGCAGCTTGAGCTCCTCGAAGTAGTAGAGCGTGAGGACGTTCCGCTCCTGCTCGGGGAGTGCGAGGAGGGAGGCGCGCAGGCGCGCGACTTCCTGCCCCATCGTTAGGCGATCGTCGATGTCGGCTTCGCTCGACGCGATGAGGTGTTCGAGCGGAATCCGGGACCCGTTGTGTGCCCCTTCGACCGTGCGCTCCAACGGAATGAAGCGCGAGTTGTCCCCTTCGCTCTGCCACCGGAATAGCGTCTGCAGGTCGATCCCCATTCTGCCGGCGAGTTGCTGCTGATCCGGGGCCTTCCCGAGCTCGCGCGTGAGATCCTCGGTCGCACGGTGCAGCTCGCGGGCGCGGCGGCGCACCGAGCGGGGGACGTGATCCTGTCGACGCAGCTCGTCGAGCATGGCACCTCGGATCCGGGGAGCGGCGAAGGTGCTGAAGGCGAGACCGCGGGCGGTGTCGAAGTTGTTGAACGCTTCGATGAGACCGATCGTCCCGGCGCTCACCAGCTCATCCAGCTCGACGTCCATCTGCTTGGCGCGGCAGAGCTGGCGCGCCACGTGGTACACCAGGCCCAGGTGCTCACTGAGGAGCTGCTGCCGCTTTTCGGGGGAAACGCCGTTGCCGGCATGCTTGGCGCCGCGCTCGGCGGCTCCGGTGGCGTCGTGGCTGGCGGTGGCGGTGGCCATTGGAATCCATTCCCCGGTCTTGAGTCGACAGCGATCCTTCGCTCGACGACGGCGAGCCATTCGGTCGCGCGTCGTGACAGATCGGGACTAAAGCAACGGCGGGGCCAGCCGACACTTGGTGCGAGAGGGAGCCCGCGGGATTCTGCAAGTCGTTGCAGCGCGGGATCTTGTGCTCGATCGCCCGGCCGTCGTCGCCGGAAGTCGGCGAGCCGCGATCGATCCTTCGCTCGGTAGATCGTTCCGGACGCGGCAGGAAGTGCCGGAAAGAAATGGGCGGAATCGCCCAAAATCGCTCAAGTTTCCGCCGCGACGGCCGATAACAGTCATTGGAGCCCACTCACAGAGGCAACGTGGAACGCCGCATCGCCACTCGTCATACGAGCACGCCAACGACGCACGACGTCGTCCTTCCGAATCGCCAGACCCCCGCCTTCGATCTCGAGCCGGTGGTCGAGACGCCGCCGACGAACGAACGCATCGTCGCCTATGGCATCACCACGGTCCCGGGTGACCGCGGACTCGAGCGCCTGAGCCCGACGCGCATCGCCGAGCTTCGCATGCGCCTCGAGTCCGGCGCGTACAACTCGCCCGAAGTGATGACCGAGCTGGCCATGCGCCTGCTGGAGAGCGGCGAGATCTAGTCGCGCGGAGCAAGAGGGCGGCGTAGTCTTCCGCCATGCTCCGCAAAGCCGTCAATCATCTGAAACGGGTCGACCCGGTCATGGCCACTGTCGTGGCGACCGTCGGCCCGTGTCGTTTCCAGACCGCCCCGCACCTCACCCACTTCGAGGCGGTTGCGCGCTCCATCATCTACCAGCAGCTCTCGGGAAAAGCGGCCGGCACCATCCATGGTCGCTTCACGACACTGTTCGGCGATGAGCGCCCGCACGCCGCAGCACTCATGGCGCTCACCGACGAGTCGCTGCGTTCTGCGGGGATCTCCCGCCAGAAACTGGGCTACCTGCGCGACCTCGCCGGACGCGCCGCCGCCGGCGCGCTCCCGATCGATACGCTGCACGAGCTTGGCGACGACGAAGTCATCGGGCACCTCACGTCGATCAAGGGCGTTGGTCGGTGGACGGCGCAGATGTTCCTGATGTTCAGGCTCGGGCGCCCGGATGTGCTTCCCGAACTCGACCTGGGGATTCGCAAGGGAATCCAGAAGGCGTACCGCCTTCGCAAGCTCCCCGACTCCAAGCGGGTTCACACCATTGGCGCCAAGTGGGCGCCGTATCGAACCATCGCCTCCTGGTATCTCTGGCGATTGATCGACGGCGACGCCAACTGACGGAGCGGGAGGATCTCCATGCAGGTTGCGATCACCGGGGCGACCGGATTCATCGGCACGCCCCTGGTCGAGCGTTTGCGCGCCGGCGGGCACACGGTGCTCACCATCGGACGGGCGAAGCGTAGCGGCGAGCAGCTGAGCGGCGAACAGCCCGACATCGAGTGGGACGCGAAGTCGCACCTCGACGCGGCGCGCCTCGAGGGGGTCGATGCCGTCGTGCACCTGGCGGGAGAGAACCTCGCGCAACGCTGGACCGATGACGCCAAGCGCGCGATCCGCGATTCGCGTGTCGACGGCACCACGCTCCTCGCGCGCACCCTCGCTGGCCTCACGCGCAAGCCGAGCGTCCTGGTGAGCATGTCGGCGATCGGGATTTACGGCGATCGCGGCGACGAGCCGATCGACGAGCGTTCGGCACCGGGGCGCGGCTTTCTCGCCGAGGTCGCGCAGGCATGGGAGTCTTCGGCCGATCCGGCGCGCGCGGCGGGAATTCGCGTGGTGCATCCGCGACTCGGCGTCGTGCTGCATCCCGACGGCGGCGCGCTCGGGAAGATGCTCCCGATCTTCTCGTTAGGTATTGGCGGGACCATCGCCAGCGGCAAGCAGTGGATGAGCTGGATCTCGCGCACCGACGTGCTGCGCGCGCTGGAGTTCCTCCTCGCGACGCCGCTCGACGGCGCGGTGAACCTCACGGCGCCGTCGCCGGTCACCAACGCGCAATTCACCGACGTACTGGGAAAGGTGCTGCACCGCCCGACCGTCGCGCCCGTCCCCGCCTTCGCCATCAAGCTCCTGTACGGCGAGATGGGCGAAGCGACCGTCCTCGAGGGGCAGCGCGTCCTCCCGGCGAAGCTCGAGCAGGGGGGCTTCGCCTTCTCGCACCCGGCACTGGAGGGCGCGCTACGCGCCGAGGGGGTTGGCTCGAACTGACGCCCGCGCCGCCGCTTGCCAAGTCCGGCGGTCGACACGACTGACGAGGAGGGCGTAGCTTATCGCGCGCGTCGACGCGCCGCGCCTCGCGCTGTCGAAACTGCCCGTCGCGACTGCTCGTAGTCCAGGTACAACTATGGCTGCCATCATCATGGAAGGGGTGCTATTCGTCGCGCTGGTCGTGGCGGCTGGTACCCTTCTTTTTTTCGCCCTTACCACCTTCACCCCGCTCGGCAAGTGGTGGACGCAGGTGCAGAACCGCAAGGCGATCGAGCGGGAGGCAGCACTGACCTGTCCGATTCACGGGACTCTGACAGAAGAGGCGATGGTGCGATTGCCGTCAGGTGAACGCGTCTGTCCCGAATGTTTCAAGGAGACCGTATGGCAAACCCGTTAGGTGACATGATGAACTCGGTGCGGTCGCGCTCGAGTGGTGGAAGCTCCCGGGGGATCGGCAAGGTGCTGCGCATCGTTGCGGTCCTGTTCGTGCTCATCTTCCTCCTGCCGTCGATGTTCACCTACGTCGAGCCGGGGCACGTGGGGATCATCATCCACCGGGCTGGCGGCGGCGTGGACGCCACGCCGCTCGGGCCTGGGCTGCACTTCCGCAATCCGTTGTTGACGGCGATCGAGGAGTATCCGATCTACATGCAGACGCTCGTGCTCACGCGCGAGAGCAACGAAGGGTCGCCAAACAACGACGAGATCAACGTGAACAGCGTCGAGGGACAGCCGGTCTCGCTCGACGTGGCGATGTCGTTCGAGATCGACCCGGTGAAGGTGCCGGCGCTCTACCAGACGTTCCGCACCGATATCACCACGATCCAGCATGGCTACGTCAAGCAGACGATTCGTCAGGCGCTGCAGGAGGTCGTTGGGGACGAGGCCATCGCCGACATCATGGGTCCCAAGAAGGCCCAGACGGTCTCGCGTGTGCAGGGGCTGCTGCAGGAGCGACTCATGCAATACGGGATCATGGTGAAGCAGTTCACGCTCAACGAATTCCGTGCGCCGCAATCGGTCATCGATGCGATCAATACCAAGAACGTGATGCAGCAGCAGGCGCTCACCGCGCAGAACGAGTTGCAGAAGAACGAATTCCAGGCGCGCGGCGACTCGATCAAGGCGGCGGGGCGTGCGAAGGCGATAACCGCCGAGGCCGAGGCGCAGGCGCGCGCCAACCGCCTCCTGGCCGAGAGCCTCACGCCGACGCTCGTGCAGTACCGGTTGATCGACAAGTGGAACGGGTCGATGCCGCAGGTCTCTGGGGGCGGGACGCCGCTGATCCAGCTTCCGGCGATCAAGCCGTAACTCGTTCGAGATCGATCGGGAACGGTTCGGCGTCTCCCCGTTAGGCGACCGACCGGTCCTCGGCGGCGGTGCGCGACTCCCTCGCGTGCCGCCGTCGTGCATCTTGGGCCATGCATCCGCACGAGCCGTTCGCGACCGCGCGTCGAGCGCGCGTCGGGCGAGGTCTTCGCCGTGCCCGCGAGCGCGTGCACACGCGGCGGTGCGCCGGGAGACGTGCCTCACCCCCTGACGCAGTCGGCTCCAGCAGCCGACACCACGCGTTCCCCGAAGTAACTTGAAGCGCCGATGAGCGGGGCCACGCCCCCGCGGGAGATGATCAGCATGCCGATGGTGGATTTCGACGCACTCCCCGACGACGCGCGCGTGTGGGTCTTTGGGTCGGGCGACGCGCTGGGCGAGGAGCTCTCCGCACCGCTCCTTCGTCACGTGGACGCGTACCTGGCGCAATGGGCGGCGCACGGGGAACCGCTGACCAGCGCGCGCGACTGGCGCGACCAGCACTTCCTGGTGATCGGCGTCGACCAGTCGACGGCGGGTGCCTCGGGATGTTCGATCGATGCGCTGTTCCGCATCCTGCAAGGACTGGAGCGTTCGTTAGGCACCTCGCTGGTGGCCGGCGGGCGGGTCTTCTATCGCGATGCGCGCGGCGAGGTGCAGTGCGTGGACCGGGCGACCTTCTCGGCGCGAGCACGCGCGGGAGAGATCGACGGCGATACCGAAGTCTTCGATACGACGGTCACGACGGCTGGCGCGGTGCGCGACCACTTCGCGCGGAAGGCGTCCTCGTCCTGGCACGCGCAGCTCGTCTGAGCGGCGGGCGGGCGACCGCGCGCGTCAGTGGAGCCAGCGCTCGAGCCCATCGGCGACGAACTCGTCGTCGCGCAACCACGGATAGTCGCGCCAAACACGATCGAGCGCCTCGGCCTGCCCGGGCGATAGCCCCTCGGCGGGATCGAGGCACCAGGTCCCCTCCAAGAGACCGTGTCGGCGGAGCACCTCGTGTATTCCGGCGATGCACCCGGCAAAGCGGTTCGGTGCGTCGAAGATTGCCGCGTTGGCATCGGTGAGCGCCGCTCCGCGCGCGAGCCACTGCGCGATCGCGTCTCCTCGTGCCGTGGCGCCGCTCGCGACGCCGTCCCGGCGGAGCATTCGCAGGTCCCTCAGCATCTCGACGGCCGTGCGCGTCCACACCGCCCACTGTCCCAGCAAGCCCCCGACGAAGTGGCGGGTGACTGGCGCGCCGTTGCAGGGAAACGTGACCGGCGTGAGGAGGTCGGCGACGATGTTGTCGTCATTCCCGGTGTAGAGCGCCACGTCGTCACGCCCCGCGGCGATGACGGCGCGAAAGACGTCGAGCGTCTGGTAGCGGTTGAACGGCGCGACCTTGATCGCCACCACACCGGGGATCGCGGCGAATCGCTGCCAGAACCGCGCGGAAAGTACCCGCCCTCCAACGGCGGGCTGCAGGTAGAAGCCGATTACCGGCATCACCTCGGCGATGGCGCGACAATGATCGACGAGCGCGTCGTCGGTGGCGGATGCCAGCGCGCCGAGGGAGAGAAGCACGGCGTCGTATCCCAGTTCGCGCGCGAGCGCCGCCTCGCCGAGTGCCTGCGCGCGGTCGCCGACGACACCGGCGATCAGTGCGAGAGAGTCGCTCGCCCTGCCGGTCCTGGGCGAGCCGATGCTGCTGGTCCAGTCGCGCGCCGTCTCCGCGGCAAGCGTGAGCACGTCCTTCAGCATCCCGTGAGAGCGAATGGCAAACTGCGTGGTGTGCACACCGACGGCGATCCCGCCGGCTCCGGCATCGATGTAGTAGCGGGTGAGCCCCCGCTGGCGCCGCTCGTCGATCGTGCGGTGGGCGGTGAGGGCGAGTGGATGCGCCGGGATCACCTGGCCGGCGAGGAGGTGCTCGCGTAGCGCTTTCACTCAGAAGCTCCCGTCGCGGCGTTCGAAACGCGTCGCCTTGCCGAGCGTGCGACCACCAGCTCGCAACCACTCGGCGACCCACGACACGAGTGTCGGCGCATCGATCGTTGGCGCTCCGACCAGTCCTTGCGCGCGTGTCGTGTCGCTCAGCAGCGCGTCGCTTCCCTCCGTGCCGACAAATCGTGGCGTGCAGCCGAGGCGCTCGCCGAGTTCGAGCGCTAGGGCGCGCACCGAGAGGCGTTCGCGCCCGGTGATGTTGAGCGCGAGGGGCGGCGCTCCCGCCAGCGGTAACGCCGTCAGCGCCGCGGCGTTGGCATCGCCCTGCCAGATGCAGTTCACGTAACCCATGGCGAGGTCGATCGGCGAGCCATCGAGCAGCCGCCGCGCGATATCTACCACGACGCCGTAGCGCAGGTCGACGGCGTAGTTGAGCCGGAACAGCACACTGCGCGTCCCCCAACGTTGCGCAGCATCTTCGAAGACGCGCTCGCGCCCCACGCACGATGCGGCGTATTCGCCCACCGGCGCGAGCGCATCGCTTTCGAGTGATCCAGGTCCTTCGACTGGGGTGAGCGGATAGACGTTGCCCGTGGAGAAGGCGACGAAACGCGACTCGCGAAAGCGCGCGACGGCGCGCGACGGGAGGATGGTGTTGGTCATCCAGGTGAGCGCCGGGGCGTCACGCGTCCCGAACTTCTGCCCGGCCATGTAGATGATGTTCGGTGCGTCGGGGAGTGGATCGAGCGCGCCTGGCTCCAGGAGGTCGGTGCGGACGACTGTCACACCCATCGACTCGAGTCGTGCGGCGTCGGCGGCGTTCCCCCAGCGCGAGACGGCGATGACGTGCCGACCGTCGCCGATCGCGAGTGTGGCGCGCTGAGCCATCGCCGTGAGCGAGGGGCCCATCTTCCCGCCGGCACCCAGGATGAGGAGGTCGCCGGGGGTGGCTCGCAGCGCCTCGATCACCCGTTCGGTCGGGCGACTGAGGCGCTCCTCCAGCTCCGCGTCGCTGCGTGGGGCAGGGTTGGGTGCGAGCGACGTCCGGCTGTCGGTCACGTGGCCGGCGACCCTCCGCCGGTCGTCTCGGTCGCCGGCGTCAGTGGAGCGGGAGCGAGTGGAGCGAGCACCTTGGGGGCGAGCGTGCCGTCGCAGGCGATGAGCTTGTGGCTCGCATCGCAGAACGGCTTTCGCTTGGAGGCCCCGCACCGGCACAGCGCGACGTTTCTCCACTCGGGGAGCCGTATCGTTCTCCCCCCGTGATCGGTCAGCGCGAGCCGCGGCGCGTCTTCGAGAGCGATGAGTAGCGGGCCGATCTGCTTGATAAGGATCGGAAACGACGACATGACGCGGCGAACGGGTGTCAGGAAGACGCGGAGAAGCGGGATCGGAATGTCCCCGACTGCGCATCGCGACGATAGCCCTTAGAGTGATCGTTAATTTTTCATGACTTTGCATTATCTTCGCGCACTCGCCTCAGCCGCTTCCACTTTCGCGCCCGCAAGACCATGTCACGTCGCCTGTCACTCTTGACCGTCGGATCGCTCCTCTCGTGCCTGTCGGCAGGTGCGGACGCACAGGACACCCGCTCCGAGAGCGCTGCGGATTCGGCGAAATCCCGCCTCGCTCCCATCACGATTACGGCCCGCGGGTCGGACCGCACGACCATCACCATCCCGCTCGCGATCTCGATCATCGATCAGGACAAGCTGCATCGAACCCGCGGATACGGCCTGGACGAAGCACTCTCGTCGGTCCCTGGCGTTCTCGCCCAGTCGCGATACGGCAACTCCGACGTGCGCATCGTGATCCGGGGATTCGGTGCGCGTGGCGCGGGCGATCGCTCGAACGCCGGCACCTCGCGCGGAATTCGGGTGCTCCTCGACGGCTTCCCGGAGACGGAACCCGACGGTCGCACCTCGTTCGACGGGATCGACCTGGGTGCGGCCGAGCGGATCGATGTGGTGCGTTCGAACGCCTCGGCGCTCTGGGGGAATGCGGCCGGCGGCCTCGTCGCCGTTTCGACCGTGCCGACGTTCGAGAACAGCGGTGTATCGGCCGAGCTGGCGACGGGAACGTACGGACTCAATCGCGCGGTGGTGCGTGCGGGGAGCGATGTGGGGTCCGGGCGCGTGTTCAGTTCCTTCACGAACACGACCTTCGACGGCTACCGCGTGTCGTCGGACTCACGCCGCGCGCTCCTCAACCTCGGCTATACCGCGACGCTGGGCGACGGAACCGACGTGAGCGTCTTCGCGATGGGCTCCAACAACTATTTCAGCATTCCGGGACCGCTCACCCGCGCGGAGGCCGAAGCGGATCCGGAGCAGGCGAATGCGACATATGCCTCGCGGCGCGAACGGCGCTACAACCGGTTAGGGCGGCTCGGAGCGTCGGTGACGCACCGGATCGGCGAGTCGAACGAGGTCGGCGGGATGCTGTACGTCAACCCTAAGTATTTGCAACGATCGGAGCGCGGGACCTTCCGCGACTTCACGCGCTACCACACCGGCGGGAACTTCACCTACCAGAACCGGGCGACGCTTTCGCCAACCGTGCGAAGCCGGTTCCTCGCCGGAACCGACGTGGCGTACCAGGACGGCGCGATCCTTTTCTACTCGCTCACGGCCGACGGCGAGCGCGGGACGACCATCCGCGACAACAAGCGCGAAGGAGCGGCGAACTTCGGCGCCTTCGTGACGGAGGAGATGGACCTCGGCGAGCAGTGGACGGCGTCGTTAGGTGCGCGCTACGACGACATCCGCTACATCGCCCGGTCGTTCATCAATCCGAAGCTCAACGACCAGCGCTCGTTCACGCGGGTGACGCCCAAGATCGGGCTCACGTTCCGGGCATCGCCGACCCACGCCTTCTATGCGAATCTCGGTGGCGGCGTCGAGGCGCCGGCGGGGAACGAGACGGATCCGGTGGGGACGTTCGGGCAGGACACGCTCTACGGGATCAACCCGCTCCTCGACCCCATTCGTTCGACGACCGTGGAGGTCGGGACCAAGCAGATCGTCTTTAGTGGGAACGGGGCACTGCGCCAGGTTTCGTACGACGTGGCGGCGTACCAGACCAACGTGCAGAACGAGATCGTCCCGTATCGCGGCGGACGCTTTTACCTCACGGCCGGCGAGGCGCGGCGCCGCGGGCTGGAATTCGGGCTCGACGCGCGTGCGGCCGGCGGTTTGCTGGTGGAGACCGCGCTGACGTTCTCCCGCAACACGTACGAGAAGTACCTCGTGGATTCGGTGCACTACAACCCGGCGAAGGCCGGCGTCTTCGCCGACTACTCCGGGAATCGCGTGGTCGGCGTCCCCGACGTCTTCGGCTCGCTCACCGTTGGCGTGGCCCCTCCCGCGCTGCGCGGCCTCGCCTGGCGCGTCACCACGCAAGGGTTCGGGAAGTATTACGCCGACGACGCCAACCTCGTCACCGTTCCTGGCTACGCGATCGTCGGAACGACGCTCTCGCTCGACCGGCCGGTCGCGTTAGGCGGCGGCGTCGGCGTGCGCGGCTTCGTGGCGATCAACAACGTGGGCGATCGCCGCTATCTCGCCTCGGCCTTTCTCAATCCCGACGTGGTGAACAACGTCCCTGTCGCGTTCGAGCCGGGATTGCGACGCAACATCGTGCTGTCGCTCTCGCTGTCGCGCACGAACTAGGCGTCACCTCACAAGGAGGCGGCCATCGCATCAGGGCGCTGCGCCGGCTCGAGGCAGTCGACGACGGATGCGATGACCGGTAGCGCGATGGATCGGAGTTGAACGAGCGCCCCTCGCGCGTTTCGCGGGGGGCGCTTCGCGCATGAGGTGCTCGCGACGGCAGGCCTAACGCATGCCGTGAGCGACGACGCTTCCTACCAGAAGAAGCGCCGTAGCCCCGTCGCATCCTTCCGGCGCATGCGCCAGTAGATGAGGAGGCCGCTGATGGTGAGCGCGGCAAGGCAGAGGGCCCACCCCATCGCGAAGACGAGACCGCCGTCGCCGAACGCCTCGCCGCTGTGCATGCGATAGAGGAGCGGCTTGTCCGCATACGCCTCGGTCGAGAGGAGCTCCCCCGTCTTGGCGCTGACCACGAACTTGCGATCCTCGCCACCGGTTGGCTTCCCCGTGAAGATCGCGATGGTCGGCTGGTCGCCCTTGAACTGCATCTCGATCTTGTCGATCGGCATGCTCCCGTCCTTCGCCGTGACGGTGGCGAGCGCCTTCTGCAGTGGCTCGCTCCATTCCGGCGCCGGCGACGACGTGGTCATGGGGCTCACCAGGTCGCGCGTCCGCTCGCGCAGCGCTTCGTCCTCGCCGAAGAATTCGGTTCCCGCCACGAAGAAGCCGGTGATCGATGCGAACAGGAGAAAGAGCGCGGCGGGAAAGCCGATCCAACGGTGCCAACGGCGCCAGAATGCGGGAGTCATGGAAAAGCGGTCGGGGGACGGGAGATGGGAGGTTAGACGCGGAGTGTATCCGGGCGCCAGTTCACGATGGCCTGCTTGATCTCCGCCGGCTTACCAAACTCGCCGTTGCGTACACGGCGATAGAGGGCGGGGAGCTCGGCGTCCGAGGCGAAACGAAGGGCGATGAACTGACGCCGGTCGAGCGATGCAATGCCGGCGTGCTCCTCGGGCGGGAGGAGTCGCTGCAGCCGCAAGGTTTCCTCGAGGCGGATCAGACGATCCTGCACGGAGATGGCCTGGGAGCGCCCAAGCGCGATCCCGAGCCAGAGACCGAACGCCAGCAGCGTTTCCCAGGCGGTGTTACCCGACGGGGCACGAAGCAGGTCGCGTGCGTGCAGGAAGAGGTTGATGGCGAGAATCGGCGACGCAACAAAGTGGAACGCGGGGTTCCAGCGCGTGTGACTCTTGAAGCTCTGGGACATGGGGGCTCCGGAGAAAGGGCGCGCGATCAGAGACGGGACGGACAGGCGAAACGTTGACGCTCGCGGACGTTCGCGAACGCTCGCGGACGCTCGCCGAGAAGCAGGGCGTGCGATGCGTTAGGCAGGATGCGGCGTGCTGGACGTCGGCGCCCCCGGTTCGTCGGATGCCTGGTCGGCAGCGGCTCGGGCATATCGCTTGAGACGGGCGACGATCGCCTCGAGCCCGACTTCCCGGGTCCCTAATCCCACGCTGTGCATCACCACCCGCACGAAGTCGGCGGGGATCGCCAGCGTCGTCGATGGCGGTTCGCCGTTCACGGCCTGAAAGACGAGGCTCAGGAAGGCGGCCACCGTAGGCGATTGGCGCACGTCGATGTCGGCGTGAAATCGGATGCGCCCGTTTTCGACCTCGGGAAAGAGGCGAACGGGCGTTTGGCATTCGGGGACCGAGAACGCCTCGTCGGCGATGTCGCGATACCGGTCGGGGAGCGGCTCGAGCTTGCGCGCGTACGACACGAGCGCAGCCATCTTTTCCTCTCGCCCGAGCGACTCGAATCGCCGCAGTACCTTCTGCAGCGCAGGAGGAATGGATGGGGACGGTGAAGGCATCACGGAAGCCTAACCACGCAACGGCGTCGTGCCAGTGCCGTGGCTCGACGCCGTTGTTGCCGCGTGGGGGGTGGCATGCGTGCGTGCGCACTTAGAATGTACGGGATCAGCATCCATTACTCCCCGAATCCTCAGCCCCGCGCATCATGCCCACTCGTCACGCATCGGCCACCTGGGAAGGCGGCCTCAAGACCGGCAAGGGAACGTTCACCGGTGAGTCCGGTGTCATCAGCGGCAACGTCTCCTTCGTGACGCGCTTCGGCGACGAGAAGGGTTCGAACCCGGAAGAACTCCTCGCGGCTGCCGAGGCAGCGTGCTTCAGCATGGCGCTCAGCGCTGGTCTCGAGGGGAAGGGCTTCCCTGCGACGCGCGTCGACACCAAGGCGGCGTGCACCGTGGAGCGGGTGAACGAGGCGTTCACCGTCACGACGATGAAGCTCACCGTTCGCGCCACCGTCCCTGGCATCTCGAAGGAGGATTTTCAGGCGGTCGCCGCGGCCACGAAGGAAGGCTGTCCGATTTCGAAGGCCATCAAGGGGAACGTTGCCCTCGAACTCGACGCCGAGCTCGTCTGAAAACAGGTCGTCTCGCAGGTAGCCGCCGGTCACGCGAGCGAACAGCGCAGTCCGGACACCGACGCCTATCTCTGAGATGAGCGCTCGCGCGCGCTGAGCTCTCCGAGCAGCGCCGCGACGCCGACGTGCACGCTGGTGCGGCTGACGTCCTGCGACAGGACGCGCCGCACCTCGGCGAAGAGCGCCCGCCGTCCCGAGCCGACGCGAAGGCGCGCCCCCCCGCCGAGTAGGAGACCGAAGTTGTTGGTGTTGTACCTCGTGTCGATCGCCAACGAGCCGAAACTACTGGAAAGGACGTGCACCCCGAGCCCGGTCAGCGCGTACGGCGTGAAGCCGGACGCAGGGGAATTGGGGTGGAAGGCGAAGGCGATCGTCCCCGACAGGTCGCGAAAGTTGTTGCGGTACGTCCGGTTCTCCGACTGTACGTACTCCGACTTCGGAAACGAGAGGAGGTATTCGACGTCGGCGAGGAGTCGAATGCGTGGTGTCGTGACATGTCCGAAGTCGACGGCGCCATCGATCGAGAGACCGTGATAACCGCGCTGGATGCTGGAATAGCCCGCGCTCGCTGCAATGGCACTGACGGCGGCGAGACCGACGCGAGTGCGAGACGAAAGGGAGTCGCCCTGCGCGTGTACCGTCGAGGCGACGCCGAGCAGCGAAGCGAGGGTGAGCAGGGAAAGGCGACGAAGCATCGGCCATAAGCTAGCGGATGCTGGCGCAGGTCGCCGCGTGACGACGCCAGCGTGTCGATGGTCTTCTCGGTGGTCTTCTGCGCGGATGCTGCGACGTCACGCGCGCTGCCGGGTACTGAGGGACGGCGCGGGGGTACGAGCGAAAGCGGACTGGTAGGCGTAGCAATCGAAGGAGCTCGAGAGTCGGATGCAACGGACCTGGCTTCACGGGATATCACGCGCGACGTGGGTAGTCGCGGCGACGGCGGTCGCGCTTGGCGCGGGCGTGGTCGCTGTCGTGCGTACGCCCATGTCGCCACGCCGGCCGGAGATCGCGCACGAGCTTTCGTTAGGCGCGCGCTGGGCCGACTCGGTCGAAGGGGCGCTCTCGCACCAGTCGGCGCGGGAAATGTCGCCCGGCTCGGTGATGGCCGCCCTCTACCTCGAGCGCCTGCGGCTCGGCGTGGGGAGCCCATTTCGGCTGATCGACTACGTGCTGCGCGACCCGCTCATCCCCGAAGCATCGCGCCGCCCGCTCGCCGAGGCGATCCTCGCGCGCACGCAGTCGGGGGCGAGTTACGCCACACCGCCCGAGGCGCTCTCGCTGATCGCGGTGCATCCGGTCGACGGGACGGGATTGCTGCACCGCGAATTCATGGAGTCGGTCACGACGGGAAATCGCTCGCCGCGGGTCGCCGAGCTGGCCCTGCGCCTCGCCTATACCGTGGGAACCGCATCGGGTGCGGTGTCGCATCGGGCGCCGGCCGTCGCGCTGGCGGCGATCGCCCAGGCGCGCGACCGCGCGCTGGCGATGCGCGATGTCGATGCGCTGGTCGCCGAAGCGCGCCGGCAGCGTATGGAGGCGGTCGACCTCGTCCCGCTGTGGCGTGCGGCGCGCCGATTCGGCGTCGAACGTCCGCTGGTCGATCCGCCGGCACCCGGAGACGAGGCGGCCGCAGTGCGTCTCTTGCCACTGCTGACGGCGCGCCTCGACTCGCTGAGCCGGAATCCCGGCGAGCCGGTCGAGCCGCCGGCCGAAACGCGGCGAGCGCTGGGCGGGGTGGCTGGCGCGATGGCGGCGGCGCTCGTTGCCGACCGCGGCGCCCCGCCTCAGGCGCCGGTGACCGTCACCATCGGCGGCTACGCATCGTTTGTGACCAGCGCGCCTGGCTCGCCGGCGCTCCGCCGTGCGCGACACGAGTTCGTCGCCCGCGTGCGTACCGAGGAGTCGCTGGTTGCGGAGCTCGCGCGCCTGCGTGCCGCGAGCGGTGGAGCGGCGAGCGAACCGTCGCTCGCGCTTCTCACCGCGAGCGTGGCGATGCGCGCGTACGCCCAGGAGCGTGCCTGGCTTCCCGGTGACGACGGGCCTGCCGCGCTGGAGTTGCAGAGTCGGCTCGGGCTCGCCTCGCTCACCTTCGACGATCGCGTCCCGAACCGCTGGCGCCCCTACTTCACGCGCATGCTTGCCGAGGTCGTGAACGACCTCACGACGGTCTTTCCCGACCTGAGCCTGCGCGGACTCAATGTTCGCTTCGGTGACTCGCCGCTCGCCGACAAGGCGCTTGCGCTGCACGACCCGGGATCGCGCACCGTCTACTTCCCGCTGGCCACCAGCGCAGGGGCGATGGCGCACGAACTCGCGCACGATCTCGACTGGCAAGCCGCGCGGCGTCGGTATGGGCTGCGCGGCGGCTACCGCACCGATCGCTCTGTGCGACAGTTCAGCGACGAGTTTTCGGCGACGGTGCGGCGACTGGCGAGTGCGTCGCGCCCACGTCGCGAGAGTCTTTCGTCTCCGGTGCAGGCCGATCGTCCGACCGAAGCGTTCGCGCGCGGGGTCGACTGGTTCGTGGCGAACGCCCTCGCGCGTCGCGGGCGTATGAACGGCTATCTCAGCTCGGTGCAGGACGCGATGATCACCGGCTATGCGTCGGCATCGCCCCCGCGGACCGGGGTGATCGAGAGCGACGCAACGCTCGATGCGCTGCGCGAAATCACCGCGGTCGAACCCTCGATCGTCGCATGGTACTCGGCGGCCTTCGGGAGCGAACGTCCGTTCGGCGTGGCCGATGCGGTGCGTCGCGCGCTGGTCGCGCCGCTCTCGCGCCTCAACGTGCGGAGTGTCCCCGCATCCGGCTTCGACGGTGTGGTCGAAAACGTGATCATGCTGCGTGCGGCATCCGACTCGGCGTCCGGGTGGACCTGTCTCCTCGAGTCGCCGAGCATGAAGGGGCGCGACACCGATGCCGTGCGTGACGCGATGTTCTTCGCGGCCGACGCGCGGGCGCGCGGACTCGCGCAGCGCTGGGGCGACTACGCGCGCGGCGTGCCAACCGCGGCGTGGCGTTTCAGGGCGTTAGGCGGCGCGCCGTGGGAGCCGTCGACGCGCGACTCGGTGATCGACGAGGTGCGCGACGCGATCCTCTGGCGCGCCGCGCGCCCCGACGATGGGCGCGCGGGGGTCGACTTCACCGAGCGCGCCGAGCGGCGCGCCGCGTGGGAGTACTGCGCCGCGGGGCACTGACACTCAGCGCCCGTTAGGCTCGTGCGCGGCGCACTGTCGCGCCGGTTCGCATCGATCTTACTAACCAGCAGCAGCTGATCCGGGCATCGGACCCGCCGGCAGCGTCGCGCCCGCCGCGCCAGCGGGTGTCGTGGATGCGCTGGTCGCACTGCTCGGCGGCCCCTCTCCCGGACCCGGTTCCACCGTCTGCTGGATGATCGTGCGGGTCGGAAAGGCGAACGAGATCCCCAAATCGTTGAACTGTCGCAGGAGTGCGAGGTTTATCGCCTGGTGCGCGTCCATATAGACGATGTACTCGGGCGACGTGACGTAGTAGACGGCCTCGAACTCGAGCGACGAGTCCATGTAGCGCGCGAAGTGCGCGCGATCGAATCTCGTGTTCGGCGTCGCCTCGATGATGGAGCGAATGATGGATGGCACGCGTTCGACGAGCGCTGGCGGCGTGTCGTACGTGGCGCCGAGAGTGAAGACGATGCGACGTTCCATCATGCGTCGCAGGTTGCGCACGCGGCTCTTGAGCAGCTCGGAGTTGGCGAAGATGACCTGCTCGCCGCCGAGTGCGCGGATGCGTGTGGTCTTGAGTCCGATGTGCTCGACCTGACCGACGAACGTGTCGACGGCGATCGTGTCGCCGATGTCGAACGGCTTGTCGAGCACGATGGAGAGAGCAGCGAAGGCGTCGCCGAGGATGTTCTGCACCGCGAGGGCGACCGCAATGCCGCCGACGCCGAGCCCCGTGACGAGCGCGGTGATGTCGAAATCCCAGACGTTCTTGAGCGCCAGGAGAATGACGACGAGCCAGATCACCACTTGCGCGACGGCAGCGATTGCCTTGAAGGTCGCGGAGGTGGCGCGCTCATCGCTGCCGGCGCGTGAGCGTGCCCACTTGGCGAGCCAGAAGGTGATGAGTCCCGTCGCCCAGCGGGCGAGCTGGAGGAGAAAGGCGATCGTGGTGAGATCGCGAATTCCCTCGTGGACGGCGGGGAGGAAGGTGAGGAGCGGCGATCCGGCGCGGATCGCGAGGGCGGCGATGAAGTAGAGGCGCGTTCGCTCGATGAGATCGACGACGAGGTCATCGAGATCGGTGGCGGTGCGTTTGGCGATCGCGGCGAGTCGGCGCCCCGCCACGATCTTGATGGCGAGAAGGAGGAGCGCGACGCCGATGGCGACACCGGCGGCGGTCAGCCAGTCGGCGATTGGATTGCCAAGGAGTTCTTTTTCGAACGAGGTCGCGAATTGCAGCATGCGGAATCAGGTGTGCGTATGCATGAAAGCTACCGTATGTCGCATGGACATTCGACGCAGGCGTCCGTGAGGTGGTGCGAATGGTTGCGATTGGATCACGTGTCGTCCCGGAAATGGGACGGGCGATTCATCCAACTACAGGCAGATACTGGCCTTCCATCCCTGTTACAGCAGACGTCGCAACATCGCTGTTGACGCACACGGGTCCGTTGATATTGTATGCAATGTTTCGCGCAGCCTTAACGCGCGGGTAGGGAACTCGCGAGGTTCCCCGCCCGCGTCCCACCGTCGTTGCGCTGCGCACTGTCCGCACCACACGGATGCAGTTGCCCACCACTCACGCAAGAGGAACCATGCACTCGACTCGTTCTCCAGGAAATCGGACGACACGGCGATGGCTCCTGGCGCTTGCCTTCGGGGTTCTCCCGGGGTTGGCCCAGGCACAAGGATCGGGAATGCTGCAAGGCACGGTCGTCGACCGCGCATCGGGCGCGCCAGTCAATGGCGCGCGCGTGCAGGTCGTCGGCGATGCAGCAGCCGGCGCGAACACCGACGACGCGGGGCGCTATTTCATGCGCAACGTTCGTGTAGGGTCGCAGACGGTGCGCGTGACGCGCATTGGCTTCCGTCCCGAAGTGCAGACCGTCACGATCGCCGCGAATGACACGGCGACGGTGAACTTCCGCATTGCGGCATCGGCGGTCGAACTGCAGCAGGTCGTCGTCACCGGGACCGGTGGCGCAGTGGAGAAGCGCAAGATCGGCGCGTCGATCGGCTCGATGGACGTGGCCGCGCAGCAGGACATCATGCCCGTGAACAACATCTCGAACGTGCTGGCCAACAAGGTGGCCGGCGTGCGTTCGGTGGGCGTCGGCGGTGGCGTCGGCGGCGGGCAGGACCTCCGCATCCGCGGTATCGCGTCGTTCTCGCTCAACCAGCGTCCCGTCATCTACATCGACGGCGTGCGCGTGGACTCGAAGGCGAGCGAGTGGACCACGACGACCGGTGCCTCGACTGCGTGCTGCTCGTTCACCGGCGGCAACTCGGCCGACCGCCTGAGCGACATCAACCCCAACGACATCGAGCGTGTCGAGATCCTCAAGGGCGCTGCGGCTGCAACGCTCTACGGATCCGAAGCGACGAACGGCGTCATCCAGATCTTCACCAAGAAGGGGCGTGGTGAAGGGAAGACGCAGTGGAACCTCGGCTACGGCACCGGCTTCAACCGCCTGCGCGAGAACCTCCCGACCAAGACCTTCCCGCGCTTCACGGGTCCGGATGGCACGCGCGCAAAGGACGCGAACGACCTGATCCAGAGCGGGCCATTCAACTCGCTCGACATCAGCGGGCAGGGCGGGACGACTCGTTCGACCTACTTCGTCTCCGCGTTAGGCTCGAAGGAAGTCGGGTCGATCCAGCCGAACGACCAGACCAAGGGTTCGCTCCGCGCGAACGTCACGTTCGTCCCGACCGACAAGATCACGGTCGAAGTGCGCTCGCAGTATGCGCGCAACAAGATCAACGAACTGCAGGCCGGGAATAACTGGACCGCGCTCCTCGGCAACGCGATGAACGGCAACCCGCGCAACGCCACGGCGCAGCGCCCGTACGGCGAGGCGTGGATTCCGGTCAGCGACATCCAGAAGATGGAGACGTTGAGCGATGCCGATCGCTGGACCGGTGGCATCACACTCTCTTACGCCTTCAACCCGAACTTCACCAGTCGGCTCATCGTCGGTACCGACGCCGTCAACGAGGAGAAGTCGCGCTTCTTCCCGTACGCCGGCGCCTACGGCCCTGCAAGCGTTGTCAACGGACAAAAGAACGTTGGCGTGCGCACCTACCGTACGACGACGGTCGACTACCTGACGAATCTCAACTTCAAGCTTCCGTTGGACATCGAGTCGAACCTCTCGTTCGGCGGCCAGGGATTCTGGGAGTCCGAGCATTTGAACTTGTCGGTCGGCAATAACTTCCCCGGCCCGGGAGTGTCGACGGTAGCGGCGGCCGCGGTCACAACAGCTGGTGAGGCGTTCACGCAGACAATCAATCTCGGGCTGCTCGCGCAGAACCGCTTCGCGTGGAAGGATCGTCTCTTCGTCACGCTCGGCCTGCGTATGGACGGCAATTCGGCGTTTGGTGCCGACTACGGCTTCCAGAAGTACCCGAAAGCCGACGTCTCGTACGACCTGTCGCAGCACGGGTTCCTTCCGGAGTTCTTCAGCGCCTTCCGTCTTCGTGGTGCGATCGGGAAGGCCGGCAAGATGCCTGGGCCGTTCGATTCGTTCACGAGCTACGGGGCACAGCCGGTATTCGAGGGAACGCCGGGCATCATCCCTCTCAATCCGGGCAACGTGGATCTCAAGCCAGAAGTCACCACCGAGCGCGAACTCGGTTTCGAGATCGGGATGTGGAACGATCGCGTCGGCATCGAGGCATCGCGTTACTTCTCCGAGACGGTCGACGCCATCGTCAACCGCCCGCTTGCTCCGTCACAAGGCTTCAACCAGGCGCAGCGCGTGAACATCGGCGCGCTCGAGAACCGCGGCTGGGAAGCGTCGATCAAGTACCTCGTCATCAGCCGTGCGAAGTTCGACTGGACGACCGGCGTCAACCTCGACGGCAACAAGAACCTGGTCACCAGCTTGGGCGGCGTGACGCTCGCCGGCAATGCGGTTAAGGTCGGCTACCCGGCGCAAGGCGTGTGGGGGCAGAAGCCAAGCGGCTACAGCGTCGTCACCACCGGGACCACCTGCGCCAGCCAGCCGATCGAGAGCTGGGGGTGCCCGACCACCACGCGTACCGCGGCCGCCGAGTACTTTGGTCCGCCGCTGCCGACCTTTAACGCCGGCTTCTCCAACACGGTGCGCTGGGGTTCGTTCTCGCTGTACGGGCTCGTCTCCATGGAGAAGGGCGCCTGGTTCAACAACGGCGATCGTCCGTACCGCATCCGTCAGGGCGGCTCCGACGAGTACCTCTCGGCGCTCGGCCCGAACGGCGAGCGGACCTTCAAGGCCGACTCGATCTTCCAGTGGGCGTCGATCCTGACCCACTTCGACAAGCGTGACAACGTGCGCCTCCGCGAGGTCTCGCTGACTTGGCAGGTGCCCGCAAGCATCAGTTCCTTCTTCCGCACCGGCCGCACCTCGATGTCGCTGGCCGGTCAGAACCTGATGTGGTGGGACGATTGCCACTGCGTGGACCCGAACATGAACTGGGCCGGGGCCGACTCTTTCGGAGTCGGGAGCGGCTTCCTCGCGCAGCCGTCGCCGCGTCAGTTCCGCCTCCAGATCCGGACGAGGTTCTAACCCATGACCATTAATCGCTTCACACAGTTAGGCCGCCTGGCGGTGGCCGCCGTGTTCCTTGCCGGATGCAGCGGGGTCTTCGATGTCGAGGATCCCCAGGCCTTTGGTGACGGTGACCTCAACGACCCGGTCATTATCAAGGGCGTGGCCGATGGTGCCGAAGGGCAGCTGCAACAGTCGTACGACGACTTCGTGCAGGTGACGTCGCTCCTCGGTGATGAGATCGAATCCACGTCCACCTGGATCGACTGGGAGGACATCTCCGAAGGTCGCCTCCGAGGCGACTGGGCGACGACTGGTTCTTTTTCGACGCCGCAGGATCTCGTACTTCGGGCACGTTTTTCGGCACAGAGTGCGGCAGAGCGCATCAAGGCAGTACTTGGTGCGAGCGCGAACACGAGTCCGCTGCTTACGCAGGTCCTGTGGGTGGACGGCTTTGCCGACGTGGTGCTCGGGATGGGGTGGTGCGAAGGCCCGCTCGCCGCAGGCGCGCCTCGCTCGCCCAATACCGCGTTCTTCCCGCAGGCGGTCACCAAGCTCACGGCAGCTTTGGCGCTGGCCAACGGACTCGGTGCGACCGACAAGGCGCTGTGGGTGCCGGCCATCACCGCGGCGCGCGCTCGCGCGAACCTGTTCGCCGGCAACTACGATGCGGCGCTCGCCGATGCCAACGCCGTTCCTGCGGGATTCGTGAAGAATGCGATCTACGCCGAAGCCGCAGCAGTGCAGCAGAGCGCGACCGGCAACCAGTTCCACCAGAATCGCAATCGCTCGGGCGGTCTGCGCCGAATTGACTTTCCACGTGTGCGAGGGACCTTCAACACGAGCACGTACACGGTCGGTTACCTCGCCGACTGGTACGACCCGACCAAGGCCGATCCGCGCATGGCGCTGAACCGGAAGGATGGGGAGAAGGGGGTGAACAACCGCTTCGACTACTACGGGATTCAAAAGTACAGCAGCAACAGCGCCGACCAGCCGATGTTGAGCTCTCGCGAGATGAACCTCATCGCCGCCGAGGTCTACATGCGGAAGAATGACTACACGAACGAAGCGGCGAAGCTGAACATCGATCGCACGGCGAACGGGCTGGCGGCCATTCCGGTGCCGGCCAACGCCGCCGAGGCGCAGAATGCGCTGCTCAACGAGCGCATGGCGGTCCTCTTCGTCGAGGGGCACCGGGCGTACGACCTGCACCGGTTCAATCTGGTCGGAACGGTCCTCGGCACTGGGCGCAACACGATGCTCCCGCTGTCCAGGAACGAGATCCTCTCAAACCCGAGCATGAAGGAAGGCGAAGCCACCTGCCCGAAGATTTCCTGATCGGGGAGTTTGTTGTGGACGGGGGGCGGGCGAAGTCGCCCGTTCCCCGTCGTTTTTTCCAGGCACGCAGGCGAGCGTGCTCGTGTGAGCGCGAGGATGTATTCGATGGATTCCGCTGAGGCACGTGCGAGCATCGCACGTCTGAGCACCGTGAGCGACGCTGGTGTCTCGCGTCGTGAGTTCGTGCGAGTGGTGAGTTTTGCCGTCGGTGCGGTGACACTCGGGACTTCGGGGTGCGGCGGAGGAGGGGGGGGCGGGGGCGTCGGGCCGGAGCCGTTAGGCGCGGTGGATGGCGTGGTCACCGACGTGCAGGGAGCGATCCAGCCAAACTTCGGATCGCTGATCCTGATGTATCCCAACGGGCAGCACACGGGTGCGGTGACGTCGCCCGATGCAGCGGGGAAGTTCCGGTTCGCCGGTCTCACCGCCGGCGACTACCAGATCCGCTTCCAGGCTGCGGGGCAGGCGATCATTCCCGAGCCGTATCAGCATCCGATCAAGTTCTCGGTCGAGGCGGGAAAGTCGACGCCGCTCACGATTCGAGTGCAGCGCGGCACCTTTCCGCAGAACCAGGTGGAGATCTACTGCGGCGACGACTTCTACCAGCGCCAGCCCGACGGGCAGGAGAACGGTGAGACCGTCGTGACAGTGGGGACGATCGTGTGCTGGTACAACGTGGGACTCAAGGTGCACACGGTGACGGGCGGGCCGTGGAACGATTCGGGCGACCTGCAGAAGACGCAGTCGTACATCTGGGTGGCCGACACGCCCGGACTGTTCGCCTATCAGTGCAAGTACAACCAGCCGGGCATGCGCGCGACGCTTCGCGTGACTGCCTGACCGACAAGAGCAACGGAGCCCGTGCGCTCCGCGTAGATGGAGAGCCCTCACCACCCGGAGTCACCCCCATGACCCAAGGCGTCATCCGCCTCCTCGTTCCGGCGCTGCTCGTCTCGGCGGTGCCGCTCACCGCACAGGTGAGCTATTCGCGCGCCGAGCAGTTCCTCAACTGGAACACCGATCGTCTCGTGAGCGGCGATCAGGTGCGTCCCGATTGGCTCAAGGACGGCAACCGCTTCTGGTACCGCAACAAGACCGCGACCGGCGCGGAGTTCGTGCTGATCGATCCCGTCACGAATTCACGCCGGCTTCTGTTCGATCACGCGCGACTCGCGCAGGCGATGACGGCGGCGAGCGACACGGCGTTCGACGGAAACAAGCTCCCGTTCCAGAGCTTCGATTTCGGCAACGACGGCGACAACGAATCGGAGATCGTGTTCAACGCGGTGAAGAAGCGCTTCACCTGCAACATCACGACCTACCGCTGCGTTGCCGGCGACACGCTCCCGAGCGACGTGCCGTTCGTCGCGTCGCCCGACAAGAAGCTCGAGGCGTTCATCTCCAAGAACAACCTCTGGGTGCGCAACCGCGCCACGAAGCGCGATTCGGTGCAGCTGACGACCGACGGCGTGGACTACAACAGCTACGGCATCAACATGCCGCGCCCCAGCCAGCTGCAACGCCCGCAGCCGCAGCGCCCGAACCTGCGCTGGTCCCCCGATTCCAAGCGGATCGCGGTGATGCGGTCGGACGAGCGCTACGTCGAGCACATGCACTACATCTCGTACACGCCGCAGCGCCCCAAGCACTACTCGCAGCCGTACGCGCTCCCGGGCGACACGGCGGTCCCGTACCCGCGCATGCACCTGATCGACGTGGCCAGCAAGTCGAACGTGGTGGCGCAGCTCCCGGTACGCCCGAACAACCTCTCGATCGGCGGGTCGATTCGTGACTCGGCGTGGACGGAGAACTCGCAGAAGGTGTACGTCTCGTGGCTGATGCGCGGCTCCAAGGCGGCGTACCTCGCCGAGGTGGACGCCGCCACCGGGACGACGCGCATCGTCGCGCGCGACACCGGCAAGACGTATGTAGAGATCTCGAACCCGCAGGACCCGGGGTCGTTCTACGTCACGAAGGACATGAAGGACGCCTTCTGGTGGTCGGAACGCGACGGGTGGGGACACCTCTATCGCTTCGACGGTGCCGGCGTGGCCAACGTGGCCTCGACCGACGGCGACGGCGGGATGTCGCTGGCCCCCGAGCCGAAGGCGCAGCTCACCAGCGGTCCGTGGCAGGTGGGGCAGATCTCGAGCGTCGACGAGACGGCGCGCCAGATCTACTTCACCGGGCGCGGGCGCGATGGCTTCCTGTACTACGCCAAGCTGTATAAGGTCGGCTTCGACGGTGGCAACCCGACGCTGCTCACGCCCGAAGACGGCAACCACGTCATCACGTTCTCGCCGAGCGGGAAGTACTTCGTCGACACGTACTCGCGCATCGAGACGCCGCCGGTGACGGTGCTGCGCAGCGCCGCGACCGGTGCGGTGATTCGCAAACTCGAAGAAGCCGACATCTCGCAGCTCAAGGCCGTCGGCTTCCGCCCGGCGCAGGTCTTCAGCGTGAAGGCGCGCGACGGACTCACCGACATCTACGGCGTGATCTACTTCCCGCCGAACATCGACTCGACGCGGAAGTATCCGATCATCTCGCACATCTACCCCGGGCCGCAGGTCGGCTCGGTAGGACAGTGGTCGTTCAAGAACGGCGGGGAGGACTTCTCGCTCGCCGAACTCGGCTTCGTCGTGATCCAGCTCGACCACCTCGGCACGCCGCTGCGGTCGAAGGTGTTCCACGACAACTACTACGGCTTCTTCGGCGACAACGGGCTTCCCGATCACATCACGGCGATCAAGCAGCTCGCGTCGCGCTACAGCTTCATCGACGCCGATCGCGTGGGGATCTATGGGCACTCCGGCGGCGGCTTCGCCTCGACCGACGCCATGCTTCGCTATCCCGACTTCTTCAAGGTCGCGGTGAGCGGCGCGGGGAACCACGACAACCGCAGTTACAACATCTACTGGGCCGAGAAGTACCAGGGGCTCATGGCCAAGGACACGCTGCGCAAGACCGACAACTTCACCACGTCGGCCAACAAGACGATGGCGAAGAACCTGCGCGGCAAGCTGATGGTGATGCACGGTGACATGGACGACAACGTGCACCCGGCCAACACGGTGCAGCTGATCGACGAACTGGAGAAGGCGAACAAGACGTTCGACCTGGTGTGGGCGCCTAACCGCAACCACGGGCTCAACGAGCCGTACTTCATCCGTCGTCGCTGGGACTACTTCGTGGAGAACCTTGCCGGGATGACGCCGCCCGACAACTACGAGATCCGTCAGCCGGTCGACGGCGGTGCGCGTCCGCCGGGCGTGGCGCCGGAGCCGTGGCAGACGTGGGACACCTACGACGACGTGGACGACGGATTCCCGTACTGGAAGCCGTTCAGGGCGCCCTGGTGATTTTCTAGAAGACGAGAAATCAGAAGACGAGAAGACGAGAGGGGGGCTCCGGGGCGCGGTGGCGTTTCGGGGCCCCGACTCATAACTGCGTTCAACACCTCCACCATCACAGACACGTGAACGAACTCTCCAATACAAACTCGCGTTTGCGACTTGGCACGGTGCTTACCCGAGGAGACATGCGCGGGGTGTTTGCCGTCGCCGTTCTCCTTGCTGTCGCGGCAGAGCCGACCAGCGCACGTGCTCAGGTCACCAGCACCGACTACGCGCGCGCGGAGCAGTTGCTCTCGTGGAATGCGCAGGAGTTGGTGATCAACGATGCCGTGCGTCCGCGCTGGATGCCGGGGGATCGCTTCTGGTACCGTAACCGCGGGGCGAAGGGGTGGGAGTTTCTCGTGGTCGATGCGGCGACCGGGGCGAAGCGCCCGGCCTTCGACCACGCACGGCTCGCCTCGGCGATCTCGATCGCGGCGGACACGAGCTACGACTCGACCAAGCTCCCCTTTCGCGACCTCGCCTGGGTCAACGGCGGGAAGGCGATCCGTTTCTCGTTAGGGCGGCGCAAGCAGTGGACGTGCGACGTGACGAGCTACCAGTGTGTCGGCCCCGACACGATACCGGTGTCGAAGGCGAGCGAGGTGATGTCGCCTAACGGGGAGTGGGTCGCCTACGAGCGTGGCGGGAATCTCTTCGTTCGCCCGGCGGGCGGTGGGGCGGAGAAGGCGCTCACGACGGATGGGAACGAGGATTGGGGGTACGGACTCGCGAACATCGGGTGCTGCCAGCAGGTGACCAACGAACGGAACAAGGCGGAGCTGCGCCCGCTGGTGCTGTGGTCGCCGGACTCGAAGCGCCTGGTGACGACCAAATGGGATCAGCGGAATGTGCGGCAGATGTACCTGCTCGAGACGAAGAATCCCGGGCCGATCATGCACGCGTATCGTTATGCACTTCCGGGCGACTCGGTGATCCCGAAGTTCGACCTGCATGTCTTCGACGTGGCGGCTGGGCGGGGCGTGAAGGTCAACGTTCCGCAGATCGATGCGGTGAACACGACGTGCTGCTGGCTGGCGACCGACACGACGTGGAAGGACGTGCGGTGGGGGAACGGGAGCGACGCGCTGTATTTCACGGCGGGGAAGCGCGGATTTCACGAACTCGCGCTGATGACTGCCGATCCTGCGACCGGGACGGCGCGCACGATCCTCACCGAGCGCGGGAAGACGTTCGTCGAGACGAACCAGTTCTCCGGCGGTGTTCCCAACTGGCGGCCTGTAGGGAACACGGGGGATGTCGTCTGGTGGTCCGAACGCGACGGCTGGGGGCACCTCTACCTGATCAACGGACAAACCGGGGAAATCCGAAACCGCATCACCAGCGGCGATTGGCTGGTGGCCGACCTGCTCTGGGTGGATGAGGTGACGCGCTCGGTCTACTTCACGGCGGTGGGGCGCGAGGCCGGGCGCAACCCGTACTATCGCCACTACTACCGCGCGAAGCTCGACGGCTCGTCGATTCAGCTTCTCACGCCCGAAGACGCGGATCACGACATCAACGTTGCGCCTGACGGCAAGTTCCTGGTGGACAACTACGCGCGCCCGGACCGTCCGTCGGTGAGCGTGCTCCGGCGCATCGACGGCACCGTGGTGGCCGAACTGCAGCGCGCCGATGCGTCGGCGCTGATGGCGGCCGGCTTCCGGGCGCCCGAGATGTTCACCGTGCGCGCCCGCGACGGCGTCACCGAGCTGCATGGCCTCCTCTGGCGCCCGGCGCACTTCGACTCGACCAAGCGCTATCCGGTGATCGACTACATCTACCCGGGGCCGCAGGTGGGCTCGGTCGGCACTCGGCAGTTTGCCTCGGCGCCGCGCGGCAACACGTCGTCGCTGGCGGAGCTCGGGTTCTTCGTCGTGCAGGTGGATGCCATGGGGACGCCCGGGCGGAGCAAGGCGTTCCACGATGCCTTCTACGGCAACATGACCGACAACGGGATCCCCGACCAGGTGAGCACCATCAAGCAGCTGGCGGCGCGCATCCCGCAGATGGACCTGGATCGCGTGGGGATCTTCGGGCACTCCGGGGGCGGCTTCTCGTCGACCGATGCGATGCTCAGCTATCCCGAGTTCTTCAAGGTCGCGGTGTCGAGTGCGGGGAACCACGACAACCGCAGCTACGACTTCACATGGGGTGAGAAGTACCAGGGGCTGTTGCGCAAGTTGAGCGACACGACCGACTCCTTCGACTCGCAGTCAAACTGGCGAAGGGCGAAGAACCTGCGCGGGCGCCTCCTGCTGGCCTACGGCACGCTCGACGACAACGTGCACCCGGTGGCGACGCAGCTGGTGATCGATGAGCTGATCAAGGCCAACAAGGACTTCGACCTGCTCGTCATGCCGAACCGCAACCACGGCTTCGCGGCGGAGCCCTACATGATCCGTCGCACGTGGGACTACTTCGTCCGTAACCTCGCGGGGATGGAGCCGCCGGAAGGGTACGAGCTCCGGCGGCCACAGTAGCCAGTCGGCGAACGATTCCGCGGGTTTTCTCGCGAACGGGGAGACCTCTTCGGGCGCTCCGAGGTTACTCGGGGTCCAACCAAGGTCTCTCCGTTCGCGCTTTTGGATCGGTCGTCGCGGGAACCCCGCAGGTCAACTAGGACTTCTCGACAGCAATGCGCGGGCGCTCCGGCGATACTCCAATTGCGCAGGTGAACCGAAGTCGGTGCTCGGGCGTAGAGGATATGCGGGGCCGCGCTGCGCCTCTGGCCGGCGGGAACCGTACCTTTGTCTGCCCGGTAACTCATTGCACGTAGCACAGTTTGGCAGATAGTGCCGGGCTCCTCTCGTCCACCCATTTCCCTCTCGTCCGGACGACATCCCATGCTGATTCGCGTCACGCCTGAAAATCCCATCCGCTCGTCCGAAATCACGAGCGAGTCGGACTACCAGAATCGCCGGCAGTTCCTCAAGGAGGCTGGGCTTCTCGGGATTGGCGCCGCCGGGATGTCGCTGATGGCGTGCGGCGCCGAGGCGCAGGCTGGCGGGGCACAGCAGGGGACGTCGATCAACGGGGCGGAGCTCAAGCCCGAGCTCACGCCGTGGGAAGACGTCACGTCGTACAACAACTTCTACGAGTTCGGGACGAGCAAAGACGACCCCGCGGAGAACGCCAAGGAATTCAAGGCCAAGCCGTGGACGGTGAAGGTCGAAGGGATGGTCGCCAAGCCGGCGACCTACGACCTGGACGACCTGATCAAGCCGTACAAGCTCGAGGAGCGGATCTACCGGCACCGCTGTGTCGAGGCGTGGTCGATGGTGATCCCGTGGCTCGGCTTCCCGATGGCCGAATTCGTGAAGGCGATGCAGCCGACGAGTTCAGCCAAGTATGTCGAGTTCACGACGCTCCTCGACCCGAAGCGCATGCCGGGGCAGCGATTCCCGGTGCTCGAGTGGCCGTACGTGGAGGGGCTGCGCCTGGACGAGGCGATGAATCCGCTCGCCTTCATGACGGTTGGGGTCTACGGGAAGATGCTCCCCAACCAGAACGGCGCCCCCCTTCGGCACGTCGTGCCGTGGAAGTACGGCTTCAAGGGGTGCAAGTCGATCGTGAAGGTCCGCTTCACCGACCAGATGCCGCGGACGGCGTGGAATGTCGCGAACCCGGGAGAGTACGGCTTCTACGGCAACGTGAACCCGACGGTCGACCATCCGCGCTGGTCGCAGGCGAAGGAACGTCGCATCGGCGAGTTCAGGAAGCGGGACACGCTCATGTTCAACGGCTATTCGCAGCAGGTGGCGTCGATGTACAGCGGGATGGACCTGCGGAAGTTCTACTAGGGCGTGGCGGAGATGAGCGGAGCGGGCGTGGATGGCGTGGCGGGTGGCGCCGGGGGTGGTGGCGAGAATTTCGTCGCCGTTGCGGAGGGGGGCGTGGGGGGCCCCCCCAATGAAAACGTAGCGCCGGCGCCCCGCCCCGCGCGTCACCAAAAGCGCGCGCCCGGGTTCATTCCACCGCAGTGGCTCAAGTGGGCGGTCTTCGCCGTCTCTCTTCTCCCGTTCCTGTACGTCGCCGGCGCCATCGCGTCGGACTTCTTCCAGGGGACGCGCTACCTCGGGTCCAACCCGATCAAGGAAGCGGAGCACTTCACCGGAAAGTGGGCGCTCCGCTTCCTCGCGCTCTCACTCGCGATCACCCCGGCGGTCCGCATCCTCCGGCAGGGGTGGCTGATCCGCTACCGTCGCACCTTCGGCCTCTTCGCCTTCTTCTACGCCTGCGTGCACCTGACGGTGTACGGCGCGCTCGACGTGGCGTTCGACTGGAGCGACATGGTCGAGGACGTCGCCAAGCGCCTCTACATCACCATCGGGATGACGGCGTTGGCGTTGATGATCCCGCTGGCGGTGACGTCGACCAAGGGGTGGATCCGGCGGATGGGGAACAAGCGCTGGAATGCGCTGCACCGCCTCGTCTATCTGAGCGCGGTACTCGGCCTCGTGCACTACTGGATGTCGGTGAAGAAGGACATCACCGAGCCGGCGCTCTTCGGGCTCGTCTTCGCGGTCCTGCTCGGATGGCGCGCGTGGCGGGCGTGGGGAAGCCCGTCCCGCGCCCAAGGCTCGCCGGCTCGTTAGGCTCGTCCCCGTCGCGTGGTCGGGGCAAGCGGCCGGTACTCCAAGCGCCACGCGACATCGCCTCCGCGCAGCGGTTCCAGCTCGATGGCGCGCACGCCTCCGCGCACGAGCGAGGAGATCACCGTCGCGCCGGTCGCCTTCACCCCGGAATAGGTCCACCCCGGTGGCTCCGCGATATAGAGCACGTACCGATCGCCGAGTACCGTGACGCTGCTCCCGCTGAGCGCTGAGTCGTTCCATGCGACCTGCTCGAGATCTGGTCCGCCACACGTCACGTGCCGGTTCGTCGCTATCACCTGCGGATGTGCGCTCCGCTCCCGAATGCAGAAGGCCTGCGCGCGGAATGCGGAATCGAGCGGCGGAAAGGTGAAGCCCGACCTGGTGCTCGTGACCATGCGGCGGCTCCAGAACTCGAACACGACGTACTCTGTCGAGTCGCGTAACCCGAGATCGGCGAAGCGCACCGTGCGCTCTTCGCCGCCTGTGCGCCCCAGCACCGTCCAGCGCTCGAACGGACGCACCACGTCGAGGAGGAAGAGGTGCGTGACGGGGAGTTGGTCGGCGTCGAGCGGTCGCGGTCCGGCGCCGCTGACCTCCTCATTCGCGCGACCGAGCTGCGACGAGCGCGAGGGATCGACGTCGAACACCTGCTGCGGAACGGTTGTCGGAACTGGTGACGTGCGCCGTGCGACTTCGACACGCGCGCCGCGATAGACCTCGGCGCGATCGGTCAGCATCAGGTGCGATCCGGTGAGGGACGTCGCCATCGCTGCCGCGTAGGCATCACGCGACGCCACCTCGATGTGGTCGGGATCGTTCCGCCAGACGACGTTGTTGAACGAGTTGTACTGCGCGAGCCCGCCGTAGCCGAATCCGTCATCGCCGATGCGCATGGCATCGACGAGCCCGATGAGCTCCGGGCGCGGTCCCCAGCAGGCGAGGATGAATCGATCGCGACCGATCGTGGTGCGAAGTCGCGACACGAAGGCGCGATACTCGTCTTCGCGCGAGCGCTCGCGTGCGCGGAAGTAATCGGCGTGGCTGTTGTATCCTTCGTACCTCAAGTGACGCAGCGCATCAACCTTGAAGTACTGGTATCCCATGCGCCGGAACCCCTCGTATACGGGGGCGAAGAGGGCGTCGTAGGTGGCGGCGTCGTTGGCGTCGAGCACCCAGCCGATCCAATTCCCATAGACCGGCCCCGCCGAGTCGCGCACGAAGTACGAGCGGTGCGTGGCGGCCCAGGCGCTGTCCTGGAAGCTGACGTTGGTCCAGATGCCGGGGAGGAGACCGCGACCGGCGATGTAGCGCGCGAGCGAGTCCATCCCGCTCGGAAACTTGCCGTTCGGCGTGAGCCAGTGGTCGACGACTCCAATCGGCGTCTGCTGGTAGCCGTCGTCCAACTGCAGAAAGCGGTAGCCGTACGGGAGGAGTCGCTCGGCCATCACGTCGGCGACGGCGTGCACGTCGCGCTCGGTGATGCGGTCACGGTAGGCGTACCACGAGGTCCACCCGGTTGGGACGTCGCGCGGAAGGCGATAGCTCCACGGCTCGTACTGCGACAGTCCGCGATGGCGTTGGTAGAAGCGTGGACGAAATCGGAGGGCGATCTCTCCGCCGCTCACCTCCAGGTCGACACGCACCGCGCGCGACACGCGCTCGGCGGCGCTCACCGTCACGCGCGCCGGATAGTCGACCGACAGCAGCCAGTCGCGCTGGCGGTCGTACACCGCGCGGTTGAGGCTCGATGTGCTCAGGCCGTCGCTGTGCCGCACGAGCGGAAGCCCACGCGGGAGCGGATCGGCTTGTACCGGGAAGGCTTCGTCGCTGCCGGTGATGCGCAGGTGCAGGCGGATCGGTGCCTCGCCTAACGCGGTCCACTTGAGCACCTGCGTGATGCGTCCGCCTGTAGTATCGAGGAACGAGACGACGTCGACCGATCGGTCGAGTCGCTCGAAGCTCCCCTCGGCGATCGTGTCGCCGTCGTAGCGAATCACGATGCGCGTGCCACTGCGCGTGATCTCGGCGGGGGCGTTCGTGGGTGGGGACGGTTGCTGCGCGGAGAGGGGCGCGACGATCGCCAGCGCTGCGGCGAGGTGCGCGAGGATACGCGACCGGGTGGCGTGGTGAAGGCGCGTGGGGCAACGGAGTTTGGCGAGCGGAGAACGCGACATGCTGGGAAGGAGGGGGAGCGTCAACAACGGTACGCGTCGCAGCGTGCCACGACCACCTCGACGCCGCTGGGCCGCACGGCGCGAGGTGGTCGTCGCAGTATCCGGTTGCGGGTGAACCGGCTTGGAGACTAGTTGTGGATCCCCTGCTTGGCCTGCTTGAGCGTGGTCAAGCCGAGTCCTTGCGCCATCAGCGAGTAGATCGCCTCGAGAATCTTTTCCGGGATGCGATGTGCGTTCGGCTGGGCGATCACCCCGGACGGGAAGGCCGTGGAGACACGACCCACGCCGCCTCCGGAGAAGGCGAATGCCATGCGGAGATGGTACGGTGCGGCGATGTTGAAGAAGCCCGCGTCGCTGTTCTGGACCTTTGGTCGCACTTCGGCAGCGTTCAGCAATGCCGCCTCGATGTCCGCGGCGATCGAGAGGTCATCCGCTTCGATGGCGTAGAACGTCTGGATCCCGTTGTACGCGCGGTTCAGGTTGCCCACATCCTCGTCGTCGAGCACGTAGTTCGTGAAGGTGTGTCCGCCCACGATGTGCTCGATGCGGTTCTGGAACAGCTTGATCGCGCGTGTTCCGCCACCAGCGCGCGGCGTGGCGATCGTCTTGTCGGCATTGAAGCGCATCTTCGATGCGTCGATCGCGCCCTTGTGATAGAAGGCGAAGTAGTACATCCACAGGGCAATCTTCGGATACGACGCGTCGCCGCGACCGATCGAGCCGCTCGAGTCGTCCAGGAGCTTTCGCAGTTGCGACGCGGCCCAGTTGCGGCGCGCGACGGCGAGGAAGAGGCGCCCCTTGTCGCCGTCCGACAACCCCTTGTTGGCGAACGCCAGCTTCATCTCGGCCATCCACTCCTTGATGCCTTTCACGTCGCGGTCGATCAGGTTGGTCGACTTGCTCCGCCGCCGTTCGACGAAGTAGGTCGCGATCGTTTCCAGGCTCCCGCGCGCCGGGTTCGCCGCGGTGACGTACGTCTGCAGTTCGGCGTAGACGTCGGCGAGGGCGTAATTGAAGTCGAGGGCGTGTTGCTTGACGCCGGGGTCCGACTGCTTGCGGACCGAGACTGCTACCTCGTTGTAGACCGACGCACTCATCGACGTCTTGAGCTGGTCCATGGTGACGCACTGGAACCGGGCGCTGGGCACAGCC
>JBGAHX010000074.1:0-21184 GCA_044225935.1 Gemmatimonadaceae bacterium
ATCGGTGCACATGGTGCCGTTCTCGCTGATCCCGACCGACGCGATCGACCAGCCGATCGACGCGTTAGGCAGCGCACCGACGACGGAGGGATAGAGGATGGCAGGCGCACCAGCGTTCGATGTGGAGCACGTGTTCAAGTACCACGCGCCGACGCCCGAGCAGGTCGTGCAGTACGGCGCCATCCGGGAGGCGGCCAAGCATCTCGCCGAAACGATCCTCGCGAACTCGCCGGTGTGCGCTGACCAAACGGCGGCGCTGCGTCACCTGCGCGAGGCGGTGATGACGGCCAACGCCGCGATCGCGCTAAGTGGCAGGCTCTCGTGAGCCGACGCCTGATGGAGCTCCACGACTTGCGTCCTGCGATGCGCGAGGGTAGTGAACGCGGCCGCATCGCGGCGTTGGCCGCGCGACTCTTCGCGAGCGCGATCGACCATGCGCCGCACGCGCACGCGTTCGAGTACTCGGAGGAGGCGGTGCTGCAGGCGACTGCGTCGGCGCGCCGGTACGCCGTAGCGCAGGCCCGAGCGCTCCTGCACGAGGTCGACGCGCAGCTGACGGAGCGCGCGAACTCGTGAGGGTGCTCGTGTGCGGCGGGCGCGCGTACCACGATGAAGACGCCGTGTTTGGGGCGCTCGACAACCTGCATACGCTGCACGCCCGCCCGATCACGCGGGTGATCCATGGCGGCGCCACCGGAGCCGACGCACTCGGCGCGCGTTGGGCCGCGCTGCACGGCGTGGAGGTGCAAGAGTTCCGCGCGGAGTGGGCGAGCGATGGCCCGTCGGCTGGCCCTCGGCGCAACCAGCGCATGCTCGACGTGGCCCGACCCGACCTCGTCGTCGCGTTCCCCGGCGGCTCCGGGACTGCCGACATGGTGAAGCGGGCGCGGCGCGCGGGCGTGATCGTCCTTCAGGCATCTCCGTGATGCCGGAATCGTCATTTCGCCGATTCTGCAACATCGCGTTGCATGCGTGAGCCGTTGATCAGGTCCACCCGTTACAGAGCGAGTGAGGTGTCGCGCGCATGAGCGAGGTCACGATGCTGCAGCTGCCAAACGGCAGCATGCCCAAGAACGAGGGCGAGTTCGCGTGGGATGAGACCGAGACGTGGTGCCGGATGATGCTACCCGGCAAGCACTTCACGAACCTACCGACCGATCGCGCGGAGAACGCAACCGTGCGCTGGCAGTGGAACGGCAGCCTCGATCGGCCGACGTTCACGCCCTCGGTGCGCGTGTTCATTCCGCAGCAGAACGGCCAGCAGGAAGAGCTGTGGCACGGCTTCATCACCGACGGCGTCATGCGGAGCTGCTGAAGCGTGGCTGTCTACGTCGACGACATGGAGGCGCGCGTCTATCGGCTGAAGCTCTGCCACATGCTCGCCGATACGAGCGAAGAACTGCACGCGATGGCAGACGCGATCGGCGTGGACCGCAAGTGGTGCCAGCAGCAAGGTACGTGGCGCGAGCACTATGACATCGCGAAGGGCAAGCGCGCGCTCGCAATTCGTCTCGGCGCACGCGTACTCACCCAGCGCGAGATGGCGAAGTACCGACACGAAAAGCGCCGAGCGGCCGCAGATGCCTGACGTCCGCATCGCCAAAGCCCCCGCGATCGGGCGCGCCCTGCTCGACCAGATCATCGACCGAGTACTCGGCGCGGCCGCTGACGCCACGCTGAGGGACCGCCTCCTGCGCATCCTCCTGCAGACGGCCATCGCCGGCGGGACCACCACCGCCGAGACGTTAGGCATCAAACCCACCATCACCGCCGATGCCACGATCATCCGGCGTCTCATCCAGAACCACACGCCCGCCATCGTCGGGATCAACGACACGACGCGCAACGCGATCCGCGAGGCGCTCTACGACGTCATCGACCACGGCGGCGCGCTCAACGACCAGGTCGAGGCGGTGCGCAGCGTTTTCGGGACCGCATCCAAGGCGCGCGCCATGACGATCGCACGCACCGAGTCGGGGATCTTCTGGCACGCGGGGGGGCGAGCGCAGGGCGAGGAAGCGGGAGCGCGCTCGCACACCTGGCTCGCCACGCGTGACCCGCGCGTCCGGGAGTCGCATCGTGCGGCCGATGGGCAGTGTCGTGGGATCGATGAGCCGTACAAGGTCGGTGGCTCTTCGCTCATGTACCCGTGCGACCCGAGTGCCGATATCAGTGAGATCGCGAATTGCCGCTGCACCGAGACGTTCGGCGTCACGAGCTGCGCGGCGAAATCTGCATCGTCGTACGAGCAGGGCACCGCGGTGTGGAAGCGCATCATGCGCACGCTCGGTGCCCACGAGCGTCTCGCGCACACCACGATGCGTCGCATCTTCCGCGACCAGAAGACGGCACTGCTCGCCGAGCTGGCGCGCGTCGCCCCGTCCGCCTAACGCATGCGCATCGACGTGGAGCATCCGTTTCCGGGCGCGCAAGTCCTGCTCAACAACACGCCCGTCGCGTTCGTGCACGTGGCCGACGACATCGCGGGCTATGTCGAGGCGTGGGAGCCGATCGGCGACACGCAGCAGGTGCAGCTCGTGCGACGCAAGGGATGGGTGACGATCGTGCCACCCCAACGACCGGCATCGATGCCGCATCCGTGGATCGCGACCGCGCCGTGGAACCAACAGAACTGACGCCGAGCGGTAGACGCCGCCGGTTGTAGCGATGCGGGGACGCACCTAACGTTCCCGCGTGATGGACCCGAGCCCCGCGTGGGGCTCACTGGACGTCGATTGTGTGCGGCCCGTTGTCGGCCCGATGCCTCACCGCTGCGCCTCGTGTGCGCGCGTGGAGTACTCCGCCGATGCCGAACAGCCAACGCCGCCCCTTCGTCGAGCTCGACGCGTGGAAGGCCGACGCGCGCGCCGAGAAGGCGAGCGGCGACGTCGCGCTCAGCAAGTCGTACGCGGGCGTGTTCAAGGTCGAAGGCGAGGGCGCGTCGGCGCCGATTCGCATCCGAATCACCACCGCGCAGCGCGATCGTAGCAAGGACACCGTCAACCCGAGCGGCTGGCGACTCGAGCACTACATCAAGAACCCGGTTGTGCTGTGGGCGCACGACTATCGCGCGTTCCCCATCGCGAAGGACGCGGGGCTGACGATCGATGCCGATGGGCTGGTGGGCACGCCGCAGTTTGCCAGCGCCGACGAGAACCCGTGGGCGCCCTACTGCGAGAAGCTCGTGCGCGGCGGGTACCTCAACGCCGCGTCGGTCGGATTCGCCCCGCTCAAGTGGAGCTACAACGAAGAGGAGCGCGGCGTCGACTTCCAGGAGCAGGAGCTCCTCGAGTACTCGATTGTCCCGGTCCCTGACAATCCCGGCGCCCTGGTCGAGGCGAAGCGCGCGGGGATCGAGATCGGGTGGATCGCCGCTTGGGCAGAGAAGGCGCTCGACGAATGGCACGGCGGCTCGGGACTCTGGGTGCCGCGCAAGGCGGTCGAGGACGCGCGCGCCATCGCCAAGGGCTCGCCTCTCGTGATGCTGGTGCCCAAGGCAGGCGGCGCCGCGTTCGACGTGCTCGCGCTCAAGGAGGAAGGCCCGGGCGATGCCAGCGCCACTGACAACACGTCGGGAGCGGGCGCCGCCAAGAAGGAGGGAGGCGAGGACACGCCGCCGTGCGCGTGCTGCACGGGCGACTGTGGCGCCGAAGGTTGTGCGTGCGACGCCGGAACGTGTGGCTGCGAGGAGGAGAAGTGCCCGCACGCCGCTACGAGGAAAGACGCCGACGGCAGCGAGACCAAGACGGATGACACCGACGAGGTGCTCGTGCTCGACGAGCCGGTGGAGGCGACCGACGACGAGGTGATCGTACTCGAGGACGAGCCCGCCCCGGATGCAGGCAAGACCTACGACATCAGCGAGGCAGAGTTGCGCGACATCGTGCGCTCCACCCTCACGGAATCTCTCGGCCCGGCGCTCACGGCCCTCACTGGTCGCATCGATTGAGGAGGCCGCGACAATGCCAGGCATGACGAAGGAGCAGCTCAAGGGATTTGTGAACGACATCATCAAGGAGGCGCTGGGCAGCACTCTCGCGGAACAGGAGAAGGCGACCGCCGAGCGTCAGTCCAAGTGGATGGGCGATCTCATGACCCAGATCGCCAACGGGAAGCAGGCGGCTCCGCTGGTGGACGCGTCGCAGCGCGGGCTGCTGGCGACGCAGTTCATCAAGTGCCAGGCGGCCGCCGCGCTGTCGCTCAAGAACGGGCGCCCGATCAACGTCGTCGATCACGCCACGAAGCTCTACGGCGCCGATGCGCCCGTGACCAAGGCGCTCTCCGCGTCGACGCTGGTCGAGGGAGGGATCGTCGTGCCCGAGCAGGTCGCGGCCGACATCATCCCGCTGCTGCGCCCCGCATCGGCCGTGTACTCGCTGCAGCCGCGCATCGAGACGATGCCGAGCGGCGTGCACACAATGCCCAAGATCGCCGGCGGTGCGGTCGCCAGTTACATCGGCGAGAACGACAACCTGCCGAAGACTGAGCCGACGTGGGGCGCGGTGCGCCTGACGGCGAAGAAGCTCGGCGCGATGCTGCCGCTCTCGAACGACTGGATCCGCCGTGCGTCGACCGGGTCCGACTCGGCGGTGCGTGACGACATGGTCGCCGCGTTCGCCCAGGCAGGCGACGCTGCGTTCATCCGCGCGGTGGGCTCGCAGTACTCGCCCAAGGGACTCCGCTACTGGGCGCAGGCGGCCAACGTCATCGCCGCGAACGGCACCATCAACCTCGCCAATGTCACCACCGACATCGGCAAGCTGGTGCTCGCGCTGGCCAACGCCAACGTGTCGTTCGCGCGGCCGGGGTGGATCATGGCCCCGCGCACGTGGAACTACCTGATGACCGTCCGCGACGCCAACGGGAACTTCGCGTTCCGCGACGAGCTCCTGCAGGGGCGCCTCTGGGGCTGGCCGTTCAAGTGGACGACGCAGATCCCGGTCAACCTCGGCGGCGGCACCGACGAGTCCGAGCTGTACCTCGCGGATTTCGCGGACGTCGTGGTCGGCGAGACCGAGTCGCTCATGATCGACACGTCGACCGAGGCCGCGTACTTCGACGGCTCGAACCTGCAGAGCGCGTTCGCGCGCGACCAGACGCTGATCCGTGGCATCGTCGAGCACGATCTCGGCATCCGCCAGGACGCCTGCGTCGCGGTGCTGACCACCGTCAAGTGGACCTGATCCCACCCCGGGTGGGCCGTGTGGGGCTTCGGTCCCCGCGTCTCACCCGGAGTGCTCCTCATCTTCTCATGCACGCCTAACGCCTAACGGGTGGAGGATTCTCGACCATGTACCAGACGCACAACATCGGCGGCCAGATCAAGGGCGTCACCGGGGTCGCCCCGGCGGCCAACGCGGCCGGAACGGTGAACGGCGCCGCCATCGATCGCATGGGCTACCAGTCGTGCACCGTCGTCGCGATGACGGGGCTCGACACCGGCACCCCGACCACGCGCTCGGCGACCGTGAAGCTGCAGGACTCGGCCGATGGCTCGACCGGCTGGAACGATCTCACCGGCGCGTCGGTCGCCGTGAGCGCGGTGTCCTCGGTGGGCGAGGTCGACGTCAACCTGGCCATCGCGAAGCGCTACATCCGCGTGGTCACGACCACCGCATTCACGGCCGGTACGTCGCCGACGCTGTTCTCGGCGGCTGCAGTCGTGCTCGGCGGCGCCGACAAGCTGCCGCCGGTCTGATCCTGACCTTCTACCTCGGAGCCTAACGACTGATGGCCACGCTCATCCCGGTTCTGTTGCTCTCGCGTCACGGCGTGTGGAACGCGGGCGAGATCGCGGGCTTCGAGCCCGACACCGCGGCCGCGCTCATCAAGACCGGGCGCGCCGCGCCGTACACGCCGGTCGAGCCGCCCTCGATCGACCCGCCGCCCTCGGACGGCGACCTGCACATCCTGCCGATCAAGGACGATCGCGAGATGTCGATCCCCGACGGGGAGCAGGGCGAGGCACGGAAGAAGGGGAAGAAGTAGGTGCGGGACGGCGTGGGGGCGCCGGGTGGACCGCGCACGTCACGGGAGCCGGTAACGGCCCCGTGGCGTGAGCGGTTCACCGAACCCGCCCGCCTCGATCGCATGCGGCGTGCGACCGATGGCGTGACAAAGGACCAACAGCCGACAGACCCCCACGAGCGACCACAGCCCAGAGACGACCCATGAAGAGCCACACCATCGAGATGACGCGCAGCGTCGGCCGCAAGCTCCCCGGCGGCGAGATCGAGACGCTCAGCGCCGGTCAGCGCTACACCGTCGACGACGCCACCGCGCAATGGCTCGCGAATCCGACCACGGAACAGCAGTCGGTCAACGGCGCGCTGCAGGACGTCGAGGTCCCGCCCGCCGCCGTCATCGTCGAGACGTACGAGATCGAGACCGGCGATGAGCGCATCGCCCGCGAAGCGAAGGAGGCCGCAGCGACGACTGCGACGCCGGTTGCTGGCGTCCCCGTGACCGACGGCGCCGACGAGGACGAGGAGTAGTCGTCGGTGGCCCGTCGCCTGGTCAGCGAAGCGGAGGTGATCGAGTATCTGGGGCTCTCCGACGCGGAGTCGTCCCCGATGCTCGATCAGCTGCGCCTCGCCACGATCGGGCTGTTCGAGCGCCTCTGTGATCGGGCGGGCGCGCCGTTTTCGGATGCGATCGCGGCGCGCGTCGAGACGCAGGACGGCACCGGCGCGCCGGAACTCTGGCTCGACTACCCCGTCGCCTCGCTGGCCTCCATCAAGATCGGGCGGAACCCGGCTGCGCCTGACGAGTCGCTCGCGATCGCGAGTCTCGACGTGCTGAGCTACGCGGTCGGTGAGCGGTGCCTCGTACGCGTCGACGGCGGGACGTTCGGCGAGCTCGATGCACCCCGCGTAGTGCAGATCACCTACACGACCGCCGACGATCTCCCGGCCGACGCGCAGATGGCGGTGCTTCGCGTGCTCGCCCAGGCATACCGCCAGCGCGGGGCAGAGGACGCCGCCAGCGAGAACGTGAGCGGCTACGCGCGCACGATGGCCAACCTCGCCGCCCAGGACGAGCTCTGGCTCGCGGCCGTACGCCTGCACAAGCGCGGGGTCTTCCGGTGAGCATCGTGGGCATGATCGACACGCGGGGCGCCACCGTGCGCGTGCGGCGCGCGACGCAGGCCACCGGCACCGACGGCGGCACCCGGCGCACGTGGGACGATGCGCCTGTCTCGCGCGTGAAGATCCTGCTCGAGGAGATCACCGCGGGGAAGGCGCAGCGCGTCTGGGGCAACGAGTCGGTGGCGACGTTCCGCGGCACGTTGCGCGCGGGCGACGACGTGCAGAAGTTCGATGTGCTGGTCGTCGAGTCGGGGCGCTTCCGGGGCCAGCAGCTGCGCGTCGAGGAGGACCCGCGCGGGAGCGAGCTCGGGCCCCAGTTGTCGCTCTTGGGCCTCGCCACGACGAAGGAGAAGGTGGGACTGTGACCGCGCCCCGCAATCCGCGCGACTTCAAGCGCGTAGCCGACGACCTGTTCGCGCGCCTGGCGAAGAGCCACGGCCCCGCGATCGCGAAGGCCGCGCTCGTGCTGCAGGGGAGCATCAAGCAAACGCTCTCGCAGCCGGGACGAGGGCGTACCTACAAGGCGGCAGGCGTACTCTCGAAGCTCGCGCGCAAGGGGACCAAGAAGCGAGCGAAGCAGGAGCACGTGGCGTCGGCACCCGGCGATCCGCCGGCGGTCGACACGGGGTTCCTGCGTGCGTCCGTGGTCCTCAATCCGCAGAGCGACGGCACCGTGCACGTGGGACCAGCGGCGGAGTACGCGGCGGCGCTCGAGTACGGAACCATACGCCCCGCGCGTGGCGTTGGCCCGCGTCGTGGCCCGTCGGTGGATCGGAAGCACCTCGCGCACGCGCTGCGGAAGGCGAGCGCGTCGCGCAGCCTCGTCGCATCGGTCGCGCGTCGTGGGAATGGACGGCTTGCCGCGCGCCCCTACATGCAGCGCTCGCTCGACGCGGTGCAAGAGCAAATGACGGACGTCATCGTCGACGACCTGAGAAAGGCGCTGCGCGACGCGCGCGGGGCAACCTAACGATGCCGGTCTCGGGAGACGTTGCGACTCCACTCATCGCAGCCATCGTCGCCATAGTATCGGGCGATGCCACGATGCAAACGCTGTGTGGGCGCACCACGCGGCTGATCGTGCCGTTCGAGGACGTGAACGACGCGGAAGACCCGGCCACGGAGATCCCGCTGCCGGTGCTGGTTTACACCGACGTCGACGACCAAGAGATCGGGGGGCTCGGCGACGAGCGACTCATCACGCTGACGTTCGACGCGATCGCGGAAGGGAACGATGCCCGACAGACGGTCAACGAGATGACGGCCCAGATCCGGAACCTCTTCACGTGGACCGCCTTCAACGCCCACGGGCTCGATGCGATCGTGCGCGCCCCGGTGAACCGGTCGGGGGCGTCGGCCGATCCGGAGGCCACGCGCGGACTCGTCATCAAGCGCAGCACCTACACGATACAGGTCACGGCGCCCTAACGACGCCCCGCACCACCTAACGCACCGCTGCGCCGCATCCTCGCGCCGAACATCGCTCGACGAGGATTGCCGTCATGGCCAGCATCAAGGGCTCCGTCTACAAGAGCAACAGTCAGCTGCTCATCCACCGCGACAAGGCGTCCGGTGGTGTCACCACCAACTCCAACGCGATCGCGGCCGGGGGGACCACTTTCAACCTGACGGCCAATCCCGGCACCGCATTCTCGATCGGCGACACGATCCGCATCGGCACCGGCAACGAGATGGAGGTGAACCGCATTGCCAACCTCGTGACGCTCGCCGTCACGCTCGCGTTCCCGGTGACCTACGCGCACGCAGCGGGCGATGCGGTGGTCGAGATGGTGAGCTACGACTTCGGCGACGTCGAGGCCGGGGGCTTCAGCGTCACCGTCGATGGCGAGTCGCAGGACGTTCCGGTCTCCACGAAGCGCCTCCCGTACACGATCCTCAACGGCTATTCCGACTTCGGCGGGTCGTTCGCGTTGCCCAACCTCGCGATCGACAACTTCCCGCTCGTGTTCGGGATGCTGCCGTCGGTCGTCACCGGTGCCTCGACGGTGGCCAACCCGCGCGGATTCGCGACCGACGGCAACCAGTTCGCCGGCGACGGCAACACCGCTGCGACGATCGTTGGGGTGCTGATGGACGGCACGGTGACCTACACCGAGCTGTGGGGCATCGACGTGGACTACACCGGCGTCTCGATGTCGCTGGTGCGGGGGCAGCTAGCGACGCTGCCGGTAAAGCTCATTGCATCGGCCGGTGGGGTCACTGGCACCGGTGCGCCCGGCTACACGGTCGATAGCTCGCTGCGCCCGACGAAGTCGAAGGTGCTCACCTCGATCACCGAAGTGGGGCTCTTCGGCGCCGGCGGCACGCTCAACCAGACGGTGGCCACCGCCGCGGCGGCGGCGCAGAAGACGCTGATCCTCACAGCATCCACGGGCGCTGCGATCGGCGACATCGTGAAGGTGGGCACGGGCGACCAGGCCGAATGGCACGAGATCGACTCGGTGTCCTCGCCCAACATCGTGCTGCGCACGCCGCTGCTCCGTGCACAGCCCGTGGGCACGCCCGTGGTCGAGCAGTCGCGCATTCCGTTCGCCGGCGTCTCGCAGGAGGGCGTCAAGCTCGACGTCACCGGATCGTTTGACAAGATCCGCATTGCGACGAGCTCACAGTCGATCGGGCTCCGCCCGGGCGGCGCGGTGATGACGCTCTCGTTCACCTCGATCGAGATCACGCTGTCGCAGATCGCGTACGCCCTCGGCATCTCGCAGGCCGCAATCGCGTCCAACCGGCTGCCGATCAACGGCAGCAACGTCGGGCGCACGCCCGCCGATGCGGCGTACCTGAAGGGGCTCTGTGACGACGGCTCCACGTTCGAGATCCGCGCGTGGGCGTGCGCGCAGAGCATCACCGCCTTCGTGATGCAGCTGACGAACGCCGGGACGCTGACGTCGCTGCCGTTCTCGCTGCGGCCGACGTCGGGCCTGCAGGTCCTCAACTACACCTGATCGTTCGTCTCCTTCTCCCTGGCTGAGGCCCGATGGCCCGCTCACTCACGACGCGCCCGCCCTCGCAGCGGGCGCGTGTCATTCCGGCGAGCTACTTCAAAACGGAGTGCGCCTCGCTCGAGCGCGCGGTGCGTGCGCTCAACCTGGCCACGCCCGCCGAGCTGGATCCGCACCGGCCCGGCGGCGCCGAGAACGCGGCGACCGACGCGTATGGGTGGTTGGCGTACTACCGTCGCCTGCAACGCCTGCACGCGCGTGTGGAGCATGGCGGCAGCGCTCGTGCGTCGGCGCCGAGCCCAGACTCCGCGTCCGCTGTCGACAACGAGATCGTGCTCGCCGCGCTCCGACTTGATCCCGTGCGCGTGGAGTTGGTCGATTCAGGGCAGGACGTGCCGCGCACGCTCGTGGTGCGTCCGCTCTCCGAACACGCGCTGCTGCACTTGGACGCACGCGACGACTTGCTCCGTTGTCTCGCGCGCCACGCACACCAGCTGCAGGCGTCGCTTCGCCCTGATGAGCTCGAGATCCGCCTGCAGGTGGTGGAGGAGATCGCATACCAGCAACGCGTATGCGTGTGGATCTGCACCAGCGAGGCGTGGCCCCGACTCCCGTTCGATCCGCTGAGCGATCCGCGCCCGGCGCCACCCGACGCGTTGGACCGGCTCCACCCATTCGACACGATGCGCGTACAGGCGGCCCACCATCGGCTGAACGCCCAAGCGCTGACGGTGGCGCGTCGCATTGTCTCGCTCCCAGATGATCCAACAGCTCCGAGCAGCAGCTGGCGCACGTTCTTCGCGACGCTCGAATCCGAGTCGAATGGCACAATCCCGGCGAGCGACTTCATGCGCAATCGCGCGTTGGTGTCCCTGCTCGCGTCGCGCATCATCGCCGCTGACGCAGAGGCAGTGGCGTACGAGCGCGCGCGAGAGAAGGCAAAGGAGGAGGCGGAACGCGAGAGAGGCCAGCGTCGGTAGCGGACGCGGGACACGTGGACTTCGCGCGCGCGGCGGTTCGCCGTAGATTCGCTACGACCTCGGCCCGTCTCGGCCCGCGCAGTGCTTGCCCGAGAGACGGTGCATGGCGCAAGCCACCGAGATTGCCCAGCTCTACTACACGTTAGGCGCGCGCGCCGACGCGAGCACGCAGGCCGTGCTCACGGAACAGGGGGGCGCGCTGGACGATCTGGCCGAAGCGGCGCAGGCAGCGGGCGTCCCATTGGGCGCGCTCGAGGCGGCCGTGACGCAGCTGGTGGGCGAGGTCGAGGGCGAGCTCCGCGCGGCGGTGGAGGCGTTGGGCGAGGAGATGACCGCCACGGGCGCATCCGCGTCCGAACTCGCGAAGGCCACGGCGGCGGTCACCGAAGCGTCGGCGGAATCGGCCGCATCGCTGACCCAGCAAGTCCGCCTCTACGCCCAAGGCGCACAGATCGCGGGAACGCGCGAACAGTCGCTGTCCCAACTCTCCGCGATCGAACAGCAGATCAAGGGGCGGCTCGACGCGGGGAACCTCTCGCTCGAGCAGCGCATCCGGCTCGAGGCGGTCCTCGCACAGACGCAAGTCGCGACCGTCGCCGCGTTAGGCAAGACGGTGAGCACCGTCTCGACCGTGGCCAGCGCCACGCAGACGGCGGGCGCCGCAGTCTCTGGCTTCGGGCAGAAGTGGGGCGCGACGGCGCTGCAGGTCGTGACGGCAGCGTCGTCGATCGCGCAGTCGGGCAGCGTGTCCGCGGGCGGGCTCAAGACGGTTCTGAGCGGCGCGGCCTCACTCGCGGGGTTCCTCGGTGCCGGCGGGCTGCTCGTCACCGCCGCAGCGGTGGCGGCGAACGCCATGATCTCCGTGTTCACGAAGGCGAGCGAGGAAGCGAGGAAGGCGAAAGAGGAGATCACCCAGCAGCTGGACGAACTCCAGCAACGCGGTGACGCGGAAGGCCTCGTCGCGAAGGCGCGCCAGCTGCAGTTCGGCGTCATCAAGAACGGCGTGCGATCGGACGGCCTCGTCCAGGCGAAGGCCGAAGTCGCTGCCGCCGCCGCTGCGGTCGAGGCGGTGCGCGGGCGCTCACTCACCGTGCAGAAGAACGCCGAGGCGAAGCTCGCGGCGGCTCAGGCGAAGGTCGACGCGCTCAACACACAGATTGCTGAGATCGCAAAGCGCACACAGGAGGTGGAGGGCGCGACCGCACCCAAGCCGCCGATCAAGACGACCGCCACCGACCCAAAACGCGACGCAGAAGACGCGAAGCGAAAGGCGGAATCCGCGAAGGCCGAAGCTGCCGCGTATCGAGACATCCAGCAAGCGATCGCGGATCTCGTGGGCGGGGTGCAGGCGGCGGAGACGCCGTTGACCGCGTTCGATCGAAAGGTGCGCGAGATCGCCGACGCGTTCGCAAAGCTTAAGAATCCGACGAAGGAGCAGACGGCCGAGTTCAAGCAGCTGCAGGCCTCCGCAGCGGCGGCGCGTGCGACCTTGGCCAACCTTGAGGCGGGGAAGGCGGCCGCCGAGCTGCAGAAGATCGAGGCCGCGCTCACACCGACGCTGCTCGATGACATGGCGGTGTCAACGCGTGAGCTGGCCGCGCAGCTCAAGCTGCTCAATGCCCCGCCAGAAGTGGCTGCGCGCATACTCGGACTGAAGCGCGCGATCGACGAGGCGACGCTCAGTGGTCAAGCGCTCGACGCGCGGCTCAGCGGGATTGCCACGTCCGGCGCCGGGTCGCTGTCGCAGATGATCGCGTTAGGCGAGGTGCGCCGGGAGAAGGAGGCGCAGCTGTTGGGGATCGTGGGCAAGGGCGAGGAAGCCGAGCGCCGCCGCGCCGTGCTCAAAGCCGAGATCCTCAAGATTCAAGCGGAAGAAGCGAAGCTCGCGAACGATCAGGCGACCGCAGAAGCCAAGACCGCGGACTCCGCGGCACATCTCCTCTCCGTGCTCAGCGATGTCGCGTCCGTCGCGTTCGGTGTGGCATCTGCGTTCCTTGGCGCCGATGCGACCCTGACGAAAATGATCGGCGGCGCTCAGCAGGTCGCGTCGGGCTTTGCGCGCGTCGCCGATCTCGCGCGTGACGCGAAGGGGCTCGGCAACCTGCTGTCGACCGGCGCCGGCATCGCGTCCGTGATCCCCGCGCTCGGTGGCATCCTGGGCGGCGCCGCAGCGATCGCCGCGCAGTTCGGGGAGTCGCCCGAGCAGAAGGCTGCGCGCGATCTCCTCAGACGGAACAACGAACGACTGGAAGCGTTGCGGAACACGTTAGGCGACGCGCTGAAGCAGTCATCGTCCGGACGCACGATCGCCGGCGTGAGCGCTGCGCTGCAGAGGAGCGGGATTCCGAACGCGGACCTGTCGAACGGCACGCGGGCGCTGGTGTCCGCGGTATCGACATTGCCGAAGTTCTACGCCGAGCTCAAGCGGCTGGGGCTGACGCTGGAGGACGTGCGGCGCATCGCGAAAGATGCCGGGATAGAAGTCGACCAGAATCCGACGATCCGGCAGTTGCAACAGGTGGCGGCGTATCTGCGCGATCTCGACTTCTCCGCCTTCGCCAACTCCTTCGCGGGCTCCATGGAACGGCTCAACGCGGAGTTCGATCTGTTCCCCGCGCAGTTCGCCACCAATGTGGAGCGCTTCAAGGCGATCGTTGGGGAGCTGAACGGGCCGAACGGCGCGCCGGCGTTGTTCAAGGCGCTCGCCGGGATCGACACGTCGACGGACAGCGGCAAGACGGCAGCGCTCGCAGAGATTCAACGTCTCTTCGGCTTGCTCAAGTCAGGCGCGCTCACGGCAGCGGACCTCAACGGGTTGTCGCTGCAGGAGTTCTTTGAGACGCTGCGGAAGCTCAAGGAGGAGCTCGGCGACCTGCCCGGCACGAAGACGGCCGCGGAGCGCTTCGCGCAGAGCATGGAGGCGTGGAACGTCGCGGTCGAGAAGGGCACGCTCACCGCCGCGGAACGACTGGAGAAGGTGAAGAACTTCGCGCGCGTGGCCTTCTCTGGGCTCGACAACGAGGTCCTGTCAGGGATCGACTTTAGCTCCTTCGACGGCTTCATGCGCTCGACACAGGGCATCATCGACGCGTTCGCGGCCGATGGGGAGCTGACCGAGGCGGAGAAGGAGCAGATCGCGATCATCGACGCGATGCGCGCCGCGTGGGAGGCCGCCAACCCCAAGGCGCTCGAGTTCATCGACGCCCTCACCGCGCTGGACGATCGCTTCGAGATCTTCGGGACCTCGCTCAAGGACCGCGCCTTCGCATTCCTGGACGAGATCACGAGCGCCACGTCGCTCTCGAAGAACCCAGGCTTCTCGATTCTCGGCGGCATTCTCGACGGCATCGACCTCGCCACGAAGGAGGGGAACGCCGAGCTGCGCCGACGCGGACAGGCCATCTACGACCAGCTGGCGGAAGGCGGGATCACGGTCGAAGAGCAAGCGATCATCGACGCGCTCAAACGCATCTTCGGGTTTGGCGCGGATGCCGTGGCCGACGCCGAGAAGCTCGCCGAGGACGCCGCAAACCGGGCGAAGCAGGCGATCGAGTCGGCGCGGTCGCTCATCTTCGCGATGACCGACGCGTTCCTCTCGATCAACGACATCACGGACCCCGCCGAGATCCTCAAGATTCGCTTCGAGGCGCTCAAGAAGGCGTTCCCGTCGTTCACCGATGCGCTGGTCGAGTTCGACCTCGCGACGCAGGAGGGCCGCGACGCGCTCGAGGCCTGGATCAAGTCCCTCATCGATTCCCCGGAGTCGCTCGCGGTGATGGCGGCGAGCATAGGGATCACGGTGGAGGAGCTGGTGCAGTACCTGGCGGGACTCGAGAGCGCGGCGGATGATGCCGCCGTCGCCGTCGCCACGCTCGCCGAGCAGCTCGGGAAGGCCTTCGACGAGGTCGACTACTCGATCGACCTGGAGGGCATCACCGATCCGATCGAGAAGCTCAAGCGCACCGTGAAGGGGATCGGCGGCCTGATTCCCGCGATCGACAAGGCGCTCGCCGGGCTGGATCTGACGACCGAGGCCGGGCGCAAGTCGGCGGAGGCCGCGCTCGTCGCGTTAGGCAACAGCACCACGGACGAGGCGGTGCGTGACGCGATCCTCAAGCTGCTCGGTCAGATTCGGGGCGTCTCCGCTGCGCCCGGCACGGCGCCGTCATTCGAGGGCGGGGGCACCGTCGGGAGCGGCGACGCCTCGCGGTTCTCCACGTTCGCGTCGGCCACGACCGGCCAGGTCGACACGATGATGACGTACCTCGCACGCATCCAGGAGAACACCAAGGTCGTGGCGGACGCGTGCCTGCGTGGCCCCGGCGCGGTGCGTGCGCCCGTGATTGCGCCGCTCCCGGTGTTCGCCGGCAGTGCGAGCACGTCGCGAGCGGGATGGTCGTCAACGTCAACGCCGCGATCAACATCCTATCCCGGCGTCTCGCCCGACACCGCGCGCGTGGCGCTCGACGAGGGCGGGGACCGCATCCGCCGGCAGATCGAGGACATCGTCGAGACCGGCGGTGCCAGTCGCCTGGTGCGCTCGCAGCGCGTGCGCGGCGTTCCCCTGCAGACCTAACGAGCGCACGCGATGCCTTCCACGACGGTCCTGCTCAACAAGCGGAAGCTGGAAGACCTGGGCGTCCAGCACTACCGCGCCTCGCCCTTCAGCCAAGCGTGCCGCAGATCGGCGCGGAAACGCTGATGCGAGGCGGCGCGGGCTGGTGCGCCTGACGGCGGCACCCGACGCGGCGCCGCGGCAGATGCGCATCGAGGGGACCCTCGTCACGACGCCCGCGACGCTCGACACCGACGCGCGGCGCATCAGTGCATGGGTCGAGCGCGGCACGTTGGAGGTGCAGTTCGCGCACGATCTCGGCAAGGTCTACTTCGCCGAGTGCACGCGCTGCGACGTGGATGTGTACGACCCGCAAATGATCGGGGGCGCGATCCAGGTGGCCGCGAAGGTGGTGATCGAGCTCGAGGCGACAGACCCGTGCGCGTTCGACACGTCGATTCGCCCGTTGGCGATTGGTCCGGCGGCGGTTGAGGTGCCGATGGGCGACTCGGATGTCTCGGGAATCATTCGCCTCGTCGAGGGTGTGAACCCGATCGTCTCGGTGCGCCACCCGTCGGGGGAGATTCTCGCGTCCCTCTCGTTCGCCGGCATCACGCTCACGGCAGGGACGCAGCGCCTCGAGGCGAACAGCCTCACGCTCGAATCGCGGCTGTACACCAACACGACCTATGTGGACGCCGACGACTACATCACCGATGACTCCGCGTTCCCCCTGATCGTTCCATATCGCGCGCGTGACCCGTTGTCGGGACGTGGACCGACGATCGAAGTGTCGAGCGGCTGGGGCGAGTTCCTCTACGCCCGAGCGCACGCATGACGGCTCCGCGCACCCTCAGCTATCCGCGCTACGATTCGCTCCTCCCGCCCTCGGCGCTGCTGCTCCATTGGCGCGCGGCGTGGGCGGAGCTCAATCCGTTGTCGGGGCTGCAGACGCCCACGTACTCGCGCGCCTCGATCGCGACGGCGTTAGACGCCAACGGCTTTCTGCGGCGGGTGGCGAACCATCAGTCGCGCTACGAGGCGGTGGACACCGACAGCGACGGCATCGGCGACTACGCGGTGCTACGCATCGACCCGGGCGCGTCGTCGGGTTGGACGCATACCGAAGTCCTGGGGAACGCGAACTGGACGAAAGGCGCGGTCACGATCACGACCGATGCCACGATCGCGCCGGATCTGCAGCTGTCGGCCGACAAGGTCGCCGAGGACAACACCACGGCCGATCACGGGATCTCGCGGAACACGCCCACGTTAGGCAATAACGAGAACGAGATTCTCTCATTCTTCGCGAAGCCCGCGGAACGGAACTGGCTGCGCATCGTCACCACGAACAAGACCGGCACCGTCGACACCTCGTGGGTGAACATCGCCACCGGCGCGCTGGGCACCTTCGACGCGCAGCACACCATCCGCGTGCGCCTCCTGGCCAACGGCTGGGTGCGCGTGGTGGTGCTCTGGAACTCCGGGAGCGGCGCCACGACGCCGAGCGTGGCCATTCGCCTGGCGACCGGGAACAATGCCACGTCGTACGCTGGCACGACCGGCAGCGGGTGCTACCTCTGGGGCATCAACTGCGACGTCAACGAAACGAACGAGACGAGCTACATTCCGGCCGTCGCGTCCGCCGTCACGACGGTCACCGATGAATTCTCGCTGCCAGCGGCGTGGCCGTTCCGCGACGACTACACGTACTATGTCGAAGCGGAGCGGCAGCCGTGGGCGTCGCAGGCGGGGACGTTCGTCCGCGATCAGTATCTCCTCGCACAACGCAATCCGGCGCTGTCGAATCCCCGCGTGGCGCTCTACGCGGCCGCGGCCTCGCGCGTCCTGACCGCGTCGCTCACCGATGCGGCGCCGACGACGCAGACGATCACCGTGGCCATGCCGGCGACGCCGCTCCTCTCGATCGCGATGCAGGTCCGCAACCTCTCGAGCGCGCCCCAGATCCGCCTCACCACGACCGGCACGTGGTCCGCGTGGACCACCGCCGTGGCCGCGCTCTCCGGGCTCGCGGGTGCGCTCTCGATCGGTGACAGCGGCGCTGCGGCGGGCAACTGCTGGGGTGCTGGCATCGGCTGCGTGAAGGTCGCCGGCGGGCTCGTCGAGTTCGCCGACATGCAGATGGCGTACTAAGGGGCCGCAGATGGCGACGCCCGCGCTCCATCGGCTGCAGTTGCGCACCGGTCCCAAATGCGACGGCACGTCCACCGCACTGGGGTTCTTCACCGCGATCGGGAACGACGCGGCGGCGACGTTCGCGCTGGACTCGGACGAATCGTTCGAGTTCATGCTCCCGCTCTCGGATCGGTTGGCAACGCAGATCGATCGACGGCAGATCGTGCGCACGATCTTCACCGACGGCAGCTACAACGAGTGGCTGATCGAGGATGTTGTCACCGAGACGGGCGAGGGCGACAGCGTGGTGCGCGTCACGGCGTCCGCGGTCCTGATGCTGCTGGCTGATGCCTCGCTCATGGAGGCGGTCGAGGTGACGGGTGCGTCCACGCTCGCCGGCAGCTACACGGGGACGCTCACGCAGCTGTGGGACAACGTGATCCTTCCCGTCCTCACCGCGGCGGGCCTCACCTATGTCAACCGCGGAACGATTGACCCCACCGAGGTGCGGACCTTCACCTGGGCGTTTGGGGATACGCCGCTTTCCCTCGCCCGCAACGCCGCAAGCATCACGAAGGCGGAGCTGCGGATGCGCCGCGTCGGCTCCACGGGCTACGAGGTGGATTTCGTCGCGCGCATCAACGGCGCAGCGGCACCGGTCGTGGTGCGTGCGCGAAAGAATCTCCGCGCGCTGCGACACACCGAGAGCGCACGCGAGCAGGCGACCATCCTCTATGTCCAGGGCGCGGACAACTCGGGCGGCGTGCCGTATTCGATCGCGCGCGTCCGCTGGCAAGCGACGGCGGTCAACGGCGGGACCTCCCGCCTCACCCTGGCGTCGCCGTTAGGCGGGATCGGCCCGATCTCCGAGGACGGCCAGTTCAACACGTCCGCGGTGCGCCAGTACTATCTCCTGCGTGTGAAGACGGGTCGCCTTTATCCGATCACGGGGACGCTGTACGCCACGCAGGAGGTCGGGCTCCCGGATGTCTCGGATATCGCCGTCGGCGAGTACTTCGAGTTCCGGGAGGACAACACCTCGGCGATCATCACACACGCCTACGGCGACGGCAAATCCTGGCTGCGCGCCACCTCCATTGCGACCAACGACCTCACGCTCGACAACCCCGTCACGAACGGCGATCCCGTTACCGTCAACGACCAGTACATCGACTGGCTGGCGCGTATCTCGTTCGAGGTGCTGAACACGACGACCAACAGCGCGTCGCAGACGCTGTTTAGCGACGGCCGGATCAAGTGCACGTCGGTGGCGGGGCTGCAGGTCGGCGATTGGGGCTGCATGCTCACCAACGCGACGATCCCCTACACGTTCGCCACGCCGTGGGGGATCTTCACGATCACGAGCATCGACGCGCCCAACAATTTCGTCACGGTCGTGCCCCGGTTCCCCCGTCAGCACAACTGGGCGTACACCAACAGCAACAACGTCTCGCGGCAGCTGCGCTTCTTTCGGGAGCGCAGTCTCGAGCCACTGGTGCGCGATAGCGTCGCGGCCACGAATGTGGCGACGGTCGCGTCTGGCGCTGGGATCTCGACGAACGACGCCGTGGAGATCATTCAGAAGTGCGGGGGCAAGCAGCTCGCACGGCTCATCTCGCCGTCGGCGGTGCAACAGTTCGGGCGCAAGGTGGGGACCGTCGAGCGAGACTACGCCGGCGACGCGGTGATGAACGCGAACCCGATGGCCTCCACCTGGACAGGGGCGAGCTCCGTTCCGCCGGACGGATGGGAGAAGAGCGCGGGCGGCACGCTCACCCGCGTCGCGGCGTTGCAGTACGGGACCTACGCCGTGGATGTGAGCGGATTCACGCTCGCGGCGGCGCTGACGCCCACGCCCTACGGCGTGGGGCAGGGGCGTGTCTCGGTGGCGACGGTCTTCAAGATGAAGACGGGCAGCGGGTGGGACGCCGGCACCACGTCCTCGATGGTGTTCGGGCTCTTGTTAGGCAACGCCGCGGCAGGGACACTGCCGAACATTTCGCCATCGATCACGCTGTATGGCCCGGCGTACGTCGGCATGCCGGCGGGCGGGCGCGTGGTGCGCGAGGGCGAGACGGTGACGTTGACGCTCGAGAACATCGACCTCGAATACACGCTGGCCATCACCTACGGCGTGAAGGCGACCTGGTGGTTCCAGCCGCAGATTCAGGTCGACGGCGTCTGGATCTTCCCGGGGTCGAACGTGCCCACCGTGTGGAGCGAGTACGGGGACGGCACCAAACTGTGGCAGGAAGGCGCGGCGCAGCTCATCCAGGTCGCCGCGCCCGAGACGTACGACATCGATGTCGTCGACATTGCCGCGATTGACAGCGTCGCGTATCCGTACGCGGATTTGGACATCGGGCGCGCCGTCCGCCTGATCGATCCCGACAGCAACACCGCGCGCACGGGGCTCCGCATTCAGCAGAAGCGCGTCGTGTATTTCGACCCGGCGCAGAACCGGATCGTCGTCTCCACGCGCGCGCGCACCCTCTCGGAGATGCTCTCCGGCGCGACGATCAACGCCGCCACAGGCGTGATCACCTACGGGCGGCGCGTCGATCGCTAGCGCCCCCGCGCGGCGTGCGTCAGGCGGGCGGAGACGTTGCGCGTTGAGCGCGCGTCCCAGCGCGGCGATCTTCGGCAGCGACGAGTAGTCCCTCGAGCCGCTGCGCTCCGGCCCCGTGCTACGGGTGCGCGCCACGGTGGCTGCGCATCCCAAGGCCCTCTCGCCTCGCATGCGCGCACCTACGGACAGCGTCGTGCCCTTCAAGCAACTCCTGATCCAGCCGCTCGAGCGAGTCGCCGCGGATACGCCCTTCTGGGGATGGGTCGTCGCCCTGCTCGGGAGCACCTGGCAGTGGATCACCGGCGACGCGTTCACCACGTTGCTGCTGCTCATCGTTGGCGTCGCGGCATGCGACTACTACTACGGCACGAAGGCCGCATTCCTCAACGACCGATTCTCGCCGCAGCTCGCACGTCGCGGGTGGCACGGCAAGATGTCGGGGATCGTGCTCCTGCTCGCCGTCCGCCTGTTCGAAGGATGGGCGAGCCTCGCGCACTACATCGACTCGCGCGGCAGCGTGGCCACGTTGCTCGGCATCGCGCTCCTGTCGGTGGACCTGCAGTCGATCGCCCACCATCGCGAGTCGTTCGGTGCGGCGCCGATCCCCGTGCTCGGGCCCATTCTCGCGTGGATGCGCACGATCGGACCGGTGAAGGCGCCTTCCCTCACCCAGCGTCTCGACGTCCCCCAGCCCCGCGCGTCGCGCGAGGAGGATCCGCATGCGTAGTCGTCTACTCCGGGCCGCACTGGTCGCAGCGTTCTGTGTGGTTGGAGCGCGCGCCGGCAGGGCGCAGGCGCCCGATAGCAGCTGCGTCGCCGCCGTGATGGCGAATGCCGACACGCTCGCCCGCATGCACCTGCCGGGCGCCGAACTCTATCCCACGCAGCGCCGC
>JBGAHX010000075.1:0-4532 GCA_044225935.1 Gemmatimonadaceae bacterium
GGCGCTTCCTCGACCACGAGCTGTTCCTTCGCCTCTTGTCGCCCCTCGACCCATTCGTAGATCGCCGGCAACAAGAGCAGCGTGAGAATGGTCGAGGTCACCAAGCCGCCGACCACGACCGTGGCGAGCGGCCGCTGCGTTTCCGCGCCCACGCCGCTCGACAGGAGCATCGGCACCAGTCCTAGGATCGCCACCGAAGCGGTCATCAGCACCGGCCGCAAGCGCAACGTCGCGCCGTCACGCACGGCGTCGTGCACCGTGCGCCCCTGGCCGCGCAGATCGTTGATGAAGCTCACTAGCACGATGCCGTTCAGCATCGCGACGCCGAACACGGCGATGAAGCCGATCGCGGCCGGTACCGACACGTACTGGCCGGTGATGCCGAGCGCCAGCACGCCGCCGATCACCGCGAAGGGGACATTGGCGAGGATCATCGCCGCGTATTTGACGGAATTGAACGCGGTGTAGAGCAGGATGAAGATCAACCCGATGGTGAGCGGCACGATCAGGGAAAGCCGCGATAGCGCACGCTGCTGGTTCTCGAAGGCCCCGCCCCACTCGGTCCAATACCCCGCGGGCAGCTTCACGGCCTGCTTGAGACGCGCGTCCGCCTCGGCCACGAAGCCGTCCACGTCGCGTCCCTGCACGTCGAGTTGGATGACCGCGTAGCGCTGGAGGTTCTCGCGGCGGACGAACGAGTAGCCCTCTTCGGTGGAGATCGTGGCCACGCGCGACAGCGGCACCAGGGCGCCGGCTTGCGTGCGGATCGGGATGTCGCCGATCGCCTTCTCGCTATCGCGCGACGACGCGTCCAGGCGCACCTGGATGTCGAAGCGCTTGATGCCGTCGATGAGGGTCGAGACCGACTTGCCGCCGATACCGCTTTGCACGACCTCGAGGATCTCGTCGGCGTTGATGCCGTAGCGCGCCGCCTCGTCGCGGTTGACCTTGATCACGAGCTGCGGCTTGCCCTTGTTGGCTTCGAGCGCCAGATCGGCAGCGCCCGGCACCTTCCCGAGCACGCCTTTGCTCTCGGCCGCGAGCCGGTCGAGGGTGGTCAAGTCCTCGCCGTAGATTTTGAGCGCCAAGGTCGCACGCACGCCGGAAATGAGCTCCTCCACCCGCATCTGGATCGGCTGCGTAGCGCCGACGACCACCGTGGGGATCGCCGCTTCGAGCGCTTCCTGCATCTCCTTCGCCAAGTCCGCCATCGCGATCTTCGCCGGCCACTCGTCGGCCGGCTTCACATCGACGAGGATCTCCATGTAGTTCACATCGGCCGTCTCGCCGCGCTCGGCGCGACCGACGGTCGCGGTCGTCGAGCGCACCTGCGGAAACTGCTTCTTGAGGACGGCGTCGACGCGCTTCGACACGTCGATGCTCTCTTCGAGCGAAGTCGACGGGATTCCGGTGACGCGGAACATGATCGAGCCCTCCTGCAACTGCGGCATGAACTCCTTGCCGAGGAACGGGAAGACGGCGATGGCGACCACCAGCGAGGCGAGCGCGATGCCGACGACCTTGCCTTTGTTGCCCAGTGTCCAGCCGAGGAGCGGCACGTAGACCCGCTTCGCCTGGCGCAGCACGAAGGTGTCCTTCTCCTGCTTGGCGCGCAGGAAGAGCGCGGATAAGACCGGCACCAGTGTCAAGGTCAGCACCAGCGAACCGACCATGGCGAACGTGATGGTGAGCGCCATGGGCTTGAAGAGCTTCCCTTCCAAGCCGGTAAGCGAGAAGAGCGGCAGGAACACCACGATGATGATGAGAATGGCGAAGGCGATCGGGTTCATGACCTCCTTCGCGGCGGCCAACATCACCTGGGTGCGACTCACCGCCCGGTCGCCGTGATGGGCGAGCAAGCGGAACCCGTTCTCGACCATCACCACGGCGCCGTCCACCATCATGCCGATGCCGATGGCGAGCCCGGCGAGCGACATCAGGTTGGCCGACATGCCGAACACGTTCATCAGGATGAAGGCGATCAACATCGCGAGCGGCAGCGTGACGACCACGACCAGCGCGGAACGCACCTCGCCCAAGAACAGGAACAGCACGACCGCCACCAGGATCGACCCTTCGACCAGCGCGCGCTCCGCGGTGGAGAGGGCCTTCTCGACCAGGTCGGTGCGGTCGTAGACGGGGGTGATGGTCACCCCCGGCGGCAGCGCCTTTTCGAGTGTGGCGAGCTTCGCCTTGACGGCGTCGACCACGCTCTTCGCGTTCTCGTTGATGCGCGCGAGCACGATGCCGAGCGAGACCTCCTTGCCGTCCTTGGTAACGGCGCCGAAGCGCAGACTCGGCGCTTCGGTGATCTCGGCCACGTCGCGCACGTAGATCGGCGCGCCTTCGCGCTGGGTGATCACGACGCTGCCGATGTCGCGGGTCCCACCGACGAGCCCCAGTCCCCGGACCAGATACTGCTCGCGGCCGAGATTCACGTACTGGCCACCGACTTGGCGATTGTTCGCCGCGAGGGCTTCCATCACCGACTTGAGCGTCAAACCGTACTTGATGAGCTTCTGCGGCTGGATCAGGACCTGGAACTGCTTCTCGTCGCCACCCCACGAGGTGACATCGTCGACACCGGCCGCGGTGCGCAGCACGAGGCGCACGTTCCAGTCCTGCAGTGTCCGTAGATCCATCGTCGAGAGCTTCTTGTCGGACGATTCGACCGCGTACCAGAACACCTGGCCCAATCCCGAGCTATTGGGACCGAGCGTCGGCTCGCCGTAGCCGGGCGGCAAGCGATCCCGCGCTTCGGCGAGTTTCTCCCCCGCGAGACGCCGGGCGGCGTAGATGTCCACGTCGTCCTTGAAGTACACGCTGACGTAGGAGAGCCCGAACAGCGAGACCGAGCGGATCGACTCCACGCCGGGCAAGCCGGCCATGGCGGTCTCGACCGGGAAGGTGAGGAGTTTCTCGACATCCTCGGCGGCGAGTCCGGGCGACTCGGTGTAGACGTTGACCTGCACCGGCGTGACATCGGGAAAGGCGTCGACCGGCACCGCCCGGAACGCCCGGATGCCGAACAGCACGACCGCGACGAAGAAGACGAGGACCAGGACCTTGTAGCGAAGCGAGGCATCGACAATGGTATTGAGCATGGTGGCCGCTTAGTGGGTGTCGCCGATCTGGGACTTGAGCATCCGGGCCTTCAGCGCGTAGGCCCCGTCCACCACCACCTGCTCGCCTTCACGCAACCCGCTCTTCACCACCACGCGATCGCCGACGCGATCACCGAGATCGATGGTGCGCGGCTCGAACTCGCCGCCTTCTTCGACGAAGGCGGTCGGTTGGCCGTTGACGATCATCACGGCGGCCTGCGGCAAGGTGACGAGCTTCTCGGTGCCACCGGTGGCGATGGCCGCGGTCGCGAACATCTCGGGCTTGAGCCGCCCGTCGGGATTGGGCACTTCCACTCGCGCGAGTACCGCGCGCGATTCCTTGTCGACCGTGCTCGCGATGTAGGTCACCTTGCCCGCGAAGGTGCGGCCGGGATAGGCCACCACGGTCACCGTCGCCGGCGCGCCGATCGCCACGCGATCCAAGTCCTTCTCGAACACGTTCGCTTCGATCCACACCGTGGACAGATCGGCGACCGTGAACATCGACTTGTCGGGCTGGGCGAGTTCGCCGAGCACCGCCTGCTTCTCGATGATGGTGCCCTTGAACGGCGCCTTGACCGCGAAGATCGAGTTCGGCCCCGACTCGTTGTCCGAGTGCGTCGCATCGAGGAGCTTCAGTTTGTCGGTGGCGGCGCGCGCGGTCGCTTGCGCCTTCTCGAACTCCGAACGCGCGCGGATCAACTCCTTCTCCGGCACGATCTCGTCCGCGCGCAAGCGTTTGGCGCGCTCGAAGTCGGCGGTGGCTACCGCGAGTTGACTGCGTGCCGAGGCGTAGGCCGCGTGCGCTTCGCCCAGCTCGATGCTATCGAGCTGCGCCAACGGCTGGCCCGCCCGAACCGAGTCGCCCAAGTTCGCCGAGACCCCGACCACGCGTGCCGGGACGCGCGGCGCGACATGGGCGATGCGATCCTGGTTCGCGCGGATAGTGGCCGTGAGCACGAGCTGCGCCGGTACCGCCTGCGGCCGCAACGGTTCGACCGCGAGCTTCGCGAGCTCGCGTTCGCTCGGCGACAGCTTGAGCTTCCCTTCTTCCTTGCCATGCTGCTCGGCTTCGCCCTTGCCGTGCCCCGCTTCCGCTTTGCCGGGGTCCGTCGCGGCCTGCGTCGCGCCTTTGTCCTTGCCGCACCCGGTCAGGGTGACGGCGATCATCAGGCTGCCCAAAGCAAGCCATCGTTGCGTGGATGTCCGCATGTTGCGACTCCGTTTTCGGATAACGAGAAGATGGGAGGGGTTAGCGCAGTTCCGCCGGCAACCAACCCGCCGCGGATTCCAAGGCGATGGCGGCCAAGCGCAATTCGGTACGCGCCGCCAGGAGGTCGCGCTGACCTTCGAGCATTTGCCGATTGACCAGAACGAGCTGCAAGAGCCCGATCTCGCCCGCGCCGAACGCTTTCGACGAGAGCTGCC
>JBGAHX010000075.1:4572-20865 GCA_044225935.1 Gemmatimonadaceae bacterium
CATGTCGAGCGGGGCGATGACCGCGCTCTCCAGCCGTCGTACGCGTTCGCGCAGGCTCTCGACGCGCTGCCACTGCAGGCGGATCTGCGCGGGAATGTCGCGTTCGGTCGCCTGGCGCTCGGTGCGCGCTTGCGCGAGCTCCGTGGTGGCCTTGCCGATGCCGGTCTTGTTCTGCCGGAACAAGGGCAGCGGTACCGAGATGGTGAGTCCGACGAGATTCTCGCGGAGGTTGTTGGCGCCTTCGCGCCCGACACCGATGCCGACGGTCACGTCCGGCGACACCGACGCGCGCTCCAAGTCGAGACGACTGCTCGCCGCGCGCTCGCGCGCGCGCAACGTCTCCAATTGCGGGCGCGCCGACGCCAATGCGAGCAACTCGTCGAGCGTGTAATTCGGCGAGCGCGGGTCGAGGCTGCCGATCGCTTCCGGCAACACATCGGGCGGAAGCTGAAGGAGCTTGGCGAGTTCCCCCTGCGCTTCCAGGAGTTGTTCGCGCAGGGTGGCCACCTGGTTGCGCTGCCGGGTGGCCTCGACGGCAGCGAGGTTGCCGTCCAAGCGGGTGTCCTCGCCCGCGGCCACCCGCTTCTCGACGAGGCGCGCCGCGTCGTCCAAGAGCACGCGCGCTTGCTCTTCCGCGGCGAGGCGCGCCTGCAACGACAGCACGCCGACGAAGCGCTGCTCCACTTCACCGCGCACGCCGCGGCGTGTTTCGGTCAACGCGAGCTGCTGCGCATCGCTGTCGGCGCTGGCGGCGGCGCGTCGATGCTGCTGTTGACCCCCGGTCTCGAAGGTCTGGGAGATGCCCACCCCCCATTCCTGCTGCCACTCGACCGACGCCTCCGGCTGCGGCACGCGCCGGTGGATGAACTCGGAGTTGAGCTGCGGATTGTTCCAGAGGAACGCTCGCGCATCCGCGAGCTGCCCTTCCACCGCGGCGGCGTTGGCGGCCACCGCTTGGATCGCCGCGCTAGACGACTCCGCCCGCTTCCACGCTTGGTCGAGCGTGAACGGCTGCACCGCCACGACGCCACGCGCCACGCGCCCACCGGTATCGGACTGAGCTGTCGCGACACCACTCGCCATGCACGCGCCAAACCACATCGCCGGCAACACGCCGACCCGCAACCAACCACGCATCGAAATCTCCCGACAAGACGGAACGATTCGGCGCGGTCAGTCCTTCCCGGTAGGGGAAGGAAGCGATGGGAAGAACAGACCCGCCGAGGCTAGTCGGGGACGCGCCAGTTGGGGCGCTCGGGTCGATCGGGAGGAGGAGGAGAGAGAACGGGCGCGACGTGCGCGAAATCGCCGCTCACCGTCGCGACCACACGCATCTGCGCGCCGAGCGTGACGATCTGTATGGCGTGCGAGCCGCAGGTCTCGCAGTCGTCCGCATCGCCGGGTAAGGACCCGGCATCGCGCGGGTCGCTGCCGTTCTGCTTCAAGACCTTGGCGTGATGCCCGAAGTGCGACGGCGGCTCGGTTTGGTGCAGGCAAACGGCCCCCGCCGCGGCCCAGGCGAACTGGAACGGCAATACCAGCAACAGCAGGAGCAAGAGCAAGAGCTTCTTCATCGAATCGTATTGTAGCAATTCGTCGCGAGGCGATCGGCGCGGAATCTTTCGCCGTGCGCGAAGCCCGCGTTCAACCGACGGACTTCCCACACTGCGCACAGAATTTGGCGCCGGATTGCAATGCTGAACCGCATTGTTGGCAGGACGGTGACACCATGGACGTGCCGCATTGCTGACAGAAGCGCGCCGACGGCGCGTTCGTCGCCCGGCAGGATGGGCACACCGGCGCGGTCGCGCCGCCGTAGCCTAGATCGGGCCAGTCGCGTCGACCATGCTCGTCGTGATCGCCACGACCGCCATGGCCCCCATGACCGCCTCGTCCGTGATGCCCACCGCCCAAGAGTCGCTCCCAAAAGCTCATCGTGATCGCTCCTACCCATCGGCAACCGGACGGCGGAATCCGCGTCCATCCGTGCACGAGCGGTATTGCAAACCCTAAAGTCGCTTTAGAGTCAAGCGATCCGCCTGGCTTGACCTTGTACTTGCTTCAGGGTTTGCAATCCACGCCATCGACCTGAAACGGGACTTTCGATGGGTGCAGGGCATGCGCATTCCCCGAACGAGCTGCGCGCCGGCCACGAGCGAGTGCTGTGGATCGCCCTCGCCCTCACCACGACGTTCATGGTCGCGGAGGCGGTGGGGGCGGTCGTCACCGGCAGCCTCGCGCTCCTCTCCGACGCGGCGCACATGTTCACCGACAGTGCCGCGTTGGCGATCTCGCTGGTGGCGATCGTCATCGCCAAGCGCGCCGCCGACGCGCAGCGCACGTTCGGCTACTACCGGTTCGAGATCCTGGCCGCGGCGTTCAACGCCATCCTGCTCTTCGCGGTGGCGATCTACATCCTGTACGAGGCGTACCAGCGCCTGCACGCGCCGCAGGAAATCCAAACGCTCGGTATGCTGGTGATCGCGACCATCGGTCTCGTGATCAATCTCGTCTCGATGCGCCTGTTGCGAAGCGGCAGCACCGAGAGCCTGAATGTCAAAGGCGCCTACCTTGAGGTCTGGAGCGATCTTCTGGGCTCCATCGGTGTCATCGTCGCGGCGGTCGTCATCCGCTTCACCGGATGGACTTGGGTCGATTCGCTCATCGCCGCCGCCATCGGCTTGTGGGTGCTCCCGCGCACCTGGGTGCTGTTGCGGGAAAGCATCAACATCCTGCTGCAGGGCGTTCCGAAGGGCATCGACATCGTCGCGATCGAGGCCGCCCTTCGCCGCATCCCCGGGGTGATCGAGCTCCACGATCTGCACGTCTGGGCGCTCACGTCGGGACGGTTCGTGTTGAGCAGCCACATCGTGATCGACACCAAAGCCACCGACGAGCGGCAGGTGATGCGTACTGCGACCGAGGTCGTGACCCGCGACTTCGGGATCGCCGACTCGACGATCCAGATCGAGGCCGACATCGCCGCGCCCCACGCCGAGCACTAGAGCGACCGCGATATGCGCGGCGCGCCGACCTTCCAGCGAAACCCTTCCCCGTCACGCGGTCGCGGGCCGAGCTGTCGCTTCGCTGCGCGAAGCGCGCCAGCGACGGGCGCGCAGCAGGCGCAGGCCGTTGAACACCACGATCAGGCTCACGCCGAGGTCGGCGAACACGGCCATCCACAGCGTCGCTTGCCCGGTGAGCGCCAGCACGAAGAAGATCGCCTTGGTCCCGAGCGCGAGCGTGATGTTCTGCACGAGGATCGCGCGGGTGTCGCGACTCAAGCGGATCAGCGCCGGAATCTTGCGCAGGTCGTCGTCCATGAGCGCCACATCGGCCGTTTCCAACGCGGTGTCCGTCCCCGCGGCTCCCATCGCGAAACCGATGCTCGACTTCGCCAACGCGGGCGCGTCGTTGATGCCATCGCCGACCATGCCGACACTTCCGTAGCGGCCGACCAGCTCGTCCATGGCGCGCAATTTGTCCTCGGGCAGGAGGTTGCCGCGCACGTCGTCCACACCCACCTTGGCGCCGATGGCTTGCGCGGTGCGCGCGTTGTCACCGGTCAGCATCACGAGATGCACGCCCAACGACTTCAGGTCGCGGATCGCATCGGTGCTCGTTTCGCGCACCACGTCGGCGACCGCGATGACGAGGCGTGGGCCATCGGGTGCGCACAACACGACCAGCGACTTCGCATCCTTCTCCAACGCATCGAGCCGCGCTTCCAGCGCCGGGCTGCACACGCCCAACTCCTCGACCAGACGATGGTTGCCGAGGTGGTAGACGGTCCCGTCGATCGTGCCTTTGATCCCGCGCCCGGTGAGCGCTTCAACGTCGGTGGCCTCGGCGAAGACACCGGCGCGTTCCTTCCACGCGCGCGCGACCGCGGTCGATACCGGATGATCGGAGCGGGCGGCGAGGCTCGCGGCGAGTCGCATCGCTTGGTTCTGGTCGGTGTCGCCGAGGGGCAGCACATCGGTCACCGTCGGCTTGCCCACGGTGAGCGTGCCGGTCTTGTCGAGCGCGAGGGCGCGCAGCTGCCGGGCTTGCTCGAGGTAGAGCCCGCCTTTGACGAGGATGCCGTGGCGCGCCGCCGAGGCGAGACCGGTGACGACGGTCACCGGCGTGGAGATGACCAGCGCGCAAGGACAGGCGATCACCAGCAGCACGAGCGCCTTGTAGATCCAAGGCAAGTAAGCGGCGCCCATGAACAGCGGCGGCACCAACGCCACCAGCAGCGCGATGACGAAGACGGTGGGTATGTAGTAGCGGGCGAATTGGTCGACGAAACGCTGGGTGGGTGCGCGCTGCCCTTGCGCTTCCTGCACCGTGTCGATGATGCGCGCCAGGGTGGAGTGTCCTTGATCGGAAGTCGCGCGGTACGCCACCGAGCCGCGCTCGTTGATGGTCCCCGCGAACACCGTGTCGCCGACCGACTTGGTCACCGGCATGCTCTCCCCGGTGATGGGGGCTTGATTCACCGTCGTTTGGCCCGCGACCACGATCCCGTCGAGCGCGAACCGCTCGCCCGCCTTCACGCGCACCATGGTGCCGACCGTCACCTGGGCCGCCGGCACTTCGCGCCACGCCCCCTCCTCCCCCTGCACGGTGGCGAGTTCGGGGGTCATCGCCATCAAGCCCTGGATCGCATTCCGCGCGCGGTCGATCGACAGCGCTTCGATCATCTCGGCCAGCGCGAACAGGAAGATCACTACCGCGGCTTCCGGCCATTGCCCGATGGCGGCGGCACCGATGACCGCGACCGACATCAGGAAATTCATGTTGAGGGCGAAATTGCGCAGCGCGATCCAGCCCTTGCGCAGCGTATCGATCCCGCCGGTGGCGATGGCGAGGAGCGCCAACGCGATGACCGGCCACGACTGCTCCGCGCCCGTGGTCCAAGCGATCACTTCCGCGCCGATCGCGGCGGCCCCGGACACGCCCATCAGCCACCAGCGCCGCCGCGGAATCGAGAACGACGCGACCGGTTTCGACCGCGTGGTCCCGGACAACGAGTCCTCGACGACGACCGGGTCCATGTCGATGGATTCCAGCATCGTCAGCAACGGTTCCACCGAGGCCAACCGGTGATCCACCACCAGCTTGCGCTGGATGAGATTGAACGACAGCGCCTCGATCCGCGCGTCCGCCGCGAACTTGTCGCGGATCAGTCGCTCCTCGCTCGGGCAATCCATCTTCTGGATGGCGAAGACGACGCGTGCCGTCGCGCCGCTCGCGTTCGCGGACAGTGGGGTCTCGTCGCCGCCGGGTGCGTGCATGCGCATCGCGCCGCCGTGACCACATGCGGCTTCGGTGGCATGCGCTGCGGACGATGGCGCGCCATCACGCGCGTGCGAATGCGGCGTCGATTCGACGATGGCAGGTTCGATTCTGGCCATGGTGGTTCTCCTCGATCACCATTGGGAACCTTGAAGTCGCTATAGTGTCAAGCGAACATCACGAGAGAGCAGGAGCGATCATGTCTTCGATGCGTATCGGTGCACTGGCGGAGGCCGCGGGGTGCACCGTCGAAACGGTCCGTTACTACGAGCGCGAGGGCTTGCTCAGGCCCGCGCCGCGTACCGACGCGAACTACCGCCTCTACGGCCGCACCGAGCTCGGCCGCCTGCGCTTCATCCGCCGCTGCCGCTCGCTCGACATGGCGCACGACGAGATTCGGGCGCTTCTGAACCTGTTCGACGCTCCGCAAGGCGAGTGCGGGGAAGTCAATCACGTTCTCGACGAGCACATCGGACACGTGGGCGAGCGCATCGCCGAGCTGCAGGGCCTGCAGCAGGACCTCATCACCTTGCGCAAGAGCTGCAAGTCGGTGCGCAAGATGCGCGAGTGCCGCATCTTGCAGGCGCTGAGCGACGATGCGCCGGTCCCGTCGCGCAGCGACTCCACCGGACATGTGCATCGCACGCACCGGTAGCAACGAATTCGCTGTCACCCGCCGACCTGCCGGAGGAAGTACACGCAAACGCCGAGCAGGACGAGCAACGCCCCTACGACCGCGAGCCAGAGTCGCAACACACTGATCGGTTGTGTCCGCCGTGACTGGCGTTTTCCTTCGGTAGCCACCGTCACTTGGCCGCCGGGTCCCGCTTGTCGAGGCGAGCCGCCACCTTGGTGAACTCAGCCTCCAAGCGCTCGGGCGGTAGCGCTCCCGGCACCATCGATCCGTCGGCGAAGATCAACGTCGGCGTCGCGCTGATCTTGAGACGCGCGCCGAGGGCCTGCGTCATCGCCACCGGGTTGTCGCAATCGCCCGCGTTGTCGGGCAGCGTCGCCGAGTCGTAGTGCGCGTCCCACGCCTTCACCCGATCGGGCGCGCACCAGATCATCCGCGCCTTGCGCGCCGCATCGGGATGCAGCTGATCGATCGGGAACAGAAAGGTGTAGACCGTCGTGTTGTCGACCGCCTTCAAGGTCCTTTCGAGCTGAGCGCAGAAAGGACAGTCGGGGTCGGAGAACACGACGAGCTTGCGCGCGCCACTGCCTTTGACTTTGACGATGGCTTTGTCGAGCGGAAGGTCGGCGACCGCGACGCGATTCAACTCGCGTTGGCGCTCCTCGGTCAGATTCGTCTTCGAATCGGAATCGTAGATCGCACCGACGAGGAGATACTTGCCCCTCGTGTCGGTATAGACGATACGATCGTCCAACAAGACCTCGTAGAGCCCGAAATAGGCGGTCTTGGCGATGCCGCGCACCTCGGCGCCCGGGAACTTGTCTTCCAGCGTCTTCTTCAGGCGTGCCGCCTCGGGCGCGAGAGCCGGCGCCTTCGCTGTGGGCTGCGCGAGCAGCGGCGAGGCGAGTAGCGCGAGGACGAAGGCGAAGATCAGCGCGCCGCGCCCGTGAAGCAAGGACATACGTTGGCCGTACATGGCGTCTCCTCGAGCGAGTCGGACTAGCGCGATGCGGGGGCGCGCACCTCGAACTGCGCGGTGATCTTGTGCTTGTCGGAGAACTCCAACGTCACCGGAACGCGGTCGCCGGGGGCGAGCGCTCGCGTAGCGCCGACCAACATGAGGTGGTAGCTGCCGGGCGCGAAGGCGACGGCGCTCTTCGCCGGGATCTCGATCGATTCGACGCCGAGCATCCGACTCGTACCGCCCTCCTCCTTCGTCTGATGCATCATCACGCTGCGATAGCCGCTCGAGGTCACGGCGACGAGCGCGACACGCTCGGCACTGTTGTTGCGCAGACTGAAATAGCCTCCCGCCGGCACTCCGGCCGGCAACAGACGAATCCATGCGTTCGTGACTTCGAAGTCGGCGGCGAACACGGCGCCGCCGAATCCGAAAGCGCACAGTGCGAGGACGATGCGGGAGCGGCGACGCCTTGCCATATCAACATTCCTTTTCAACGGTAGTCCGCGCTTGCGCGGCGCTCGGGCACGGTGGAGCGACCTGCACGTCGACCGCGCCGCGGACAGGCGCGGGCGGCTCGGCTGTCCGAGGCGCGTGCGTCGCGTGGACCGCATCGCGCTCGGCGTGGCGATTGACGAGGACGCCAGCGATCATCACGGCCAAGACGGCGCTCCAGAGCAGCGCACCCAACACCACGCTGGTCGTTCGCTTCATGCGTGCGCGGCGTGGCGACGCGCACGCCCGGGAAGAAAACCGGCGACGAAGATCACGGTTTGCCTCCGGCGCCTTCGACTTCGAAGAAGGTGTACGACAGGGTGACCGTGCCGATGTCGCGCGGCAGCTCGGGATCGATCACGAACACCACCGGCATCTGTCGCACCTCGCCCGGCTTCAGCGTTTGCTTGGTGAAACAGAAGCAGTCGAGCTTCTTGAAGTACCGACTGGCCTCCTGCGGTGCGTAGCTGGGAATCGCCTGCCCGGTGATCGGGCGATCGGTCCGGTTAGCGACCTCGTAGACCACCTGGCGCAGCTCGCCCGGATTCACGCTGGTCGCGCCTTCGAGCGGCTTGAAGCTCCACGGCAAGTTGCGCAGATTCGAGTCGAACTCGATGCGAACATCACGCGTCGTGTCCACTTGGGTATTGGTGACCATGTCCGGCGCTGCGATGTTGCGCAGTCCGGTGGCTTGGCAGATCTTTTCGTAGAACGGCACCAGGAGATAACCGAAGCCGAACATGCCCACGACGATGACGCCCAACTTCTTGAGCAGCGTGGTATTCGCGGACCTTCGCGACGCCGACGGATCGGCGTCGGTCGCGCTCGCAGGGGTCGATGACATCGCGCTCATTTCCAGAGATTCCTGCCGATGGCCACGACGAGGAAAAGCGTGACGGCGAAACCCAGCGTGACGAGCCCGCTACGCGCGTCGCCGGTCATCCGCGCCGCGATGATGCCGACGAAGAACACGGCACACAGCAGTACCAGCGTCCACCCGACACGACGATTGGATCGCGCGCGACGAGCGGCATCCTCCGCCCGCGCGGCGATCGTCGGATCTTCCGCGCCGAGGGTCGGGATGTCGCTGCCCGCCTGCATGCTTTCCACGCCTAACGGTGCACCGGACTCTCTAACGGGCGGTTCCGAGTTGTCGTTGCCCTTGGTCGGAATATCGATCGACACTTCCACTCCTTTCGTTCGCTTCATCGACGAGAACCGCGACGGTGCCTTCGACGGCGAAGCGCATGCGCTAACGCAGCAGCACGCCGAGATCGTGGGCGAGCACCGCGGCTCCGGCGTCGTGGGGGATCAACAGCCGCGCGCGTCCCTGTCGGTCGAGCACGAACTGTCCTGCGGAGTGGTCCATGCTGTAGCCATTCGTGGTCTCGCTCTTCGCGTAATAGACCTTGAACTGCCGCGCGGCGAACTCGAGTTCGCTCGCGCTGCCACGCAACCCGATGAACCTGGAGTCGAAGGCCGTCACGTATCGACCGAGCAGTTCCGGCGTGTCGCGTTCCGCGTCGACGGTCACGAAGACGACTTGCACGTCGTCGGCCTTGGCACCGAGCACTTTCATCGCGGCGGCGGCCTCGGAAAGCGTGGTGGGACACACATCCGGGCATTGCAGGAAGCCGAAGAACAGCACGACGACTTTGCCGCGGAACTCGCTCAGCGAGCGCTGCCGTCCGCTGGAGTCCGGCATGCCGAAGTCGCCGCCGACGCTCGACCCGGTGATGTCGGTACCCTTGAATCGAGATCGCGGGTCTTGCTCCGCGCACCCGGACAACCAGGCGATGGCGGCGAGCGGTACGGCCGCCAGGACGCGGCGCCGACGTTCCGTTCTAGCGAAAGTCGGATCGACTTGCCCGCGAAGGGATACTGCCAACCATCTGCAACGCATCGACGCCTCCAGTCACCGCGAAAGACGGGACCCGGCGGTCGTTACGAAGCGCTAGCGCGAGAAGCGAGGATCGAGAGCTAGGCCGCCGGTCAGGACAGCAGCGGCTGCCAGTCGGGGCGATCGGGGATGTCGGCGTGTTGCCCGGTTGGCCGAAGGGACGTGCCACGCTGCGGCGCATCCGCCCCATCGAGGAGCATCACCACTGCTTCGGCGAACGGTGGCTGCGACGACGCGAGATGACAGACACTGCAGTCGCCGCCCGATACCGGCGGCTTGGTGTCGCCCGCCGGATCGACTTGCGACTTCGCGACGGCGTGGTGGCCGAAGTGCGTGGCACCGGGGTCCGGCTCGTGCTGGCACGCCAACGCCGCGCCCGCCCACAGGAACTGGACCGGCAACAGCAGAAGCAGGATGCGGACGACGAGCGCTTTCATGGGTCGAGCCGAACGTGTGGCGCAGTATCGCACGATCACGCCGCCGACGCCGATGCGGACGGGCGCCACGCGTTGACCAAGAGCAATGCCGCACCCACCGTGATGCTCGCGTCGGCGGCGTTGAACGCGGGCCAGTGCCACGTACCCCAATAGAAGTCGAGGTAGTCGACGACGTGCCCGCGCGCCAGTCGATCCACCACGTTGCCGAGCGCGCCCCCCAGAATGAAGCTATAACCGAACGCTTCGGACCGCGGCGCAGGCCGGCAGAGCAGAACCGCCAAGAAGAGGGACACCGTCGTCCCGAGGACGATGAAGAAATAGCGCTGCCACCCGCCGGCGTCGGCGAGGATGCTGAACGCCGCCCCGGGGTTCCCCACGTGGGTCAAATTGAAGAAGCTCGTCACCGGGACGATCTCGCGATACGGCAACGTCGCTTGCACCGTCAGCTTGAGCACCTGATCGACGACGACGATCGACAGGGCGAATAGCCACCACGGCAAACCTCTCGCCATCGCGGAACGATGCCGAGAAGACCCGTGGTCGATCGGAATGTGCATGCGGCGCGAACGTCGTCTCTGAAAGTCGAACTACACAGTCTGTACCCACTACAGAGTCAAGGGTCTACGCGGCGATTTCCGCACGGCCCGCGCGCGGCGTCGTAGGGAACACCACGTCGCGGTCGGGGCGCGCGAGCTTCGCATCCTTGCCGCCGTAGTGCAGTCGCGACAACGTGTCGCGGATCACGTTGAGCCGCGCGCGCGCTTGTCGTCGGCGCGCACGATGGTCCACGGCGCGTGTTCGCTATGCGTACGGGCGAGCATCTCGTCGCGCGCCTCGCTGTACGCCTTCCACTTCGCGAGCGCCTGCTCGTCGATCAGGCTCGTCTTCCACTGGGTGAGCGGGTCGAGCGGCGCTCCTTCAGCCGCCCGCTTCTGCTCGTCGCGGCCGATGTCCAGATAGTATTTCAGGAGCTTCACGCCGGAGCGCGTCAGCATCAACTCGAACGACGGGACCGCCTCCATGAACTCCTCGTATTCCTCGTCGCTGCAAAAACCCATCACCCGCTCGACCCCGGCGCGGTTGTACCAGCTCCGGTTGAACAGCATGAGCTCCTGCGCGACCGGCAGGTGCGCCACGTAACGCTGGAAGTACCAAGCGGTGCGTTCCCGGTCGGACGGCTTGCCCAGCGCCACCACCCGCGTCTCCCGCGGGCTCAAGTGTTCCACCATGCGCTTGATCAAGCCGTCCTTGCCCGCCGCATCGCGGCCTTCGAGGAGGATCAGGATCTTGTCGTTGCAGGCGATGAAGTGGCGTTGCAGTTTGACGAGCTCGATCTGCAACTGCCGCAAGGTCGCGGCGTACTTGTCCTTGCGCATGGGGTTCACCTCTTCTGCGCGAGCCACGGCGTCGCCACCCTACCGTGGATGCGCATAGTTGAACTGCACTTCGCTCGTGCCGCCTTGCGCTTCCCGGCGGATCGCGACCCGGATGGTGTACGGCCCGGGCACGCCCATCGGGTAGAAATTTCCGTACGACACCGAATCGCCGATCCGCATGCGCTCCAACGCGCGCCGGGTCGCGCCCATGCCCAAGGGAACGACCGTTGCCTCCACCGTGGCGTTGTCGAGCGCTTTGCCGGTGCGCTCGTCGTAGATGGCCACCACCAGGTGATGGCTGCCACTGGACGCCGCGCCGCCATGCATCGTCGCGACATGGCTGTCGGACGGACCCCGCACCAGTTGCGCCGGCAGCACACCGAGATAGACCGCAAGACCCTCGGCATGCTTCTCGTACTCGCTGGTGGCAGACCACGCGGGTAGCGCGAACAACACGAGGGCCGTGGAGACGATCAGCTTCCGCACCGTCGGCCCGCGCATCCACCGTTCGAGTGCCGTCATTTGAGGTGCTCGTGTTTGGTGGTGGACTCCCAAAGCGATCCGTCCTGCATCAGGAGCTTCGACCCGTCCTTCGCCGTCATCTCGGTGCCGTTCGGCATCGCGATGCGTTTGCGGTTGGCGTCGTAGTGGGTCATGCTGCCGTCGCGCTCCACCACCAAGCGGCCACCATCCGCCAACTCGATCGTCGCGCGCCGCTGCGCGGCCCGGTTGGGTTCGCTGTGTGCTTCGCCATACGCGCGCGCCGCCAGCGCGACGATCTCGCGCCACAGCGATCGCGACTTCATCAAGACGCGATGGCCATCCTTGGTGGTCATGACCTCGCCGTCGGCCATGTCCACCGGCACGCCGCCCTTGTCGTAGTGGGTCATCGACCCGTCGTCGCGTACGACGATCCGATCGCCCGCCTGTAGTTCGATCACCGTCTCGGCGGTCGCGGTCGTCGCGACCAACACCATGCAGCCGAGGGCGATCGCGATGGCTCGGCGGCAACGCGACACGGTCACGGTCATCCAGCTGTGCGACATCGCCGCTAATCCTTCTCGTGCATCGATTCGCGGGGATCGATCCCTGTCGGCATCGATCGGCCGCTTTCGATGCAACCAAGCTTAGCGAGGCGAATCCACGCGATCGGTGACGGTGCGATTACATCTTCGTAAGAATGGCCGCGAGCGGTGGAATGGGGGTGATCGGGTTTGACGCGCATCAACGTTGTGATCGGCACGCCACGTAGATTCGACTCGACCGATGGCCCTTCGCATCGCGGCGCGATCCTCTCCAGCCGCAGGTGATCGAGGAAGCGTCGGTCGCGAACCAGCGCCCCGATGCTCGTCGTCGGAGCGCCTCTTCCACGCTCGTTAGGAGTCCACATGAACGCTTCCAAACTCGCGGTTGTCCTCGCGCTCGCTCTCGCCGCGACGACCAACGCCACCGCGCAACGCCACGACGAGAAGCCGCACGGCACGACACCCGCGGCGACCAGCGCCGCCCCCGCGCAAGGGAGTGTCGCCCCGGCCGATCCCGACTCGAAGACCATCGCGCTCAAGGACGGCGGGACGCTGATCATCCACAGCAACGGCACGGTCTACCACGCCGATGCGGCCGGTCGTCGAGTCCGGATGAAGAACGGCACGACAATGGAGGCGAAGGACGGAACGCGCTACCTCATGGTCAACGATGCGGTCTGGCAGGCGATCACGCAGAAAGGGTCGCTGCATCCCAACCATCCGTGAGGCGCGTCGCCGCCTCGTCGCTCGCGCGCACGGAGCGCGTGCGCTCAGTGGGGCGCGTTCCGATCGTCCGGCGCGCGCCTCGGCGAGAACTCGTCGGGCTTCGCCGGATGACGCCATGAAGCGATCGCCATCATGACTGCCGAGATACCGATCGCCGCACCGATGATCCAGTACCAGTTGTCGAGGAGCCAGCGCATCGCAACCTCCGTTGGGACGCTAATCGCCGAAACCAGTGCGCTCATGCCGCGGTTCGATCGCCGCACCGAGCCCGTTGTAGCAGGCGGCGAGCGTCGCGCCGATCACGAATCCCATCAGGCCGACCGCGAGCGCGCCGGTCGCGACTTGTCCCGCGGTGATCGGTTTGCCTCCGGGAGGCACGAGGAGGTTGAGATCGAGGCCGTGGAACCACGTATTGAAGAAGGCCACGGTGGCGCCCGGCGCCACGGCGACCACCAGCGCGCAGGCGACACTGACGAGCGCCAAGGTGATGGCGCTCGCCGATGCGAATTGCCAGACATGCAGACGGTTCACGAGAAGTTCCTCCCCATCGATTCGATCGCGAGCCCCGATGGTCGAACCTAGGTGCAGCTCTCAGGTCAAGGGGTCGGGCGAGGCGGCCTCGCGATAGTCGTTCGGAGGGCTCGTTGCGCATCACCACGCGATGACCTAGCGCCGATCGCATCACGCTCTCCTTGGACGCACCGATTGTGCGGCGCGGCGACACGCTCGGCGCACGGATTACAGAAACGTAATCCGTCGGTCAGCCGAATGTTCGGTTCGGCTCGACACAATCGCCGCCATGCACTCCACATCTCGTTCCACGGCGATCGCACTCGTCGTCCCCGCCCTGCTTTGGGCGCCGATGGCGACGCACGCCGCCGACGCACCGACGAGCGCCAACCAGAGCGCGGGGCCCACGGTCACCTACGAGTCCGCGTTCAAGGGCTATCGGGGCTACGCCGACGAGCCGGTGGCCTCGTGGACGAACTCCAACGCTGTCGTCGGCAAGATCGGCGGCTGGCGCGCCTACGCCCGCGAGAGCGGCGCCGCGCGCAACGAGACACCGGCGAACGTCCCGCCTAGCCCCTCCACACCGGCCGCACCGAGCCCCGCCGGGACGCACTCGCCCTCGCACCGAGTGCCCCCGTCGCCGTGACCGGGCCCCGCCTCCTCCTGACCTTGGTTGGCGCGCTCGCAGTCGCGGGCTGCGCGACCACGGCCATCGACGACAACTACAAATCGGCGCAGAGCTTCGCCAGCGAGCGCCTCGGCCGCGATCTGCGCTGGCTCACCACCGACGAGGCGCGCAACGACGCCGCGCGCGAGGTCGATCGCCTCCTCGACCAACCGCTCGCGGTGGACGATGCGGTCCGCATCGCCTTGGCGCACGCGCCCGCTCTGCAAGCGACTCTCTTCGACAGCGCGGCGGAGTCGGCGGTGGTCACGCAGTCGGCGCGCTTGCCCAATCCCGTGTTCGCGTTCGAGCCACGCAGTCGGCACGCTTGCCCAATCCCGTGTTCGCGTTCGAGCGCCTGGTGCGCACCGAAGCCGGCATCCGCGAGCTCGAGCTCACGCGCACGCTGGCGATCTCGCTCTACGACCTCTTGCTGCTTCCCGCTCGCCTGCGCATCGCAGGCGTGCAGCAGGAGCAACTGCGCTATCGCCTCGCCGGCGAGGTCGTGCAGACCGCGACCGAAGCGCGGCAAGCCTGGGTCCGTGCGGTGGCCGCCCAACAGTCGTTGCAGTACCACGAACAGGTCAAGGCGGCGGCGGATGCGTCCGCGGAACTCGCCCGGCGCATGCAGGCGGTCGGCAACTTCAGCAAGCTGCAGCGCGCACGCGAGCAGGCGTTCTCCGCCGAGGCCGTGGCCCAGCTTGCCCGCGCGCAGCAAGTCGCACGCATCTGCCGCGAGCAGCTGATCCGCGCGCTCGGTTTGGACGACGCGCGTGCTGCGCGCCTCGTACTGCCGGAGCGCTTGCCGGAGCTGCCCGCCGCACCGGTCGACGAGGCCCAGGTCTACCGCTACGCCATGGACGATCGCCTCGACGTGAAGCTCGCGCGCGCACGCCTCGACGTGACCGCGAAGGAGCAAGGCTTGTCCACCATCACCGGGTTCATCGGCAGCTTGGAGGTCGCCGGGGTCAGCAAGAGCGAAACCGGGCTCGCGCTGCAGAAGGGCTACGAATTCGAAGTGCCGCTGCCGATCTTCGATTTCGGCGATGCGGTGCGGGCGCGAGCGCAGGCCGCCTACTCCGCCGCGCTCATGCGCGCCGCCCAGCTCATGATCGACGCGCGCTCGCAAGTCCGCGAAAGCTACACCACCTATCGCACGGCGGCCGACCTCGCGCGGCACTACCGCGACGAGATCGTGCCGTTGCGCAAGGTCATCGCGGAGGAGAACGTGCTGCGCTACAACGGCATGCTCATCGGCGTCTTCGAGTTGTTGGCCGATACCCGCGAGCAGATCGCGAGCGTGGTGCAGGCGATCGATGCGCAGCGCGACTTCTGGCTGGCCGATGCCGCCCTGCAGGCGAGCCTCATCGGACGCCCCGCCGCCGCGCTCGGCGTCGCCAGCGCCTCCACCGCGGCGGCATCCGCCGGCGCGCAACGCCACTGACCGCGAGCCCTGAAGACGTGCCGACCGACCGCCGCCATTTCCTTTTCGGGACCGCGACCGCCGTGGCCGCCACCGCCGTGAGCAAGGTCGCCATGGCGGCGCTGCCGGAGCCGGTGGTGCAAGCCAGTCCCGACACCATGCCACCGCTGCTGCCGCCGACGGGTCGCGCCTACAACCCGGTGGTGACGCTCAACGGTTGGACCCTGCCGTGGCGCATGAACGCGGGAGTGAAGGAATTCCACTTGGTGGCCGAACCGGTCGTGCGCGAAATGACACCCGGATTCAAAGCCCATCTGTGGGGGTACAACGGCCAATCGCCGGGTCCGACGATCGAGGTCGTCGAGGGTGATCGCGTGCGCCTCTTCGTGACCAATCGGCTGCCCGAGCGCACCTCGATCCACTGGCACGGCCAGCGCCTGCCCAACGGCATGGACGGGGTCGCCGGCCTCACGCAAAAGGCGATCGAATCGGGCAAGACGTACGTGTACGAGTTCGTCGCCCGTCGGCCCGGCACCTTCATGTACCACCCGCACGCCGACGAAATGACGCAGATGGCGATGGGCATGATGGGCTTCTGGGTGACGCATCCCAAAACGAAGCATCCGTTGATCGACAACGTGGATCGCGACTTCTGTTTTCTGCTCAACGCCTACGACGTGGAACCGGGCAGCTTCACGCCGAAGATCATGACGATGCTCGACTTCAATCTGTGGTCGTGGAACAGCCGCATCTTCCCCGGCATCGATACGTTGAACGTGCGCCATGGCGACCGCGTGCGCATCCGCGTGGGCAACCTCACCATGACCAACCATCCGATGCATCTGCACGGCCACGAGTT
>JBGAHX010000076.1:0-19999 GCA_044225935.1 Gemmatimonadaceae bacterium
CGGAAGCTGTGGCAGGCGGACGGCGTCCATCACACCCAGCGCGCGAATGCGGCCGGCGCGCAGGAGCTCCATCACCATCGCGGTGGCCGATCCCAGGAAGATGTCGACGTCGCCTGCCACCAGGGCGTTCACAGCGGGTGCCAGCCCTTGATACGGAATGTGCGTGGTCGTGAAGCCGTACTTCTTCTCGAAGTAGACGGCACCGATGTTGGTCGTCGTTCCGGCGCCGTTGGAGGCACGGTTGATCTTGCCCGGGTTTTCCTTCGCGTACTTCACGAGCTCGGCGACACTCGAGTACGGCGTGCCGTTGCGCGCGAGCAGGAGCATGGGGCCGTAGCCGATGAGGCTCACCTGCTCGAAATCCTTGATCGGGTCGTAGGCAAGCGGCGTGAACAACGCGATGTTGTTGACGAGGATGCCGTTGCCGGCGATGAGGAGCGTGAGCCCGTCGGGCTTGGCCTTGGCGACATATTGCGCGGCGACGATGCCCGACGCGCCGGGCTTGTGCTCGAGGATCGCTTGCACGTTCGACCGCGCGAAGCCGTCCGCCAGTGCGCGCACGTAGGGGTCGGTCGCACCCCCCGGCGGATAAGGAATGACGAGGTGCGTGAGCGATTGCGCGGCGACGCTTCCCGCGCCGATGCAAAGCGCAACCAGAAAGACCCATCGCAAGGCCGGGGTTCTTGACGTCACGAGCTTCCTCCTGAGATTGCATGGCCCTGGCGTTGCGGCCCTGCTCCGGACGCGAACTGTTCCGCATGAGCGGTGGATTCGTCGATGCCCGGAACATGCGCCCTCGCCTGCCGGCGGCGGCCGCTGCGATGTCCCACAGTCGTCCGACCGGCGAAGCGAGTCTAGGGGAGCGCCGAAGGGTTAGGAATTGGCGATTCGCGAACAGGCGTTCGCGGGGTTCGAACGAGCCGCGGACCTCACGCCGTATCGTGCTCGCGGGCGCCGGTGCCCCACTTGGCGATGGTACGCCGCTCGAGGGTCTCCGCGATAAGGAGCTGCGTCGCATAACCGATCACGCTGATGACGATCATGAACGACATGAGGTCGGCGGCGCGAAAATAGAGCTGCGACTGCTCGAGGATGTAGCCGATGCCACGCTGGCCGGCGATGATCTCCGCGGCGACGATCACGCGCCATGCGTCGCCGATTGCGAGGCGCAGTCCGGTGACGAGGTTGGGGAGACTTGCGGGGATGACTACCTCGGCCATCAGCCCGATTCCCCGCCGCCCGAAGCAACGCGCGGTGTCGACGAGCGTCTGGTCGACATAGCGTGCGCCGGCCTCGGCGTTGTAGAAAAGCGGAAAGAACGTGGTGATGCCGACCACGAAGACGAGCGTGGTGGACGAGAGCCCGAACCACAGGATGGCGAGTGGAATCCACGCGATGCCCGGGATGGGATAAAGAAGGCGCAGCACCAGCCCGACGGACTCGCTCATCCAGCGCACGCGCCCCACGAGAAGTCCGAGGGGGATCGCGAGCAGCGCGGCAATCCCGAAGCCGATGCCCGCGTGCACCAGGCTCGAGCCCACCGCCGTGTAGACGTTGCCCCCATAGGGCCACTGCTCCGTCTGAAGCGTGAGGATCTTGAACAGCGTGGTCACGACCATCCACGGGCCCGGCAGCAACAGGTGCAGGTCGTAGGCGTCGCTGATCACCTGCCACAGAATGACCGCGACGGCGATCGCGATGGTCCCCGCGATGACCTTGCGCATCCGTCGCCGGTGCGCGAGCTGGCGCGTGAAGGCCGCGTGCGACATCGGCTCGGGCTCTCCCTGTGCGCGCGAGGCGCCAGTCACGTCGTCGCCACTTGCAATGCCGGAAGGGGTCCGTGTGCTGCTCATCGCGGCGCCTTCATGCCGCCGACGCGGTCGCGTGCGTGAGAAGCCGGTCGACCTGCGTGCGGAAGTCGGAGAACGCCACGTTCTCCCGGTCACGCGGTCGGTCGAGGCTCACGCGAAACTCGTGGGCGATGGTGCCAGGGGACGGCGTCATGACGACGATGCGGTCGGCGAGGTAGATCGCTTCCTCGATGTCGTGGGTGATGTAGACGATGGTGCGCGGACGCTCGGTCCAGAGCGACACGAGGTGCATCTGCAGGTGCCGGCGCGTGATGGCGTCGAGCGCGGCGAACGGCTCGTCCATGAGGAGCGCCTTGGTGTCGGGGAGTGCCCAGGCGCGCGCGACCGAGACGCGCGACCGCATGCCGCCCGAGAGCTGGCGCGGATAAAGTTGCTCGTACTTCTCGAGGCCGACTACGCGCAGGATCGAGGCGGCGCGCTCCTCGATCTCCCCGCGGGTGAGTCGCGTCTTCCTCATCCCGAAGGTGAGGTTGCCCTTGACCTTGAGCCAGGGGAACAGGGCCGCCTCCTGGAACACCACGCCGCGATCGATGCCGGGCCCCTCGATGCGCTTGCCGCCCAGCAGCACCTCACCCTGGCTCGGCTTGGCGAGCCCGGTGAGGATGCGCAGGAGCGTCGATTTGCCGGACCCGCTCGGACCCAGGATGCAGACGAATTCGTTCGGCTCGACCTTGAGGTTGAAGTCCTTGAGCGCCCACAGCCTCGACGACTTCATGTCGTAGAAGTGCGACACGTTCCTGATGAGCAGGCCCTCGTCGTTGCGATCGGTCATCACTTCGAGTACGTGAAGTCGGCCACGTCCTTGACCGTCAGCTTGGGTGTCAGCACGCCCTGCTCGACCAGCGCGGGCACGCTGACCTCGAAGTAGGCTTCCATCGCTTTCTGGAACGGCTGGGCGAGGCGCAGCGTCAGCTTGTCGTAGCCCGCGTCGATCACGTTCGCGGGAGCTCCCGTGTAATTGACGATCACCGGGGCCCAGCGCGACTTCGGGCCCGCGAGATACGCGTCGTTGGCCTGCTCCAGCGCCTTGACGACGCGCCGCGTGATGTCCTGGTTCTTCTCGTTCTTGAGCCACTTGGCCGTGACGAACAACCCGAGGATCGGCACCTTGGCCGCCTTGCCCCAGTCGTCGAGCGAGAGAACGACCTTGCCCACCCCGTTCATCTCCGCCAGCGCGGAGGTCGGCTGGTTCTGGATGAATCCCTTGATCTGGCCGCTGGTGAGCGCCGGGACCATGTTGGGATCGGTGACCACGACGAACTTGATGCCGAGGTCCTTGATCGACGTCTTGTGCTCGCGCAGGTAGCTCTCGAGCACGGGGATGTACGACGAAGTGATGCGCGCGACGCCAAGTGTCAAGCCCTTCAGGTCCTGGGGACCGTTGTAGGGAATGCCCTTCGCCAGCACGAGGTTGGCGGCGCCGGTGGCAGCCGCAGCGACCACCACGAGCGGCGGCGGCTTTCCGGCGGCGACCGCTTGCGAGTTGTACGTGGCGGCAGCGGTAAGGGACGAATAGGCGAAGTCCGTGCGGCCCGTCTCGAGGTCGGAGACGTCGGCGCCCGCGGCGCCGGACGGATACGGCGACACCTTCACGGCGAGGCCGTTCGCCTCGAACGCGGCGCCTGCGCCGCCGCAAGCGACGAAGCGACCGCGACCAGCGTCAACAGCGCCGCGCCGGCGAGGGCGCGGATCGACGACGTGTTCATCACGAGATTCCTCCAATGGATCGATCGGGCAGGTCATGCGTCGTTGTCGTTATGGTCGTGGCGCTGTTCGCGCCCCGCTACGCTTCCGCCTGCTGGCGCGCTTCCACGGCAAGGAGCCGCATCAGCATGCCTGCGTCGGCAAGGTCCTCCACGTGCGCCACGGCGTCGGCGATCTCGGCAGCGCGTGCGGCGCCCAGCACCGGTTCCACGAGGCTGTCGAACTTCGCGCGAAGCTCCGCATCCGACATCGGGTTCTGGATCGACCCTTTCGGATAGTCGACCTGCGACTCGAATCGCCGGCCGTCTTCCGTCTCTACCGATATGCGGCAGGACACGCCGCGCGGGAGGTTCGCGTCCTCGGATATCTGGACGAGCGCTGACAGCGCGCGCAGCTGCGGGTCCGCGAGTCGCGCGTTGTTGTACTGGCCGAACAGCGCCTGGCCGTCGACCAGCGCGACCGCCACCGAGTAGGGAAGGCTGACCTGCGCCTCGTGGTAGGTCGTGGGCTCGGCGTTCTGGTGGTAGCGCGCCCAATCCGGATGCCGTGCCATCGAGATGCGCCTTACCTTCGTGACGTCGAAGCCCGGCTGGCCACGAACGGACAACGCGCAGTCGATCGCGTTGTGAATGGGTCTCGCGCACGAGTAGGGCTTGAACTCGATCTCCAGGAGGTAGTCGCCATCGAGATCCGCGACGAGCCGCGAGGGATCGCTGCGGTCGGTAAAGGCCGCCAGGAATCCTCGCTCGCCCTCGAAGATCGTGGCCGCGCCGGTGAATCCCAGGTCGGCCATCGCCGCCGACGTGACCCCGTTGCGAGCCGCGGGGCCGGGATTGAAGCGCTTTTGCATGGAAGGGCCGTACATTTCCATGAGCCCGCCCGCTTGCGCGCCGGCGAGGCCGAGCGCGGACACGATCTTGCCCGGGGGAAGCGCCATCAGCTTTGCCGCGGCGACGGTCGCGCCGAACACGCCGCACGTCGGCGTCGTGTGATAGCCGCGATTGCGCAACGACGAGTTCGCCGCCCGGCTCACGCGCTCCATCGTCTCGCATCCGGTCGCGAGCGCCACGAGAAGGTCCTTGCCGCTTGCCGACACCTGTTCCGCGACCGCGAGGGCGGCCGAGTACACCGGCGGACTGAAGTGGAAGAGCGCGAGGACGTCGATGTCGTCGAGCTCGACGCTATGCGACGAGATGGCGTTGGCGAACGCGGCCTGCATCGCCGGCACGCGCGTGGTATCGCCGACGAGCGTGCTTTGCGCGTGACCGCCGATCGACTTGGCGAACCGACGGGCCACCTGCCCGCTGCCGGTCTGGCTGCCCGCCACCGCCACGCCGAGATAATCGAGCAGGAGGCGCTTCACCGACACCTTGGTGGCCTCCGACAGCGCCGGATAGGTGATCGGCGCGAAATGCGCCGCAAGCCGTTCTGCGAAAGTCTGCGCCATGAGCCTTCTTCGTAGGTTGGGTTTAGGTGCGCGGCACTCGAGCGACGGAGCGACGCTCCCGCAGCAGCGCGACCAGCGCGACGAGGTCCGGAAGCGTCTCGAGTCGGCGCGTGAGGTCGACCAGGGCGTCGACATCGCGCGCGGGCAGGCACGACTCGACCACGTTGCGAAACTTGTACTCGACGTCTTCCGGACTCAAGGGATTTTCGGGGCTGCCGCGACGGTTGAGGATGCGGTGCGAAAGCTGCCTGCCATCGCGCGTGCGGATCGAGACGTCCGCGGCGTGGCGGAACGCCGGTCCCATTGCCTCGATCTCCGGCTCGACGCGCGCGGTGATGCGACGGATGAATTCCAGCAGGCGCGGGTCGGCGAGGCGGGCCTCGTCGTATTGCCTGACGAACGCGACGCCGTCGTGCGCGACCACCGCGAGTCCGTAGTAAATGTTCATCTGGGCGGCCGTCACGCCCTGCGCGCGGTACTCCCACGCGCAGTGCACGAACGTCATGTTGCTGACGCCCACGTCGAGCGACGCGATGTCGTCGGGCCGCAGGTCGTGCTGCCGCATGAGGTGCACGAGACCATCGAGCGCCGAGTGAATGCTGGTCACGCTTGCGTGGGGCTTGTAGCCGACCCGGCCCGCTTCCCATACGAAGCCGAGCCCGTCGGTGAGGCGCGCGGCGTTGGGCGCGTCGGAGTACGCGCTGAGGTAGCCTCCGTAGCCCGCCTCGAGGACGTCGCTGATGCCCGTGAAGTCCTTCTGTGCCAGTAGAGCGGCATACACGCCGCTCTGCGCCGCGCGGCCGGAGTGAAAGCGCTTGACCATGGCCCCTTCCTGCGCCGCCATGAGGCCACCCGCCTGCGACCCGACGATGCCCAGCGCGTGCTGCATGCGTCCGCTGTCGAGCGCCAGCGCTTTGCCCGCCGTCGCGGCACCCACGAATGCACCGGAGGTGCCCTGCGGGTGAAAGCCGCGGTAGAAAAGGCTCATCGTCGCCGCGTTGCCGACGCGCGTGCCGATCTCGTATCCCGTCGCCAGTGCGACGACGAGATCCCGTCCGGTCCAGTCGCCGTCACGCTCCGCGAACGCCATCGCCACCGGCAGCGCGATGGAACCGGGATGGACGATCGATTCCTTGTGAATGTCATCGAGTTCGAAAGCATGACCGGCCGTAGCGTTGACGAGCACCGCGTCCGCGACCGACGTGCGCCGGTCGGTGCCGAACAGCGAGGCCACCGGCGCGGCGCCCTCCTCCTCGACCATCGCCGCCACTCGGCAAGTCCAGGGAAGCGTCGCGCCGAAGAGGCAGCAGCCGATGCTGTCGAGCGCGCTGACTTTCATCACGCTCACGACCTCGGCAGGAATGTCCTCGTAGCGGATCGACGCCGCGAACGCCGCGAGGTCGCGCGTCGCGTTGGGAAGCAGCGGCGGCTTGTCGCTGCTCATGCCGCGGTGTCCAGGGTCGGCGCGACGTCGAGCCGCGCGACAATGCCCGCAAGCGAGGGAGCCGCGGCGGGATACCGCTTCATGACCTGCGGATCGTGTCCCGGGACCACGTGCTGCGGCGATTGCGCGAGGCTTACGAGCTTCGCATAGCCCTCGATGGCCTCGCCGACGTGAAACACGGTCGGGAAGACACGCGCGCGCTCGAAATGCTCGTAGAAGTGGCTCGCATCGGAAGCCAGGACCACCCAGCCGCGCCGCGTATGCACGCGGACGCATTGCAGCCCGTGCGTATGCCCACCGATGCGATGCAGGCTGACGCCGGGCGCCAGCGGCGCGTCGCCGTCGTAGAACGTCACGCGATCCCCGTACACCATGCGCACCATGCCGACGACCTCGTCCACTTCGTAGCCGTGGTTGAATTGCCGGTGACGCATGTGACGACCGGTGGCATAGGCCATCTCGTCGTCCTGCAGGTGGAAGCGCGCGGACGGGAAGGCATCGAACGTCCCGACGTGGTCGTAGTGCATGTGCGTGATGATGACGTCGCGCACGGATGCGGCGTCGACGTCGAGGAGCGCCAACGCTTCGGGCGCGGTGCGCAGCAGCGTGCGGCCGCGGCGCTTGGCGACTTCGGCGCCGAACCCGGTGTCGACCACATACGAGCGCCCGTCGCCGCGGATCAGCCAGAGGTAATAGTCCATGGGCATCGGCGCGTCATGCGGATCGCCCCCCATGAAGTGCGCCGCTCGGCGGGCGTCGCGCGTGGCATAGCGGATCGCGTACGCCTCGTATTCCGGCAACGCCGCGGCCTGCATCGTCTCCGCCATCGCTAGGAGCGCCCGAGGGCGAGGCCGTGGCGAGTGCCCGCCGGGACCGTGGGAAGCGCCGTCAGCCCGGAAGGACTTGTCGAATCAACATTGAGCATGTGCGGCGAGCTCCCATCTCGAGACGAGCGAAGTCTAGGGGCCGCACGCGGTCGGGATCAATCGCCGAAACATGAAAACTCTCGTGACGATCGTTCATCAATCGTGCGCGACGCCGGGCGGCGAGCCGCGCTCGAAAAGGAGACTGATGGCGGGAGCGTACTTGTCGCCGAAGCCCGCAGCGATCGCCTCGTCGAAGCACGCCACGAGGTTCTTCGCGCCGGTGGCATCCACACCGACCTGCTCGGCAAGCTGCACCGCGTACGAAAGGTCCTTGCGGGCGTAGGTGACGGGAAAGGCACGCTCGGGGAAGTGCTGCGGCGCGATGGCCTTGAAGCCCTGGTTGCGCAGCGCGAAGCTGTCCGCCGACCCGGCCGCGAACGCGTCGAACAGCTTCTCCGGCGAGAGACCGACACGCACGGCGATGGCGCGCGCCTCGGCCAGCGCGAGGACCGTCTCGTAGACCACCATGTTGTTCAGTATCTTGACCACCTGTCCCGCCCCGGGATCGCCGACGTGCATGACGTCCGCCGCGAACATGCGGATGTAAGGCTCCACCACGGCGAACGTGGCGGCATCTGCGCCGACGGGGACCGCGAGCGTTCCGGCCTCGGCGGCGGCGCGCGTCCTCATCACGGGAGCGTCGATGAAGGTGATCGCGCGTTCGGCGAACTCGCGCGCGAGATCGCGGGTCGTATGGAACGGCGAGGTACTGAGGTCGGCCACGATCTGCCCCGCGTGCCCGAGCGCGATGAGGCCCTGCTCCCCACGCGCCACGCGCGCGACGATCTCGCCCGAAGGCAGACTCAGAAAGATGAGATCGGCCTCTTTGCAGATGCGACCCACGTCGGCCGGCTCGACTCCGAAAGCGGAGAGGCGCTCGAGCGGCGCGCGATCGGTGTCGAACGCGAGGACTTGCTGTTCGCACTTGGTGGCGATATGCCGGCACATGGGCTCGCCCATGACGCCGACACCCACGAAGCCGATACGATTGATGACTGGCATGGGCGAAGCTTGCTCCTATGGGGCTTTGGGGCTGAATGCGGCGGAGGTGCCGCCATCGATCGGCAGCACTGCGCCGGTCATGTAATCCGACTCCTCGCTCAGGAGGAACCGGATCACGCGCGTGACGTCGGCCGGCACGGCAACACGACCGAGCGGTGAGGTACCGGAGACGACATATCCGTTGACGGCCGCGTCGGCATTCAGTCGACGTGTCATCGGCGTGTCGACGGTCGCCGGCGCGATCGCGTTCACGAGAATGCCCTCCCCTGCCAACTCCACCGCGAGCACGCGCGCCATCTGGGTGAGGGCCACCTTGGACGCAGCGTACGCGCCGCCGCCGACCTTCGGCCGGATGGCGGCGATCGAAGCCACGAAGACGATGCGCGGCGATCCCGCGTCCGTTGCCGACTGGCGCAGCAGCGGCAGGGCCGCGCGCGCGCACAGCCACGCGCCCTTCGTGTTGATCGCGAACAGGGCATCGTAGTCCGCCTCGTCCATCGCGAGGAGCGGACCCGTCCGAAAGATGCCCGCCGAGCAGACCAGCGCGTCGAGTCCGGGTGCGTGGGACGCGACCGTGGCAAAGGCACGCGCCACGTCCGCGGCAACGGACACGTCGCAAGCGACCGGCACGAAGCGCTCGTGGCGTATCGTCTTCGCGCCGGGTTGCGCTTGCGGCCACGACCGATCGATCCCGAACACGGTCCATCCTCGGGCCAGCAGGTCGAGGGAGCAGTCTTCCCCAATGCCGGAGGCGGCCCCGGTTACCACAGCGTGCTTCATTGACGCACCATCCAGGAAGTGCCGACGATCGCCAACCGCGAAGCCGGTGCAAAGCGGCTCCGCTTGGCGGTCGCCGTAGTGTAGTGGGCGGGTATTTGTCGATCAATCAACTAGAATTGCAAACACTTAGGAATCGATTTCACCAATCCCCCGCGTACCGTGGAGAACCTCAACGCCATTCGCGTCTTCGCCAAGGTGGCCGAGACATCGAGCTTCACCGAGGCCGCAAAGCACCTTGCGCTGACCGCCTCCGCCGTCAGCAAGGCCATCACGCGCCTGGAGCAGGACTTGGGCGTTCAATTGCTGCATCGCACCACGCGCTCTGTCGGGCTCACGAACGACGGCGCTACGTTCTTCATGCGCTGCCAGCAAATCCTCGCCGACGTCGACGACGCGGAGAACGCGCTCAACCGCTCCCAGGAGGCGCCGCGCGGTCGCTTGCGCGTGCACATGCCCGTCGGCTTCGGACGGCGCGTCATCGTTCCCGCGCTGGGAGAATTCGTGCGCCAGCACCCTGGGCTGGTGCTGGATGCCGAGCTCAGCGATCGCGTGGTCGACCTCGCCTATGAAGGGATCGACGTCACCGTGCAGATCGGCCACGTGGCCGACGCGAGGCTCATCGCCAGACGACTGTGCAATCTTCGCTTCGTCGCCTGCGCGTCGCCCGCGTACCTCACGCGCTTCGGTGAGCCTCGCTCGCCGGACGATCTCGACCGCCACCATTGCCTTGCGTACGTGATGATGCACACCGGTCGCTATCGCGAGTGGCAGTTCGTGAAGGACGGGCAGGCTTTCAGCAAGACCGTCTCCGGCCAGCTCAACATCAATAACTCCGACTCCCTGCTCGAGGCCGCGATCTCCGGGCTCGGCATCGTGATGATCAGCAACTTCATCGCCGCCGATGCGCTCCGACGCGGGCAGCTCGTCGCCATCCTGACGGATTACGTGGCGCTCGGACCGCAGGTGTCCGCGGTTTACCTGCCGAGCAAGACGCTCTCGCCCAGGGTGCGTTCGTTCGTGGACTTCCTGGGCAAGCTCGTCGCGACGAGCCCATTCTGGGACGAGGCGGACGACAGCTGGCGGAAGAGCGTGGGAGTCGAACCCACCCGGGACCGCCAGGGCGACCCCAACCGGATTTGAAGTCCGGCCGCCCCACCGGGGACGAAGCTCCTCCGTAGCGCGGCTCAGGCGCTCCCGGTCGCGCACGCGTTGCCGCGGATCGCGCCCTCGTCGTCCCGCACGAAGCGGACGTCCGCCACGCGGAACGTCACTGCGCGCCGATCGAGAAACTCGAGGATGTCGATGGTCAGGTTCCGCCCGACGCCGGCATGGTCGCGGAACTGCGCTGCCGAGAATCCGTCCGGATGCTCGCGTGCCAGGTGACGAGCCATCCCGACCAGCCGATCGACCGCCGCGCGCGAGAGATAACGGTCGCCCTTGAATGCGCAGAGGTCTCCGCGCTCGACGAGGTGCGACAGGTCGCGATGCGCGCGCTCGGGGTCACCACTCAACCCGAGAAGCGCGCTGCCCTCGAGGCCCCTCAGTCCGGCCGACGCAAGCGCCGGCTCGATGATGCGCAGCAGCCGGGTGGCTCCATCCCGCTCGCTCGGCCGGAAGCCCTGCAACGTCGCGTGATCGCGCCGAAGGTCGAGGATGCCGCGATCGGACAGCCACTTCAGCAACGCCACGAAAACGTTGGAGGGCAGGGTGGGGGCGCACTCACGGTGCAGGAGCTGCTGCGACGGGCCGCCTTCCTGCGGATGTTCCGTGTGGAAAGCACCCAGCACCGCGACGATGCGCTCGCCGAGCGACGCGATCGCTTCCTTCCTGAAAGCAAGGACGCTCTCGACGCGGAGCAAGACGACGTCGGGTCCATTCGAAAGGCGTTGGAGCCCGCGCTGCGACAGGGCGAAGCGCTGGCCGAACGCCGCCACGTTGACCCCGGCGGGCGTGACCTCCATGAGACGGGCGAAGGCCGCTTCCGCGCTGCCCGTCGCCAGGGCCTGGAGACGCGGCATGGGATCGATGCCGCGACGTCGCGGCTCCCCGAGCGGGTCGATCACCCTGCCGCCGGCGATCGTGCGCTGCGCCGACGCGTCACGCAGGACGAAGCGGTCGCCCGTGAAGGCCGCCACCGGCCGCTCGAGGCGCAGTTGCGCGAAGGCCCGTTCGCCCCGCCCGATGCCGGCGCTCCGCGGCAGGATCACGCGGGCAGGCACGCGCGCCGCCCCGCTGTGGAAGTGGACGGGCGTCCAGTGTCGCAGCGTTTCGTCCCCCTCCGGCGTGGATCGGACCTCAACGTCGAGTCGATCGGTGGTCCTGTGCAGATGCGGTGAGAGCAGGACTTGCCCGCGCTCGACCTGCGAGCGGTCCACACCGGCGAGGTTGATCGCGTACCTCTCGCCCGCCTCCGCGCATGCGACCGCCTGTCGGTCGTGCTGGATCCCGCGCACGCGCACTGAAGCACCCGACGGCGACGCGACGAGCACGTCCCCTGCGGCGACACTGCCCGCCACGACGGTACCCGTGACTACCGTGCCGCTACCCGCCGCCACGAAAGTACGATCGATGATGAACCTGAACGCCGAGTCGCCGCCCTGGTGTCGCCGCTGCAAGCCCGCGTGATACCTGCATAGAGCGTCGCGAAGGCGATCGATGCCGTGCCCGTGCGGCGCCGACACCGCTACGACCGCGCATGCCTCGAGAGCTCGCCCGGCAAGCAGCCGTTCGACCTCGAGGATGACCTCCGCGACGCGAGACTCGCTCACCGCGTCGACCTTCGTCACCGCGACGATGACGTGGGGCACGCCGACCATCTCGAGGATGCTCACGTGCTCTCGCGTTTGCGGCATCACGCCGTCGTCCGCCGCCACGACCAGCATTCCGAGGTCGACCGCGGCCACTCCGGCGATCATGTTGTGGACAAAGCGCTCGTGTCCCGGAACATCGACGAACCCGATCTTGCCGTGCTCCGGCGTCGTGACGTAGGCGAAGCCGAGGTCGATCGAGATGCCCCTTCGCTTCTCCTCCGGAAGCCGATCGGTGTCGATGCCGGTGAGCGCGCGAACGAGCGTCGTCTTGCCATGATCGACGTGGCCCGCGGTAGCGACGATCACGGGAGCCTCACGATTGCGTGCGGTGGAAGAACCGCGTCCGTGGGTACGTGAGGGCTGGCCGGTTCTTCATGGCAAGCGGCGAGTGGATGAGGCAGGGTTCCCGGCGAATCGCTCCGAACGTTACTGTGTCCTCACGGCGCAGACAAGAGCCGCGCCGGATTTGTGTTCCGGAATCATTACTGTTGTGAATTGCCCGCGATGGACCTCGGTGACCCGCCAAGTGTTTACAATCCCAAGACCGCAGAACGTCAATTTCGTACTGGAGATCGCGATGAGCAACGCAGTCGACCGCCACCAAGTGGTATGGCCCCGTGGAATCCGTCTTGTCGACGCCGTGCCGAACGCCGATCGCCCGGCCACTCTCGAAGGCAAGACGGTGGCCTTCACGTGGGACTACCTCTTTCGCGGCGACGAGATTTTCGCAATCCTGAAGGAGGGCCTGCAACAGCGCTATCCCGGCATCCGGTTCGTCGACTACGAAGTCTTCGGCAACACGCACGGGGGCGACGAGCGCGAAGTCCTCGCGCAATTGCCGGCCAAGCTCGCGCAGCACGACGTCGATGCCGTCATATCAGGCATGGGATGCTGAGGTGCGTGCACACCCGCCGTGTTGCGGGTGAGCGCGGAATGCGAGAAAGCGGGACTGCCGACGGCTTCGCTCGTGTGTGAGGGATTCGTAGGGCAGGCGCGCAGCTTGACGGGTGGCATGGGCATGAAGGCGCTTCCGCTGGGCGTGGTGCGGGGTCACATCGATGCGCTGAGCAAGGAGGAGCTGCGCGACGCCGTGCTCTCGTCGACGCTCGCCGACGTGGTGAGCGCGCTTACGGCAAGTCCCGACCACGCCGAGGCGGCAAATCGCGAGTACGCGAACGAGGACATCGTCTTCGAAGGGTCGTTCGACGAAGTCGGCGATCACTTCTACGAGAAGCTGTGGTCCGACGGCTTGCCCATCGTTCCCCCTACGCGTGAGCGCGTTCGTGCATTCCTCGCCTTCACCGATCATGCGCCCGACGAGGTCCTTGGCACGGTGCCGCCCGACAATCGCGCAGCCACGATCTGGAATGTCGCCGTCAATGGCGTCATGGCCGGCTGCCGCCCGGAGTACATGCCGGTCCTGGTCGCGCTCGCACAGGGCATGGCCGATCCCAGGTACGGCGTCGAGCACAGCGGCAACACGCCGGGCTCGGAGACGCAGATCGTGATCAACGGACCCATCGCGAGGGAGCTCGGGTTCAACTACGAGCAAGGCGCGTTGCGGGACGGCTTTCGCGCGAACACGTCCATCGGGCGCTTCTGGCGGCTCTACCTCCGCAACGTCGCGGGGATGTTGCCTCACCTGAACGATAAGGGCACGTTCGGCGGCACCTGGCGCGTCGTCCTTGCGGAGAACGAGGACGCCTTGCGCGAAATCGGCTGGCCAACCCTCGCGGAGGAGCTTGGCCGGGCGCCCGGCGACAATGCCGTCACGATCGCGCGCTTCACCGGCGGCAACGTCGTGTCGACCGTCGTCGGCAGCACCGCGGAGCAATGCATGCCGTACATCGCCGACGCCGTGGCCAAGCACACGGGATGGGAGCTCATCTTTACCGTCGGCCTTGCGACCGGCACGTATCGCCCCATGCTCGTAATGACGCCGATCATCGCGAAGACCATCGCCGCGTCTGGCTGGTCGAAGGCCGACGTTCGCAAGTACCTGTTCGACCATGCGCGCATTCCAGCGTGGCTGTTCGAGAAGTACATCAGCGGATGGACCGATCTCGTCCCCGGCAAGCGCACGCTGTTCGATATGGCGATGCTCGGCAAGGCGCCGCGGATCTTCGCCGCGTCGCGCGATCCCAATCGCCTGGTGCCGATCGTGGTCAAGCCTGACGATTTCCTCGTGGTGGTCAGCGGCGATCCTCTGCGGACCAACTGCTTCGTGCTGCCTTCGAACGGCATGCTCGGCTTTCCGACGACGATCCCGATCGATACGCCGGCGGGATGGCACGCGAAGCTCGACAACGCGATGGCCGGGAGAAGCTCTTGATCGGATCGGCCGCGGAGCCGTATGACGTGCTCGTGATCGGCGGAGGCATGAGCGGCTTGAGCGCTGCGTGCCAGGCGGCCGCACTGGGAGCCACCGTGGCATGCGCGGAGCCCGGACTCTTTGGAGGACTCGTGGCGAGCGTCGGCGAGATCGACGATTTTCCCGCCGCGCAGCGCGCGCCGGGGGCGTCGCTCGCCGACGCTTACCACCAGCGCGCACGCGAGCTCGGCGTGACCTTCCTCGCGACGGAAGTCGCGTCGCTCGCATGCGCGAACGGCGGAATCGTCGCGCAGGTGACCTCGGGTGTCGTCGTCGCGCGCACGGCCATCGTCGCGTCGGGCGCGAGCATGCGCTCGCTGGACTTGCCGCGCGAGGCGCAGTTCGTGAAGCGCGGCCTGTCCGACTGCGCCTGGTGCGACGGCGGCCTGTATCGAGGCAAGGCGGTCGCCGTGATCGGCGGGGGCGATTCCGCACTCCAGGCGGCGCTTTACCTCGCCAGGCAATGTTCGCGCGTAAGCCTCGTCATGCGTGACGCCCTCCCGCGCGCCAGGCGCAGTTACCTCCTGGCCGCCGCCGACGAGCCGAAGATCGAATTCATGTGGGAGACGGTGGTCGAGGAATTCATCGGCGAGGATCACGTCCAAGGCCTGCAAGTGCGCAACTCGGTCGACGGCTCCACACTCAACCTGCAGTGCGAGTGCGTCTTCGTCTATATCGGACTCGAGCCTTCCGGCCTTCCGGTCGCGACCGGCCTTGCGCTCGACGACCAGGGCTACATCGTCATCGACAACCAAATGCAAACTTCCATTCGCGGTATCTACGCCGCGGGAGCCGTCCGCAGCGGCCATGGAGGGAGCATTGCCAATGCGCTGAGCGACGGCGAGATGGCCGCTGCCGCGGCAGTGCGCAGCATGCAGGAAGCCGGCTGACGAACGACGGTGGCGGGCATGAGTTGCGAAGGTGCCGCGGTTGATTCAGCTCCCCGCGAGAAGCGCACGTAGCCTGCATCCGTTCGCCGCACCCGTTGGCACGTTGCCTCACGATGGACATCGTCGCACGGTCGCGGCGGCGCCACGAGTCGCAAGACTTTCCTGACGCAGGCACGACGCGACCACCCTCTCACCCATCATTGCAGTCACCGTAGGCGAAAGATTCCCAGCGCGCCTCCGAGTGGCCGCCCGTCATGGAGCGCGCCCCGCGATTCGATCGCTTCCTCGTCGCACACCCAAACTAGCCGCGGTCGAGAAGGCTCGGTCGGCCGCGGCAAGCGCTGCGCGAAGCACTCGATCGTGCGTCGAGGACCGGGGTGACGAATCGTCGGCGCTGGCAGGTGGGGTTGACAAAGGTTTCCGCGGAAACTATATTCGGCATAGTTTCCTCGGAAACCTCTATAGGATGACCTCCCGGCACGGCAACCGCCCCCCCGCACCCCTCGAAGCTCACCTGGGCTTCTGGTTGCGCTTCGTTTCAAACCACGTTTCGATGCGCTTTCAGAAGCTCCTGGAAGCTGAAGGCATCGCCGTCACCGAGTGGGTCGCGCTGCGCACCCTGTGGGGGAAGACCGACACCGGCCACGCCGCGCTCATTCACGCGATAGGCATGACCAAAGGCGCCGCGTCGAAGATCGTCAGTCGTCTGCAAGAAAAGGGGCTCGTCGAGCGTCGCCTGGTCACGGGACGTGCGCGCGAGCAGTCCTTAAGACTTACCGCAAAGGGCACGAGGCTGGTTCCCCGCCTGGCCGAATTGGCCGATGCCAACGACGACCACTTCTTCGCTCACCTGCGGCCAGGCGAGCGCCAGATGTTGATGAACGCCATGCAGGACCTTGTCCACCATCATCAGCTCAAAGAGCTGCCCACCTCCTGACATGTCAACCGCACCAAGAAGGAAGGAACGTCGTGAACGAATCCACTCGCTCGGTCATCAAGTCCACGCTCGACGCATCGAACGCGGGCCGCATTCACTTTGGCGAAGTCATCGGACACCTCATGAGCGTCCAAGTCGAGTCGTATCAAGTTGACTACCGCTCCGGCCGGATCACGTACTTCCTCTCGAGCGGAGAGACGTTGGATCTCTGCCTTGAACAGTCCGAGACGGGCATTCCGGACGCCTTCGATGGCAACGCAGTACGCTCAGCCATACTGGGTGCCCAGCAAGGAAGCGTGATGTACCCCGAATTCAAGCGTCTTTCGAAGGCCGCCGGCTGCATCGGCTACACGGTTTGGATCGCCGGCCGGCACGTCACCTACTACGGTCGGAAGGGTGAGACCCACGTCGAGCCGTTCCCGGCATCGCCTTCGCAATGAGGCTCGCGTCGCGACGTCGCGCGCTACGGCGGGGCCGTTCGCGAGCTCACCATCAAGGACGACGAGAATGACGATGGACGTCGATCGCCGAGGCTTCCTGCAACTCGCCAGCGCCAGCGCAGCCCTGCTCGCCGGTGGGTCGTCGATCCCAGTCGCCGCGGCCGGATCGCCGCCCGTCGACGTTCCATGGCGTTCCGATGACCCGCATTTGAGCGGTAACTTCCTGCCGGTGCTGCGCGAGACCGATGCGGCGAACCTGCACGTGATCTCGGGCCGCATTCCCTCGGACTTGCGCGGCGTGTACATGCGCAACGGCCCGAATCCGCAGTTCAAGCCCATCTCGTTCACCTATCCGCTCGACGGAGACGGCATGATCCACGCGGTCTACCTCGAGAATGGCCGCGCGCGGTATCGCAATCGCTTCGTCCAGACGCAGGCACTGGCCATCGAGCGCCGCGCGGGCCGCGCGGTGTACGCGAGCTTCGCGCGTCCCGCTCCGATCGACACAAGGCTGCTGCGTCCGGGCGACAGCGACACGCCGCTCAAGAACGGCGCCTTCGTCAACATCATCCGTCACGGCAACCGACTGCTCGCGTGCAACGAAGCCACTGCCGTCTACGAGATGAGCCCGGAGCTCGCCACGATCGGCCCGTGGTCGGCGGGAACGTCGCAGCCCATTCGCATGGGCGCGCACAATCGCCGCCACCCGCGCACGGGAGACCTGTACGCGATCGCGTACTCGACACGCGAGGCCGCCGTGCTCGTCCATCGGATCGATCCGTCCGGCACGCTGGTCGACACGCGGTCCGTGGCGCTTGCGATGCCGACGATGATCCACGACTTCGTCCTGACCGAGCACAATGTCGTCCTGATCGTGGGGCCGGCGGTGTTAGATGCGCAACCCGCGCAGGCGGGCAAGCCGATGCTCCAGTGGCGGCCCGACTTGGGCATGCGGATCGCGCTGCTGCCGCTGGAAGGCGGCGACCCGACGTGGATCGAAGGCGATCCGTTCTATGCCTTTCATTTCGCCAACGGATTCGAACGTGACGGGCGGATCGTGGTCGACTACGCGCACCACGACGCGTTCGCACTCGGCTACGGGCCACCTCCCACATTCCGTCGGATCACGATCGATCCTGGCCGCCGGTCGTTCACGCTCGCGAAGTTCTCCGACGACGTGATCGAATTCCCGCGCGTCAATCATCTGCGGGAAGCGCTCCCGACTCGCTTCGCGTACGTGCCGACGCGCACGACCACGCTCACGATGCCGAATTCGCCCTCCGCCACGTTCAACACCGTGATCAAGTTCGACACAGACAGCGGCCGCTCCACGCGGCACGACTTCGGCAACATGATCGTCGGCGAGGCGGCATTCGTCCCGCGGCCGGGCGGAACGCGCGAGGATGAAGGCTACCTCGCGGCCTTCGTCTTCGATCCGTCGCGCCATGCCAGCCGCTTCGTCCTGCTGGATGCAAGCGACATCGAGCGCGAGCCGGTCGCGGTCGTCGCGTTGCCCCAGCGCGTTCCCCAGGGACTGCACGGCAACTGGATCGCGAGAAGCTGAGCGGCGGCGAATCGGTAAGCGACCGCTTGGTTCCGCGAGTGAACGTTGCGAGCGCAGCAAGGCTTGGTGGTGGTGATTCGCGACGATATCGGGCCTATGACGCGTAACAAGGCGCGCGCGCCTGACAGCTCTGTAACCTAGTTGGTAGGCCGTACTGGATTTGAACCAGTGACCAACGGATTAAAAGTCCAGACACTAGGTTCCATCCACCTGTCCTTATTGCAACGCTCATACTGCAGGAGCCCGCAACTGCACCACTCACCCTGAAGCAAAGTGCACCCACTTCCCTCGCCGGAAATGGCAAAACTATGGCAAATCGAGCGCAATTGCACACTGGCGCATTTCGATACGGTCAAGTTCCCATCGCTAGCCGTCGCCTCGCTCGCGCGACCTGTATTGCAGCTGACACGAGCGCTCGGAGTCGAGAGCTGTCCCAGCCCGCTCCGGCCAACGCCGCCATCGCATCGATGGCATTCTCGCACTCACTCTCCTCGGTCGACTTTGCCATCTCCCTGAGCGCGTCGCCGCCTTGACGCAGCGCTTCTGCAGTGCAGGAGTCCCACTTGGCCACAGGGACTGGCAAGGTCGGATCCCGAAGTGTCCCAAGCCATACGGAAAGTGCGCCTGTGGGAGCAAAGCACAAGTACATGCGAGCCGATTCCAGCATCGACAGGGCCTTAGCGTCGCTAATCAGGTTCGCGAGCGGATTTGTCGACGTGAGATAGGCCGTCCACACTTTCCGACGCTTGGGATCAGGCGCGCTGCCATCTCGATCGTCTCTGCCGTGGAAGATCACGTGCGCGAGCCAGGCAGTCGTGATCCGTTTGCCCCGCAAATATTCAAACCGCGACTCGAGTATCGGCGGCCGTTCAGCAGGTGTCCGGTTGAGCGCACTCGCGCGGTCACCGATTTGCCGAAACAGCGCTTGGGTCATCTGCTTACGCGAAACCTCCATTGCACCCCCGATGAGTTAGGCGGTAAATGACTTGAGTAAGTAAGCCAGACTATTTCACTTCTCTCAAGCCCGCTCAGAGCGAATGGCTCGAAATGGCTTGATACATTACCCCCGCGTGTCGTGAAACGCAATGAAAGCGAGGGAGGGGCGATGAACATAGCGGAATCTGCACCGCTCACGATTCAAGAGGTGGCAGCCCTGGTGCGGGTGAGCGTGCGCACTCTCGAATCCCTCCTCGCGAAGAATCAAATGCCCACACCTGTGCGCGTGGGAAGGCAACGGCGATGGTCACAGGAAGCCATCCGCCGCTGGCTCGAGACTGGAAATCCCGGACGCGACGGGCTCGCGAACCGTAAGGTTGGCCGACCCAGAAATGCCTAGCCCGTTGAACAACTGTTGACGCGCTTCTGTACGGAATTCCAGTGAGGACAGGCCGTGCCATCCGATTTCCAAAACAGAAACGCCGACCGGACGTTGCAGCGTCCGGCCGGCGCGATAGCTTTTACTCGCCAGTCCAGTCCCAAAGATACCCCGCCCGAGATTGGCGAGCAAGATGCGCTCACGAATCCACAGCTAAAGCCGACCTCGCCGGAGGTTGACTGGGACCGCTTGCCAGCGGAGCTGAAGGAGCAGAACTGCTGGGTACTTTGGCGTTTCATCTGGACGCCAAGCCGGGGCAACGCTGGGACGTGGACGAAACCACCATTCACGCCGTCAGGATCAATGCCAAGGCCCAACGACTCCGCGACTTGGTCAACCTTCGCGCAGGTGCGGGCGCGTCACAAGCTCGGCGGATTCGATGGCGTCGGGATCATCGTTCGAGATGCGATCGTCGGAATTGACTGCGACAAATGCTTC
>JBGAHX010000138.1:0-2417 GCA_044225935.1 Gemmatimonadaceae bacterium
CCCTGATGCGTCGCCAGACATCCTGACTCGGGGCGACTGGCGAGCTCCTTCAGGATGCGTGGCATCGCCGCGGCGACTGGAAGCCACTTGTGCAGCTTCCATGGACGATTGAGGCGCATTCCGATGATGAAGACGACGAAGTCGCCATCGATCTCGGCGGTCATGCGCTGCGGAAAGACGTTGGCCATGACGCGTGTGGGAGAGGAGTGATGAGGCGCGATGGCGCGGCGCGAAACGTCGGGGCAGACCGCGCGAATCTCAGCCGCCTGGCCATGAAGCACAAGGCGCCAGCGTCGCTATCGCGCATCCCGTTCCTAGCCTCTGGTGGGCGAACCTGCGGTGCGCATCAGTTGCCCTCGTGAGTCTTCGCGCGGCGCGGGCTCGCCGTCGACGATGGACGAGCGAGCAGCGCCCGTATCCGAAAAGAGGTAGGAGAGATTCTCACCGTACGACAGTGTGCGAGCGCACGATAGCGCCCTAACCTCTTCTACGGCGCTTGCTCACGCTCTCCGTATGCCCCGCGCGCAGAAGCGTACCCCACGACGTCGCGATGAAACTCTCGGCGGGGACGCCTCAGCGAAGGTGCAGAGGCCTCGAGGCAAACCGCCGCGCACCGCCGGGATCAAGCGCGCCTAACGCGATCGGCAACAACCCGCCGAGCCTGATCCATCGATCGCGCTCGCCGTCCGCCGCGCGCGACCCATTTGCAACACAAATACTGGAGGACTCATGGCCAACGTCAACACCCACTCCGCGCAACACGATCTTTCCAAGCGAAAGGTGGCCCTGCTCGCCACCAACGGATTCGAACAATCGGAACTGTCATCACCGCTCGAGGCCCTCAAGGCGGCCGGCGCGCAGGTGAGCATCGTTTCGATTCCCAAGTCACGCGACACGATTCGCGGATGGTCGGACGGCAACTGGTCTCAAGAGACCGTCAAGGTCGATGGAACCGTACCCGATATGAAGGCCGACGACTTCGACGCGCTCGTGCTCCCCGGGGGCGTCATCAATCCGGACCAGCTGCGCGTGAACGCTGACGCGGTGTCGTTCGTGCGAGACTTCTTCGCCGCCGGGAAGCCGGTTGCGGCGATCTGTCACGGTCCCTGGATGATCGTCGAGGCAGGCGCGGCGAAAGGGCGCCGCATGACGTCGTATCCGTCGATTCGCACCGACGTCGAGAACGCGGGTGCCACCTGGATCGACGAATCGGTCGTGGTCGACCAGGGGCTCGTCACGAGTCGCAGCCCCAAGGATCTCGACGACTTCAACCGAAAGATGGTCGAGGAGATCGCCGAGGGAGAGCACGCCGGCCAGCACGCTTAGGCACGTCGTCGCCGAACATGGCTACGGCGTGGCAGCTGGTCAAAAGCACGTTTTCAGAATGGAGCGAGGACAACGCCTCCCGGCTCGCCGCCGCGCTGGCATACTACACGGTGTTTGCCCTCGCGCCGCTGCTCGTGATCGCCATCGCGATCGCTGGTGTCCTGCTGGGACAGGAAGCCGCGACGAATCAAGTCTCCAGCTCACTCTCGAGTGTCTTCGGGCAGACCGCCGGCGACGCCGTGAATGGGCTGGTGGAATCCGCGCGCAACCGCGTGGGCGCGGGGATCGTCGCCACGATCGTCGGCGTGATCACGCTCCTGTTCGGCGCTTCCGGCGTGTTCGGCGAACTGCAGAACGCGCTCAATACGATCTGGGAAGTTGCGCCGAAGCCCAATCAAGGCTTCATGCGAACGATCAAGAATCGCTTCTTCTCGTTCACGATGGTCGTCGGCGTTGGCTTCCTGCTGCTGGTGTCGCTGATCGTCAGCGCGGCGATCTCGGCGGTCGGCACATCGCTCGGCGGCGACCAGTTCGGCGTGTCGCTGGTCGGTCAGACGATCAACTACGTGGTGTCGTTTGGCGTGACGACCCTTCTCTTCGGGCTCGTCTTCAAGGTGCTCCCGGATGTCACCGTGCAGTGGCGCGATGTCTGGATCGGGGCGCTCGTGACGGCGCTGCTATTCACCGTTGGGCAGGCGTCGCTCGGCTGGTATTTGGGGCGCGCAAGTACCACGTCGGCGTACGGCGCAGCGGGATCGTTCGTGGCGCTGCTGCTCTGGGTCTACTACTCGGCGCAGATCCTGTTTCTCGGTGCAGAGTTCACGCAGGTGTATGCCAGGGCATATGGCTCGCGCATCGTCCCCGATGAACATGCGATCGCTCTCACCGAGGTGGCGCGCACACAGCAGGGGATTCCGCACAAGGAAGCGCTGGAGAGCGCCTCCCGGCGGCAGGGAGGCGCGGTTGCCGTGACGAAGACGCGTGACGACTCCGCCCCCGCGCACCGCACCACTCCTCGCTCTGTGGGAGTCGTCGCTGTGAGCGCGTTCGTCATGGGGGTGGTGCTCGGTAGGAAGAAGAGGTCGCCCAAC
>JBGAHX010000139.1:0-2544 GCA_044225935.1 Gemmatimonadaceae bacterium
GCTCGAGCACCTGCCGCGCCTGCTCGGCGGTCGCCCCCGGGGCGAGTCGCGCGAATACATCGACGCCCCAGGGCGATTCGGCTAACGAGCCATTGCGGGCAGCGGTCGGCGCGAAGGCGGTCCAGAACTCGACGCCGCGCGGTACGTCGAGTCCGGGGGGCATCACCCCAACGATGGTGTACCGGGCGCCCTGCTGCACGCCGTCGAACGACCGGCCGATGACCGACGGGTCGCCAGCGAAGTGCGCACGCCACGCGCTGTGGCTGAGCACCATCACGCGCTCGGCGCCGATCACGTCGTCGTCGGGGCGGAGTGTGCGGCCGAGCGCCGGGCGAGCGCCGAGCAACTCGAAGTAGTTGCCGCCGGCCAGCGTGCCGCGAAGCCGAAGCGGTGCCTGGTTGCCGTCGGTCGAGCGAAAGACCCAGGCGGAGGCGCCGTCGTAGTCGCCGGCAGCGATCGTCGCGACGCCGCGCATCGCCTCGGCCAGCGGCGGGATGTCGAGTGGGGCGAGCGGGAGGTGGGTGAACGAGCCCGCGCCGTCGATTCCCCACATCACGACCACGCGCTCGGCGTCGCGCACGGGGAGCCCACCGAAGGCGATGGCGCGCGCGATGACTCCGGTCGCCGAGGCGAAGGCGATCCCGACGGCGAGCGTCGCGGCGACGGTCCAGGCGTGTGCCGGGTTGCGGGTAACGAAGAGCGCGATGGTGCGGAGGAGGGTCATCGGGGGCCCCATCTCAAGGCCAGCGGTCGTCGGAGGACGCGCGAATGTCGAGACAACTGATCGGACAGCGGAGAAACAGCATGCCCGGACAGCTTCCCGAAAGGGGAAGCACCTGAGAGGGGGATGACGCGTGAGGTGTCCGCGAGAAGGCAAGCGCGACGGGTCGTCGATCTAGAGTTGTATGTCTGCAGTGCGCTTGACTCATCATGATGAGTCAATTAAGCTATTCGCCATGACCACACGTCTTCAGGTTCTGTTGGAGGATGACGAGATCGCCGAGATTCGACGCGTCGCGAAGCGACACCACATGACGGTAGCGGAGTGGGTTCGCCAGGCGTTGCGTGCAGCTCGACGCGACGAGCCGCGCACGGATGCGCGGAAGAAGCTGGCGGTCATCCGTGAAGCGGCGGCCGGAGCGTATCCGACTGCCGATATCGGACAGATGCTGAGCGAGATCGAGGGGGAGTATCTGCTGGGCGGCGCGCAATAGATCACGCGAATGATCTTCGTGGATTCGAACATCCCGATGTACCTCGTCGGCGCGCCGCATCCCAACAAGGACGCGGCGCTGCGCATGCTCGAGGCATGCGTCACGCGCGGGGAGCGCCTGGTCGCCGACGTGGAGGTGTTGCAGGAGATCCTGCATCGATACGTCGCCATCAACCGTCGCGATGCGATCCAGCCTGCCATCGATGCGCTGCTCGGCGTCGTCGATCATGTGTATCCGATAGAGTTGGCCGATGTCGAACGGGCGAAGACGCTTCTCTTCGGGGTACGCCCGATCTCAGCGCGCGACGCGCTTCACGTGGCCGTCATGCAGCGCCACAAGATCTCGCGAATACTCACGTTCGATGCAGGGTTCGATGCGATCTCGGGGGTCGAGCGCGTACACTCCTGACTACGGAGAGCCTCGTTCGGCGGGATTGACCGCCCGACGCGTCGCTGGCGAGTGAGGACGACGAAGGATTAGCAGCGTTCGGCAGGTGCAAACAAACTGAAAGGAGCTGGAAATGGGCGTCCTCATGCAAGCCTTCTATTGGGACTGTCCTGCGCGCGAAGGTGTCGAACACGCCTGGTGGCAGCGCGTCACCCCCGAGCTTCCGGCGCTGGCCGCCGCCGGCTTCAGCGCGCTCTGGCTCCCTCCCGTCAGCAAGGGAATGTCGGCGGCGGGGATGGGCTACGATCCCTACGACTACTACGACCTCGGCGAGTTCGACCAGAAGGGGAGCACCGCCACCTGGTTCGGGACGCGTCAGGCACTCGACGCGTTGATCGCGGCGGCGCGCACGAACGGAATCGATGTCTACGCCGACCTCGTGCTCAATCACTGCAGCGGCGCCGATGCGCAGGAGTTGAATCCGATCACGGGGCAGCTCGGGTGGACGAAGTTCACGCCGGCGAGCGGGAAGTTTCTCCGCGACTGGAATTCGTTCCATCCGTCTGAGTACGAGTCGTGGGACGATGCGACCTTCGCCGGCTTTCCCGATTTGTGTCATCGGAACCCATCGGTCTACACCGAGGTGATGGCCTACGTGAAGTGGCTCGTCGAGGAGGTGGGGTTCGACGGCTTTCGCTACGACTTCGTGAAGGGGTACGGAGAAGAGGGGAGGGGGACGGGGATGATCGCGGCGATTCAGGAGTATCGCTATCGCCGTGTAGGACCCGAGCACTACAAGCCGTTCGGCGTGGTCGAGTACTGGGACGAGGAGAACGTCGAGGCGATCGGGCGCTACATCGACGGCGTCAACTTCTGGAACGACAACCCGGTCTCGGCGTTCGACTTTCCGCTGCGACACCGGCTGGCGCGCATCTGCAACGAC
>JBGAHX010000140.1:0-2531 GCA_044225935.1 Gemmatimonadaceae bacterium
ATCGCGTACCGCACTCGGCAGGCGGTACTTCGAGTCGGCGATATCGATCAACTCGGCGAGCTGGTTCTCGTGCAGGGTCCCCAACTCGGGAAAGTGAAACAGGTCGCCGAGCGCCTTCGCCGTTTCATGCGTATCGAGCTGCAAGTCGATGTCTTCGTGCCCGTGCTGGACCGGGCCGGCGAGAAGGGCCCCTTCCATGGTCGTTGCGGTCGCCTGGCTCCCCCACCACTCGGTTGCAGCAAACAGCTTCCCCTCGGGGAGGCGACGATAGGGACGCATGTCGCGATCGAGGTTTCCCGAGAGCGCTTCCTTGGCCATCAGCCAATGCAGCACGCCGCGTGCTGCTGTCGACACCGCGGGATCCGGTGCCAGGTCGTGCAGTGCCAGCAACGCTTTCAGTTGATAGCGCGTGTACGGGAGCGCGTTGTACTCGTACATATCGCGCCGCACGATCGGCGCGAGAAAGCGCAGCAACCAGTCACGATTTGCAGTGCTCGGTGGCGGCGCCGGCTCGCTCAACAGCGCATTGATGAGGTAGCGCGATGCTTCCTGCAGCAGGATGTGGTTCTCCGTCTCGATGATCCCGAAGCCAAAGCAGGTCTCGTCCGGCGGCGTGACGTACGGACTCGCGCGCGGCGCCCCTCCCCATGGTTGCAGCAGGATGCGCAAGCGATTGACGGTTGCAATGCTCAGCTTGTCGCGATGACGGAAGAGCAGCAGCAGGAGCTGCGTCGTATCGATGTCGAGATCTCCGTGCCGAGTGCAGCTCGGGTCCGTCACGTCGCTGCCGGGAACCCGACCGGGGATGAAGGTGGTGTTCGCCAGCCAGGCGTCGGCATCGGCGCGCGGCGACCGACCGTCGAGCGCGCATGAGTTGGTGCGCCGTAGCTTCACCGTCGCGCGGGCGATCTCGCCCTCGCCGAGGTGATCGCTGGCGTCCAGGCGTGTGAAGCAGGGCAACCAGTCCGGAAGCGCTGCATTCACCCGTTCGCCGAATCGCCCGATGCTGGGGGTCGCCATGCCGTTGACGTCGAGGCGCGCCGCAAAGTCGAAGGGGCGATCCGCGCGATAGAACTCCGGCGTCGCGCGCCGCCAGTTGCAAGGCGTGCCGTGGCACATCCAGAGCGAGACGAACTCGGTACGCACGGTCTGTCGTACCCAGCCGCCACGCCCCCACGCTGCAGCCGGAGCCGGTGACGACGCGCCGCTGGGCGCCGGCTTTCCCCACGGAAGGAGGCGATCGCCGTAGCCGCCGCTCGCGCTCCCATTCCACCAGACGGTCCAACCGCCAAGTCCATGGACGAATGCCGCCTGGAAGGTGAGCGGCTGGAGTCGAGCGACGAGGACGAACCCGCGCTGGAATGGTTGGACTACTCCCGTCCACGCGCTCAGCGTGTCGGGGAGAACTATCGACGCAAAGTCGGTCGGACAGCCGAGCGGTCCCGCGCTCCCGCCCGATGCGGGATCGAGCGACTTCCAGATCGACTCGATCGTGGCCGCTTCGGGAAATACGCTCGGCGGGGTCGTGTTCGACGTGAACTGCAGACCGACCTTCGCACCGGGGCAACGCAGGCTCTCCTGCGCGTAGAGAGGCAGCGCGAGCAGCAACGGCACGAATCCAAGAGCCCGCCAACGTGTACGCACGCGGGACGATCCGGTAGGGTCGCTGTTACCATGTGGTGGATGGTTAGGGGTCGCAAGAGTGCTGCGACGACGCGACGCTTCGCGGTCGACGATGAAGGGCGCTGCTCAGCGTCATGGAGCGACGCGTCGCCACGCCGCTCCCGCCAGCGCCCAGAGTTCGTTGGACGGCGATCGGTCGAATCCTCCGTACAGCAGGAGTTGGCGGTTGCGCACGTCGGGGGCGAGCATCGCGAAACGCCGCGGTGGCCCTTCCGCGGTGAGACGCGTCCACGCGCGGCCGTCGTACGCCCAGCTCTCCGCACTCGGCGGACCGTTGCCACCGCCATGGAGCACGACCTTGCGGCTGACGGGATCGTAGGCCATCGCGACGTGGTCGCGTGCACTCGGTCCGGGCACGTCGATGCGAGCCCAGCGCGAGCCGTCCCACTCCCACGTGTCGCCGAACGACGGTGCGTTCGGCGCGAGAAGCGCGGTCCCTCCAAACAGAACAGTGCGCCCGCGTGCGGCGTCGTACGCCATGCCATGGAGCGTGCGCGGCGCTGGCCCCGAGTCGGCGCGCTGCATCCATTTGCTCCCATCGTACTCCCACGTGTCGCTCAGCATGCGTCCGCCGGTCGCGGCGCCTCCGAACAGGACCACGCGTCCGCGGCGCGAGTCGTAGACGAGCTGCGCGGTCGAGCGTCCCGGTGGTCCGGCGACCGGTACCTGTTTCCACGACGTGCCATCGTATTCCCACGTGTCGCCTAACGCGCCCTCGCTCCGCGTATCGCCCCCAAACAGGACGATGCGCTGCCGCCGTTCGTCGTAGGCGAGTTGTGGCGCGTTCCGCGGGCTCGGTCCGGCCGACGTCGCGAGGGCCCACTGCGCGCCATCCCACTCCCAGGTGT
>JBGAHX010000009.1:0-165852 GCA_044225935.1 Gemmatimonadaceae bacterium
GGCTTGAGGACCTTGAGCGCCACGTCCCGGTCGTGCTTGAGATCGTGAGCGAGATACACGGTGGCCATCCCGCCCTCGCCGAGTTCGCGCTCGATGCGGTAGCGGTCGTTGAGCGCGGCCGAGAGGCGCTCGGCGATCGTCGCCATCGGTTACCGGGACCTGCCGCCGTCGGGCAGCGTGAGGCGCTCGACGTCGAGATTGAATCGCTTCAAGATCGCAGCGAACCTCGGCTCCGCTCGCAACGGATCGTAGTTCATCGACACCAACCCGTCGCCCACCAACCGCTGCGGCTGGGTCTCCGCTGCAACCTCCATGGCATCGAGCGCCCCCCGCAGATCACCCAGCCCAATCCTGGCGTGCATCAGGCCCATTGCACGGCCGAACGTGTCGTTAGGCAACGCTTCCAGCCTCTCGCGCAAGACCACTGCTTCATCCCGCGATCCCGCGCGGGCCAGGCCCCACGCCGCACGGCCCATGGAGAGCGCATCGCTGGTATTCTTGGCCAGGGCTCGGGCTTGGGCCGCAAGCTCGTCTCGGCGACCCGCGTGCTCGAAGACGAGGAGGGCAACGAACTTGCTCACCACGTTGTCGGGGTCGAGCGACAATGCGCGTTTGACCTCGGTCGTCGCCTCTTCGTGGCGGCCAAGCATCGACAACACCCAAGCCCGGTTGTTGACCGATGTGACGTACAGGGGATCGAGGCGATTGACCTCCTCCAACGAGGCGAAGGCTTCCCGCACCCGTCCGACGTTGATCAACAACTCGGCCAACCGATAATGGGCCTCCGCCGAGCGGGGGTCGAGTTCGATACCCCTGCGGAGCTCCCGTTCGGCGTCGGACCACTCGAAGGACTCCGTGTGCACGTGCCCGAGGGCGGTGTGCGCCTCGGCGAGCGAGTCGTCGAGCGCCACGGCGCGCTCGGCTGCGCTGCGCCCACGCCGCTGTGCATCGAACACGTCGACCGCATAGTAGTAGTGCTGTACCAGGAGGACCGAGGAGAGGAGCGCGTACGCCTTGGCATACCCCGGGTCAGCGGCAACCGCGGCCAGCAACGCCCGCTCGGCGTTGACCAGCCCCGGGCCGCGAGCGCGATAGAGCTGCAGCGCCCGCAGGTAGTCGTCGTACGCCGCCAGATCGGCCGTCCCGCCGCGGGCATTCCAGACTCCAGCGCCCGCGCCCCCAGGCAATCGCACCTCCAGTGCGGCGACGATCGACCGGGTGATCTCATCCTGCACCGCGAACACGTCCTCGAGCGCGCGCTCGTACGTCTCGCTCCACAGAACCCGGCCGTCGGTGGTGCTGGTCAGCTCCGCCGACACCCGAATGCGCTGCCCAGCGCGACGCACCGAGCCGTCGAGCACCGCCGCCACGTCGAGCGCTTCACCGATCTCCTTCGCCGCCCTCCCCTCAGCCTTGACGCGACTGGCCGACACCCGCCCCGCGAGCCGCAGCCCGGGGATCTGCGTCAGCGCGCTGGTAAGTTCGTCGGCGATGCCGGCGGCAAAGTACGTGTTGGCCGTATCGCCGCCGACCGAGGTGAAGGGCAGGACGACAAGCGAACGTTCCGCCGTCGCGCCCGCGGCCGCGGTGAGTTCGTTAGGCGATCGGCGTGTCATGGCAGCGTAGCCGACCGCCGTCGCCACCACGACCAGCACCACGACTGCAAGTACGCGTGTCAGCCGCCGCCTCGAGTGAGTGGCCGCACTGTCGCGGGCGCCGGTCGACAGCGCATTGGCAAACTCTCCGCAGTCGGCAAACCGGTCAACCGGCGACTTGGCGAGCGCGCGCAGCACGGCGCCTTCCACCCCTTTTGGTACTGTCGGCCGCACTGCGCGAATGCTGCGCGGCGTCTCCGTCATCAATCGCGCGATGATCGCCTGCGCGGTGGCGCCGCTGTGCGGCGGCTCCCCTACCAGCATCTCGTAGGTCACGGCCCCGAGCGCGTACTGATCGGAACGGGCGTCCACCGTCTCGATCCCCGTCGCCTGCTCAGGACTCATGTAGTGCGGCGTGCCGAGCGAGAGCCCCGTCTCGGTGATCCGCTCGCCCCCCGCGTGCGCCACCGCCAGCGCGATGCCGAAGTCGGCGATCACGGGCTGGCCAGCCTGCAGCAGGATGTTCTCCGGCTTGAGGTCGCGGTGGATCACGCCGCGCGCATGGGCGAAATCGAGGGCCCCAGCCATCAGCGCCACGAGCCGAATCGTCTCGTCGACCGGGAGCTGCGGCTCCTTCTGCAGGCGCGTGCGTAGCGTGTCGCCCTCGAAGAAGGGCATCACATAGAAGAGCAGCCCGTCGGCCCCGCCCGAATCAAAGAGCGGGAGCAGGTTCGGGTGCTGGAGCGTCGCCATGACCCGGATCTCGGCCAGGAACCGCTCGGCGCCTAACGCGAGTGCCAGCTCAGGCTTGAGCACCTTGAGCGCCACGTCCCGGTCGTGCTTGAGGTCGTGAGCGAGATACACGGTGGCCATCCCGCCCTCGCCGAGTTCGCGCTCGATGCGGTAGCGGTCATGCAGCGCCGCAGAGAGGCGCTCGGCGATCGATGCCGTCAATTCCCCCCCCTTCCGGGCTCGCACCTCGTCGAACCAAGGCTCCGCGTAAGTCAGCTCGCTCTCCCCCTCTCGGTCATCCAATCGCCGCCGACCGCACTCGAACGCCCGGTCCGAGGGTCGCTTGGGTATCCAAGTATTTAATGTGCGAAGCAATCCGCCCGCCGTCGAGGGTTCTGGAGGCGACCAGATTGCATACGCGCGATTCGGCGACTGTCCGTGGACGGGCGAGAATCTGCAGCTCTTTGAGGATCCCGCCGTACGCCGCCAGGAGCGTAGTGGCCGCTCTTGTTCGAGATCCATTTTTGGTCACCGTTCTTCGCCTCGAGCTCTCCCGCCGCCGCGACATCCCGAGCGGCGAGTAGCGAGGAGTGATGCCGCGATCCCACCTTGTGCGACGTGACATGGATGTTGCCCTCCGTGCTGACGACGTAGAGCGCCGTCCCCCGGACTCGCGCGCCCTTCGGAGCTTCCCGGGTCGCCGCGGGCTGGGGGGCTTCGTCGGAACACTCTGCCCCGCCTTCGGTCAATGCAGCCGCCGAGCCGCTTCGCGAGCGCCGCACCACTGCTCGCGCAGTAGAACGAGACTACTTTCGAAATGCGTCACCTGACGTCGCATCGCGCTCGTGCCAGAGGTTCCGACGCAGCGGTGCAGCCCCCCTCGTTGTGAGGCTGAATCGATGACTGACGTTGAGCTGCGTCCCGCAACGCTCGACGACCTGCCTCTCCTCTCGCGCCTGGCGAAAGATGCAAAGGGTGTGTGGGGCTACGAGCGCAGCTGGCTCGAGGCGTGGGCCGGTGAGCTGACGATCACACCGTCCGACCTCGCCACCCTGCACATCGTCGTCGCCCACACCGCAAGCGACGGCAAGGCCATCGCCGGCTTCGCGGCTCTGGCGGCCCGAGAGCGCGGCTGGACGCTCGAGCACTGCTGGGTCGCCCCGCGATACATGCGATGCGGCGTTGGTCGAGCACTATATCGCGACGTCGTAAAGACGATCGAACGTCGTGGCGGCGGCATGCTCTCGATCGTTTCCGACCCGCACGCAGTGCCATTCTACGAACGTCTCGGCGCCGTCCGCACCGGGGACGTGGCAGCACCCATGCCGGGCGCGCCCACGCGCGCGCTTCCCGTGCTCGAGCAGCTGATTCCTGCCGCGCCGTGACCGGCTTGGTCGATACTCGCGGGTTTCTGCCCCGTTAGGCGCGCGTGGCAGGAGCACGCGGTGCACGCAACTCGCGCACGAGCTGGCGCCACGCAGGCACGCAAGCAAGTAACCTGCGCTCATCCGGCGGACAACTCGACCTCCATCATGCGCCGCTCCAGCGCGGCCGGTTCGAGGGCGATTAGCGCACTCGGTCCAATCGACTGCACAGCGAACGAAGCGGCCGCCGTCGCCAGCCGGAGCGCATACGCGTTGCCCCGATCGGGACAGCGCGCCCGAGCGGCGACGAACGCGCCGGCGAAGGCATCGCCAGCTCCGGTGGGATCAACAGCCGATGTCCCCGTAATCGCTCCCGCGTGCAATGGCACCTCCCCTCGACGATGCACCTCCGCGCCGAGGGCGCCACGCTTGATCACCACCGTGGATGGTCCGAGGTCGTGCAGCTGTCGTACCCTGCTCGTTAGGTCCATCGCATCCGACACGACGCCCAGTTCGCCCTCGTCGAGAAAGACGAAGTCCACGGTGCGGAGCAGCGCAAGGAGCGTGAGCGCGTGCGTGTCCCACCAGTGGCGCATGCTGTCGAGACCGACGAGTGACGCCTGCCTGTACGCGCCACGGACCTGCGCCTGAATGCGCGGATCGGTGCTGGCCAGGAGGACTGCGTGCTGCTCAGCCAAGGGAGACACGGTCGGCGGAACGCGCTGCGACGATACGCCGGGGTCTCGCGAGAGCGTGACCCGGTCCTCTCCGCCATCATCGGATGTTCCATAGCGGACGTGCCACCGAAACGTGGCTCCGTCGAGTACCTCGATCGCCGAGCGATCGGCTCGTTTCCACAAACCGCCGAGTGCATCGGTGGGAAAATCGTGCCCCACGGAGCCGACGATGTGCGTCGGGACGATCAGGCTCGCGCTCGCGGCCGCGTAAAGGGCAGATCCTCCGGGGACATCGCGGTGGGTCGCGTCCGCACGCTCGATGGTGTCGAGCGTGAGCGTTCCGCTGACGATGATCTCCGACGCGACGGGAGCTAGACAGTCGGAAGCGGTGATGCGCCCGGTCACGGGAGGAGGATGCCGGCGACGCAGGCCGTCATCAACGCTGCTACTGCGCCACCGAGCAGGGCCCGCATCCCTAACTGCGCGAGCATTCGCCGCTTGCTCGGCGCCAGCTCCCCCATCCCCGCGATCTGCATCGCGATGGAGCCGAAGTTTGCGAAGCTCGCCAGGGCGTAGCTGGCGAGCACCGCCGACCGCGCCTCGATGGCACCCGTCCCGTCGAGCTGCCGCGCGAGCTGTTGGAATGCGACGAATTCATTGAGGATAGTCTTCACCCCGATCAGCTCCCCCACCACACGCGAGTCGGCCCAACTAACTCCGGTGAGCCAGGCCACGGGCGCCATCAGCCGTCCAAGCGCCGATTGCAGCGTCAGTCCCTCGAGGCCGACGAACGCACCCATCCAGCCGAATGCCGCATTCACCAGTTCGAGCAGGGCGAGAAAGGCGATCAGCATCGCGCCGACCTTGAGCGCGAGGAAGAGTCCGTCGTTCGCGCCGCGTCCGGCGGCATCGATCACGTTGACGTCGTCGTTGGCTTCCGACTCAACGGGGAGCGCGCGCGCCGTCTCCGCCACCTCCGTCTCCGGATGCAGCAACTTCGCCACCGCCAGCGAGGCGGGGGCCGACATGAGCGCCGCCGAGACGAGGTGGCCACCGATGTCGGGAAAGAGCGGCGACAGCATTCCCACGTAGGCAACCAGCAGTCCACCACTCACCGACGCCAGGCCGGCCGTCATCAGGGCGAAGATCTCGGATCGCGTCATGCGCTCGAGGTAGGGACGCACGAGCAGCGGCGTCTCCATCAGCCCTACAAATATGCTGCCGGCGGTGGCCAGCGTTTCCGCCCCCGACGTTCCCATCGTCCGTTGCATGACCCAGGCGACGCCATGTACCACCCGCTGCATGATGCGGAGGTAGTACAGCACCGCCATCAGCGACGAGAAGAAGATGATTGTCGGGAGGACGTGGAAGGCGAAGTAGGCTCCCGTTCGTGCGGTCAGCCCTGCCGACGGAACGACTGCGCCGTTTCCTCCCGCAACCCCACTCCCCACGGGGACGTTGTTGAAGACCAGGTCACCGAAGAGGAAGCGGGCGCCGGCATCGGAGAAGCCGAGGATCTTGAGGAGCACGTCGTTGACGCCACGGAAGAGCGACGTCCCCACCGGTGTGAGCAGGACCAGCACCCCGAACATCAGCTGCAACCCGATCCCCCACAGCACCACGCGCCACGGGATCGCCTTGCGGTCGCGACTCAGCGCCCAGCAGAGAGCGACGAGTGTGATGAGGCCCAGCAGGGAGCGGAGGCGCAGGAGGGGCATGTGGTGGCTGATCGGGAGACGGGAGGGGGAGACCGCGGCCAATGTGCGCATTGAAAGGGCGCGGGGCGAGGGCGCTCGCGAGGTCGAGCGCCGTTGGTCCCTACCGTCCGCTGCTGATGCGACCGACGCCTGAGGGGGCGCGCCGAAGAAGCTGGGCGGATGGTGACAATAGAGGTGTTGCGGTCGCAATTTCCTCGGACCTTTCGTCCATCGAATCGAGGAACCAATGCGCTCACTCTTCGTCGTCGCCCTCCTGACGGCGCTGCCCGCCGCGCAGGGAGCGGCACAGACTCCCCGCGACACCACCCCCGCCGTAATCCGCGCCGGGCGAACGTTCGACGCCGAGGCAGGGGCGTTCACGGGCGCCCGCGAGATCCTGGTCCGTGACGGCCGGATCGTGTCAGTCGCCGAGCACGTCGACCGCCCGACCGGAGCGCGGATCATCGACCTGTCGCGCTACACGGTGATGCCCGGGCTCATCGACGCCCACACCCACCTCCTCTACCTGGAGGGGACCAGCGGCCTAACCATGGAAGGCGTGAAGGCGCTGGTCAACGAAGGATTGCCGCTCCGGGCGTTGCACGGTGCGGCCCGCGCCCGGACTTTTCTCGACGCCGGGATCACCACCGTGCGGGACCTCGGCAACTCCGGGCGCTTTGGCGATGTGGCGCTCAAGACCGCCATCGAGGACGGGAGCGTCGATGGCCCCCGCATGTTCGTCTCCGGTCCCGGACTCAGCCCAGTGGGCGGGCAATTCCCCGGCCTAAAGCCCGGTTACGAGAGCCTTGCGGCCGACGAGTATCAGATCGTGCACAACGCCGACGAAGCGGCCGACCTCGTGCGCCAGAACGTGACGCTCGGCGCCAACGTGATCAAGATCTATTCGAACAACACCCCCAACCCGGGATACCTGAACCCCGAGGAACTCCGCGCCATCGTCGCCGCCGCCCGCCTGCACGGGGTACGCGTCGCGGCGCACGCCACGAACGACGCGGCCGTGTACCGGGCGGCCCAAGCAGGCGTCAACTCCATCGAGCACGCCTACCAGATCGCCGACTCGACGCTCGCCCTGATGGCCCGCAACGGCGTCACCCTGGTGCCGACCGATATCGACAGCCTCACGCTGATCCAGTATTTCAAGCTCACTAACCCCACCGCCCCTGCTCCCGACCCCGCGCAGATCCAGCGGTTCATGGCCGGCCAGCGCGACCGACTGATGCGGGCCGTCAAGGCCGGCGTGACGATCACTGCGGGATCCGACAACTACCTCGATCTCAAGTGGCCGCAGGGGACCGCCGCCAGGCGCAACCTGTTCGCCTATCGCGGGGCCGGGATGACGGCGGTGCAGGTCCTCCAGGCTGCCACCATCAACGACGCGAAGCTGCTCGGCATGGAGGGGAAGCTCGGCGTCATCAAGGCGGGAGCGCTGGCAGATCTGATCGCGGTGGAGGGGGATCCGGAGCGGGACTTCTCGGCGATCGAGCGGGTGCGGTTCGTGATGAAGGCGGGGACGGTGTATGTGGGGCGGTAGATCGCTGCTGCCGGTTAGGCTCAGGTAGCGGGCGTGTGGAGGTGGGGTCCGAGCACTTCACGACTGGCCAACATTCGCAGCGGAGGTCTGTCACGCTGAACCTCCGAAGTCATGTCGCGCCGCTCGGCGCGAGCGTCGTTGTGTTCGCCGCACGGGTCGTTGTTCCCGACAGATCCGCCGCCGCGCGCTCGTCGCATCCCACGAACCAGGCACCTAGGTGGACCTCCCCTCGCTGTGCCGCCGGCATCACGCTGCGGATGCTCCGTCGCTTCGATGACCTGCGCCCCGTTGCGGGACCATTGGGAAGTGCAGGCGCGGGGCTTGTGGTCCCGGACCGAAAAGCGGACAGTCGTTAGGTAGAGTCAGGCTGCTATTTGTCCCGGACCGCCCATGCTATCGCAACCTCTCATCGGGATTGTCCGGCACCCTGCTCACGGCCTCGTCGATCGCAGCCTCGTCCAAAGTAGGCATTTCCCCATCCGCGAAGCTCTCTAACTGCTTTCGCACGACAGGCATGATCGTGTTCATCAGCGCACCGATGTCCATCCCGTTCACGATGATTGGAAGTGAAGGCATGTTCGGCTCGCGCGACATGCCGTCATAGCTCTGATGACCGCCACCACCACGGTGGACGCCGTTTCGGCGATGGCGCCATGCAACGATGCAGCGAGGGCCTACTGTACCGTCCACCAGCGCTCGTGAGACGCGCATGTTTAACGCCGCGAACGCGTCAGCAACGGTGTTCGCGCTGATCAGCTTCCGGTCGTGCGCGCGCACAAGCCACAATAACTGGCGCTTCCATCCAAAATCAGACAGAAGGATCAGAGCCCCCGAGCCTGCGAGGCCGAAGCGTGGCGTCCGCGTCGTCGGCTCGGCCAGTCCGTCGACCCATCGCACGTAACGGAACGCCATCTCTTTCTTGGTTGGATGTACCGCGAGGTCAATTGTATACAGCCGTGGTTCTCCCTCCAACAGCGCCGATACCAGAACGTTGTGTGGCGCTGGGCCGGAGATTGCTAGTGTTGCCAGGTGTCGGGGCATCTCGCGCTTCAGCGCGTCGGAGAGCACGCCAAGTGAGTCCTCTAGGGGCAAGTTGCGTCCGCGTAACACGGCGCTCATCCAGTCCGCTGGTTCAGTGCCGACGCCCGTCGCGCCAACTCCGGCGTACGCGAGGACTGCCACCGCGTCATTGGTTTCGAGGAACATCAGCTTCCGCGCGTCTTCTCGTACGACGCGACTGCCCGCGGTCAGTCTGCGATCCACGACCGTCCAGATTGATTCTGGGCCAACGACAGACAGGACAAGCGTCACTAGCGCGAGTGGCTGAAGGAGAGCGGTGCAGAATCGGTTGACTTCGACGCAGCCGCGATGGTTGGAATTTCGCCGGAAGGGTTTCAGCGCTGTCCGACAGGCCGAGAACCTCTCGCGGACTAGGCGTTCACCACGCGTCTAACCGAGGATAACGTCATCCCGGAGTGACTGCCACAGCCGGCTCACCACTCAACCGCACTAAGCACACTGATACTATCGGGCGGGCGTGAGAATCACGAAAAAAGAGGAAGCGACCGCTGATTCCGCCTCGCTAGTTTCGCCGTCGATCTCCTCGGGCGCGCGTCCCGTACCCCACGGAAAATCCCTCCGCGATCCGAAATTCGTCTTCTCCCCGCAACTCCCCGCCTCTCAACGTTTCCCACCCGATACACCCCCCCACTACCTTTCCCCCCTCCCTCGCTCACCCCGCCAACCCCCCCGCGTGCCCTCCCCCCTCACCGCCCTCCTCACCGGCACCCTCGCCGGACTCCACATCGCCACCTGGGGCATGTACAAGGACGCCATCCACGAAGGCTTCCACATCCCCCGCTACTTCCGCTCCGTCATCGTCGGCGCACTCGTCGCCCTCGCCCTCGAGCCCTACGTGGGCCTCGACCTGAGTACCGGCGGCGGCCTGGTGGTCTTCTTCGGCCTCGTGTACGTCTGCGAGCGCGTCATCGTCGAGATCTGGAAGACCTTCTTCCGCAACGAAGACCAGTCCAAGTACACGATCCCCATGCAGTTCCACCTCCTCAAGAAGCCGGTGCGGAACCCGCTCCTGCGCATGGCGGTGGGAACGCTCTGTCTTATAGTTGTGGGACTCGCCGCTTACGGGATCAATCGGCTGCAGGGGGCGGAGCTTTCGGTCCATCCGCTCGTCGCGGCGCTGGCGGTGGGGAGCGTGGGGGGATGGCTCACGGCGATCGGCGGAGCATGGAAAGACGCCCCGATCGAAGGATTCGAGCCGCTCAAGTTCTTCCGCAGTCCGTTGATGACGATGAGTTTTGCCCTCCTCCTCGCCCCCTTCACCGACCGGTGGCTCTTCCTCGCGATGGGCGCACTCGGCTACGAGCGGGCAGCGGTGGAGACGTACAAGACCTTCTTCTTCCCCAACAAGCCGCGCGGGAAGTTCGCCGGCAAGCCGATCGTCGAGCCCAGCATGCTCACACGTCGCATCAAGTTCGCCTACCTCTTCGGCGGGATCTGGGTCCTCGTGGCGGTCGCCTATACCGCGGCGTGGATGCAGCCCTCGCGTGGGGTGATGGGGGTGCGCGGCGAGTCCGTTTCGGCGGGGGCGGCGAATTGAGCGGCGAGCGGCACGGCGAACTACACGTCGAACGGCGCGGCGAAGTGCACGACGAGTCGAGCGAGGTCGCCTAGGTGAGCGCAGCGCGGGACGCGTTCGACACGATCGTCATCGGGAGCGGCTTCGGCGGCGTGATGGCCGCCTATCCGCTCGTGATGGCAGGCGAACGCGTCCTGATGCTGGAGCGCGGCGACTGGGTCGAACGCGGCCCGCACAACTGGGAGATCGCCAGCGCCCACGAACTCTCGGCTCACTACTGCCCCGACGATCCCTACCGCGTCGACGACGCGCGCCAACCGAGGAGCGGCGGGAGCTTTCACTGTGTAGGGGGTCCGTCGGTCTTCTACGGCGGTGTCGCGCTCCGTCTGCGCGAGGAGGACTTTGCGCCGGGAGCGCCGATCGTTGGCGACTCCGGGGCCGAGTGGCCGTTCGGCTATGCGGAGTTGGCACCGTATTACGATTGGGCCGAGTCGCTGCTGGGGGTTGCGGGGGACGATTCGGGAGATCCGACGGCGCCGGCACGCGATGCCGCGTATCCGCAGCGCCCCGCCCCGTTCACGCCGCCGGCGCAGCGCATGGCGGCAGCAGCGCGCCGTCTGGGGCTCAACCCCTTCCCGCTCCCGCTGGCGATCAACTACTCGGCGAGCGACGAGCGCTCCGGCTGCGAACTCTGTTGCACCTGCGACGGCTTCGCCTGCGCGATAAGCGCCAAGAATGACCTGGCGACGGGCGTGATCCCGCGACTGCAGGCACTGGGACTGGAGCTGCGCGCCGGGACCGCGGCGGTGCAGCTGACGGTGAGCGGTTCGCGGGTCGATGGCGTGGTCGTGGTCGATCGCAACAGCGGACAGACGGAGACGCTGCGCACGTCGCGCGTGATCCTCGCCGCCGGGACGCTCGCCACGCCGCACCTCCTCCTCGCATCGGGACTCGACAAACACTCCACAGCCCCGGACGCGGTCGGGCGCTACCTCACGCGCCACAACAACCTGCTCACGCTCGGAGTCTTCGCGCGCCGTCCCAACCCGGGGCGCGATTTCCACAAGCAGGTGGCGATCCACGACTTCTACTTCGGCGCTCCCGGCGTCGACCCGAAGATCGGGAAGCTGGGATGCATTCAGCAGATCACAGCCCCTGGCCCCGACTTCGTGCGCAAGATCCTCCCCCCGCCGATCGGCCTCATTGCCTCGATCGGCGTTCCGCATGTACTCGGCCTTTTGTCGATCGCCGAGGACGAGCCGAGGGAGGCGAATCGGGTGTGGGTCGACCGGAATGCGCACGACTCGTTAGGGCTCCCGACGCTCCACATCCGGCATCGCTACACGGCGCGCGACAAGGCGGCGGGACGTGCGCTCGTGTCGCAGTCGCGGCGGATCCTGCGTGAGGCGGGGGCGTTGTTCAGCATCGTGCATGACTTGCGCTCCTTCTCGCATGCGGTCGGCACCGTGCGCATGGGGCCGGACGAGCGCACGGCCCCCATCGACGAGCGCGGACGTTACCGCGGGTTGGACAACCTCTACGTCACCGACGGGAGCACCTTCCCCACGTCGGGCGGGGTGAATCCGAGCCTGACGATCGCCGCCAACGCGCTGCGGATCGGGACGCTGCTCACTGGCGGGAGCGCGCCGAGCTTCAGCGCTCGCCGCCAGCTCACCACGGTCGAACGCGCCGCGCATGCCCCCTGACGCGCGCGGCGGCGCCCGCGTCGCGTTCGCCTTCCTCGGCTGCGGCAACATCACCAAGCGTCACAGTGGGCGCCTGCGCGCGTACCGCGAGGTGCAACGCTTCCACGCCAGTCGTGACGCTTCGCGCGCCGAGGCGATGAATCGTGAGGTGAGCGGCGATGGTGCGTTTTCCTCGTATGAAGGAGCGATCGCCGATCCGCGCGTCACCTGCGCCGTCGTGGCCACGCCGCCGTCGACGCACTTGGACCTCACCCTCGCGGCACTCGACTCTGGCAAGGACGTGGTGGTAGAGAAGCCGGCTTTCCTCCACAGTCGCGACGTCGACACGGTGGAAGCTGCGGCCAACGCTGCTGGCAGGATGGTGTTAGTCGCCGAGAACTATCACTACAAGCCGCTTGCAATCATGCTGCGGGAGGTGGTGGAGTCGGGGGACCTGGGGAGCGTGCGCTTCGTGCATGTCAACGCGCTCAAGAAGCAGGACTCGCCGGGGTGGCGTGGCGACATGTCGATCGCCGGCGGAGGGGCACTCTTCGAGGGGGGCGTGCACTGGGTGCACCTGATGGCGAACATCGGCCTTCGCGTGGCGCGCGTCCGCGGGCATCGGCCAGGTGCAACGGCGGGCGCGGTGGAGCGCAGCATGCTGGCCGTCTTCGACTACACGTGCGGTGCCGTCGGGACGCTCTCGCACTCGTGGGAGATCGCCGCGCCGCTCGGCGGGGTGCGCTCGTCGGCGATCTTCGGGACCGAGGGGGCGGTGCACTTCGAGTCGAACGGGCTCATGGTGCGCGTGCGAGGGCGCAAGTCGCGCACGCGGACCCCGGGGCTCCGCGACTTCCTCGGGTTCGGGGCGATGTGGCGGGACTTCGTGGGGGCGCTGGCCGAGCGGCGGTCGGCGGAGATGACGCTTGGACATGCAAAGGAAGACTTGGAAATCGTCGAGCGGGCGTACGCGACTGCGGCGGAGGATGCTTAGCCGCCGAGTCCGGTTGGATCCAGCCCCCCGACCGCCTAACGTTCCGCCGGCGCCGCACGTACCGAATCGCGCCCCCACGTTTCCGCCGGACGTTCGATGGTCCCGCCAGCCGCACCCGATCCCTCGAGCACGTCCGCCAAGGCGCCCAAGAGCGCGCCGCACTCCGACGCACACGTCATCGCCTCCTGGCACGACAACGCCTCCCCATGGTCGGCTGCTGTCAGAAACGGTGAGATCGAAAGCCGACGGCTCGTCACCGATGCGGCGATCGTCGACGCCGTCGTCAGTCGCGCACCGCGCACAACACTCGACATCGGCTGCGGCGAAGGATGGCTGTCGCGCGCACTCGCCAAGCGTGGCATAAACGTCATCGGCATCGATGTCGTACCGGCACTCATCGATGCAGCGCGCGCCGCGCATCCAACCGGCGACTATCGCGTGGTGTCATACGAAGACGTCGTGCGCGGTGCGCTCGACGTCGCGGTCGACGTCGCCGTCGCCAACTTCTCGCTGATCGGGAAGGAGGCGGTCGACGCACTGATACGGCACATCCCCGCCCTCCTCGTACCGAATGGTCACGTCATCGTACAGACGCTGCACCCGGCGACGGCGCTCGGTGAGCTTCCGTATCGTGACGGGTGGCGACCGGGGTCGTGGGCCGGCTTCGGTGCGCAGTTCACCAACCCGGCGCCGTGGTACTTCCGCACGATCTCCACGTGGATCGCGCTCCTCGCCTCGAGTGGGCTCGTGCTGCGCGAGCTGCGCGAGCCGGTGTACCCTGAGCGAGGAACGCCGGCGTCGCTCGTCCTGATCGCTCAGAAACTTTAGTCCCATCACAATCGTTGTTCGCCTGCTTTCGCAGCACCGCAGCACCCTGCACCGCAGTATGGCTTCACCGGTCGACCGCACTATCGCACCTTCGCGCGACCGCACCACCGCTTTCCCGTACGTCGTATCGACCCGCGCACGCCCGGTCACGCACGGCCGCCGGCGGCGCACACCTGGAGTCCACTGCATGACCCTGTTGCGTTCTCCACACCGCACCACCGCCCGGTTGCAGCTGGCGGGACGGTTGGTCGCGGCACTGGCGTTCACTGTTCCGTTCTTCCCACTCGCGAAACCAAGCGCGCTCCACGCGCAGGAAACCACCGGCACCGTTCGCGGACGCGTCACCGACGCCGCCTCCGGGCGCGGGCTCGGCGATGCGCAGGTCCTCGTCGCGGACACGCGCGTGGGCGCGGCGACCAACGCCAACGGTGACTTTACCATCACCAGCGTCCCCGCGGGCGCACGCTCGATCACGGTCCGCCGGCTCGGCTACCAGCCGGTCACGCGCACGGTGACGATCACCGCCGGCGCGTCGGCCACGCTCGACGTCGCGATGCAGGTGAGCGCGATGAACCTCTCCGAGGTCGTGGTCACCGGCTCGGCCGCACCGACCGAACGCCGCAAGCTCGGGACGAGCGTCGCCTCGGTTGACTCGACGCTCCTCACGCGCGCGGTCGCGACCACGGTCGACCAGGCGCTCCAAGGAAAGATTGCCGGCGCGCAGATCTCGCAGAACTCGGGGGGCCCGGGGGGCGGTGGTGTCTCGGTGCGACTGAGGGGGACGAACTCGTTCATTTCCGGATCGGACCCGCTCTACATCGTCGATGGCGTGATCATCGACAACGGATCGGCGCAGCTGGCAGATCTGGGCGGTCGCTCCAATCCGCAGAACCGACTCGCCGACCTCAACCCCGCCGACATCGAGCGCATCGAGATCATCCGTGGCGCGGCGGCGGCGGCGCTCTACGGCTCGCGCGCGAACAACGGCGTGGTGCAGATCTTCACCAAGCGCGGGACGATCGGCAAGCCGCGCTTTGCCCTCACCACGCGCTACTCCACGAGCGAACTGCGCGCGCAGCAGCCGTTCAACTTCTATCCGTTCAACGAGGCTGGGCTCCCGGTCCCGCGCTACAACTACCAGGACGACATCTTCCACCGCGCGCCGGGCGAGGAGGTCAACCTTACGGTCGAAGGGGGCAACGAGCAGACCCGCTACTTCGCCAGCGGCAACTACAGCAACGAAGACGGGATCCTGCGCTCGACCTCGTCCAAGCGACAGGGAGCACGCATCAACCTGCAGCAGCAGCTCCACCCGCGCCTCATCGCCAACCTGACGGCGAACTACGTCAACACCGAGAACCAGTTCCAGGCCTTCGGCGAGCAGAACTCGTACGGGATCATGGGGTCGCTCTTCTTCGCCCCGACCAACATCGACTTCCGCCCGGTCAACGGGATCTACCCGCTCCCGCCGTCGCTCGGGACCAACCCGCTCCTCGCGATCGACCGCATCCGCAATCCGCAGACGATCGACCGCTTCATCGGCTCGACCAAGCTCACCTGGACGCCGGTCGCTTCGCTCCTCTTCGACTACACGTTAGGCATCGACAACACGGGCTTCGAGCAGCAGCAGTTCATCCCACGCGGCGCCGTCCTCGGCACGTCACCGCTATCGACGGGGCAGTCGCAGTCCACCTGGCAGGGTAACCGCGTCATCAACCAGGACGGCGTCGGGACCTACACCTGGCCGACGATCGGTTCGCTCGAACTGCGCACCACCGCCGGCTTCAACTACACATCGCAGCAGGTACGCACCACGCTCGCCTCGGCCAACGGGCTCGCCCCGGTCGGCGACCTGGTGAGCGCCGGCTCGGTCTTCTCGGCCGGACAGACGGAGGTGGAGCTCCGCACGTTAGGCTTCTACGCGCAGCAGGAAATCGCGTTCAGGGATCGCCTCTTCCTCTCGGCGGCGGCGCGCTACGACGCCTCGTCGACCTTCGCCCCGTCGGAACGCTGGCAGCTCTTCCCCAAGTTCTCGGCGTCGTACGTGCTCCTCGACAACCGCCCCGGATTGCTCAACAACCTGCGCCTGCGGAGCGCCCTCGGGTGGGCGGGGAGCCAGCCGGGGATCCTCAACGCCTACTCCCAGTTCGTCACCTTCGCCCAGCTCCCCTTCGCGGGGCGCCCGGGCTTCGCCAACGATGTGACCTTCGGCAATCCATCGTTGCGCAACGAGCGGGCGCGCGAGTGGGAACTCGGCGCCGAGGTCGGCGTGTGGAACGGACGCGTCGCCGCCGAGGCGACCTATTACGATCGCATCGTCGACGACCTCCTCTTCTTCCGCCCGCTCCCCTCGAGCACCGGCTTCTCGCGCCAGTTCTTCCCGATCGGGAGCATGTCCAACAAGGGAGTGGAGCTCCTCGTCCGCACGACGAACATCGACCGCCCGATGGTGCAGTGGTCGTCGACGGCGACGTTCACGCACAACAAGAACATGGTGGAGTCGCTCGATATCCAGGACTTCCAGTCGGCCGGCGGCTACCCGAACCGCATCCGCGTCGGTGAGCCGGCGGGTGTGTTCTATGGCTCGTACGCCGCGCGCGACTGCGTGACCGGCGCGCTCCTCCTCGACTCGTTAGGGCGCTACCGCCGGAGCAACCAGGCGGTGGACATGGGAGCGACGCTCGCGCAGCGTCGCGCCATCTCCAACGGGACGTGCAACGACTCGCTCAACAAGGTGATCGGCGACCCGAACCCGGCCTTCCTCGCGTCGCTGCTCAACGAAGTCACGCTCTTCCGCAAGCTGCGCCTGCGCGTCCTGTTCGACGGGACGTTCGGGAACGACATCATGAACCTGTCGACCCGCGCGCAGAACGCCGGCATCGCCAGCAACTCGAAGGAGTTCGAGCGCGAACTCCTCCCGTACGGCGATCCGCGCAAGCTCCCGCCGGGGTTCAACGCTCGCACGCAGGGGATCTTCGAGTACTGGATCGAGGACGGGACGTTCATCAAGCTGCGTGAGCTTTCCGCCAGCTACACCGTCGACTGGGGGCCGATCAAGCGGACGTTCCGCGACGGGATCGCCCTCACCCTCTCCGGGCGCAACCTCTGGGTCTGGACCGACTACAGCGGCTACGATCCCGAGATCAATCTCTTCGGCACCAACGCCGGCGGCGTGGGCTCGGTGCAAACCACGGCTGCGGACCGCGGCTTCGACTTCGGTGGCTATCCCATTCCGCGCGTGTGGTCGATCAGTGCGCGATTCACGTACTGACCGGGAGCCCGATACACACATGAGACTCTACACACGCATTTCATCCGCTCTGGCCGTCGCCTCGATCGCGACGCTCGCCGGGTGTTCGCTCGACCTGCAGAACCCCAACGCCCCTACCGAACAGCAGGTGACGACGAGCCCCGACGGGGTGATCGCCCTGGCGACCGGGCTGCAGGCACGCTTCGCCACGTCGTACTTCAACTACGCCTACATGGCGGGGCTGGTGACCGACGAATTCGCCTCCACCAGCGCGGCGCTCGTCTCCATCAGCGACGCCGAGCAAGGGGCCGTGCCGCAGGGGACGGGGATCGCCGAGAACGTGTTCAACTCGATCTACCGTACGGTGCGCACCGCCGATGACCTCCTCACCGGGGCCAACGCGCTCGGCGCGCAGCTCGACCCCGGGACCAAGAGCGGGCTGCAGGCATTGGCCTACACGCTCAAGGCCGAAGCGTTAGGCGAAGCGCTGCAATCGTATCAGAAGCTCCCGATCAAGACGTTCGGCGAGGTGGCCCCGGTCTACGTGACGCGCGCCGAGGCGCTCCCGTATGTGCGGGCGCTCCTCGACTCGGCGTCGGCGACGCTCGCGGCCGCGCCACCGAGCGCGTTCTTCAATGCCAACATCCTCACGCCGGGCGTTTCGCTCACCAGCATCCTTGATCTCTTCCGCGCGCGTTATGCGCGGATAGCGAACGACGATGCCGGCGCGCTGGCTGCAGCGAACCTGGTTCCGCGCACCGGGACGGCAGCGTTCAACGTCCTCACCTTCCCAGCCCCTGCGGTGAATCCGTACTCGGGCGTGACCGGCGGGACGAACGGGATCGCCGTTAGGCGTCAGTGGCGGCTGTCGATGACCGCCGAGGACCGGCGCTATCAGTATTTCGTGACGCCGTCGACCACGCTTACGGGGCGCATCGGCGCGCTCCTCGATCCGTGGCTGCGCTATGCCAGCCCGCAGGCGCCGCTCACGGTCTACTTCCCCGACGAGGCGCTGCTGATCAAGGCCGAGGCTCTCGCCAATCAGAATCAACTCGCGGCGTCGCAGGCCGTCCTCGATTCGGTGCGTACCGATTGCACCGGCGGGCGCGGGCTCGACGATCCCAAGGCATGTCTCTCGCCGCTCGCCGGTTCGCTCACCCAGTCGCAGCTCATCGCCGAGATCTACGTGCAGCGACGCTACGAGCTGCTGGGGACCGGGCTTCGCTGGGAAGATTCGCGTCGTCGCGGGGCGATTCGCGGACCGATCGCTGCCCCGAACGTTCCGAGCGACGGGCAGCGCTGCTGGCTCCCGTACGCGTTAGGCGATCGCAATGCGAATCCCAACGCGACGTTCACTGTCCTCCCCGACCCGGTCGAGCCGACGGGATTTCCTGCCTCCTGCCCACTCCAGTGAGGCGCCGACTCATGCCGACTACTTTCCACTTGCCGAATCGTTCGCCCGCTTCAGGGATGCCCGCTCACTTGCGCGCCTCGCGCGCGCGAGTCCGTCTCATCGCGTTAGGCGCCGGGCTCGCGCTCGTCGCTGCCTGCGGCACCGAGAAGGCTGCCGGGCCGCTGGAGCCGACCGGAACGCAGGGGCGCGTGCGCTTCGTGAATGTCATCACCGACACCACGCGCGGGCGCGTCAACGCGATCCTCGAGCATCTCCCGTTCGGGGTCAATCTCACCTACACGCAGAGCACACCGGCCACGCTCGCCGCGCCGAACACGGCGACGTATGCGGCGATCCTCACCGGCGACCGGACGCTGGAACTCAAGCGCACCGCCGACACCACCGTCACCGTGGCGACGATCAGCGTCAACATCGGCGAGGGGGTGGATCGCAGCGTCTATGCGATCGGCGGTGTAGGTGGGTCACCGATCTCCGGCTTCTTTACCACCGACACCAATCCGGCGCCGGCGGCGACTCAGGTGCGGCTCCGCATCGTGAACCTGAGCCCTGCTGCGGGCGCGATCGACGTCTTCCTTACGGCGGCCGGCGCCGATCTCGCCGCGGCGACGCCGGTCGCGTCGAATGTCGCGTACAAGGGGGTCTCGAACTACTTCACCGCCGCGCCGGGAACCTACCAGTTGCGTGCAGTACCAGCAGGCACCGCGGCCGCCAGTCGCGCGGCCAGCGTCAGCATCACGCTCTCGGGGCTCGCACTCTCGGGTGGCACCGGGCGCACGCTCGTCGCCGCCGACAACGCGATCGGGGGGACGCCGCTGCGGTTTTTCGCGCTATCGGATCGTTAGCGGTGATCGCGCAATTGTTCGCCCATCCCCCACCGGCGTTCGCTGTTGGAGCGTTGGACGACTATTTGCGCGATAATCGTTAGGCCCGTCGCGGCGATTCACTCACCGCACGGAACACCGCGGGCAGCACGGCTACTTGCAGCCGTGCTGTCCGCTCGGCGTCAGGCAGGTGAAGCGCAGCTTCACCCCGTTCACGATCGCTTCCTGTGCGGTCGACACGGTGCGGATCGGTGTCCCCGTCGCGAGTTGCGGCGGACGCCCCGCCATGTGCTGCATGTCGATGCTCAACGCCACGCGATACTGCGCCTGCTCGCAATGCGAGACGCCGAGCACGTTGCTGTGGCGCAGCGTGTCGGGACACGTCCCCAGCACCGCCGACTCGGCGAGCTTGAGCCACCCGGCGGTGCCGTACCACGCGCGGCTGATGTCGGGCTTTCCCTGCGCGTTGTCGCTTCCGTCGTTCTGCATCGCCGAGCCGGCGGCGTAGACCGCCACGGTGGATGCACCGGGGCCTAACGAGACCGGACTCATGATCGGCACCGAGTCGGCGGGCGAGGTGAAGGCGAGGATGCGTGTGGTGCCGGCGTCGGTGCGGCGCCACCCGACCAGCGTACGGCGGGCGGGGGGGCGCGTCGCGGGGGGGAGCGCCGGATCCCACCAGGCGGTGTTCACGAAGGCGTCGTAGCTCTCGACCGTATCGCCGACCTGCACGTCGAGGCGCGACGGCGTGACGCCCCCGCGTACGGCAAGCGCGGCGTAGGCAAACCCGTCGGAGCGGGCGAGATCGCCGTTGTCACCGGCCGCGCGCGACAGCGCATCGAAGGTCTGCGCGAGCGGGTTCTCCCACGTGTCGACCGGCTCGGTCGTTCCGGGGGCGTCGACGCACGAGCTGGCGACGAGCGCCGCCGCCGCGGCAACGAGCGCGCGCCACCGACGGCGCGCACGCGTCGCGCACCTCGCGTCGCGCGACGTCACGCGGAGAGAAAGGAGTTCGAGCATGACATGCTATGAGACACGGGTCGTGGCGCGCTCCCTTATGGGCGCAGCGCTCCACCCGGCTACGTGGCGCGATACTTGGCGAGCGAGAGGCGCAGCGACTTGAGCGCGCGCCCCATCTGCGTCTCGACGGTCTTGATGCTGATTCCGAGCGAATTGGCGATCTCGGCGTACGTGAGTCCCGCCTCGCGACTCATCAGGAAGATCTCGCGGCAGCGGGCAGGGAGCTTGTTGATCGCCGCGCCGACGGCGCGCGTCACCTCGTCGGTCGCGGCGTCATCGTCGGTGGCGACGTTGGTCACGGGCTCGCCGCGGGCCGCCTCGCGCTCCTCCCACGCGTTCTCCAACTTCTTGCGACGAAGGAAGTTGAGCGCGGTGTTGCGGGCCGCGCGGAAGAGATAGGTGCGCAAGGCGTCGATGTCGCTCAGCGTCTCGCGCTTGGCCCACAGCTTGAAGAAGACGTCCTGCACCAGCTCCTCGGCGACGTCGGGGGCGTTCACGAAACGCCGCACGAACGAGCACATCCCGCCATAGTAGGCGCGAAACACTTCCTCGAGCGCGCGCTCGTCCCCCTCGCGAATCCGGCGCGCGAGCTCGCTGTCCGACGCTCCCGCCGGGGTGCCAGCGCGGAGCGTCGCGAGCTCGTCGTCCTGATGCTCCGATGGAGGGGGAGAGGGAGGGGGAACGCTCATCCTCGAGGGTCGATTCCTGAAACGGACCGCTCCGGGCGGTCCTCGAACGGGCCGCTCCCGGCGCGACCAGGCGGCTAATTTTACGCCCCTTGTCGCGCCGAAAGCGGATGGCACGTTAACATCTGCCGAGTTGGACGAGTAAGGGGGGCGCCGACCCCGACGTGTCTCCCTGCCGACTCCACCAGTTTCGCTCGATCCACCCGACGATGTCCCTCGACCGACTTTCCGACGACGACTACGACCGCCTCGCCCGCTATGTCGCGGGCGAGGGGGACGCGAGCGAGCGTGCCGAAACGGAGCGATGGGCCGCTGGCGACGCCGACCGGCGAGCCGCGCTGATCGAGATGCGCGAAGCCTGGCAGCTCCCGCTCCCGGATCGGAGTTGGGACGTCGATGCGGCGTGGAGGAAGGTTGCGGCGGGACTTCCCGGCGTGGAGCGCGAGCGGCAGGGTGCGCGCCGCGATTCATTGCCTCGTGTTATCTCGATCGCCTCGCATCGCCGATGGTGGCAGGATGGTGCTCGCTTGATGCAGGTCGCCGCGGCCGCGGTGATCCTCCTCGGCGGAGCGCTCCTCCTCCCGCGTTTGCGGAGTCAAGGGGGGAGTTCGGCGGTGACCGTGGCCTCGACGTCCTTCTCCACCCGCGCCGGCGAGCGACGCACCGTGAATCTCCCCGACGGGAGCACGGTGGTGCTCGGCGTTTCGTCCACGCTGCGCACGATGGAGGGATACGGAGACGGCGCGCGCGACGTCGAGCTCGAGGGGGAGGCTCTCTTCACCGTCGGGCACGATGAATCACGTCCGTTCCGCGTGCATGTCGCAGGGACGATCGTCGAGGACCTGGGGACCTCGTTCGCCATCCGTCGCTATCCCGACGATGCGCACGGTGCGTCCGACCTGCGCGTCGCGGTGAGCGCCGGATCGGTCGCCATTCACCGGGGTACGGGCTCGGACACTTCGGTGGTGCTCAAGCCGCGCGACGTCGCGACGATCCGCGCGGCGAGCGAGATCGCCGTCGCCCGCGGTGTCGACGTGTCGCCCTTCACAGCATTCGCGTCCGGACGTCTCATCTTCGTGGACACGCCGTTCGCCGAAGTGGCCGACGAACTGCAGCGGTGGTACGGCGTCGAGGTGAAGGTGAGCGATTCCACCATCCTCGAACGTCATCTCACGTCGGAGTTCGAGGGCGAGTCGCTCGACGAAGTGCTGCGCATCATCGGCTTGGCGCTCGACGTGCGCTATCAACGGTCTGGAAACCGAGTGGATTTCATGACGAAGGTGGGGGTGTCGGTGGCGCCACAGCCACCCTCGACGCAGCTGGCGGAGGCTGGTGTGTGAAATGGCCTCGTCGCGCGGCCGCGGGATCCGCGGCGCGCGCGCTGGCGACCACCGCCTCGCTCGTGGTCTGCTGCTCCGCGGTCGCCCCCAGGGTGGTCGCGGGGCAGCAGCGCGTCTTGGCACAGCACGACAGCGTTTTGGCAGCGCGCTCCGCGTCGCGAAGCCCGCTCCTCGCCCGCCCCATCTCGATCTCCCTCACCGACATCCCGATCGAAGCAGCGCTCCGCGAAATCTCTCTCCGCGCGGCGCTTCGTCTTTCCTATAGCAGCGACATCATCCCCGGCGACCGGCGCATTACCATCGTGCGCGAGAAGACGCCGGTGGGCGACGTGATCGACGACGTCCTGCGCGGCACCAACCTCGACGTGGTGGTCAGTCCGTCGGGCTACGTGATCCTCGTGCAGCTCCCGGGACGCGTGCTCCCGAGCGTGGCATCGCTGTTTGCCGATTCGGTCGACCTCGCGCCGACGCCGTTGCAGCTGCGGGCGGCGTTCCGACCGCAGGTGATGGACCGCATGCTGATCATGGGGACGCCGGCGACCGGCGCCCCTGAGCGTTCGCTGACGAGCGCGGTCTCGGTCCTGACCGCGAGCCAGATTCAGCAGAGCGGCGCCACGTCGATGGAGCAGCTCTTCCGCAGCGCGATCCCCGGTATCGTCGCCTGGGATCTCGGGATCTCCGGACCGTTTGCGCAGATCGGATCGGTGCGCGGCTCGAGCTCCTTCAACAACAACTACCTCAAGACGTACGTCGACGGCGTCGAGCTGGCGAGTCCGTACCTCCTCTTCGCGATCGATCCGTATTCGGTCGAGCGCATCGAGGTGATCCGCGGACCGCAGGGGTCGGCGCTGTACGGCTCCGACGCGATCAGCGGCGTCGTGCAGATCGTCACCCGCAAGGGGACGCCAGCGCTCAAGTGGAAGCCGCAGTTCGATGCCGCGCTCACCGGCGGGATGATGGAGAGCTCCTTCACGCCACGCGCCGCCGCGACGCAGCATCACTCGGCGATGCTCTCGGCGGGAGGGGGACAGTCGTCGCTCGGTTTCGGCGGATCGTTCGAGGACGTGGGCGCGATTGCACCTGGCGGCTCGTCGGGATATCGCGGGACGTTCGGCGGGGGGCGCACCGTGCTCGGGCCGCTGCGTCTCGACGGGACGATGCGCTACGCCGATGTGCGGTTCGTGGCGCCGTCCAATCCGCTCCTCGGCAACAATCCTGTCCCCAACACCATCCGCCCGCTCCTCGAGACGCAGCGCATCGAGAACGAGACGTACGGCGTCACCGCCGACTACGAGCCACTCGGCTGGATGCGCCAGACGCTGGTGTTAGGCATCGACCGACACGCCGGTGCGATCGCGCCGCAGCGCGAGCCGGCGATCGTCGCCGACGCGCTCCTCGGCGCCACCAGGGAAAACGTGAGCAAGTCGTCGCTCCGCTACGCGATGGCGTTGCGGCTCCTGGAACGGAGCGACCTCTCGCTGAGCGCGACGCTCGGCGCGGAACAGAGCACGCTGGTGCGCGAGCGCCTGGGATTCCAGGAGGATCTTGCCGGGACCGGGAGCGGACTCGCCTCGCTCTACAACGACCGGGTGAGCAACGGCGGCGTCTTCGGGCAGGTGAAGCTGGAGCTCAACAACTCGGTCTTCCTCACCGCAGGGCTCCGCGGCGAGCGCAATTCCAGTTTCGGCGAGAACTACGGGACGGCCTACGCGCCGATGGTCGGCGCTGCCGTAACGCGCGAGCTGGGAGAGGCGACGATCAAGTTCCGCATGGCCTACGGGAAGGGGATCCGTCCACCGCAGCCTAACGCGCGCCGCGGGATCCAGACGATCGGTTTCCGCCAGCTGGCCAACCCGGAGTTGCAGCCCGAAGTGCAGCGCGGGACGGAGGCCGGTTTCGAGTTCTACCTCGGTGACCGTGCGAACTTCTCGCTCACGACCTACAACCAGACAGCGGACGGTCTCATCCAGCAGGTGGTGGCCAACCGCCGGACGGGGGCGCGCACGGTGCAGTTCCAGAACGTGGGGCGCATCCACAACCAGGGCGTCGAGCTCGAGGGGAGTGCGCACGCGGGCCCCATTCGTGGCGACCTGACCTTCGCCCTCACCGATTCGCGGGTGAAGGCGGTCTCGTACCACTACACCGGCGACCTGCGGGTCGGGGATCGGGTGCCGGAAGTGCCATCATCGGCTGGGATGGCCTCGCTCACGTGGGATGCGCGGCGCTTTCGCAGCACCTTCGGCGCGAACTACACCGGCACCTGGCGCGGTTACGACTGGCTCGGCTTCTATGGCAGCGAGATGAGCGAGCCGCCCTCGGAGCACATGGGACCCGGGGGTTCGTCATCGTACGATGAGCCGAACAACCTGGTGGTGAACTATCCGTCGGTGGTGAAGCCGTTCGTGGGCTTCACGTACGTTCTGGGGCGCTCGGCGGAGTGGTACCTGCGCGTCGACAACCTCACCAACGTGCAGCGCAACGAGCGCGACAACCTGCAGATCACGCAGGGGCGCACGACGACATTCGGGCTGCGCATCTCGCGTTAGGCCGCGCGCCGCTCCGTTGACGCGAAACGCGACCCGAAAGGCGTCGCGACTCGGTGACAATTCAATGGCAGGCGATCTCGCCGCTCGGCGTTCCGCTGGCTGACGCCCGCCCCACGTACATCGTGCAGGTGATGGCTGGCGCCGAGACGTGGACGGCTTCGGCATCGTAGCCTGCGTAGGGGTCGGTCACCGTGATGGTGACGGTCACGCGCGATCCTGACTTGTAGTCCAGTAGCGTCTGGTCGGCGACGTACTGCCCATGTTCGGACCAGTACGCCTCTTCGGCGACGCGCAGGTTCCCGAGGTCGGTCTTCATCTCGGCCAGGTAGCCGCGCTCCTTCATGTTGCGATAGCGCGCGACGGCGATCGCCACGAGGATGGCGAAGACCAGCATCGCCACCAGGAGTTCGATGAGGGAGAAGCCTCGCCGAGCGCGGGCGAGTGGGAGCCGCGCGCGATGCGAAGTGGTTAGCTCGGGGAAGTTGCGAAGGCGCGGCACGCCGGGAATCTGGGTGTCGCGCCTTCGCGCGTCTACTGCTCGCTCGTGTATTGCTCCTCGTCTACTACCAGCCCGTCTACTGCTACCGTGGAGCCGATTGCGTCGCGGCGCGCTCGCGGAGGGAGGCATCGATCGTCGCCATGGCGACGGCGGCGGGGAGGGTGTAGCCGTCCTGCTTGCGGGTTGGGACGCGGACCGACCCGACCTCGCCGGCAGCGGTGAGGTCGACGACAGCAGTGACCTTGTCCTCGGGCCCCTGGGCGACGGCGACGAGGAGGGTCCACGTTCCTTCGTTAGGCCACTGGCGAGTCAGCGTGTATACGCCGGCGCGCGAGGTGGCGGCGAAGGTGAGGGGGACGGAGCGGCGCGCACCGTTGACGATCCCCTCGGCGGTTCCACTCACGGGGAGGCCGACCGGGGTCCCGTGGTGGAAGGCGTGGACGACGAGATAGGCGCCGCGCGTCGCCGCGTCGTACGGGTTGACCGGGTACTCGATGGAGATCCATGGTGGCCCGACGAGGGCGACGGCAGGGGCCAAGTTGCCGGGGACCGCGACGAACGACGGGGTCGACGTGGCAGCGGGGAGAAGGAGGAGGGGGAGCGCGAGCGCCAGCGTGGGAAGGTGCGTCATGGCGGGATCCTCGGGTCGTTAGGTTGCGGGCGAGCATCGCGTGCTCGTCCTGACGATGGGATGCCGCTCCTCCCTCCGGTGTTTAGCTGTCATCTCAGAAACCGTGGACGCCCCTCCTCCGGCACTGGGCGCCAGGGCGACCGGCGTCGATTTGTGAGATGACCGCTAGCGATGCACGACGATCTTCCCGCGGAAGGTGCGCACGGTGATGCGCGCCGATGAGTTGCCGGCGTCGACGGCGAGCTCGGCGCCGCGTCCCTCGCGCCCGGTGGATGGGCGCGTCTTGTCGAACCGGTTCTCGATCGTCCCGGTGATCGACGAGGCGGTGAGGGTGAAGCCGGACTTCTCGGTGAGGGCGAGGTCTACCGTGCCGCTGTGCGAGTCCACGTCGAGGGCGCCGGCTGCGCTCATCAGGGCGGCGAAGGTGATGTCGCCGGTCACCGTCTCGAGGCGTCCACGCGCAACGGACCCACCCTCGACGCGGAGTGCACCACTGACCGACGTCAGGGCGAGATCGTTGCTTCCGCCGCGTAGGGTGATGTCGCCGGAGGCGGTCTTGGCGCGCAGCCACTCCGGCGTTCCATCGATGGTGACGGCGGCGTCCATCGCCTCGATTTGCAGCTCGCGGGGAGACGCGTTCACGGTGACCTTCCCGCCGATGACGTTGAGGTCGAGCCCTCCGGTGACGTCGCGCGCGTCGATGTTCGCCGTCCCGCTCTTGACCCAGACGCGCGCGCCGCGCGGGACGCGCAGCTCGAGCGTGGCGGTCGCGGTGGCGGCATCATTGGGCGAGTCGAGAAAGAACTTCACCCCGCGAGAGGGAGAGCGTCCATCGCCGCCGAAGCCGCCGTCCATGCGCACGCCGGCAGGGAGCGCACCGATGATCGAGACCGAGTCGCGGTCCCATCCAGCGATCCGCAGCGAGCCGATGCTCCCGCCGAGTCGTACAGAGACGTCGCCGGTGGTGGCGCGACGGATGTCGATCTTCTGTTGTGCCGATAGGGTCGGCGCGACGAAGGTGAGCGCGAAGGCGAGTATCGCCGAGGCGAGCGAGGTGCCTCGGATGCGCCCTGGATGGCGACGGCGCGGTGTGGTAGCGGGAGGGATCACGAGTCAGCTCGTCTGGTGGAGACCGGCGGTTCGGCGCAGGAGGTCGAGTTTCTGCCGATAGTTGGTCTCGAGGAGTTCGGCGAGGGCGCCGTTGGCCGGGTCGGCGAGGAGGGCGGCGCGCGCCTCGGCAATGGCGGCATCGATGGTGGCGAGGGCGCGGTCGACGGTCTCGATGGTGGCAGGGGCGAGTACGCCGCGTTGCGCATCGAGAAGCGACTGCACTTCGGCGACACTGGCGAGGTAGGTGCGTTCGGTCTCGACGAAGGCGGCGGGGAGGAGCGTCGTTCCGGCGGGCACGGGTTGCTGCTTGGTGGCGAGCGCGGGAGCGCTGTTGGGGGCGCGACGCAGGTAGAGGGCGGTGAGGCCTGACGAGAGGGCCATCAGGGTGACCGCCGCCGCCGCGAGCCATGCCTTCTGTGTCCCTGGCATTCGCGTGCGCGCTGGGTCTCCAAGAGCATTGAACCGCGGAGTCCGCGGAGTACGCGGAGAAGTTGACGGCGTCGGCGCTGATAACGCGGATTGTGGCTCTGATTCGTTGCGCGGCGCACCTCGAGTTGCTCCGATGGACGCGGCGACTTCGCTCCAGAGATCGTCTGGAGGAGGAACATCGTGGGGGAGCGCGTGCGCATCGACCGACATCGCGATCAATGCGGCGCGCTGTGCGGCGCACTCGGCGCATTCGGCCAGGTGCAGTTCGATGGCACGGGACTCGTTGACATCCAGCCGATGGTCGACCAGGTCGTTGAGCTGGTCCCAGCTGGCGTGGCGCCCGGAATCTCCGTGGGGCAGCGGCTGCAGGTCGTCGTTGTTGTTCATCATCAGCGCAGGTACTCCATGAGCAGTCGGCGGGCGCGGTGCAGGTGCGCGCGCACGGTCCCTGGGGCTATTCCCATCGATTGGGCAATCTCGTCGTGCTGGTAACCTTCCACCTCGTGCAGCACAAAGACGGTGCGCGCGTTAGGCGGGAGGGTGCGGATCGCCGCCTCCAGGTCAAGCCGTTCCCCCTCGTCGTGTCGCACCAGCTGCAACATCGTGCGTACCTCCGGCGCGTCATCCTCGTCGACATCGCCGCGATCGGCGACCGTCACCTCGTGAGCGGCGCGACGCCGCTCGCTCCGCTGCCGCTCGAGCACGAGGTTGACCGTGAGGCGGTGCATCCAGGTGCTGAAGGCGGCGTCGCCGCGGAACGTCGACATCTTCTCCCACGCGCGCACGAAAGCGTCGTGCGCCAGCTCGCGCGCCCGTTCGCGGTCGCGCGACATGCGGAGGCAGAGCGCGAAGACGCGCCCGGCCGACTGCCGGTACAGCACCTCGAACGCCTGCATGTCGCCGCGCGCGGCGCGCTCGGCCAGCGCCGACTCGTCGGCGCCTCCGCCCCCGGACGAGGGGGGAATCGCACTTGGCGCCGTCACCGAGCGCCCTGGGGGGAGGAGGTCATCCAACCGATTGGATGCCGCGACACGCTCGGCTGTTTAGCCGCGGCGCCCCGAGAGATACATTCTCCCGACCCGAACGACCCGCGCCCCTCCCCCGGTTCGCTCCCCGCCACCCGCACGCGCAGCTCTTGTCGCCTATTCGCTGGCTCATCACCGCCCTCTCGCTCCTGGCGACGTTTGGGGTCTCGGCGTGGGTCATCATCACGAACTGGCCGGCCAACGGTGCCCCGCTCGGGCTTCCGATCTGGGGGCATCTCCTCTGCCTCGGGGCGTTCGGGCTCGACCTCCTCTTCCGCTTCATCAAGATCCACTTCAGCGCCAGGGCGATCCGCGTCCCGGTGAGCTGGAGCGCGATCGTCCGCACCTCGCTCGGCGGCGACTTCGCGGCGGCCATCACCCCCTCGCGCTCCGGCGCCGAGCCCGCGCGATTCCTGATCATGAGCGAATCGGGGGTCCCGGTGGCGGGAGTGGTGATCGTGCTCTTCCTCGAGCTCTTTCTCGAGGCGATGTCGCTGTTCGTGGTCACCGTCACACTCGGGCTGGTGCTGCGCGATTCCAGCGGGCTGGTGCGTGGACTCCTCGGTACGGTCACCGTGTACTCGGCGGGTGTGGTGGGCGCCGGCATTTTCGGGCTGACGCTCTCCACGCGCAGTGCGCGCGGGCGTCGCCCGTGGTGGGTGACGCGGCTGGGCATCAACGCCATGATCTGGCATAGGGTGCAGCGAGCGCTCCGCCAGCTGCGCGGGAGCATCGACTCGCTACGCACGGCGCATCGCGGGCTGCTCGCGCTGGCCCTCTTCTTTTCGATCCTGCACGTCTTCGCGCGACTGCTGACACTCCCCTTCATTGTATGGTCGTACGGCGGGGAGGTGGCTGCGGCACCGCTCCTCCTCTGGCCGATGGTGCTGCTGTATGGAGCCGCCGTGGCTCCGGCGCCTGGCGGCGGGGGGATGGTGGAGGTGGCGTTCAAGGTGGCCCTCGGCGGCACGCTCCCTGCACGGTTGCTCGCTGCGTCCCTGATATGGTGGCGGTTCTACACCTTCTATCTGTATCTGGTAGCCGGCGCCTTGGCGTCGGGTCGAACCGTGATGCGTGCGCTCCGGCGCGCGAAGCGGCACCAGTAGGGACGCGATGTCAGCAGCGGGCCTGCACGATTATGAACCTTGGTTCATAATGCTCCGGACCCACGAGTGTATCCAAACTTCGCGCAGTGATTGTGTTGAACGTGACCTCCCTCCCCTTCACCCAGAATTGGGCTGACGCCTTTCGCGACGCGGTGAATCGCGACGTCACCTACCGGCAGGCGGGCATCGGTTGGACCGAGACCGTGGCGCTGGTGCTGGATGATGGCGCCCCCGTCGGGCTGATTGGCCCGGTGGCCCTCGAGGTCTCGCTCGATCGCGGGTTGTGCAACACGGCGCGCATCATCTCGCCCGATGCCTGCATAGCGACCTTTGTCTTCCGTGCCGACTACGCGACGTGGATGGAAGTCATGAGTGGCGCGGTGGAGCCGATGGCCGCCGTGATGCGCGGGCAGATCCGCCTGACGGGGAACATCGCCACGTTGATGATGCACGCGCGCGCCATTACCGCTCTCGTGCGCTGCGCGCAGTCGGTGTCGAGCGTCGTGTCGGACCAGCCGGCCGCCTGAACCAGTAGCCGGGCGACCCGTCGATGGCCTTCGATGCCGGGACGGTGGAGCGGGTTCGCGATGCGCTCGACCGGTTAGGTGAACGCGGGTTCCGGGAGAAGCACGTTTTCGGTGGTTGGGGCTTCCTGTACGGGAAGAACACCTTCGTCATCGTGTGGGGCGAGGGAATCCTCGCCAAGCTCCCATCCGAATCGTATACGCGCTCGCTCGATCGCCCCGGCGTTCGTCCGTTCACCCCCGGTGGCGAGCGTGCGATGGGGACGTGGGTCGTCGTGCACGCCGAGGTGATCGCCGACGACCCCGAGCTCGCCGAGTGGGTCGCGCTGGGGCTGCAGGGGATGCGACAGGGACCGTCGCCAAAGTCCGAGAAGCGGGCGAGTGTGAGCAAGCGCGCGACGGTCGCGACGAAGCCAGCATCATCCAGGTCGAAACGCGTCGCCGAGGTGAAGCAGACGAAGCCCGCCACGACGGGTAAGGCCGCGAAGACCGCGAAGACCGCGAACACCACAGCCAAGGGGAAACCGCGCAGTCGACGGCGGTGACGAACCGGGGGATCGCGTTCCGCCGATCATTCCCCGCCAGTAGGTTCCCCGGCATGACGCCTTGGATCGACGACCTGCGTGCCGACGCGCGCACTGCGCTGCGCACAATGTGGCGCGCGCCTCTGTTCGCCTCTCTCGTGGTGACGATTCTCGCTCTCGGGATCGGCGCCGCGACGACGGTCTGGATCCTCGTCGACGGAATCGTCCTCCGCCCGCTCAGCTACGGCGAGCCCGATCGCCTCTTCACGCTCAGCGAGGTCACGCGCGACGGGAGCCAGCGTCCGTTCTCCTATCCGACGTTCCTCGACTACAAGCAGCGTGCAACTGCGTTCGATCGCCTCGCCTTCGCACGCGGCGAAGACCTCACGCTGAACGAAGCCGAGGGGAGCCGGCGCGTCCTCAGCGCCTACGTATCCGGCGACTTCTTCCCCCTGATGGGCGTGGCAGCGCGTTACGGGCGTACGTTCGATGCGACGGCGGCGGTAGAGCGCCCGATCGTCCTGTCGTGGCGGCTCTGGCAGGAGCGCTTTGGAGGTGACCCTGCAGCGATCGGCCAGGCGATTTCCACGACGAGCGGGAGCTTCACCGTCGCCGGGGTGATGCCGAGCAGCTTCGCCGAGCCCGCGTGGGCCGAAACGTGGGTACCGATCGAGGCGCTCCCGGCGCGCTCGCGCTTCGTTCTCGAGCAGCGCACGCTGCACGTCGATGCCCAGATCACCGGGCGCCTGGCGCCGGGCGTTTCGCGAGCGCAGGGCGAAGCGCAGATGTCGGCGCTCGCCGCCGGTTTCGCCACGACGTATCCCGAAGACGCCGAGCAGTGGACCGCGGTCTCGCTCACCGCGCTGCGCGAATCGCTGCTGGGCGATGCGGCGACTCGACTGGAGGTACTGGCGCTGATCGTAGCACTCGTGCTGGCGATCACCGCGCTCAACGCCGCGGGGTTGCTGGTGGCGCGGCACGCGGCACGGTCGCGCGAGCTCGCGGTACGCACCGCGTTAGGCGCGCGCTCGGGGCGACTGGTGCGGCAGCTCCTGGTCGAGAGCGCCGCGCTGGCAGCGGCTGGCGGCATTGCGGGGATCGTGCTGTCGATCTTCGCGCTCGCCGGGATTCGGCGCTGGGCGCCTAACGTTTTTCCGCGGTTAGCCGAGCTGCAGTTCGATGTGCGCGCCGTTGCGTTCGTCACGTTCGTCGTCGCCGTCGTCTCGATCCTGATCGGGATCATCCCGGCGCGCGCGGCGCTGCGACTCGGACTCTCCGATGCGTTGCGCGCGGGAACCTCGGGGAGCGGCGAGTCGAGCGGGCACGTGCGGCTGCGTGGAGCGCTGGTGGTGGTGCAGGTTGCGCTCGCGCTGGTGGTCGCCGTGAGCGCTGGGCTCGTGTCGCGGACGCTCACCGTCCTCGCCGACACGTCGCTCGGTGTCGATCCCGATGGCGTGACGTTGTTGCGGATCTTCCCGCCGGCCGGGAAGTACGATTCGCCCGAGGCGGCGCTCGCGCTCTACCAACGTCTCGAGGAGACCGTCGCCGGCGTTCCCGGCGTGCAGCGTGCGGCGCTGGTGAATCACGCGCCGTTCAGCGGGGGAATGATGAACACTCCCGTGCGCACCGACGCCCCGCCCGCCGAGGATGGGAGCGACGTGGCGGTGTATCGCACGGTTTCGCCCGGGTATCTCGCGACGTTTGGCGGGACGCTCAAGCGCGGGCGCTTCATCACCGACGACGACCTGCGATCCGTGGGGAGCGGCGTGGTCGTCAACGAGGCGTTCGTGAAGCGCTTCTATCCCGACGGCGATGCGTTGAACAAGACCATCACTGTCTCTCGCATGGCGCAGGGGCGCGCAGACATGGGGACGCGGATCGTTGCCCCGATCGTCGGTGTGATCGGCGACGAGCGGCTGAACGGGGCCGCCAATCCGGCGCCGCCGGCCGTCTACATCCCCTACACGTGGAATGCGTGGCCGAACATCTACGTGGCGGTGCGCTCCTCGCTCCCCGAGGCGACACTGGTTCCAGCGCTGCGTCGCGCGGTGCTCGGCGTCGATCCGGCGATCCCGGTGGCGGGAACGTCGCCGCAGTCGCAGTTCCGCCCGCTCGGCTTCTACGTGGGGCTCCTCCTCGAGAACCGCCGGGTGAATGCGTGGTCGCTTTCGGCGTTCAGTGCGGTGACGTTGCTGCTGGCGGTGGTTGGGATCTTCGGGGTGATGGCCTTCGTGGTGGTGCAGCGTTCGCGCGAGATCGGGTTGCGTCTTGCGTTGGGTGCATCACCGGCGTCGGTGTCGCGCTGGGTGTTGTGGCGAACAATGCGCCTCGCCCTCGCCGGGGTCGTGCTCGGGAGCCTTGGCGCGCTCGCCTGGACGCGGCTCCTCCAGAGCCAGCTCGTCGGCGTCACCGCGAGCGACCCGCTCGTGTACGTGTCGGCGGCGACGCTCTTCGTGCTCGCCGCGCTCCTCGCCGGATTGCTCCCGGCCTGGCGAGCGGCCCGGACCGATCCGGTGCGAATGCTGCGCGTCGAATAGGGCGACGCTGCGCGTCGAATAGGGCGACGCTGCGCGCCGAACAGGGCGACGCTGCGCGACGAATCGCGCGATCGGCTGGCACCTCCGACCTCGCGGCGCAAAGTTTCGCGCCATCCTGACGCCCTCGCGTTTTGCATTCGGCGGGGGCGTCCGTAGGATGGCAGCGCTCGGAGTGCCCGAGCCGCCCATTGCTTCTTCCCCGCGACGCAACGCATGCTCCTCACGCTCCTCCGCCGGTACCTGCGCCCGCACGTTTCGCTCATTGCCGGCGTCGTGGCCTTCCAGCTCGTGCAGTCGCTGGCGTCGCTGTCGTTGCCGAGCCTCAACGCCAACATCATCGACAATGGGATCGCGAAGGGCGACACGCGCTACATCCTGGTGACCGGCGGCGTGATGCTCGCCCTCACGCTCCTGCAGGTCGCGGCCGCGGTCGCCGCCGTCTACTTCGGGGCGAAGGCGGCGATGGGATTCGGGCGTGACGTTCGCGAGGCGATTTTCGTTCGCGTCGGCGAGTTTTCCGAGCGGGAAGTCTCGCGCTTCGGCGCCCCCTCGCTCATCACGCGCACGACCAACGATGTACAGCAGGTCCAGACGCTGGTCCTGATGACCTGCACCATGCTCGTCTCGGCGCCGATGCTGGCGATCGGCGGGATCATCATGGCGCTGCAACAGGACGTCGACCTCGCCTGGATCATGTTCGTCGCCGTCCCGGTGATGCTCGTCGTCATTGGGCTGATCGTGAGCCGGATGGTCCCGCTCTTCCGGCAGATGCAAGCGCGGATCGACAGCGTGAATCGCGTGCTCCGCGAGCAGCTGACGGGGATTCGCGTGGTGCGCGCCTTCGTGCGAGAGACGCTGGAGACCGATCGCTTCGAGAAGGCGAATGCCGACGTGACCGAGACGGCGGTGAGCGCGGGGCGGCTCTTCGCGCTCGTCTTCCCGGTGATCATGCTGATCATGAACGTCTCGAGCGTCGCGGTGCTCTGGTTCGGCGCATCGGCGATCGACCGCGGGACGGTACAGATCGGCGCGCTGACCGCATTCCTGAGCTACCTGATCCAGATCCTCATGGCGGTCATGATGGCGACGTTCATGTCGATCATGATTCCGCGCGCCGCCGTTTCGTCGGAGCGCATCTGGGAGGTATTGGCGACATCCACATCGGTAGTGCTGCCGCTCCATCCGGTCACCGAGCTGCGGAGCGCCGGCGTTGTTGAACTTCGTGACGTGGAGTTCGCGTATCCGGGCGCCGAGCAGCCGGTGCTGCGCAACCTCTCGTTCGTGGCGCGTCCCGGGGAGACGACGGCGATCATCGGGAGCACTGGGGCCGGCAAGTCGACGTTAGTCAACCTCCTCCCGCGGCTGTTCGACGCAACCGGGGGGACGGTGCTCGTGGATGGCGTCGACGTGCGCGAACTCGATCCCGACCTGCTCTGGGGACGGATCGGGCTCGTACCGCAGCGGGCGTTCCTGTTTTCCGGGACCGTCGCGAGCAACCTGCGCTACGGCAACCCGCAGGCGACAGACGACGAGCTGTGGGCAGCGCTGGAGACGGCGCAGGCCAGGGACTTCGTGCAGGAGATGCCCGAGGGACTCAATGCGCCGATCGCGCAGGGAGGGACGAACGTCTCCGGCGGCCAACGCCAGCGCCTCGCCATCGCCCGAGCGCTCGTGAAGAAGAGCGAGATCTACGTGTTCGACGACTCGTTCTCGGCGCTGGACACGGCGACGGACGCGAGACTGCGGCGCGCGCTGGCAAAGGCGGAGAAGGAAGCGACGAAGATCATAGTGGCGCAGCGCGTTTCCACGATCATCGACGCCGACCAGATCCTCGTGCTGGAGGACGGGGAGATCGTCGGCCGTGGAACGCACGATGAGTTGCTCGCCGCGAGCGAGACGTACCGGGAGATCGTCGACAGCCAACTGCGCGCAGAGGAGGCGGCCTGATGACCGCGCGCGCGCCGCAGCCGAAAGAAGCGCCCGTCGCTCGTCCCGCCGGTCCTCCCATGCGCCGCGGCCCCGGCGGAGGAGGTCCGTGGGGGAGCATGGGGATGCCCGCGGAGAAGGCGCAGACATTCGTCCCGTCGGCCAAGCGACTGGTGGGGCGACTGCGTCCCCATCGCGCCGGCCTCCTCACCGTACTTCTGCTCGCGGTGGTTAGTGTCGCGTTCGGCGTCAGCGGCCCGCGGCTGCTGGGCGAGGCGACCAACGTCATCTTCTCGGGGATCGTCTCGAGCTCGCTCCCGGCGGGAGCGACCAAGGAAGAAGCGATCGCGCAGCTTCGCAGCGCGGGGAACAATGCGCGGGCCGATCTCGTCAGCGGGATGACGGTGACGCCTGGCCAGGGGATCGACTTCGCGGCGCTGCGAAGGGTGCTCGGGCTCGTGCTGGCGATTTACGTGCTGGCGTCGATGTTCTCGGCGCTGCAGGGCTTCCTCCTCACGGCGATCGTACAGAAGACGGTCTACACGCTTCGGGAGGACATCGAGACCAAGGTCAACGCGCTCCCGCTGAGCTACTTCGACCGAATCCAGCGCGGTGAGCTGCTCAGTCGCGTGACGAACGACGTCGACAATATCGGACAGAGCATGCAGCAGACGCTTTCGCAGCTCGTCACCAGCCTGCTCACCGTCGTTGGCGTGATCGTGATGATGTTCGTCATCTCACCGGTGCTGGCGCTGGTCGCGCTGGTGACGATCCCGCTCACTCTCTTCGTCACGTCGGCGATCGCCAAGCGGTCGCAGAAGTTGTTCGTCGCGCAATGGAAACACACCGGGGCACTCAATGGGCAGGTCGAGGAGGCGTACTCCGGGCATGCGCTGGTGAAGGTGTTCGGGCGGCACCGCGAGGTCGAGCAGCAGTTTCGCGAGAAGAACAACGAGCTGTACGCGGCGAGCTTCGGCGCCCAATTCGTGAGCGGGATCATCATGCCGTCGATGATGTTCGTCGGGAACCTGGTCTACGTCGCGATTGCCGTCGTCGGCGGGCTGTTCGTCGCCGGCGGGTCGATGACGCTGGGCGGGGTGCAAGCGTTCATCCAGTACTCGCGGCAGTTCACGCAGCCACTCGGCCAGCTCGGCTCGATGGCCAACCTGATGCAGTCGGGCGTTGCATCTGCCGAGCGCGTGTTCCAGCTCCTCGATGCGGAGGAACAGCGCCCCGATCCGGTACCCGCGCAGTCACCGGCGACGGCCACCGGGCGGCTCGAGTTCGAGCACGTCTCGTTCCGGTATGAGCGGGACAAGCCACTCATCAAGGATCTCTCGCTCGTCGCCCTTCCCGGCCAGACCATCGCCATCGTCGGGCCTACGGGGGCCGGCAAGACGACGTTGGTCAACCTGATCATGCGCTTCTACGAGATCGATGCGGGGCGCATCACGCTCGACGGCGTCGACATCGCCCAGATGACGCGCGACGACCTGCGCTCGCGCATGGGGATGGTGCTGCAGGACACCTGGCTCTTTGCCGGGAGCATTCGCGACAACATCGCCTACGGGCGGCCAAGCGCGACCGACGAAGAGATCCACGCGGCGGCGAAGGCGACCTACGTCGACCGCTTCGTGCACTCGCTCCCCAACGGCTACGACACGCTCCTCGACGACGAGGGGGGAAACGTGAGCGCGGGTGAGAAGCAGTTGCTCACGATCGCGCGCGCCTTTCTCGCGCGCCCGAGCGTCCTCATTCTCGACGAGGCGACGAGTTCGGTCGATACCCGCACCGAACTGTTGGTACAACACGCGATGCACGCGCTGCGGCAGGACCGCACCTCGTTCGTGATCGCGCACCGACTCTCCACGATTCGTGACGCCGATCTCATTCTCGTGATGGAGCACGGCGATATCGTCGAGCAGGGGACGCACGCGGAGTTGTTGTCGAAGGGTGGGGCGTATTTCGCGCTGTACACGTCGCAGTTTGCGGCGCCGGTGGCGTAAGGGTGTAGTGGCGCGTCTCGCCTACTGCCCCGGGCGCTCACGCCGCCGCTCCTGAAATTCGCGAAATAGGGCATCGAGTCCTTCGGCCACCTGGAGATCGCGCTCGGTGATCCGGTTCTTGGCATCCCATGTCGTGAGCCCGATGATCACGAGGCGCCACTCGTTGCTCCAGCGTGGGTGGTGCTTCTGCGCCTCGAAGTACGCCGACGCCTCGTGCATGAAGTCGGCGGCGTCTTGGAACGACGCGAAGGTGAAATTCTTCCGCAGTTCGGTGCGAGTCGCCGGATACTCGCGCGCGAGTGCGTCTTCCCACGGCTCCCACCCGGGATGTGTTCGCAGGAATTCCGCCAGCACCTCGGTCTTTACCTCGGGGAGCTTCGCCTTTCGCGCGTCGGGATGCGGACCGACGATCCCCCGCAGGTCCATCCGCTCGAGGAGGCCACACTGATCCTTCACGGTGGCGATCAGCTGTGCGATGTCCTGCACCCAGCTTTTTGGGCGCAGGTAGGTGACCTGTTTGAACGCGAGGGGCGCCAGCGACTCAGGGAGAGCGTCGGGCGACAACGCGCGTACGTCTTCACCCACGAGGACAGGTACGATCGGCATCTGGCGCTCGAGTGCGGTGCGAATCTCGCTGGCCACCCAGTCTCCCGGGAGATCGATTCGCCGTCGGCCATACTCGTCGGCGACGCGCAGCCAGTCCCTGCCGATCAATACGACCAATCCACTCGCACTCTCGACCCGCTGACGGAGATGGTCGGGCCACGCGCCGCCGATGGGGATCGAGTTCACATCCATGAACAACTGCCCCGAGCCGAAGTGCACCTTCATCTGCGCGTATATCGCTTGCGCAGCGGCGCCAGTGTCGTCGCGCCGATAGTTCAGAAAGGCGAGTTCCATCGGTAGCCTCCCACTCGGAGTTAGGCAACGACTGCAGGTACACCGCTGGCTTCCTCTGCGCCGACGCGCGCGCTCCGCGCGCGTTCGTTGGACGAGACGTTCACCCTACTCGTCGATCATCGCAATCCGCCGCGCATGCCGCCCACCGTCAAACGGCGTGTCGAGCCAGGTGTCGAGGATCGTCATGAGCATCTCCTCGGAAACCATGCGCTCGCCCAGCGAAAGCACATTCGAGTCGTTATGCGCCCGCCCGAGTCGGGCCGACTCGACGTCCCAGGCGATGGTGCAGCGAATGCCGGGGACGCGATTGGCGACGATCGCCTCCCCGTTTCCCGATCCGCCGAGGACGATACCGCGGTCGCACTCGCCGCTTGCCACGGCGAGCGCCGCCGGGCGCACGAAGCGCGGATAATCGGTGGACTCGGAGGAGAACGTGCCGAAATCGTGGCAGCTGTGCCCGCGCGATTCGAGCGCCGCCTTGAGGAGTTCCTTGTAGCGATAGCCGGCGTGGTCGCAGCCGAGCGCGATCTTCATGCGATTCTCCGAGTGAGATGCGAGGTGACGATGCGCGCGCTCATCGCTCCGGACAAGGGACGCGCGTCCCTTGCAGCTGCTGGGCGGCGAGCGAATCCAGCGGGACGCCGATGCGCAGGGTGACGCGTCTGGCGCTCGCACCTTCGCCCCGCACGAGGACCACGGCGCCGTCGGTGGAAAGGGTCCAGCGCAATGCGTCGCGCGCCATCGCCGACTGGACGTTGCCGGCCGCCAGGTCGCGTGCCGCATACGCGGGCCGCGCCTCGTCACTCCCCGCCCCTGCAAAATCCAGTTGGAGGAGCGAGCGGATCCCCACGCCTTGCGCCACATCGCTTGGCTGCAGGCGATAGCACCCCGCCAAGGCTGATGGGGTCATCGTCGCTGCCCCCGCGGCTTTCGCCGTCAACGCGCCGACGACGGGGATGGGTGACCGGCGCGCTGCAGATGACGACGTCCCAGTCGTCACCACCTGCTCGAGCGACAGATTGCTCGAGCTGCGCTGTAGCCGGGCCTCCGCCGCGACTCGAGCGCTTTCGCTGCGCGTGATTGCGTCCACCGCTGAGGGGTTCACTCGCTTGGCAGAAAGCGAGTCGGGCGCCTGACGCGCCTGCACGTCGGCGGATGCCGCTGCCACCGACGGCGGCGGCGCAGCCGGGACCGGCGCCGCACGCGCGACGTCCCGCTCGCGCGCGCTTGCGCCAGCGGCATTCGCTGCACCAGCTGCACCGGAAGCGCTGGCTGCACCGTCCTGCACGGTACGATTAGCCGTGCTGGCGAGTTCCTTGCGAGCCTCGGTCGGTGCGGCGAGCGCCTTCTGTTCGTTCGAGGACGCGGCATCCCGGCGCGCGGCCGACGTCTTCACTTTTTCTTGCGTAGGCGACGAGGGGGAGTTCGCGCTCACGCCGGCGGTGGGTTCGGCCGCGCCCGATGCCGCGGGCGACGCGGCTTGCTCGGCCGCGACCATCGGCGCCGGCGCCGATGCCGCCCGCTCGCTCATGCTGTCCATCACACCCGGCGCCCCGCCCCGCTGCCAAACCGCCGTCAGCGTCACGGCAAGGAACGAGATGCCAGCGGCCGCCGCCCACTGCGGGCGCCGGTACCACGGACGCCTGGACGCACGCCCAGCTGCGCGCGACACGTGCGGCGCCATGGGTTTCGTATCTCCGCTCGACGCCACCACCTCGCGCGCGGGCGCAGGGGAATCTTTCTGTACATCGCTAGTCGACGCCACAGACTCTGGCGTCACCGACTCGCCTGTGACGACCGCCACCGGGATCACACCGCGGGGAACGTCGTCCAGCGCCGCGAGGATGCGCGACGATGCGGCGATCAACCCGCGCGCCTCGGCGACCGCCGCCGCGCACTCCGCGCACGAGGCGACGTGCGCCTCGATGCGCGCGCCCTCGTCGGGCGGGAGCGCGCCGTCGAGCCAGGCGTGGATCGTTCCTTCGTCAATGTGTTCCATGCGATCCTCCGGCACGTCTCGCCTCGTCGGCCTGCAGCGCCTCGTACGACTCCGCCAACCGGCGGCGCGCCCGCGCCAGCGTGGTCCCGATCGAACCCACCGAGAGCCCCAGCGCTTCGGCAATTTCGTTGTAGTCCAATCCTTCTTCGCGCATCAGGAGGGCGAGTCGGTCGCGCTCGGCGAGCGCATCGACGGCCTTGCGCGCCATCGCCCGTTCCTGCGCCCGCTCGAGCGTATCGCCTTCGGGCTCCACGACCCGCTCGCGCTCCTCGGCCGCCAGGAGTTGCAGGTGACGGCGGCGGCGCTCGTCCTTTCGCGCTTCGTCTCGCACGAGATTCGTCGCCACGGCGAAGAGCCACGAGCGTTCGCTGGTGAGCGCGTCCTGGCGGAGGGCGCGCAGGAACGTCTCCTGCGCGACCTCCTCGGCCCAGTCGCGATCCCCCAACCGCCGGGTGAGGTATCTCACCAGGGGGGTGTGGTACAGCTTGAACAACCGCTCGAGTTCGTCGTCGCGCATCGTGCTGCTACCAGTTTCTCGCGATGGCGTCGATCGCCGCCGCGTCCAGCGTGCTCACCGCGACCTTGCTGTCGGGAGAAAGCGCGATGGCCACCGAGCGCCCCGCAACCACGACTTGCTCGCCGAGGGCAAACGGATCCCCCAGTTCCGGGAAGCGCTGCACAAGGGCGAAGTAAGCTGGGGAGAATGGAGTCACGGTCACCGTGCGCATGGTCGAAGTGTAACGTGCATCCGTCCATACCCCGTTGACGAGGGTGAAGCGCCGGCTCCCGATCGAGCGTTCGGTCGCGCTCTTCTCCTTGGTGAGCGCGTCCATCTCGGCGACGCTCTTCATCTCGCGCTGCGCGGCAGAGGCCTTGGCCGCCTCGAAGCGCGCCTCGTTGGCCGGCATCGGGGGGGCGGACGGGACGGGGGCCGCGCTGAACGTGTCGCGGGCGTCTGCGCGCGCCTTTCTGCTCATCGTACCGGTTCCGGTGGTGGTCACAGCCTGTAGCGCTGGCGCATTGGCGGAGCTTCCAAGCGCGCGTGCGGCGACCGGCATTCCCGGCTCGACGACGAGGTACGACGAGAACTCGGTCGGGATCCCGTAGCGTTCGCCTAACGACCGGATTTCCGCGTCCATCTCGGAGCTGCCGCCGCTCTTGCGCTTCTCGGCGGCGAGCCAGCCGACGCGCTGTGCGGCCCAGAGGCGGGCGACGAAGGGATTCTCGCGCGAGCGTGCCGGGAAGTTGGCCGTAGTCGACCAGGTCACCGGACCGTCAACAGATTCGCCCTCGAGGCGAACCGTAGCACGCCCGTCGCCTTCGTAACGAGCGAGCACGACGAGGTCCTGGCCAGCGAAGACGTCGAGGGCGCCGGCGGGGAGTACCTGCGAGAGACGAACACCGTCGACCCGCACACGAACGTTGGTCAGGACCGGTGTCGAGAGGCGGCGAGCAAGCAACGAGACCGTGCGCTCGACGGATTCACTGTCGCGGACGAAGTGCGCGGTACCATGTCCTTCGACCGCGAGCTGTTCGATCAGCGTCGCGTTGACGTCGGCGCTCACGCCGACCGAAAAGAGACGCACCTCACCGCGGTCGCGCGCCGCGAGGGCGGCGATCGCGTCGGGGTTGCGCTCGCCGACCGTCGGCTCGCCATCGGTCACGAAAACGACGAGCGGAAGGCGCCCGTCCGAACGATCGCGCGAGAGCGCTTCCTGCAGCGCGCCAGAGATGTTCGTCGATCCCTCGGCGCGCAGGTCGGCGAGGTAGCGGCGCGCTGCCGCGAGGTTGTCGCCGCTCGCTGTCGTCCAGCCGTCACGGAATCCACGCACGTCGGTGGAGAAGTCGATGATTCGGAAACGATCCTCGGGACGCAGTGTCTCGAGGAGGGCGCGGCCGGCGGCCTTCGCCTGCTCGAGCTTGCGTCCCTGCATCGATCCGGAGACATCGACCACGAAGGTGAGGTCGCGCGGCACGCTGCGGCGAGTCGCGGTGGGCGGGGTGATGGTGATGAGCGCGAAGCCGCGATCACCGTCGGGATTGTTCGCCAGGACGCTCAGCGATGCGGTATTCGTGCGGCGAAGCGGAAGAAGAATGGTGACGTCGCGGGCGCTCCCGCGCGCGTCGACCGAGCGAAGCGAGCCCTCGTCACGCGTGCGCAGCGTGTGTGTGGGCGAATACGGGTCGCCGTAGTCGCGGCTGGGGTGATAGATGAATTGTACGTGCGACCACTCGCCGTCTTCATTTCCGCCAGATGCACTGGCGGGGATCACGCGGGGGCGACCATTCACCGGCGCGCCGGAACCGTTCGGATCGGTGCCGCGGCGATAGTCGATGCGCAGCGCATCGCCCTCTCGCTCGGCGACACTCTGGTAGCGAACGACGACCTTCTTCTCTTCGCCAGGTGCAATCGGGAAAATGCGGGCGCGGAGCATCCCGCTCCCCATCCACTCAACGAGCGCCGGATCGCGCTGGCGCCGCACGATCTCCTCGTAGATCCCGCGCGCCTTGTCGGCGGTCATGGTCTCACCGGAGACCAACTCGCCGTTGATGGAGAGCTTGAGATCTTCGAATGCCGCGCCGGCCGGGAGCGGGAAGATGTAGTCCGCCTCGGCGACGCGCCCGCCGGTATTCTTGAACACCTCGGTGACTTCGTAGCGCAGCACGCGATCGGCGAGCGCGATCTTCACGTCGCTCGACTGCCTGACGAGTGTGGGGCCGCAGACGACGTTTACCGGGCGTGCGCAGTCCTGCTCGGGACCGCAACGCGGCGGCGGTGGTGTGGGGCATGGGCGCGTGATGATGCGACCCTGCGCCGAGGCGAGGAGCGGGAGGATGGCGAGTGCCGCGAGCGAAGCGCCGATGGTCCACACCAAACGAGGCGATGTAGGGACAACAGCGGTGGCGCGTACGCACCCGTCACGAGGGATGCCGCGAGTGACGACGGAGGATCGGGGGGAGCGCGAACGAGCGTGCATGATGCCTTCCTGGAGAGGGTCTGCACAGGAGACGACACCAGGGGGCTCGACTTGCACACATGCGATGAAAATGGGGCACTCCCGGGTGCGGAACGCCCCATTCCGCAGGGGGGGCGGCTCAGTCGCTCCGCAACACGTCACCCGGCTGCGCGCGCGCCGCGCGTCGCGCGGGAATCACGCTGGCGAGGAGGGCGACCGCCGTGGTGATCCCGATGACCGTGACGAAGGTGAGAGGATCGGTGGCAGTGACACCTTGCAGCATGCCGCTCAGGATGCGAGTCGCGCCGAACGCCGCGACGATCCCGAGCACGATCCCTGCCCCGACCTGCTGCACGCCACTCCGCAGCGAGAGCTGGACGAGTTGCGCCGGCCGCGCGCCGAGTGCGGCGCGAATCCCGAATTCGTGCTCGCGCATCGCCACGACCTGCGACACCACGCCGTAGATCCCGATCGCCGCGAGCACCAGCGCGAGAACCCCGAAGCTACCAAGCAGCTGCATGGCGAAGCGCGGCGCCGCGATCGAATTGGCGACCACGTCGTCGAGCGTTCGCACGTCGGAGACGGGGAGGCGCGGGTCGGCCTGCGTGATGAGCGCGCGCACCGGGGCGATGAGCGCCGTGGGATCTCCGTCGGTGCGCAGCACGAGATTCATCGTGCGCATCGTGTTGCCGGGAGCGCGCGCGAACTGGGCAAGCGGGGCGTAGAACTGCGCCTTCACCTCGCGGGTGAGACCGTTGTGATGCACGTCGTCGACCACGCCGACGATGGTGTACGCCAGCGAGTCGGGACTTCCGCCGACGCGGACGCGCACGCCGAGCGCAGCGCGCCCCGGCAGGTACAACTCGGTGAACCGTTTGTTGACGATCATCGCCAGCGGCGCGTCGGCGCCGTCGCGCGCGTCGAACGTCCGCCCTTCCGCCAGCCGCAATCCGAGCGTCTCGAAGTAGCCGGGCGTCACCACCTGCCAGTCTCCGGGGGTCCCCCGCCCCGCTGGCGGCGTGTAGCCTTCGACGCGAAGCCCCCAGTCCCCCATCTCGCTCGCCAGCGGGAGGAGGCGGACGGCTCCGACGGCGCGCACGTCGGGGAGCGCGGCGACGTTGCGTTGCAGCTCGTCCCAGAACGCCGCGACCTGCACGGGCTCGGGATACCAGGTCGACGGCGTCGACAGCTGCAACGCCAGCACACCCTTCGACGAGAAGCCCGGATCGATCGCGAAGAGGTTGCGTACGCTTCGCACCATGAGCCCCGCGCCGACGACGAGGAGCACCGCGAGCGCGACCTCGGCGCTCACGAGCCCCTGCCTCCACTTGAGTCGCCCGCCGCCAACCGTTGCCCCTCGCGATCCTTCACGCAGCTCGTCGGCAGGTGCAACGCGCGTCGCCTGCAGGACGGGGAGTACGCCGGTGAGCACGGCAGCGAGTGTCGCCACGAGGAGCGCGTAGGCGAAGAGCCAGGGATCGATCGAGAGGTCGGAGATGCGCGGGAGATTCGCTGGCGCGGTGCGACGCACAAGGACGATCCCTCCCCACGCAACAGCAGCGCCCCCTGCCGCGCCAAGCATGGCGAGCATCCCGCTCTCGGCGAACAGGAGGCGCGTGAGACGGGCACTACCACTGCCTAACGCTACCCGAATCGCCAGTTCGCGCCGGCGGCGTTCGCCGCGCACGAGCAACAGTCCGGCGACATTGGCACAGGCGATCAGGAGCACGAGCGCCGTCGCGCCGAAGAGGACCGTCACCGCCGTGCTGATTCCGCCGGTCACTTGCTCCTGCACGCCGACCGCGAAGGCGCGGAAGTCGTTCTGGTAAACGTTGTCGGCCGTCAGCGCCGCGACCTTCTGCGCGAGCTGCGCGTTCGCACCGACGATCGTCGCACCTGGGGCAAGTCGCGCGAGGGCGTAGAAGCCGTGACTACCACCGCCGTGCCGGAACTCCGGCCCCGGCACCGCCCCCTCACTCTCCGCATCGGTCGCCAGCGGGAGATAGATCCCGGTCGTCGCGCCACTGGTGAAGTCGAGCGGGAGCTTGAATCCCGACGGAAGGACGCCGACCACGGGGACCGCATTGCCGTTCACCTGGATCGACCGCCCGACGAGGGCCGGATCGGCGCCGTATCGCCGCTGCCAGATGTCGTAGCCGAGGATCACCGCCGCGGGGCCGTTCGGGCGATCCTCCTCAGCGGTGAAGTTGCGCCCCATGATAGGTGAGACGCCGAGCACCGGGAGCACCTCGCGATCGATGCTCGCCGAGCGCACGCGCTCCGAACGATCGCCATCGGTGAGGTTGCCGGCACCATCGCTGTAGAGCCCGACGTTGGCGAACGAAGGAATGTCCGCCTTCCATCCTTCGTACTCGTCGTATGACAGCCAGGTCTGGTCGAACCCTTTCCACGCGCTCCACAGCACCGCGATGCTGTCGGTGTTCTTGTAGGGGAGCGGCGTGAGCAGGACCCCCTTCACCACCGCGAAGAGGGTGGTCGTGGCGCCGATGCCGAAGGCGAGGGTGAGGACGACGAGCGCGGTGAATGCGGTCTGTCGACGGAGTGCGCGCCAGGCCAGGCGCAGGTCGCGGGCCGCATCGGCGAAGAAAGGAGTCATGAGAGTTTGGACTCCAGCTCGCGGCGCAGGGTTTGTGGGCGGGACGAACCGACGGGGAGGCGTGGACCCCGTCGGTCGCTCAGCGCGATCTGTTCAGCGCGCTCCGATCACCGCGCCAACGGGTCCGGCCGCATCTGGAAGCGAATCACCTTGCTCGTGTTCCCCTTCCCGCCCTCCATGTGGAACGGCGCGCGCGTGCTGATCGTGGTCCAGATCCCGCGCCCCTTCCACCCCGAATTCGGATCGTCGATACGCCCATCCATCCACTTCGTATAGAAGCCGAGCGGATACGGCACGCGGAGCACGACCCACGCGCCGTCGTGCCAGACGAGGAGCCCTTCGGATGCATTGCCGGTCTCGATCGGAACATTCTCCCCGAGTCCGAGCGCCCCCCACCAGTCGACCCACGTGTAGTAGCTCGCCTCGGCGCTCCCCGGCGTATCGACGCCTCCGAGCTGCGGGAGCGGCTCGGTGTGGAACGTCCACCCTTCGGGGCAATGCTGCCCGGTCGCGTTAGGCCCGTTGAGGGGCCCCTTGCACTTCGAGCGATCAAACGAGCCGAGGTGACCGCTGGCGAGCGCGACCCAGGCCACACCGTTGCGATCGACGTCCATTCCGCGTGGCGAGAAGCCCTCGATCGGCTCGCCGTTGGCGTTGAGGGGGAGCTCGTAGAGCTCGGCGAGCGCCGTCTCTTCGGGGCGCGCCCCTGGCACCAGGCGGACGATCGCCCCCGGATAACCTAACGACGACGCCCACACCGAGCCGTCCGGCGCCGGCGCCACCGCGTAGAAGCCGGCATTCACCCGCTTGTCCTTCGTCGGATCGACCGGTTGGTCGGGCTCGACGTAGTCGTCGCGCTTGCCGTTGCCGTTGGTGTCGAGGATTAGCGGTGTCCATCCCTGCGAGGCCTGCTCGTCGCCGGTGGCAAGGTACTGTTTGGTGTTGAGCCACCCGACGGCCGGACCGCCTCCGCTCGTCCAGAGCGTGTTGTTGGTATCCATGGCGAACATCAGGTGGTGCGTGCCGAAGCAGGTGTCGATCGTCTGGTACTTCTTCGTCTTGGGATCGTACATCGCCAGCTGTCGCCCCGAAGCGTTGAGCGGGAAGCGTTTTGCTGATGGATGGTCCGACCCTTCGCGGCACCACGCGGCGTTCTCGCGATCGCGCACGCGCGCGGTGAGCCAGAGGCGCCCGTCCTGGTCGAGCATGGGGTTGTGCACGTTGGTCTTGCTGTGCCACGGCGCGTCGGTACCGAAGTACGGCGAGGGCGCTCCCATCTCCGGCCCCTGCGCCGGCCCGATGGTGGTATCGCGCGGTCCGATCGCGATTCGCGACGCGGTGTTGGTGTTGGGATCGAGCACCGGTGTGTAGTCGGCGCTCAGCTCGAGCGCGCCATACACCGGACCGTTGGCGTTCACCGACGGATTGCGACGGTCGGTCGAGACGACGTCGTGCAGGTAGGCGGTCGGATCGGCCCAGTCCCAGATCGTGATGACGACGTTACGCTCTATCCCTTTAGGTCGCGGCGGCGCCGGCGGAACTTCTCCCGCCTTGATGCGATCGGTCCAGTCAGCGAACATCTTGAAGGCGCGCGGCGCCCCCATCTGAGAGACGGTCCCGATCATCTGGTTACCGGCCTGCCCCGACAGGAGTCGCCGCTGCCAGGCGGCCTCGCCGTTTGCGAATTCGCCGAGTGCGGGAGCGATCTGGCGCGTGCCGAGCGTGCCGAGTTGATGGCAGGCGGTGCACCCCCCGGATTTCACGCGCCGGATCCAGTCGGCCTGCGTGCGAACGTCCGGGGAGATGCCGTTCCCCGTCGCACCCGTCCCCGGGAACTCAGACTTGGCTGGCACGTGCATGAGCGAGAGCCAGTAGCCGGCAGGATAGTAGTAGGCTGCCGCGTGCTCGTCGGGTGCAGGCACTGCCTTGAGATCGAGCGTCGCCCCGGGTTTCGCCGCCTGCTTCGGCGAGTCTACCAATCCGTAGCCGCGCACCCACACCTCGTAATTGGCGGAGGGGAGATCGGGAACGACGTAACGGCCGGAGTCGTCGGTGACGACTATGCGCGCGAAGGGCGTCGGGAGGTCCTTCGTCTCGGCGATGACCCAGACGCCGGCTTCGCCGCCGGAGGCGCCGGTGACCCGTCCGGCGATCGCGGCGCCGGCGGACGATTCCGCGCCGGAGCAGGCGGCGAGCGTCAAGAGGAGTGCGGCAAACGCGTGCAGGGGCGGGCCGACCTTGGCGATGTGGCGCAGCGTGTTGCGGGTCATGATGACTCCTGGGCGTCTCGTCCCTCTGGGCGTCCATCGGCGCTCACCTAACTATCGGAGACCAACCCGGCTGACATCGGGCTCCGACGCGAGGCGAGAGTATACGCCCGAGTACGGAAGGGCGCGAGCGAAGGGCGGTTGCGCTCGTCACCGTACACGCGGAGATTCGGCGATTCCTGCTGGAGCACCACTGCCGAGGCGAGGCCCTCCATGGCGGCGACGATCAACGGCATCTCCCCTCTCCTGATCGTGAGGGACGTCCCGACGACGCTGGACTTCTATCGGGATCGGCTCGGCTTCGACGTTACGTTCGAGGGGCCGGAGCCCAGCGACATCTTTTTCGGGATCGTCAACCGCGGCGGTGCGCAGCTCCTGTTCAAGTCGGTTGGGGTCGAACCTGTGCCGAACTGCACGCGTGACGTGGGGCAAGGGATCGCGTGGTGGGACGCTTACGTGAGCGTTCCCGATCCCGACGCGCTGTCCGAGGAGTTTCTCGGACGCGGGATCGAGATGATGCAACCGCTGCAGGACACCGAGGACGGATTGCGGGGATTCGCGCTCCGCGACGTCGACGGTTACGTCCTCTTCTTCGGCAGGACACTCTGAGTGTTGACGTGCTCGCACAGTTGGAGGTCGTCCCACGAATATTCGACGCCCTCCGGCTGGTGCTGGGCGCCCGCGCGACCGGCGACTCTTTGCGAGATGACCTGTAGTCGGACCTGAACCAAGTCATGCGCCCATGCTCTCAGCCCCGTTCTCTCATCGCGCGCGGCGACTCCCCGCGCTGGCCTTCGTCGCAGCGATTCTTCAGCTCGCGTGCAGTCCGTCGACGCCGTCGCCCGCGTCGCGAGACACCGGGCCGATGGGGATCTCCGCCCCCGGCGCCGTCTCCCCGCTGCACTTCGCGATCACCATCGACTCGTCGCTCGGGAGCGCGCCGCTCGACGGGCGCATGCTCCTGATGATCGCCGCCGACGAGACGGGGCGCGCGTCGCACTTCACCAGCGACCCGATCGGCGTCGGCTTCAACGCCAAAATGCCGGAACCGCGCTACCTGGTGAACGACTTCGACAACACCGCGCAGATCTTCGGCGTCGACGTCAACGCGCTCACGCCCGGAACGGCGACGCACATCGACGGGACGACGTTCGGCTACCCGCTCGCGTCGCTGGGGGAGCTCCCGCCGGGAGAGTACTGGGTGCAAGGTCTCCTGCACCTCTACGAGACGTTCACGCTCGGCAATGGCAAGGTCGTGAAACTCCCGATGGATCGTGGTGAGGGACAGCAGTGGACGAGCGCGCCGGGGAACCTGTTCAGCGAGCCAGTCAAGCTGCGCATCGATCCTGCGCGAGGCGACACCATCCGCATCTCGCTCACGAAACGCAATCCGCCGATCGAGCCGGCCAAAGATACGAAGTACGTGAAGCACCTTCACATGAAGAGTGAGTTGCTCTCCAAGTTTTGGGGACGCGACATGTACCTCGGCGCGATCGTCGTGTTACCCGAGGGGTTCGACGAGCATCCCGACGCGCACTATCCGCTCGCCGTCTATCACGGGCACTTCCAGCTGACGGTGAACGGGTGGCAGGAGAACCCGCCCGATCCCAAGCTCCCGCCGTACGATCGCGACTCGGTCGCGAAGTACTGCCCCAACGGGCACGAGGGGAACTGGTGCACCAAGGTCGGCTACGAGCGGGTCGTCGCCGAGTATGAGAACCGCTTCTACAAGGAGTGGACGGGACCCGGCTTTCCACGCGTGCTGATGCTCACGATCCAGCACGCCAATCCGTACTACGACGACTCGTACGCGGTGAACAGCGCGAACATCGGGCCGTACGGAGATGCGATCACCAAGGAGCTGATTCCGTTCGTCGAGAAGCAGTTCCGCGGGATCGGCGCGGGGTGGGCGCGCGCACTGTACGGAGGTTCGACCGGCGGGTGGGAAGTGCTCGGTGCGCAGGTCTTCTATCCGGATGACTACAACGGTGCGTACGCGAGTTGCCCGGACCCGATCGCCTTCAATGCCTACACGACGGTCAACCTGTACGAAGACGCCAACGCCTATTGGTACGATGGCGGCCCGTTCCGGCGCGGCGAGCGGCCGGGGCATCGCGACAATCTGGGAAATGTGCGCGCGACGACTCGTCAGGCGAACCTGCGCGAGCTGGTGATCGGCGACAAGACGCGAAGCGGCGGGCAGTACGACGTGTGGGAGGCGGTCTTCTCACCGATGGGCAACGACGGCTACCCACGTCGCATCTGGGACAAACGAACCGGAGCTATCGATACCGAGGTGGCCAAGTACTGGCGCGAGCACTACGACCTGACGCACATCATGCAGCGCGACTGGGCGACGCTTGGCCCAAAGCTTCGCGGCAAGATCGAGATCTACGCCGGCGCGCACGACAATATCTACCTGAACAACTCGGTCTACACGGCCGAAGATGTGCTGCGCAAGGTGAAGAACCCACCCAGCGACGCCACGGTGATCTACGGCGTCAAGAACGAGCACTGCTTCAGCGGCGACACGACGGAAGTCAACGCTTTCTCGCGCCTCACTTATCACTCGCGCTTCATTCGCAAGATGCAGGAGCACTGGCTCAAGACGGCGCCGAGGGGAGCGGATACCGTGTCCTGGCGGTACTGAACGCGCAGCGCGAGGGAAGGGAGCGAGGCGCTCGGCGCCTTACGGGACGCGCCCGGTGACGATGTGTGCCGGGCTGTCGAACTCGAGTGAACCGTTTGGCGTGGTCCAGCGCGCGAACACGTCTTCGGCGCGGGTGAGAATGCGCTCGATGTGCTCGTCGTCGAGGTGAACATCCCAGATCGGGAGCCACCCGCGGAGGTCGGCCTCGACGAGCGCGCGAACGCTCGGGAATCGTGCGCGCCCGTGATGTGTCGTGACTCCAACCTGGCGCACCCCCGCCTTCTCGAAGAGTGACGCCAACTCGACCGTGTCCCCAAAGACGAAAGGCGCCCGAATCGCCGCTCCCGCCTCGGGACCGGCCATCTCCTCGAGCAACGCGACCTCCTCGGGGTAGAGTTCGGAGTGCTCGAGCGAATCCCAGACCGCGACGGCCAAGGTGCATCCGGACGAGAGCACGCGGCACATCTCGCGAATCGCGGCGGGGCGATCGCGAAAGAACATCAGCGCGAACTGGCTGACCACCACATCGAACGAGCCGTCGGGAAACGGGAGCGATTCGGCAAGGCCCTGCTTCCAGGTGACCTCAGGCGACAAGTGCTCGGCAACGGCCAACATGCCGGGATTGGCGTCCAGTCCGGTGACACGACCTCCGGGACCGACGGCCTCGGCGGCGGCGCGGGCCAACACGCCGGTGCCGCAGGCGACGTCGAGCACACGTTGGCCCGGGCGAACCTGTGCGGCAGCGAGCAGCTTCGATGGCCACTGCGCGAAAATGGCCGGGACGTGCAGCGATTCGTACGCGCGTGCTGCCGCGATCGCTTGCTCGGTTGCGGAGTGGGGCATGCGACACCTCCTCACGCCGACACTAGGACGAATCACCCAGTGCGTCAACCCGTCGTAGCGACGCCCCACACCGCACGACGCTTTTCCTACTTAGATGACCTTCCGGACGAACGCACGGTGAGGATCACCCGCCGATAGCGGGTGAGCGACGGCGTCCCCGCGTCGGTGACAGCGAGGATCACGTGGGCGACGCCCGTGGCGGGGCACGGACGATAGTGCAGCCAGTCGGGGCGGCAGCTCGCGCGTGCGGTGACGCGGGCGCGTGACGTCGCGCTCCGTTCGATGACCACGTCGGCAGGTGCAACATCGGCGGTGAATCCCGCCTCGGCATAGTTGAACCAGCGGTACGAGAGCGCCTGCCCGTCCGGGTCACGCGTTCCCGCCGCATCGAGGGTGACGCTTTCGCCGGCCTTGACCTCCAGCTGCAACGGCTCGACGCCCCCGACGCCATTCACGGTGACCAGCGGTGGATGATTGGCCCGCGCGTACGGCTTGGTCGTCCAGTCCATGCGCGCGGCGAAGTCGTGCTGGAAGGCGGTACGCCAGCGCCAGATCGTCGCTTGATCGGACACATGACCGTTGACCGAATCGGCGGACGTGACACGCGGGAAGGCATCGCCCCCCTGCGTCCAGATCGGGCGTGTTTCGCCATACGGTTGGCGCAGGATGTAGCGCCCGCCCCATCCACCCCAATTGGGATGATCCACCGTCTGCAGACCGTTAGGGATCACGCCGAGGAACGAAGGAGTGTCGCCTTCCATGATGAAGAGGAAGCGCGGGTAGTGCTTCCCCATCGGTCCCTTGGCGCGGACGTTCTGCTCCAGCCATTCGTTGGTGACGGTCGAGAAATCGGCGCCCTCGCCGTTGCGATAGAAGCGATCGCCGCTGATCCCCGTCCACGTCGCGCTGGCGTACTCGCCGCCATCGGGTGACGACGGCTTGGCAATGTAGAAGAGATCGGGGAAGGTGCGCCGGATCCATGGGCCGGCATCGTCCTGGTCGGAGATGGAGTAGACGCGCAGCCTTGAGACGAAGGCGGCGAGTTGCTCTGGCGTGCGCGTCGAGCGCACGTGCATGAGCGCTTGCGCGAGCGTATTGGCGCCCCCCCAGAGCGCGACCCAGAGGGGACGCGTGTCCGGCCGATCGACGGCATCGATGAGCGCGCGCGCGCCTGTCGACAGCGGCTCGCGCTCGGCGGCTGCGAGTCCGTAGGCCGAGACACCACTCGTCAGGCGGGCAGCCATCTCGGATTCGTCGGGGTAGCCCGGCGCGTGCAGGCGGAGGTTGGCGACAACCTCGCCGTAGCTGGCGATCACGCCCCGGGCGATCTCGGGCGAGACCTTCTCCTTCTGCCAGGTCGAGGTCACCGCCGCGATCCCCTCGATGTCGATCTCGTTGGCGTAGAGGAGGAGCCGCACGAGCGACATCTGGTCGTCGGGCTCGTTGCCGATGTCGGTCAACACGAAGAGGCGAACGCGCGGCTCGATGCGGGCGGTTGCCTGCGCCCCGGCGATGGACGTCGACCATGAAAGCGAGAGAAGGAGTGCCGGAAGTATCCGTTGCGCCAGTCGTTTCATCTCGAAGTTTGTTCGCGCGCGTCGCCAATAATTCGTGGTCGGGACGGAAATACGTCGCCCTGACCGTGTGCGCCAGTCGTGCACGCATTCCGACTTGCCTCGCGATGCACCGCAGTGAAGCTTCCGATGGCGACACTGGAAGGAGCACGACACGTCAGTCAAACCGAGGATTTCTGTATGACGGCGAAGAAGCGCCCCGTCCTTCTCTCCGGCGACAACCCGCAGATCGCCAAGGGTGAAGGAGACGCGCCGGTGCGCGAGTACCTCGACGCGCTCCCGGGATGGAAGGGCGAGATCGCGCGACGCCTCGATGCGCTCGTCGCGCGCGCCGTCCCCAAGGTGCATCGCGCGGTAAAGTGGAACTCACCGATGTACAGCACCGGCGGGAGCGAGCGATTTCTCTCGTTGCACGCCTTCGCGAACTTCATGCGCGTCACCTTCTTCCGCGGCGCCCTCCTCGAGCCGAGCCCGCCAGGGGCGTCGAAGCAGAAAGACGTGCGCTACTACGATGTGCGCGAGCACGACGACATCGATGAGCAGCAGTTCCTCGCCTGGGTGCGCGCGGCGAGCAAGCTCCCCGGAGTGAAGCTGTAGGCGCGTCCTACTTCTTGTCGGCAGCTTTCTTCGCAGTCGACTTCCTGGCCGCAGACTTTGCTGACGAAGACTTCTTCGGCGCCGACTTCTTCGCACCGGCGGTCGGCGCCGCCGCCCTCTTGGTCGCCGGCTTCTTCGTACGCGCGGCTACATTGGCATCGGCAGCTGCAACGAACAGCGCCTTGAGCGCGCTTTCGTTGAGCTTTTCCCCCTCGCGAATGTCGATCGCCCGGCGCGCGTTGCCGTCGAGGCTCGAGTTGAAGACCTTCCTGGGATCGGGGAGCGCCGCGCCGCGGAAGAAGGTGAGCTTCACGACCTCCTTGTAGCTCTCCCCGGTGCAGATGATCCCCTCATACGACCAGACGGGGACGCCGCGCCACTTCCACTCCTCCTCCACGCCAGGGACGGCGTCGTGGAGAAGCGTGCGCACGCGCGCGAGTGTCGCGCCGCGCCAGTCACCGAGATCCGCGATGCGCTGCGTGATGTTGCGCGCTGCCGCGCTCGCGTCTTCACCGGTCGTCGCCATGAATGGTCTGCCTCGAGCGTTCTGCTCGCTCGCTTTAGGGTTGTGGGTGGATTCTGCCGACCTGAGACTGCCTGACGTCTGTCGTACGCCTTACGTTCGCGAAGCGCTCGTCTATTCCTCGCCCGAGTCCGGCGTGCCAGGGAGGAGCTGGATGCTGCACCGCTGCAGCCGCTCGGGCTCGGCGATGACCTCGATCGACGCGACCTTGTTCCCCGCAAAGGTGAAGGTGAGGATGCGCGCCAGCTGTCCGCGAGGGGCAACGACCAATCCGACGCTCCCGTCGATGAGCGCCAGCTGCGCCACGCGCGCCATTTGCCCGTACTGCACCGCGCCCCGCGCCCAGTTCTCCGGTCCGCGAACCTCGGTTCCGGTGGCCGTGCGCGACGCCACCGCGTCGGCACGGATGACGAACTCCGGATCGAGCACGGCGATCAATCCCTCGAAATCTCCCGCGCGAAGCGCCGCGACGAAGGCATCGACGACGCGCCGCTGACCGGTCACTTCAGATGGCGGTGACTCACCGCGAACGCGTCGCCGCGCCCGGCTCGCGAGCTGACGAGCGGCCGCCGGCGTCTTCCCCACGATCGGCGCGATCTCCTCGAACGGCATCGCAAACATGTCGTGCAGCACGAAGGCCAACCGCTCGGCGGGGGAAAGCGCATTGAGGACGACGAGCACGGCGAGCCCAACCGACTCGGCGAGCACGACCTCGTCGGCGGGATTCGCCGGCAGCGGCGCGCTGCTCTCCGCGGGTGGAGTCTGAATCGGTGCGGTATCGAACGACTCCTCTCGCCGAGCCTCTCTCGTGCGCAGCATGTCCAGGCAGACGCGCGAGACGACTGTCGTGAGCCATCCCGAGAGGTTGTTCACGCCGGCGTCGCTCGTCCGGCTCAGCCGCAACCATGCCTCCTGCACCGCATCGTCGGCCTCGGCCAGCGAGCCAAGCATCCGATACGCCACGCCCCGCAGGTGCGCGCGTTCTTCCTCGAATCGCCTGGCCAGCAGTTCCTGCTCGTCCATCGCCTTTCTCCTCTCGGGTCGCTGTCATCTGTTGACGGACCCCGACGCCGAAATGTGACGGCGCGCGAGCCGGAGGGCGAATGCGTCGTCACGAATGGGGGGGCGGGCAACGCGAATGTGCGCAACGTCGCGCATCGCGTCACATTCCGCGCGCGGCGTCCGTCAAGCTATCGAAGCGAGGGACAACACTCACAGACTACCGCAGGGACTCCCATGAAGATCAAGCTGACCAGCGTGTACGTGGACGACCAGGAGAAGGCGCTGCGCTTCTATACGGAAGTGCTGGGATGGGTCAAGAAGGCCGACTTCAGCCAGGGGACGTTTCGCTGGCTGACCGTTGCCTCCAATGAAGATCCCGACGGGATCGAGTTGCAGCTGGCGAAGAACGACAACCCGGCCGCCAAGGCGTACCAGGAGGCCCTGTTCCAGCAGGGGCAGCCGGCGCTGATGGTCTACTCGGACGACATCAACGCCGACTACGAACAGATCAAGGGGCGCGGGGGCGACTTTGCCATGTCGCCCACACAGGTCACCGGTTCGACGATCGCCAAGCTGAACGACGGTTGCGGCAACATCCTGCAGTTGGTGCAGCTGATGAAGTGGTAGCCGACTGTGACGTGTCAGGCCGGCGTCGCGATCTCCCGCGCCGCCGGCTTCCGCCCGGTCGCTTCGTCGACCTCGCGCTGCGCCTCGGCGAGGCGGCGGGCATCGTCGCCTAACGCGCGCGCGGCGTCCATCAGCGTCGTGAGCGGGGAGAGGTCGCCGCCACCGGCGTGCAGGCGCAGGAGGTCGAGCCGGATTCCCTCGAGCGCCGCCACGCTGTCGGCGAGGTGGGCGCCGGCGGCGTCGCGGCGTTCCTGAAGCACCGCCGAGTCGCTCCCGCCGCTCGGCGCGAGCGCGGCGAGCATGTCCACTTCGGCGCGCGCCTCGGCGGCGCGCGCCTCGAGCGCCTCGACGATCGCCGGAAGGTCGCCCAGCTGCTCGCGGAACGCCTTGGGGAGCGCCGCGAAGAGATCGGCGGCGGCCGCGCCTAACGCCACCTCGGTCGCGCGGAACGCACCGCCCCCCACCGCGCGCGAACGCTCGGGTGCACCGAGCCGCTTCGCGAACCACTCGCCGATCTTGCTGTTCCAGAGTCGCGAACGCACGCCGTTCTCCCACCAGCTGCGCAGCTTGTCGGGAATGAAGCGTACCTCGAGCGCGTTGCTTGCGGCGCCGAGGAGGAGTGTTCCGCCTAATGGCGTCAGGAACCACGCGATCGGCGTGCGGTTCTCGTGAATCACCCCCATCAGCATGAGCACAATCGTGACGCCAAGCCAGGACGCGACGCCGACTGTACCGATGCGCAGGAGTCGATGCGCCAGCGTCTCCTCGTCGGTGCGCGCCATCGATTCGCTCTCGGCGCGCTCCTTCTTTCCCACTTCGAGCGCGGCGCGCAGGTCGGCCAGCGTGTGCCCCGCGCGGAACTGGCGGCGCGCCTGGTTGAGGTGGAAGCCGATGATCGGGACGAGCGGTGCGGAGGCGATGCCGGCTAAGAGAAAAATGTCGGCGGGCCCGTCGGGACGATTCCCGGTTACGTAGGCGACGAGGTTCCCGGTGGTGAGCACGCTGAAGAGCCCGGACCACGCCATGTACGGGACAAGGAGCGGATTGCGGGCGTTGAGCCAGTTGCGGAGCGTCGTGGGGAGCGCCGGTCGCACCTCCGACGCCGGCGCGAGCGCCGCCGCCAAGGCTTCGCCGTCAGCAGGGCGTGCGTTGGGATCGCGCGAGAGACAGGCGTCGATCGCCGATGAGAGGGCGTTGGGAATCCCCGGTGCCGCGCGCGCCACACCGGGAGCGGGCTCGCTCGCCTGCCTGACGAGCAACGCGGGAAGGTTGGCCGCCTCGAAGGGAAGACGTCCGCTCACGGCGAGATAGCCGACCACGCCTAACGAATACAGGTCGCTCCGCCCGTCGACCGGATCGCTCGCCGCCTGCTCGGGGCTCATGAAATACGCCGTCCCCATGATCTTCCCGGGGTCGGTGTCTATCCCTGCGTATTCCTCGCGCTGGGCGATTCCGAAGTCGGTGACGAGCGCGCGCCCCGACGATCGTTCGAGCAGGATGTTGTCGGGCTTGATGTCGCGATGGACGATCCCGCGCCCGTGCGCGTAGGCGAGCGCCCACGCGACTTCCCGCATCACGCGTGTAGCCTCTGCCGGCGGAAGCGGGCCCTGGCTGCGCAAGCGCTCGCCGAGTGTCTCGCCGTCGACGTAGCTCATCACGAAGAAGACGAAGCCTTTCGCCTCGCCAACGCGATGGATCGGGACGATGTTGGGATGTGAAAGCCCCGCCGCCGTGCGCGCCTCGCGCATGAAGCGCTCGCGCGCCGTGCCATTGATGGCGAGGTGCGTCGGCAGGACCTTGATGGCGACGTCGCGGTCGAGCTGCACCTCGCGCGCGAGATAGACCACGCCCATCCCACCGCGCCCCAACTCGCGCTCGAGGGAATACTCTCCAGCGAGCGCCGCCTGGAGTTCGAGGAATTCTGGCGTCGGATGTGTCATGTCTCGTCGGTTCCCCTGCCACGCGTCGCGACGCGAACAACGAACCTCGCGCGTGGCACTACGCATACTCGTGCCGATGCGACCCCGCCGGCAACGGTATGTTGTGAGTCCTCACTACCCGGAAAACGCTGCAATGCGCCGACTCGTCACGATTGCCTGCATCTTCGCCCCCGCACTCGTCGCTGCGCAAACCCCGTCGCGCCTCGCACTCCTCGACGATTGGGAGCATCAGCGGCGACACATCCTCGCCGTGATCGATTCGGCGACCCCGGCGATGATGACGTTTCGCCCTACCGCAGGCGTGCGAACCTTCGCCGAGCAGGTCCAGCACATCGCGACGGTCGCTACGCTGATTGTGGGTGGCGCCGTCGCAGGGAAGACGGTGCCCACCGATCTCGCTGGCGACTCCGCCGTCGTGCTTCACGACCGAGCGCAGCTTCGCGCGATGGCTGCGCGTCACCTCGACTTTGTCATCGCCTCGCTCCGCTCGATGAGCGACGCGCAGTTCGCCGAGGAGCAGCGCTTCGCTGGCGGTTCGATGACGCGCTGGCGATGGAACGTGACTGCGCTGCAGCACTCGGCGTGGACGCTCGGGCAGCTCGTACCGTATCTCCGCCTCAACGGTCGCACACCGCCGCAGTTCACGCCATTCTGAGCGATCGAGCGCGGTCAGCTTCGACGCGGTCACGTACGCGTCGTGCTGTGAGGTTGTCTCGCGTTCGCTGCGATCACTTCGGGAGAAGCTTCCCGGAGCGCGCGGCCAATCGCGTCGAGCCCGTGTCCGGTGGGCAAGGGATGAAACCCGGCGTGCTCGCTCGTTAGGTTCGCGCCGTCGAGCGAGGGTTCGATCACGCCGTGCCGTGATCCCCGGCGCGCCAGGAGAAGCGTGACGCACGCCGACGCCGCGCTGAGGAGCGTGATCGGCCCGACGATGATCGCCGTGAGTTCCCACGGCGACGAGAATCGCGAGGAGAGCGTTGCCAGCCCGAGGGCCGCCATGGTTTGTGGCAGGAAGGCCAGCAACACTCCTCCGAGTGCCCCCCAAGCGGTAACGCGCGGAAGCGAGAGTTGCTCGAAGCGGAGCTTCCGTCCGGCGACGCCGACGACGAGCGAGAAGAGGGCGCCGCCGATGAAGCCCGGGAGGGCGAGCGCGGGGAGCGGCGCGTCGAAAGTCTCAAAAAATCGCCGCCACGGAAGCACAGGGATCACGACGCTGGACACGCCAATGGCCAGTCCGGCCGCGACCCAGGTGACCGCCCAGGTCGCGCCCATCCCGATCGCGGCGCGCAACCGTCTCGTCCATCGCGTCATGCCCCCTCCTGAGCATCATCGTCAAGTGCTTTACACTATAAAGTCTGTCAGGGAGTTGCAAGGGAGTGCTCCCATCTTCTTAGCGGCGCGAAGCGCTTACGCGCTGCAGGTTGGGCTGTCCGCCTTCGCCCGTCCACCCCGTTATCACCTCCGTTCCATGGCCAGTCTCTTCGACGAATCGCCCGCCGGCGTTTCGCGCCGAACCTTCCTCCGTCGCGCCGGGATTGCCGGCGCTGCCCTCTCGTTCCTCGACGCGTGGGCACTCGGCGCCCAGACGATCGACCGGGAGGCGCTCGCTCACGGGATCCTGCGCACCGCGCCCTCGAGTGCTGCTGCCGGGACGTTGTCAGCTCCGCCGCCTGCCAGTTACGCGGGACTTCGGTGGCGCCACCTCGGACCATTCCGCGGAGGGCGCGTCGCGGCGGTGAGTGGCGTCCCCGGGCGACCGAACGAGTTCTACTACGGCGCGGTAAACGGCGGGGTGTGGAAGAGTGTCGATGCCGGGCGCGTCTGGCAGCCGGTGTTCGACGACCAGCCGGTGGCGTCGATCGGCGCGCTCGCGGTGGCGCCGTCGCGCCCCGACACGCTGTACGTCGGGACGGGCGAGAGCACGCTCCGCGACTCGACGGGGTACGGGAACGGGGTCTACAAGAGCACAGATGCCGGGAAGAGCTGGACGCACCTCGGGCTCGAGGAGAGCCAGCACATCGGCAAGATCGCGATCGATCCGAAGAATCCCGATCACGTCTTCGTGGCGGTGATCGGGAAGCTCTATTCGGCGAGCGAGCAGCGCGGCGTCTTCCGCTCGACGGATGGAGGGCGGAGCTGGAAGAAGGTCCTCGGCCCCGATGCGAACGTCGGCGCGGTCGACGTGGTGATCGACCCTAACGATTCGAAGGTCGTGTACGCGTCGCTCTGGGCGACGCGACGCCCGCCATGGTTCACCTACGCGCCAACCAATGGTCCGGGCGGGGGGCTCTTCAAGAGCACAGATGGCGGGAGCACGTGGACGAAGATGACCAAGGGGCTCCCATCGGAGGGGATCGGCCGGAGCGGTATCGCCGTCTGCCCGAGCGATCCCAAACGACTGTATGCGGTCGTAGACTGCCTGCTCCCGGAGCCCGGCACCGCGGCGGCGGCGCCGGCGCAGGTGGGCGTGCCCGCGGCGAGCGGACAGGGAGGCGTGTTCCGGAGCGACGATGCCGGCGCGACCTGGCGTCGCCTCTCTGGCGACCCGGCACTCTGGGGGCGCGGCTGGTACTTCGAGAAGATCGCCGTCGACCCCAAGAACGCCGACATCGTCTACGTGCCTAACGTGAGCGTGTCGCGGTCGATGGACGGCGGAGCGACGTGGGTCCCCGTGCGCGGCTCACCGGGGGGCGACGACTACCACCAGGCGTGGGTGAGTCCCGACGACTCGGACACGATGATCGTGGCCAGCGACCAGGGAGCGATCGTGACGCGCAACGCGCGCGCCGCCGACCCCACGACGGTCACCTGGAGCTCGTGGCTCAACCAGAGCACGGCGCAGGTCTATCACATCTCGGTCGACTATCGCTTCCCCTACTGGGTGACCGGGGCGCAGCAGGACTCGGGCGCGGTGGCGGTGCGTTCGCGCGGAAAGTTCGGCGAGATCTCGACGCGCGACTGGGAGCCGATTGCGCCTGGCGGCGAGAGCGGCTACACCGCCGGCGATCCGTTGCACCCGGGCGTCGTCTTCGGCGGTACGGGAGAGCGCTGGGATCTCGCGCAGAATGCGCCGGTGCCCGGCACGTCGTCGCCGCGCGGGCCCGAGCCCGCGCGCGCAGACTGGACACAGCCGCTGGTGATCTCGCCGGCCGATCCGCACATGCTCTTCTACGGGAGCCAGTACGTCTTCCGCAGCACCGACGGCGCTCGAAGCTGGACGCGCCTCAGCGATGATCTCACACGCCCTGACGCGGGAATCCCCTCCACCCTCGATGCGACCGCGGCATCGCATGTGGATCGCAACGGGAAGCGCGGCGTCGTCTACACCATTGCGCCGAGCCCGCTCGTGGTCCCGATGGTGTGGGTGGGGACCGACGACGGCCTGATCTACCTCACCAACGATCAGAAGACGTGGAAGGACGTCACGCCATCTCAGGTGACGCCGTGGAGTCGAGTGACGATGATCGCCGCGTCGCATCACGATGCGAACGTCGCCTACGCTACCGTCGACCGGCATCAGCTCGAGGATTTCGCGCCGTACATCTATCGCACGCGCGACCAAGGGAAGAGCTGGCAACCGATCGTGAAGGGGCTTCCGCCTAACGTCTACTGCCACACGGTCAAGTGCGACCCGGTGCGCCCGGGGCTTCTCTTCGCCGGGACCGAGCGCGGCGCCTTCGTGTCGTTCGATGACGGCGACACGTGGCAGCCGTTGCAGCTCAACCTCCCGGTGACGAGCGTGCGCGACTTCGAGATCTACGGCAACGACCTCATCGTCGGGACGCACGGACGCGGGATCTGGGTGATCGACGACATCGCCCCGCTTCGCCAGTTGAGCGACGCGATCGTGGCGTCGAGCGCGCACCTCTTCCAGCCGTCCGACACGACGATCGTGCTCAGCACTGGCGACAACGGGACGCCGCTCCAGAAGGACGAACCCCAGGCGCCCAATCCGCAGCCCGGTGTCCCGATCGACTACTGGCTGGCGTCGGCGCCTAAAGGTCCGGTGACGATCGAGATCCTCGACGCGAGCGGACAGGTGACACACACCTTCTCGAACGCCCCGGGGGCGTCGACGCCGCAGGCGGGGCGCGGCTTCGGCGGCGCAACACCTGCGGGGCGCATCCCGAACACGACGGCGTTGTGGCGCGTCCCCCCTCCCCCGTTCGACGCGAGCGCGGGAATGCACCGCGTGGTGTGGAATCCGGTCAGCAATCCGAGGCGACGCGGGGGCGACGGCGCGGAGCCTAGCGTGCCGCAGCAGCAGACCGGGACGTTCACCGTGAGACTCACAGTCGATGGGGCGGTGCAGATGCGCACCTTCCACGTCGCCCCCGACCCGAGGAGCGCTGGGCTCGCTCCGTAGTCTGGCGATCGAGCGGGAAGCGCGCGCGACGAGACACCGTTGCGCGCACTTTTCTCTTGCTCACGCCAAGGTCGCGCACCGATCGGCGGCTCCACCGAACCATTCAGCGAACGGATGCGCGCCAGGCGTTGACGACGGTGCGTTGGCGACGAGGTTTCGCTGGACGTGCCGCTGCTTCATCCTCGAATGCCAATGATCACCATCCCCGCCGCCACTCCTACCGCGACTCGGCTCGTCGCCGCTATCCACTCGGGCGACGTCGACGCGCTCGCACGAGAGTTGCGCGACGATCCAGCGCTCGCGACCGCCCGCATCATCGACGATCGCGGAGTTGCGCGCTCGCTGCTCCACATCGCGGCAGACTGGCCCGGGCACTTTCCGAACGGCGCGACGACGGTCGCGACGCTCGCCGCGGCCGGCGCCGACGTGAATGCCGCGGTCCCACAACTCGGCCCCAACGGATCATCGGAGACGCCGCTCCATTGGGCCGCCAGCAGCAACGACGTCGCGGTCCTCGACGCACTGCTCGATGCGGGGGCTGATATCGAGGCCCCGGGCGCCGTGTTTACCAACGGCACCGCGATGTCGGACGCGGTGATATTCGCCCAATGGAACGCAGCGCGCCGTCTCCTCGAGCGCGGCGCGGCCACGACGATCTGGCAAGGGGCTGCACTGGGACTCGTGGATCGCGTGCGGGACATCTGCGAGGGCGAGCCGGCGCCGTCGGAGGTCGCGCTCTCCAATGCCCTCTGGCACGCCTGCCGCGGGGGACAGCGCGATACCGCCGAGCTCCTCCTCGAGCGCGGCGCGGTGCTCAATCGGATTGGGCACGAGCACAAGTCTCCGCTCGACGTGGCGATTGAGAGTGGCAACACCGACCTGATAGAGTGGCTGACAGCCCTCGGAGCCAAACGGGGAGCTGCGCTTCGGTAGGGCGCGTGCGGGGAGGGCTATCGCCGAACGCCTCCCCCTTGCAGCCGCCGGCCGGCGCGTCGATGTTGACGTGCCGCCGACCGCCACCTCTCTCCAACGATCCAATGGACGCGCGCTTCTGGCTCGCCGCCGCTGCCTATCTCCTCCCGACGTTTCCGCTCGGCTACTTCTGGCACCTGAAGACGTTTCACGAGTCGTACGCGAAGCTCGAGATGTATCGCGACGCCGTGATCATCCCGCTTGGTCTTTCGTCGATGATCATCCAGGCGCTCGCCTTTGCCTGGCTCTACCCGCGCCTGTTCGATACGTCGCACGATGCCTGGCTGTCGAGTGCGGCGGCCTTCGGTGCGATCTTCGGCGTCCTCGCCTGGTCGTTCACCACGCTTCCGGTCGCCGCCAAGTATCGCATGACGTCGGTCAAGCGGTTCCTCGCCCTCGAGACGGCCTTCACCATCGTGCAGTTTGTCGTGACCGCGCCGTTGGTGGCGTTGGCGTATCGCGCGCCGGCGTAGCGGAGCACGCATCGCCTAACGCCATATCTCGACGAGGCGGCGTTGCTAGCTGCGCCGCTCCGCGAACAACGCCGCGATCGCCGCCGGCCACGTGCGCGCGTCGTCGGCCGGCGGCGCCGGCATTCCGTGATCGAGGAGGACTTTTGCACACGCGAGCCAATCGCCGCCATGCGCCGGGCGCGCCGCCGAGGCAAAGTGCAGCGTGCCAAGGACGTTGTCGCCGTAGTTGTGCCGCTCCTCCCAGCTGGCGCCGTGCTCGAGGAAGAAGCGGGCGAGCGAGGCATCGCCACGAAACACGGCAAGGTTGAGCGCCGACGCCCCCCAGTCGCCGCCGCGCGCGTCGATCGGCCACCCAAGTTCGACCATCAATCGCGCGGCATCGTCGCGCCGCGTCTCCACGCAGTCGGGGAGGAGCCGAAGCTCCTCGGCAGGAAGGTCGGCGATCAGCGACGGCGACTCGGCGAGCAAGGTGCGCGCAGCCGGCGCATCGGCGCGGGCGCAGGCAGTGACAAACGCTTCGCGCGCGTCTGGCGGCTCGTCTCCCGCAACCTCGGCGAGCCGAGCGGCGACCCGGTCGAGGCCCGCCCGGCGCGCCAGCTGCAACGCGGAACGCCCAGCGCCGTCACGCGCCTTCGGATCCGCCCCGGCCGCGAGAAGGAGGTCGATGATCGTCACGGAGCGCCGTCGCCGAATGGCCCAGGCGAGTGGCGTGAACTCGCGCATCATTTCGTTGGGATCGCCGCCATGCGCGAGCAGGAGGCGAACCCCCTCGGCGTGCTCTCGATCGAGCATGTGGAAGAGCGCATTCGTCCCCGTTACGCGCGCCCCCGCGTCGAGCACCGCCCGCAGGCAATCGAGCGAGTGCGACTCGGTCGCGTGATAGACCGACTCTCCGTCGTTTGGGTCGGCACCGCGATCGAGGAGAAGCCTGGTGAGGGCGAGATCGTGGTGGCGCCCGGCGGCGCCGTACAGCGGTCGCAACGGCGCGTCGGGAAAGGCCGAGTCGACCCAACTGACGTTAGGGTCGCCCCCTGCGTCGAGCAGCGCGCGCGCACTCGTACGCAGGCGCTCCGCGTGCGCCGGGAGCGCGAACAGCGACGAGAACGTGACGGCAACGAGCGGGGGCATCCCGAGTGGAGCCATTGGCGCATCACGGCGCGCAGCATCGGAGGCGATGTCGGCGACCGCATCGACATCGCCGATGGCGCAGGCGACCGCCGGGGAGCGCCGCGATTCCTCATCGAGATCGCCGAGTCGGTCGAGCGCGATGTGCGGCTGCGCGGCGCGGAAGCCCATCGCGTAAGCGAGTCGAATCCAGTCGTCGAGCGAGAGCGGAGCGGAGGGGGGCATCGCATCTCCTGATCGGTTGGGGCGGCGGTGGGAATGTAGCGCTGAGGGAATCGGAGGTGAGATTTTCCGCCCATCGCGTAGCTTGCGCTCATGGCGATACACGTGGTCCTCGTTCACCCCGAGATTCACTGGAATACCGGCAACGCCGGGCGCAGCTGCCTCGCGGTCGGTGCCACGCTCCACCTCGTGGAGCCGCTCGGCTTCTCCCTCGACGAACGCGAGGTGAAGCGCGCGGGACTCGACTACTGGGAACACGTCGACCTGCGCGTCTGGCCAAGCTGGGACGCGATCGAGCGCGAACTCCCATCACTCGGCGAACCGTACTTCTTCTCGACGAAGGCGCAACCGCTGTTCTGGGATGCGCCGCTCGGGGCGCCTCCGGACGTGGTGCTGGTCTTCGGACGCGAGACCGGCGGTCTTCCGGGTGAACTGCACGAACGCTACGCCGACCGGTTCGTTCGCATGCCGATCGAGTCACCGCGCGTGCGCTCGCTCAACCTCTCGACGAGCGTGGCCGTCGCGCTGTATGAAGTGCTGCGACAGCGGCACGCCATCGCCTCGCGAGGCGTCGAATGAGCGAACGTTCTCCGAGCCGCACGGCGATCGGCGTGGCCTACGTGCGCGCGACGCATCAACTCCTCGAGCCAGATGCGCTGGTGCTGCGCGACCCGGTGGCGCTGGCGATCCTCGGTCCGCGCGCTGAGGAGGGGATCCGCGCCGCCACGGAACGCGCCAGGTCGGAGCAGTCGCGCCGTCTTCGCTCGCACGTGGTGCTGCGCTCACGCGTCGCCGAGGAGCGGCTCGAGGCGTCGCTTGCACGTGGCGTACAGCAGTACGTGCTCGTGGGCGCGGGCCTCGACACGTTCGCCTTCAGGCAACCGCCATGGGCGACGTCGCTGCGGATCGTTGAAGTCGACCGGGGCGAAACACAGGAGTACAAGCGCATCGCGGCGCAGTCAGCGGCGCTCGGCGAACCGCCCAACCTGCAATACGTGACGATCGACTTCGAATGCGAGACGCTCTGCGATGGACTTGCCCGCGCCGGAGTGGCGCGCGACGTGCCCACGTTCTTCTCCTGGCTCGGCGTGACGATGTACCTCACGGGCGACGCGATCGACCAGACGCTGCGCTGCATGACGAGCTTTCCGCCGCAGAGCGAGGCGGTCATCACCTTCCTTCCGCCGTTCGACGAGGGAACTACCACAGTCGCAGGGATCGCCGCGTCGCTGGGAGAACCGTTCGTCAGCACCTTCACCCCAGAAGAGTTCGACGCCAAGCTTCGGAAAGCGGGTTTCTCGCAGGTCGAGATGCTCACGCCAGAGATGTCGGCGAAGTATTTCCCTCCCGAAGGGCTTGCGGCGCCGCGCCGCACGACGATCGCGATGGCGATCGTGTAGGATTCGAACGCCCGCCCAGGACAAGCTCTCCCTCACCGCTCCGCTTGTGACTCCGTATCGCATCGCCCTTGCCAACCTGCGCTTTCCCAGCACGCCTGACGAGTCGGTCACACTTGCGATGGGCGCGATCGCTGGCGCAGCCGAGCGCGGGGCCCGGGTCGTCTGCTTTCCCGAGTGCTACGTCCCCGGCTATCGCCGACGTGACATCGTCGTTCCGCCCCCCGACGCAGGCTTTCTCGAGCGCGCATGGGACCGCATCGCCGAGTGCGCCGCGCAGCACGAGGTCGTCGTCGTGTTGGCCACCGAGCGAGTGACAACCGATGGCGTGCTCGCCACAACGCTCGTGATCAACGCCGACGGGACGCGCGCCGGCTTTCAGGACAAGGTGCAGATCGATCCATCGGAGGAAGGGACGTACGCCAAAGGGAGCGGGCGCACGGTCTTCGAGTCGGGCGGACTGCGGTTCGGCGTCGTGATCTGCCACGAGGGGTGGCGTTACCCCGAGACAACGCGCTGGGCAGCGCGGCGCGGCGCACAGGTCGCCTTCCATCCGCAGTATCACTGGGCCGAGCCCGGGAGCTTTCGCCCCACGCAATACGGTGACCCCAATAATTCCTTCCACGAGAAGGCGGTGCTGTGCCGCGCGGCCGAGAACTCGTGCTACTTCGCCACGGTGAACTACGCGAGCGAAGGATCGCCGACGACGTCGGCGATCGCCACGCCAGACGGTGAACTTCTCGCCTGGCAGCCGTATGGGGTCGAAGGGCTGCTCGTGGCCGACATCGACCTCGACAAGGCGACCGGACTGCTCGCCCAGCGCTACACCCCTACCGACTGACAGCGACCAACGGCCTGCAGTCGCGCCACGACCTTTCGGAGAACGCCATGATCACACTCGTCGCGCAGTTCACCATGAAGGAGGGCGCCGTTTCTCGTGCTCTCAAGCTCGTCGAAGCCGTCAGGCAACAGTCGGATGAGGAGCAACCCGGGACGCTCCTGTACCTCGTGCATCGCGTCCTCGATGCCAAGGGTCGCGAGACGCGTACCCTCCTGTTCTACGAATGCTATCGCGACGACTCGGCGCTAACGGCGCACCTCAAGAGCAGCTCGTGGGTGGCGCTCACCAAGGCGTGGAGCCGCTGCTTCGAGGGGACGTCCTCGGAGGTGGCGGTGACCAAGCTGCGCCGGCTCGGCGGGTTCGTGCACGTCGACCTCGCCGCACAGGGGCGCGGTTAGGCGGCAGCCGCTGAGTGGCGGCTATGCCGCAGTACTCACGCGCCCTCGCTGTCGTCGAACTCGAACGGCGGCCCGCAGTTCTCTCCTTCGTGGATCGGCGACGGGATTCGCATGAGCAACTCGGCCTGGTACCGCAACTCGTACATCGTGTTCGCCCCCTCGCGCAGGAGCTGCGGCTCCCCGGTGAAGGCGCGTTGCAGCTGGCGAAGCAATCGGGTGTAGATCCGGTTGAACTTCACCATCTGCCGGTGGATGGTCGGATACGCGACATACTCGGCGCTCTTCGGGTTCGGATGCATCGGGAGCACCGCGCTCCAGTCCATCGGGAGCTCGTCGCCGGTGGGTCCGGTCTGGGGGGTGTCGGTCGCCACGAAGCGGCGCCCCAGGCGCAGTTCCTCGAACCTGAAGTAGTGCGCGAGTTCGTCGACATCGTTGAACGCCGCATCGCCGTCGACGATGGTGTGGTCGAGCCCCTCTCCCTGCTCGGTGATCTCGTGCAGGGCGTGCAGCGCGGACTCGAGGTTGTGCACCTCGATCACGTCCCCACCGCCGCCGTAGTACCATGTGCCAGCCGGCACCTGCCGCTCTCCCTTGCCGCGGAAGACTTTCGCTTCGCCAAGTTTGTGCGTCAGGTCGGTGAGCCCCTGCTCCACAGCTTCGTAGAATTGCCCGATCGTCTCGTAGTGATCCCCCTCTGGCGGCGCACCGGGGGGCGCGGGCTTCTCGATGCGCAGGAATGTCTCGACCGCCTTGGGCGTGAGCGCGCGAAGCGAGACCTTGAAGCGCTTGTCGGAATGCGGGAGCGGACGGGGATAGCGCGGGACAAACGACGGCGAGTCGATGTGCGGCTTGCCGCCGACCGCATTGAGCACGTTCGCCGCGAGCGTCAGGTGCAACATCTCTTCCATCACCACGCTGCGCAGAAGCGTCTGCGCCTCGAGGTTGCTCCCGCCCGGGATGGAGTAGAGCGCACAGAGATACGGCGGGATGGTCGAGAGTTCGACCTTCATCGCCCATCGCAGGTGCCGGCGCAGGTCGGGGAGCGAGTCGATCGCCATGGTCGCCCCTCAGCCGAGTTGCGTGAGCATGTCATCGGCCGCCATGAGCGCCATGGCGACCGCCGTGAGCGTCGGATTCGACGAACCGACCGTCGGCATCCCGCCGCATCCGACCACATACAGGTTCTCGTGATCCCAGCTCCGCGAGAATCGATTGGTGACCGAGTCGGTGCGGCTCACGCCCATGCGGTGCGTCCCCATGTGGTGCCCGGATCCATAGAACGAGAGCGGCACCTCTTCTCCCGACTCGGTGCGATACGTCATGTAGCCGGGCGACTGCGGCGTGAAGTGGGTATGGATGTCGGAATCGTCGATCCCCATCGCATGAAAGAGCGCGTTGGAAATCTTGTTCGCCGCCACCATCCCGGCGCGCGTGTAGTCGGAGACGTTGTAGCTGATCACCGGGCGGTAGCAGCCAATAGGGTCGATGAAGTCGCGGTCGATCGTCACGCGGTTGTACGCCTCGGGAAGCTGCTCGAGTACGTAACCCACACGCAGCTGTCGAGGAATCTGGTCAGCGAGCCGCTTGCGAAGCGTCCGTCCGAATACGTTCTTGGCAACCGCCTTCTGCACGTTCGAGTTGGGGGGAAACGTCGCGATGTCCCACCCCCAGTTCCCGAGATCGATGCGCGACGCCGCGAACTCCGTGCGGAACGGGCCGTCGCGGAATGACGGGATCTCCGATGTCTGCCCCGGTCCGCGAAACGCTCCGACCGGCGTGGGATTGAGCGCCCACGTGAGGAAGAAGGGATGGTCCATCAGGTTGCGCCCGAGCTGGTCGCTCGAATTCGCGGCTCCCGAGGCGAGGAGCAGCTTCGCACTCTCCACGGCATGCGCTGCCACGATGTAGAGCGTCCCTGTCGCCGTCTCGGTCGTGTACTCATTGGAGCCTTCAGCGGCGTACCGCTTGTACTCGACACCGCCAATACGTCCGTTCGGCTCGATCAGGATGCGCGACGCGACGGCCTGCGTCACCAGTGAATAGAAGTTCGTATCCAGCTCCTGCAGCGTGCGGAGCGCCGAGTACTTCGCCTGCACCGGACAGATGGGGATGCAGCAGGCGTTCCCCTCGCAGCGTTGCCCCACGTGGTGCGCGCCGACCGCCCCCTTGAGCGTGTAGCCTTTCCGCGGAATGGAATTGCGCGCCTGCGCGAGAGAGGTGACGGTCATCCCATACTCCCGGTCCCCGAACCGCACCGTCGCCTTCGCCGCCCCCTTCGCGTAGACGCGGTCGCTGTAGCTCGGGGGGATGCGCTCCATCGGGTAGTCGTAGTCCTCGGGAAACCAGATCCCGAAGTGCTCCTGCTCTTCCTTGTTTGCCGAAACGCCGAGCGCCCACTCAGCCTGACAATAGTAGGGCTGCAGCTCGTCGTAGCTGATCGGCCAGTCGACCCCCACGCCGTAGAGCGTCTTCATGCGAAAGTCGTTCGGCACCATGCGCGGACACGTCCCGAGCCAGTGCAGCGACGTCCCGCCGAGCGACCGCAGGTACGTGGAGGCGAACGACAGCGGCCCCCGCTCCACCTGATAGCCGGAGATGACCGGGACGCGGTTCTGGATATTCAGGATGTCCTGGCTGTAGGTGCTTTGGGCGTTCGGATTCGGCGGATACGGCGCGTTGGGTTCCTTGACGAGCGCCGAGCGATAGGTGTCGACGTACGAGAGCCATCCGTCGTACGAGAGTCCCGATGCGCGCCCCGCCTCGAGGATCAACACCCGCTTCCCCCGATCGGTCAGGACCTTGGCGATGTTCACCCCGATCGGTCCCGCCCCGATGATCACCGCGTCGAAGCTCCCCTGCGGAATGCTCATGGCAGCTCCTCCGCGCCGGCGGGGGGGAGCGCCCACGAGCCGTACCCCGGCATCTTTGCACCTGGCGGATGCGTGTCGATGGCCGGCCAGGCGAGCCCCTGTACGTACGCCTCGGGGGAGATGATGCAGGTCTGGTCCATCGCGCTCGCGCCCCAGGTATCGCGCCAGTCGGCGGGGAGCTGGTTCCACTGCCCCAGGTACCAGAGGACGACCAGGTTGCGGGCGAGCGGACCTAACGTCGCATCGGCGAGGATGTCGATCGCCACCAGTCGTTCTGCCGCGTCGAGATCGTCGCCGCACTCGTCGAGAATGCGACGCGCCGTCGTGAGCAGTGCTCCGATGTGGCGATCCCCAACGACACTCAGCAGCCAGCCGAGGTAGGGGTCGACCATCCCCGTCCCCCAGAGTTCGGCATCATCGAAGCCCGTGAGCACGACGGAGAGCGCGACGAAGTCGCGGCGCGCCACGTCGCTCGGTGCCCGGTGCGCTCGGCGCGGCGCGCGCGCGGCGCTGTCGTACGAGGGGAGGGCGAGCGCGGCCTGCGCGCGCTTGCGCGGAATGGGAGAATGATCGGCGCTCATGCGCGCAATATCTGATTAGAGGTCGGCCCAGTACGCCGACGCCTCGGCGATGCAGGCGGGTGACTTGAAGACCTGCACGGCCGCGGCCGGGCGGTTCCCGATCAGCTGCTGCATGTCGGTGCGCATCGGATGCGTGCTCGTCCCCATCGAGACGTTGACCGCGTTGCGGTTGGCGTGCGGGATGAAGTAGGTGTCGTACATCCCGAAGTAGTTGCGGCGCGAGCCGGCGACGCGCTTGGCGCTCTGCACGTAACTCAGGTCGATCCACTCCGACATGTTCCCCGGTACCGCGTTCAATCCGCTCAACGATACCTGCGCCTCGTAGATCTGCTGTGTCGTGTCCTCGGGATCGTGGCAGGTCCACGACCAGAGCGACTGTCCCGGGTTGTTGAGCGACGGCACATTGTACGTGTAGGGGGTGAGGAATTTGTTCTCGAAAAAGAGCTGCTGGCCAGCTGCAACGGCAACCGCGCTGTCGCACGCGACCCAGACACGGTAGGCGCCGATGCGCTTGGTCTGGTCCCCCTGCGTCACGAAGTCGTGGAACGTCATCGTGGGGACGTTGGCCGCCTGGTTCGACGGGTACGCCAGGATCGTCAGCTCCGTCTCGTTGAAGCCGTTGGCCCCCGGATTCCCCGGCTGCCCCTGCCCGTAGAGCGCGACCGCGTTGAAGAAGTTGATCCCCACCGCCCCGACGCCGCCGAAGTTCGCCGGCGTCATGCCGAGCGGATTGAGGTACGTGTCGAGCAACGGAAGGTCGACCTGCCAGTAGATCCAGATCGTCTGGATCCCCGCGTAGTAGAAGGGGAGCGCGCTGGGGATCGTGATGTTCCCGGTCGGTGTCGACGTGACCTTGAAGGTCGGGATGGAAATCGTCGAGGGAATCGGCGGGAGCGGGGACGAGTGCGAGGTCGTCATGGCACCACGTGAGGAAGGATGGGGAGTGCAGGCGCAGCGGGCCGCGTCCGTCGTACAATGTTCGTTCGTCGCGACGCGTCATTCGCCGCGACACGGACATACGCCCCCCTTGCCTCAGCCGCAAGGCGCAATCGCTCGTGAGGCGGCCAGCGAAGATGATCAGCGCACGAGTCGCGTGTGGCTGACGGGCGAGTATCATGCGAACCGCGTGTGGATCACGTGCGATTCGCGCAAGGAACCGTCGAGGAGGCGACGAATTCGCGACTTCGTGATAACGTTGGGGCGATGACCGCCGACGCACCGCTTCTTCCGCCAAAGGACGCACTGGCCACGCAGCTCGCCGCTGCGCTGGCCGACACCTACGAGATCGTGCGCGAACTCGGAGGCGGTGGGATGAGCCGCGTCTTCGAAGCGGTGGAGATCGCGCTCGATCGACGCGTGGTGATCAAGGTCGTGGCCCGCGAGGTCGGTGCGGGGGTCAACGCCGATCGCTTTCGTCGTGAGATCCAAGTGGCGGCGACGCTGCGCCATCCACACATGGTTCCCCTGCTCAGTGCGGGAGAGGCGGGAGGAATCCTGTACTACACGATGCCCTTCATCTTCGGTGAGTCGCTGCAGCAGCGCCTCGCGCGCGATGGCGCGCTCCCGATCGCCGAAGTCATCCATCTAGCGGAAGAGGTCGCTGACGCGCTCGACTACGCCCACCGGCAGGGGGTCGTGCACCGCGACATCAAGCCGGCCAACATCCTGCTCGAGGACGACCACGCGATCGTCTCCGACTTCGGGATCGCGCGCGCAGTGCGCAAGGCGACGGAGGAGGCCGACCCCGACCTCACGGTGACCGGACTGGCCATCGGGACGCCGTCGTACATGAGCCCCGAGCAGGGGGGCGGCGACGAGATCGACGGGCGAAGCGACATCTACGCCCTGGGATGCGTGATGTACCACATGCTCGTCGGGACACCGCCATTCGACGGCCCCACGGCGCAGTCGATCATCATGCAGCACTTCGTGAAGGACCCGCCGTCGATCGTGCGCGAAGGCGTGCCGCCGGCGCTGCGCACGGTGATCACCACGGCGATGTCGAAGAACCCGGCGCATCGTTATGCGTCGGGAGCCGACATGCGCAACGCGCTGCGCGTCCTCGAGACGCGCCACCTCCCGACGTCGCCGCCAGCAGCCCTCACGACAACACGCGAACAGCGGGCGGCTACGGCGCTGGTCACACCGCACGCCGCCAGCTCCGGCCCCATCGACTCACTGGCCGTCCTCCCGTTCACGTCACCCGCCAAGGGGACCGACGAGGAGTACCTGGCCGACGGGATCACCGAGAGCATCCTCAACATGCTCTCGAAGGTGCCAGGGCTTCGCGTCGTCCCGCGCTCGATCGTCTATCGCTACAAGGATCGCGAACTCGACATCCCGGTCATCGCTGCCGAGCTGCGCGTGCGCGCGGTGGTGACCGGGCGCGTGCTGCAGCGCGGGGCCAAGCTGCAGGTGAGCGCCGAACTCTCCGACGCCGTCTCCGAATCGCAACTCTGGGGTGACCGCTTCGCCCGCAGTTCCGACGACATCTTCTCGGTGCAGGAAGACGTCGCCAGCGAGATCGTGAAGTCGCTGCGGTTGCGGCTGTCGGCCGCCGAGCGCGACCAGCTGGTGCGTCGCTACACCGAGGACTCGATTGCCTATCGCGCCTACCTGCGCGGGCGCTACCAGTGGAACAAACGCACGCAGGACGGCTTTCTGCGGGCGATCGAGCACTTCCAGGAGGCGATCGAGCGCGACCCAAACTACGCGCTGGCGCACGCGGGGCTGGCCGACGCCTACAACGTCCTCGGCTACTACAACTACCTCCCGCCGCGCGAGGCGTATCCCCGAGCGAAGGCGGCCGCCTCACGCGCGCTCGAGATCGACGAGTCGCTGGTCCACGCGCACGCGTCGCTCGGCTATGCGCGGCTCTTCTTCGATTGGGACTGGAGCGGCGCGGAGGCGTCGTTCCTGCGCGCCATCGAGCTCGACCCGAGTTACGCGAGTGCCCATCAGTGGTATGCGTGGTGCCTCCTGGTGATGCGGCGCATGGACGAGATGATCGTGGCGATGCGCACCGCGTTGCAGCTGGACCCGCTCTCGCTGATCATCAACGCGCACATGGGCTACGCGCTCTTCTGGGCGCACCGCTACGACGACGCGCTCGAGCAGCTTCGCCGCACGCAGGCGCTCGACCCGAACTTCGCGCTCACCTATTGGCCGCTGGGCGCAGTGCACGTCTACCAGGGGCGCTTTGCCGAGGCGATCGCCGACTTCCAGAAGCTCGTGCAGCTGACGGACGGGACGATCGGCTCGGGATATCTTGGCATCACCGCCGGGATCGGCGGGCGACACGACATCACGCGCGCCGTACTCGCGCGGCTCGACGCGGCATCGGAAACACGCTACGTCTCCCCGCTCGACCGCTCGATCTCGCATGCCGGGTTGGGTGACGTCGAGGCGACCTTTCACTGGCTCGAACAGGCGGTCGAGGAGCGGGTGAGCGACCTCGTTCGGCTGCGTGTCCTCCCGTGGCCTAACGTGGTGCGTGAGGATCCGCGCTTCGAGCGCATCGCTGCGCGCATCGGCGTGGCGCTGTAATCGCGATGGCCACTCAGGCGCAGGTGCGCAGGATCGCCATGGCACTCCCCGAGGTGCACGAGGGGGACGGACACTTTGCCTTCTCGGTAACCAACAAGGGAAAGGAGAAGGGATTCGCCTGGGTCTGGAACGAGCGCGTGGAACCGAAACAGCCCAAGGTGCCGAATCCGAAGGTCCTCGCCATTCGGGTGGCAAACGTCGCGCAGCGCGACCTGATGATCGCCGCCGAGCCGGAGAAGTACTTCACCGAACCGCACTACAACGGCTTTCCGGCCGTACTCGTGCGACTCCCTGCCGTGCGCGTCGCGGAATTGCGACCGCTTCTATACGAGGCGTGGCGCCTGCTGGCGCCTAAGGAGCTGGTACGTCGACACGAGGAGAACGCGCGCTGATGCCGAGTGCGCCGCCGTTCGCGCGGCCTAGCCGGCGCTGGCGTTCGCTCGCGGGCATTGCGTGGTGCGCCTTGCTGGCGGTGCTTGCCCTCTCGGCGTGCGAACGATCGCGCCCCGCTCCTGACACGACGGTGGTCGCCGAGCCTCCAGAGGCACCGTCGCCCGATTTCCGCTACGTGTCGTCGGCGGCGCACTACGTCGGTGACTCGTCGTGCCTTCACTGTCACGCGCGTGAGGCAGCGGCATACGCGCCCAACACCATGGCGCAGTCTTTCCAGCGGTGGAGTGCCGCGACGCAGGTCGAGTCGACGCTTGTGGTACCCCTGGTGAACCGACCGACCGGCCTCTCGTACACGGTGGTTCGTGACAGCGGGCACTTGTACCAGGTGGAGTTCCTCGATACCCCCGACGGGCGCCGCCTGCACGAGCTGCGTAGGCGCATCGACTGGGTGATGGGGAGCGGACACGTGGCGCGCTCGTACTTCACGGAGGAGAACGGACGCCTCTTCCAACTCCCGCTCACCTGGTACGGCGCGCACGGCTGGGACTTCAGCCCGGGCTACGAGGTGAACAACGCGCGCTTCGACCGGATGATCCCCGATCGGTGCATCGCGTGCCATTCGAGCTATCCGACCGTGTTGCCGGCGCTTGAAGGGAAATACGCCGCGCTCCCGCCCGGCATCGGATGCGAGCGCTGCCACGGCCCCGGTTCGTTGCACCTGCAGCAACACCTGGCGCCAGCGCGGGGCGACACGATCTTCGACGCCAGCATCGTCAACCCGCGGCGCATGTCGCTCGAGCGCCGTCTCGACCTCTGCGACCAGTGCCACGTGCACACGCCGGTCGCGGTGCTGCGCGAAGGGAAGGACGCCTTCTCCTACATGCCCTCGCAGCCGCTGCGCGACCAGTGGGCGCTCTTCAAGGTCGCGGGGAGCATCGACGTTGTCTCGCATGCCGACCGCTTGCGACAGAGCGCCTGCTTTCTCGCCAGCCGCAATTCGGCGGCGCCGCTCGAGTGCGCCACCTGCCACGATCCACACCGCGCCGCGCGCGACAGCAGCTCGCGCAACGCTCCCTGCCTGCAATGTCACCAGCAGGGTGCGCTCTCGGCAAAGCTCGCGCAATCGCCATCGCGCGCGGTGCACACGCCAACTGCCGACTGCGTGTCGTGCCACATGCCCAGGATCAAGGAGCGCACCGTCCCCCACGGCGCCTTCACCGAACACTGGATCCGCAAGGTGCCGACTGCGCCGGTCGCGGCCGTCCCCCCGAACGCGGATGCGCTGCCGATCGAGCCGTACTTCGCCCGCGATCGCATCGGCCCCGAGGCGCCGTTGTACGAAGGGTTGGGCGAAGTGGTCTACGCGTCGCTTGCCGGTAATGGTCGCGTCCTCGACCGGGCGGCCACATCGCTCGAGAAGACGCTCGCCGGCGACAGCACGCACGCGCAGGCACTCTTCCTCCTCGGCGTGGCCTACGAGCAGCGCGGCCAGACCGATCGCGCCATTGCCGCGTTCAAACGGTCGGTGCACATCGACTCGTCTCGTCCCGACCCGCTTCGTGCGCTGGCCCAGGCGTATCGACGCGCCGGGCGACCGCCAGCCGCAACGGAGGCACTGTTTCGGCGGGCGCTGGATATCCAACCCGCGCTCGCCTGGATCCGCAGCGAGTACGCCGACTTCCTGGCAAGCGAGGGGCGCGTGGAAGACGCCGAGCGCGAGTACCGTACCGCGCTCGCCGAACAGCCGGGACTCGCCGTGACCTGGTTCAACCTCGGCGCACTCCTGGCCGAACCCGGACGCGCCGATTCGGCGGCAGCGGCATTCCGCCACGCGATCGCGCTCGATCCGGCCATGGCGCAGGCGCTCGCATCGCTCGTCGAGGTGCGCGCCGATGGACAAACGATCACGGGCGCACGCCCCCTCGCCCCGCCCTTCCCATCGCTTCTCATTCGCGAGCGTCGGAACGACGCGTTCGCGATCACCGTGGCCAGCGACAATCGCGTGGCGTTCCTCAACGTGCAGCCGGGGATCATCGTGGTCTCGCGGGGCGACGGAACGCTTGTTCGCGCAATCGTAGCGAAAGCGAGCGACGCCGGTGGCGCGGTGCGCTGGGACCTTCGCGACGAGGGGGGACGTATCGTCGATGCGGGGCTCTATCGCGCCCGACTCCAGCAGCGCGATTCGGGAGGCAAGTCATTGCCAGCGCAGGAGTTCGCATTCGGAATCGTGCGCACTCACGCCCGGTAACTCGGTGGCTTGAAGGTTACGCGACGTGTTAGGCGCGTTACCCACCTGGCCAGCGATTGCGGTTGATTGCGGCAGCGGCCGAGGCCATGAGGACTTGCGGTCCAATGGCGCGCGGGATACGGTGGAGGCGTCGAAGGGGTGCGCGGTCGCGCGCCTGACCCACCTCGAAATCCCCACATGGACACAATCCGCGCCAACCACGCTGTGCCCGAGTGGAAATCGTCGACATCGCGACTGGGAGCGGGCGACGATCGCATCGAACTCGACACACGCGGCGAATCGATCGTCTATCATGCCGGCGGTCGTCACGCCTTCGTCGAGTGGACGTACGCAATGGGGCACCGGCTCTACCGCTCGAGCCTGACGACGTGGCACGGCCCGGAGCGCGGAAAATCCGAGCGGATGTCGATGAAGGAGGCGGACCGCGTCTTCGCTCGTGTCGTCGAGTTGGCGACCGCGATGCTCGGGACCAGCGAGCTGACGATCGTCCCCTGACCTGCGGTATCACCGGCTCGAACCCGCACACGGTGGACGAGTGAGCGACGCCGCGCGCGGCCGGTGGCTGGTCCTGCGTGCGTTAGGCGCCTTCGTCGCACTTCCCGGGATGGTCGCGATCGTCATCCCCGTATTCCTCCTCCGCCCGCGCGGTGCAAGCGCGCGATTCGGCCTGCCGGGTGGCATCGTGCTCGGCGCTGGGAGCGTCGTCCTCCTCTGGTGCGTGCGCGACTTTCTCGTGTGTGGAGGGGGGACGCTCGCGCCGTGGGATCCTCCCGTCGCACTGGTGCGTGAGGGGCCGTATCGCTTCTCGCGCAACCCAATGTATGTGGCGGTGCTGACGATGATCGCGGGGTGGGCGATCGTATTTCGCTCCTCGGCGCTGGCGATTTACGGCATCGCGCTCGCGGTCGCCTTCCACCTGCGGGTGATTTGGGGAGAAGAGCCGTACCTGGCCGCCACGCACGGCGAGGCGTGGACGCAGTATCGTTCGCGGGTCCCGCGCTGGTTGTGGTGATCGCGCGAACGCTTGGCGCCACCGCCGAGGGACACGCACATTCGCTCGCATGCGGACACGTGCGCCCGATGGACTTCACCGGAAAGCCGATGACGGGCTACGTGTACGTCGACGCGCCGGGGCTTTCGTCGGAGAAGTCGCTCCGCGAGTGGGTAACGCGCTGTCTCGCCTTCGTCGCCACTCTCCCACCTAAAAAGAAGAAACAGTGACCGCATCTCCGCCATCCGACGCTCCCGTACCGCGGGCAATTCGCACCTCGCGCCTTCATCTGCGTCCATGGCGCGGGTCCGACGCCGAGGCGCTCGCACCGATCCTCGTCGCGAACTATGCGCACCTGTCCCCGTGGATACCGCGTCGCGTGTGGGAGGCGGCTCCGGTACCGCTCCTCGCCGAGCGTCTCGAGGGATTCGCGAGCGAGTTCGCGGCGGCTCGCGAGTGGCGCTACGCGATGTTCGCGCTCGACGATGGGCGATTGCTGGGCGAAGTCGCGCTCTTCCCGCGCGCGGCGAGCGGACGCGTACCCTACCCCGACGCCGATCGAGGGGAGATCGGCTACTGGCTACGTCAGGATGCGACCGGCGCCGGCCTCGCGACGGAAGCGGCCGAGGCGATTTTGCAGCTGGCGGACTCGCTCCCCGCGTTGGCGCACGTCGAGATCCGCTGCGACGCGCGCAACGCCGCGAGTGCGGCGATCCCGCGGCGGCTGGGATTCACCCTCGCATCGACCGTGGATGACAGTAGCACGGGGACCGTCGAGCCGGTGATGCTTCAGGTGTGGGCGCTCACGCTCGCGCACTCGAGCGACGGCGTACGGTAGCAACAGCCTGCCGGCGCGACGCCGCCGACTACTCTCCTATCCGTCGGCGGCGTGCAGCGCCCGTCGGCGCGCCGCGTAGAGCTCCTCGACGGAGTGCTCCGGATCCTGGGCGGTGTCGCTTAACGCAATCGCGAACGAGACACCGATCACGATCGCCGCGGCGATCACAATCGTCAGGTGCAACTCCCCATGGCGTATCCTGCCGATGACGGCCGACACGATCAGCGCGGTGGCGACGGCGAACTGCACGGGAGCAAGGGCGCGCGTGCGCGGCGCAGCGCGCCCCTTGGGCGTGAGGGCGTAGGGAATTCGCACGCCGCGCACCGCTTCGACCACCGCCCGCACAAAGACCGGCCACTTCACGAACTGCATCAGGGTCGCGCGCCAGTGGAATCCGCGCTCACGGTCGGGATCGAGATAGAAGCGATGCGAAAAGCGCTCGATCATCGCGAGGAGGGCAAAGAGCGCGACGACGGCGAAGAGGGCGCGCGGCTGCATGAATGGCGACACGCGATTCCGCAGCAGCATTGCGCACAGCATGACGTAGAAGACCGGAATGCACAGCGCGCGTAGGTAGTAGACGCCGTGCACGAGGTTGAGCACGCGCTCGCGCACGGGAAGCGGAATCGAGAGCTTCGGAACGACGCGCAGCTTGAGGTCGATCAGCGAGCGGGACCAGCGCAGCTGCTGACGCAGATATCCCGCCCAGTCGACCGGCGTGGTCCCCATCGCCAGGATCTCGGGGACGAAGACACCGCGCCACCCGTGCGAGCGGTAGAGGATCGTGAGGTAGAGATCTTCAGCATCGTGCGACGGAAATCCCCCCACGTCGTGCAACGCCGAGATCCGGTGCACGCCATGCGAGCCGATCACCACGGTGTGTCCGAGCGAGTAGGACGCCATGAGCTGCGTCGAGTAGTACGCATAGCTTTCTTCGGCCGCCGCCTGCGCCACGAAGGATGCTTCCTGATTGTAGTAGTACTGCGGCGGCTGCACGAAACCGACGTCGGGGACGTCGAGATATCCCAGCGTTCGCTCGAGGTAGTTCGGCTCGGGGACGTGGTCCAGGTCGAACATGACGAGCACGTCGTAGTTTGTGTATCCGATCGCCGAGAGCCAGGCGTTGTAGTTTCCGTGCTTGCTCGCCGACCGGTACGCTCCGCTCGCCCCCTGGAACTCCGGCATGCGTTCGCGCGAGAAGTGGTGCACGCCGAGTCGCGCACAGAGCGCGCGTACGTCGCCGTCCTCCTGCTCGGCGAGGAGCCAGGTGTCGTGCGCTCCATGCATCGCTCGCATCGCCGTGAGCGTCTGCTTGAGCATGCGCAGCGACTCGTGCGAGCGCACGTACGTGGTCACCGCCGCGACGCGCAGGCCGTCGGGGAGCGGACGCGCCACCGGTCGGACCATGCGGCGGATTGCCAGCCACTGCCCGAGCCAGACGACGATCAAGATTAGAAGGAGCAGCCCGACGACGGGTGTCAGCCACGACGTCCGTTCCGGCCAGATTTCCCTGATCCAGAATCCGGTAAACAGGACAATGCCGGAGAGCGCGAGGATGGTGAGTCCTGCATGCACGAGGCTGTCGCTCCCGCGCAACACGGGAACGTTGTCAATCACCGCCGCTGAGCGTTCGTCGCTCACGTACGACCGCGAATCGTGATCATCGACTACATGCATCCTCGGCGAACCTTTCTACGTCTGGAACGTGAGGCCGGGTGCTGCGGGAAATCGTTCGAGAGCAGACGTGCCCGGTCGGAGTGGATCGCGCCGTGGAGCCGGAGAGGCGCAACATGCTGCAACGAAAGGAGAAGCGGGGTGATGCGCTGCGCGCGTCAGGAGGGGTGAGGCGCCGAATTCAGTCCGCATGGACGTTTGGCGGCTCGGACGCGCGCGGCGCACGGGAGGGCGGAGTTCGAAAGGAAGGGCGTCAGGAGTGCGTCAGAAGGCAATCGGGAGTACGGCGGTCGCCCGGGAGTCATTAGTCTCCGCGGGCGGTCGGTTACGCGGTCCGAAGATCGCACTGGCCCCTGACACCTCGCCCCAGATACCACAGGTCCTCCCTGCACCGCGACGACAAAGCACAAAATGCGCCACGCCGATCGTCGTTACCCGCGGGTGCACCGCGGATGAATGCCAGACGACCGGTCGGATCGCTCGCGCAGATCGGGCGTGACCTCGTGCGCTACCGAGAGCTCCTGTACGAGCTCACGCTTCGCGACCTCCGGATCCGATACAAGCAGTCGGTGATGGGCGTGCTGTGGGCGATCCTGACCCCGCTCGTTGTCGTTCTTGCCGGCGCGATCATCCGCTGGGCCTTTGCCTCCCTGGTGGGGCGGTCGGTCGCCCCCATCGAACTCGCCGCGCTCGCGGTGAAGTCGATCGGCTGGTCCTTCTTCGTTGGGGGACTCGGCTTCGGGACGGCGAGCCTCACCGCGAACTTCCCGCTGGTGACGAAGGTCTACTTTCCGCGCGAACTCCTCCCGGTGTCGGCGGTGCTTACGCAGGCGGTAGACTCCGCGGTCGGCGCTGCCGCGCTCCTTCTCGTATTCCCGTTTTACGAATTGGGGCACGTGAAGGGGTTGCCGTGGGTCGTCCTCCTGGTCGTCCTCCTCGTCGCCTTCACGACGGCCGTCTCGCTTCTCTCGGCGTGCGCCAACGTCTTCTTCCGCGACGCCAAACACATCGTGCAGCTCATCACGAGCTTCGGCATCTTCTTCACGCCGGTCTTCTTCGACCTCGACGCGTTCGGGCGAGCGGGTGCGCGGAGCTTCTCGCTCAATCCCCTCACTCCGATTCTCGAGGGGGCACGTCTTGCCTTGGTGAACGGGCACGACTTGCGCGAGACGCTGATCAGCGCCTCGGGCGCAGTCGTCTGGGCACCGTCGCATCTCATCTACGCCGCGGCGTGGTCGATCGGCGGGCTCCTGGTGAGTGCGATCATCTTCCGCCGCGCGTCCGGGCGGTTCGCGGAGTTCGTCTGATGTCGCGCGGCGACGGCTACATCGCCTTCCACGACGTCTGGAAGAAGTTCCGATACGGCGAGGTGCACAACCGGCTGCGCGATGCGATCCCTGCCCTCGCGAAGCAGCTCGTCGGGCGCCGCGATCCGGACGAAGGATTGTGGCGCGGCGAGTTCTGGGCGCTGCGTGGACTCGACTTCACCATCACCCCCGGCGAAGCGCTGGGGATCATCGGCCCTAACGGTGCCGGGAAGTCGACGGTCCTCAAGCTCCTCACCGGGATCATGGAGCCAACGCGCGGCGCGTGCGAATTGCGCGGTCGCATCGGTGCACTCATCGAGGTGGCGTCCGGCTTTCACCCCGACCTGACCGGTCGCGAGAACGTCTTCCTGCAAGGGACGATCATGGGGATGCCGCGACGCGAGATCGCCGCGCGCTTCGACGAGATCGTCGCCTTCGCCGGCGTCGAGGCGTTCATGGACACGCCGGTGAAGCGTTTCTCGAGCGGGATGCAGGCGCGACTCGGCTTCGCCATCGCCGCCCACCTCGACCCCGACGTGCTCGTGATCGATGAAGTCCTCGCCGTCGGCGACGCCGCCTTCCAGCAACGCGCGTTTAGCCGAGTGCAGGAGCTCGTGCGGAGCGAGATCCCGGTGGTGGTCGTGTCGCACCAGCTGGAGGCGATCAGTACGCTGTGCACCCGCGCCATGCTCCTCGACCGCGGACGGGTCGCCTGCGCGGGGACGCCCGCCGCGTGCATCACGGCGTACCTTGGCGGCGAAGCGTCCCTCCCTGTCGGCGCAGCGGGCGATGGAGCGGTCACGATCGAATCGCTCTCGCTGTCGTCGTCGACCGTGCGCTCGGGTGAACCGCTCGTGGCCACGCTTCGTTGTCGCGTGCGCGAGAACGGCTGGACCGAACCCGAGACGGTGCGCGTCGTTGCGCGTTCGACGCACGATGGCGCCGTGGTCTTCGAGGCGAGCTCAGACCAACTCGGCGCAGCGATTCCGACTACGGGCGATTTCACGGTGGAGTTCGCGCTGCAGATGAACCTCCAACGCGGGATCTACCTCATTGAATGCCACACGTGGGACCGGATGATCGGGCGCGTTTCGTTCACCGGTCCCGCCGCCAACGTCGACGTGCGCGAGGGGATTCCGTTTGCCGGGATCGCGCAGCTCAATCCGCGCGCAGCGGTCACGCCGCACAGCACGGCCAACGATGCGCGGCGGTCCGATACACGCCCGTGAACTTCCACATCCCTCAACGCACTGCCCCATGAGCGACCTCGTGTCTTATCCCGAGTGGCTGGCGTACGAGCCGGACCTCATTCCGCCGCCGCCCCTCATGCGCGAGGAGGGCATTGCGATCCTCGAGGAATGGTTTCGCTGGGGGGAAGAGTGGAGCAATCTCCTGCGCGCGCACGGCAAGCTCACCCCTACCAGTGACGTGCTGGAGATCGGGTGCGGCCTCGGACGCATCGCCTTCGCCATTCGCTACCTGCTGCGCAACGGACACTACACCGGCTTCGAGATCGTGCGGCGGAAGGTGGAGTTCCTCGCGCGCACCTTTCACCGCGCGCATCCGCATTTCGAGTTCCGTTGGGCCGATGTCCACAACAGCTACTACAACCCCGAGGGACGTCTCCTGCCGACGCAGTACACGTTCCCGGTCGCCGACGCGTCGCAGGACATCGTGTACGCAGCGTCGGTCTTTACGCACATGCTTCCCGAAAACGCCGCGCACTACTTCGCTGAAGCTGCGCGCGTGTTGCGCCCCGGCGGGCGGTGTGTCTTCTCGTTCTTTCTGCTGGAGCGATACGTCGCAGGTGTGGTTCGCCCTTTCAACTTCGGCAGTCCGGCCTTTGCCTTCGATCTGATGCTCCCGGCATGGGGGAAGGACTTCGCATACGTCAACGCCGACAACCCCGAGCAAATGACGGCGTATTCCTCGGCGCTGCTCGGGCGCCTCGCATCGGCGAGTGGACTCGAAATTGCCAAGGTCGTTCCCGGGCTGTGGTCTGGGACCGAACCTGCAGCGGCACCGACGCAGGATCTCGTGATCCTCACGCGCCCTGCATGATGCGCGTCCACCTCCACCTAACCGCGTAGTCGCGCGGACGCCGGACAGATGCCAACCGCAGTCCTACGGGTCGACGCAACGGATCTCCCGCGTGAGCTCCAGCTCGCGCCGCAATACGAGCGGGCGCTCCTCGTCGTGACCTGGCGCGGTCGCCCGATGGGACACGGCATCGTTCCGGTCGACGCGGGCGTCATCGGACCCGAACTCCTGCGCGACGCCGTCGAACGTGTCGCCGGTGAGGGAATCCGCACGCGCACCCTCGAGGAGTGGCTCGACTGGGACGACCGCGCACCGGCCGATGCGTTGCGGGCGACGATCGCGATCTGCACGCGCGACCGGGTGGACGATCTCGAACGCTGTCTTGCCTCGATGGCGCTCCTCCCCAACGACGGGCAGGAAATTCTCGTGGTCGACAGTGCCTCGCGCGACGGAGCGGCGGTGCAAGCGACGGTCGCGCGGCATGCCGCCACGTGCAACGTGCGGTATGTGCGCGCCGAGCGGGGCGGGCTGGACATCGCCCGCAACTGCGCGTTGCAGGAGGCACGGGGAGACGTGGTGGCGTTCTGCGACGACGACGCCGAAGTCGACCCGGCATGGCTACGCGCGCTGATGGCGAACTTCGCCAATCCGCGCACGCTGTGTGTCACGGGACTCATCCTGCCACGTGAACTGGAAACGCCCGCGCAGGAGTGGTTCGAGTCGACCAATGGTTTCGCCCGCGGCTACGCTCGGCGCCTGCACGACGGCGTTGAAGATGATCCGTTCTTCGTCAACCGCGTCGGCGCCGGCGCAAGCATGGCGCTGCGTCGCGAGGTACTCGAGTTGTTAGGCCCGTTCGACGAAGCGCTCGACGCCGGGACGCGCACCTGTTCCGGTGGGGATCACGACTACTTCACCCGCATCCTCGCCGCCGGCTATTGCATCGTGTACGAGCCGGCCGCGCTGAGCTGGCACCGGCATCGACGCGAGTGGCGCGCGTTGCGCCTGGCGATCGAGGGATATGGCACCGGGGTCTGGGCGTACCTGACACGCCAATTCCTCCACGGCGAGATGCGCGCTCCGTACGTGGCGCTTGCGTGGCTCCGGTGGCAGCTCCGTGGAATCATCCGCGCGATGCTCGGACGCCAGGCGCCGCTCCCGCTCGAGCTTGCAGCTGCCGAGCTGCGCGGGTGCGCAGCGGGGCCGCGTGCGTATCTCGTCGCACGGCGCGCCGCTCGGGCGCAGTCGTCGCGCGCATGACGCGCCCGCCGGCAGGCGCCTCCCGCGCGCGCGGGCCGCTCGACCTGAGCCTGATCGTCCCGACGCACAATCGCCGGGCGTCGGTCATGCGCCTGCTGGAGCGTGTGCGCGCACAGGTGACGGGCGAGGGGAGCGTGAGCGCCGATCGCATCGAGGTGATCGTCGTGGCCGACGGCTGCACGGACGACACGGCGGGTCAGCTCCAACGCTCCATTGCCGATAACCAGTGGCCCTTCGCACTCAGCGTGATCGAGCAATCGCCCGGACGCGGAGCGGGGATCGCGCGCAATGCGGGGGCGACACGCGCACAGGGGTCGATTCTCGTCTTCGTCGACGACGACATCGAGCCATTCCCTACCATGATCGCCTCGCACCTGGCAGCGCACGCGGCGATCCCGGAGGGAGAGTCGCTGGTGCTGGTGGGAGCCCCCGTTCCGGTGCGGCCGTCACCTGCAACGCTGCACGACATCGCCGCGTGGGGTTGGTGGGAGCAGCAGTTCGAGCAGATGGGCGCTCCCGGGCACCGCTTCACTTACGACGAGATCTTCACGGGGATCCTTTCGATGCCGACGGCGCTCTTCCGCGCCGTCGGCGGCTTCGATGAATCGCTCGGCGACTGCCACGAGGATTCGGAGTTGGGGCTGCGACTCTTTCGCGCCGGGGCGCGCGGTGGTTTCTCGCGCGCCGCGGGCGGCGTGCACCACGAGATGCGCGACATGCAACGGCTCCTCCCGAGAAAGTTCGCCGAGGGGCGTGCCGACGTGCGTATCGCGCAGCGATGGCCGGAGCTCGCGGGGTACCTGCGCATTTCGTGGCGGCGCGCACCGTGGCACACGCTCGCGGGGTGGGTGCGTCTCAACGCCTTTCGGGCCCCTCGGGTCGCGCGCGTCCTCACGCGCCTCGCTCTCCCTGTGTTGTCGATCCTCTCACGGATGCGGCTGCGCAACCAGTGGCGCCTCCTGCACGGGGGAATCCTGACGCAGTCGTACTGGCTCGGCGTTGCAGCTGAAGTAAAGAGCGAGCCGACGCTCGCGTCCCGCATCGCCGCGTCGGGAAGCGGGTGGGCGCGATGGTCGGAAGGATTGCGCTGGCTCTCGATCGACCTGGCGGCCGGGCTCGAACGCGCGGAGCAGCTCGTCGAACGCAATCGCCCCGATGCGATCCGCGTGCGACTCGGCGATCTCGACGTGGGAGCGATCGATCCCCTCCCGACCGCGGAGCGCTTGCGCGGCAGCCATTTGCGCCGCCTGCTCGCGACCACGCTTGCGCACCAGTTGCGCACTGCCCTCGCGCTGCGCGAAGCGCTCTCGGGTGAAACGGCGTCGCTCGGTGCGCTCGTGACGGCTGACGCCGCGCAATCGGCTCCCCTCGCCGCTCCATCGGCGTCACCCCGCATCACGGTCGTCGTCCCGGCCTACAACGCCGAAGCGACGCTGCGCACGGCGCTGGACTCGCTCGCCGCCCAGACCTTCCGCGACTGGGAGGCGATCGTCGTCGACGACGGGTCCATCGACGCCACCGCGCGAATCGCCGCAGACTATGCGAAGCGCGACGCACGGTTTCGCCTGGTGCGGCAGCCCAACGGGGGGTTGAGCGCGGCGCGCAACTCCGGCATACGGTTGGCGACATCGCCGCTGCTCCACTTTCTCGACGCCGACGACTGGATGGCGCCCACCGCGTTCGAACGCATGATCGCCGCGCTCGACGACGACCCCACGCTCGACGTGGTGCATTGCGGCTGGGCGCGCGTGACCGAGGATGGTCGCGTCATCGCCGAATCGCGCTGTTGGCAGGTGGGCGATCTCTTCGCCACGTTCGCCGTGCGCTGCGCGATCGCGGTACATGCGTGCCTCGTCAGGCGGTCGCTGGTCGTCGAGGCTGGCGCGTTCGACGCCGGCTTCCGCATCACGCAGGACTGGGTGCTCTGGCAGCGCATCGCCCGTCGCGGTGCGCGCTGGGGGCGGGTGAACGAGGTCCTCGCCTTCTATGCGTTCCGCGAGGATTCGCTGAGCAGCGACCCCATGCCGCTCCTTGGCGAAGCGCTGCGATGCATCGCCCTCGGGCACGCCGCCGATCCTACCATGCCCGACACAGTGCACGCCGCGGGGCGTCCGGCGCACGAGCTGGGGGCGGCACAGCTGCAATACGTCAGCTGGATCGCGGGGATGCGCATCGTGCGCGGCGAAGACGCTGTGCCGCTCCTCCAGTTCGTGTCGCCGACGCGAACGCCGCCGGCGCCGATGTGGATCGCCGAGAGCCTGATCCGCTCGGTGCCACACTCGCTCGGCGTGACGCATGACGAGTGGCCCGGGCAGTGGGCGTCGCTCCTGCCGCGCGTCGAGGAGTTCCTCCGAGCCGTCGAAGCGCACGTCGGGATGGCGGGATACGGAAAGGGAGTGCGCGTGGCCATGGAACGGGCGGTCGCTGCGCTCGGCACCGATAGGCCCATGACGCTCGGATTGTACCAGGTCGTCGACTGCGAGTGCACCGAGCCCGTGACCGATCGCCAGGCCCCATCAGGGTGCGAGCGGATCGCCTTCCACGTGCGCGTGCGCGGCGAGACGGTCGGCGTGGTAGAGCTTCCAGTGATCGATGGTTTGGTTCGAGCGACGGTGCTGCGCGACGCGATTGCCGGGACACTGGCGTGGCCCATCCTCGGCCGGTTCTTCGACGAGACGCAGTATCGCGGTTGCACCTTTCACGACGACGGGAACGAGCACTCCGCGTGGCGCGACGGCGAGTGTCTCGCGACGCGGCTGCCGACCGAGCCCGAGGCGCGTCGTCAGGCGCTGCACGACTCGGCGGGGTGGGACCTCTTCGTGCGCGATGTGTGGGATATCGCAGGAATCGACGCAGTGCCCATGCGCGACCAGTCGCTTGAAGCATTGGAGGCGGCGTCGACGGGATGGTACGTGTGCGAGGTGAGCGACGCACCACAAGACATACCGCTCGCGAACGGCACCGCCGACGTCCTCGTCACAGCCGGAGGTGTCGCAGTGGCGATGCTGCGCGTGGAAGGGGCCGAGGCGGCGATCCCCGCGCGTGAACTCGCGCAGCGACTCGGCGACGCTATCGGATTCGAGCTCTGTCGCGTAGCAGTGCGCGAAGCGCTGATTGGCCGGTCGTGGGATGGCGTGTCATCGTTACGATCGGCGCTGCAGCGCGTGCGAGCAGAGGTGCGTGCAGCGATTGCACACGATCCCGACTGCGTTGCGTTTGCTGAGGAGGTGCATCTGCGCTCGCAACCGATATTTGCACCGGGGTGGCGCACGCACGTGGCGCAGCGAGCAGGAGGGGGGCGGCCGCTCACGATACTGGCGCGACGCGAGCGGCGCTTCATCGGAGGGAGCGGCGATCGTGCGTCGGCGATCGGGATCGCCGGACGCGAGCTGGCGTTGCAGCTGGCGCGGGAGAATGGGACGCCGAGTCTCGAGCTTCCCGGCGACCCGATTGGCGCCACGGACGCGACGGCCGCTGCATCGCACGGCGCGCTCTATCTTCCCTCACTCCGCTGGCGCGAGATCGGAACCCCGACGCGCCTTCGAACCGTTCCGTCGATCACCGTCGCGCGCGACGAGCGCATCGCGGATGACTTCGACACCGAGTCGCCGGCAACTGCGTCCGGCGCACCGGCCGCGGATCGGCTCCCGATCCTGATGTACCATCGGGTCGCGCCGACTGGCCCCCGTGCACGCGAGCGCTGGCGCGTCACGCCGGACGCCTTCAGCGAGCAGCTCGCGGCGCTCGCCGCGCACGGATACTGCAGCATTCAGTTGGCCGATTGGCAACGCGCCATGGAACAGGGGCGCCCGCTTCCGCCGCGTCCCGTCCTCCTCACCTTCGACGATGGTTACGACGACTTCGCCGAGCACGCCTGGCCGATGCTCCAGCGTCACGGCTTCGGGGCGCTGGCGTTCATCGTGACCGGGTGCGTGGGCACGCACAACTCGTGGGATGCCGACGCCAGCTCCGAAGCGCTGATGGACTGGACCCAGATTCGCGCGTTGCGCGACGCAGGTGTCGCGTTTGGCGCACACTCGGTCCTCCATCGCCGCTTCACCACAATGACGCCGGCCGAGGCGTTCGAAGAGGCGGCGCGCTCGCGATTGCGGCTGGAGGACGAATTGCAGCTCCCGATCGACACTTTCGCCTATCCGTACGGCGCGGAGGACCCCGTCATCCGGCACATCGTGGGCGCGGCGGGCTTCCAGTTCGGCCTGTCGGTAAGGAGCGGTGCCGCCAGGCGCAACGCCCCGTGGCTCGCCCTCCCGCGCATCGAAGTCACCAATGAGGACAGCGCGGAAACGCTGCTGTCGCGGCTCGCCGAATGAGCACGCTACCGACTTCTGCCGAATCCGCGCATCCGGCGGACGATCCTTTGACGGTCGCGCCGATCGGCGTCTTCGACTGGGAATTGTCGGCGAGTATCCCCGCGGTCGGCGATGTTGGACGCTATCTCGCCCTGCGATTCCTCGTGCGGTTACGCGGGCGTCCGGTCGGGTGGCTCTACCTCGGGCAAAGCGATGGCAGCGACTGGGAGTCGCGCCTTCACTACGCCCTGCAGGACCAACTCGGCGTTGCACTGCAGCGCGCGGTTCTTCGCGAGCAGCTGGACGCTTCGGCGAGTCGCCAGCTGCATGCGCCGCCGATCAGCGTGGTGGTCTGTACGCGCGACCGCACCGAGTCGCTGGCCCACTGCCTGACGTCGCTCCTCGCCCTCGACTACGACGACTTCGAGGTCGTCGTCGTCGACAACGCTCCCACGAGCGACGCGACCGAGCAGATGGTGGCGCGCCTGCGCGACGAGGACCCTCGTGCGCACGAGCGCGTGCGGCATGTGGCGGAGCCGACGCCGGGACTCGACTGGGGGCGCAATCGCGGCGCGGCGGAGGCGAGACACGCGATCGTCGCCTACACCGACGACGACGTGCGCGTCGACCGTGGCTGGTTGCAGGGCATTGGCGACGCGTTCGCCAGTGATGCGGTGCAGTGCGTCACCGGCTTGGTGATCCCGGGCGAGCTCGAAAGCGATGCGCAGGTCGTCTTCGAGGACTTCTACGGCGGGATGGGCAAGGGGCTACGGTCACGCGAGTTCAAGCACGGATGGATGAGCGAGGGGGAGCGTATCGGCGCGCACCACCTCGGCGTTGGGGCAAACCTCGCGCTGCGCCGCGACTGGTGGGAGCGGCTGGGCGGATTCGACACGGCGCTCGACGTCGGCACGCCTTCACACGGCGGCGGCGATCTCGACATCCTGCATCGCACGATTGCAGCTGGCGGCGTGGTACGCTACGAGGCGCGGGCGATCGTGCGCCACTATCATCGCCGCTCGATGCGCGCACTCCGGCGGCAGCTGCGCGACAACGGGCGCGCCTTCGGCGTATTCCTTCTCTCTCGCACGCAGCGTGGCGCGCACACGCGGGGAGCGGTGGCGCGCTATGCGGTCGGCACCTGGTTGCGGTGGATGCTCGGCCGCATCCCGCGCCGCCTGCAGCGTCGCGAACGGCTCCCGATCCCATTGCAGCTGGAAGAGCTGCTCGGTGTCACCGAGGCGCCCGGGGCATGGCGGGCCACGTACGCGCACGACCGGCGCCTGCGCGCCGGTCGCCCACCGTCAGCCTAACGCCACTCGTGCGCGCCGACGTCGTACGTCGCGCCACTCTTGAGCGACTGCGACCAGAAATCGACCGGGCCCACATTCGTCCCGAACATCGTCGTGAGGTCGAGCGCGCTGTCGACCAGAGGAGAGGACGGTCGCAACCGGTACGCGGAGAGCGACGCCAGCTGGTCGGCATTGCCGACGGTCCCGCCAGCGCCTGGCGCCGTGAAGAGCGGGTCGCCCTGATAGCCAACCGCCACGCCTGCGACCTTTTCCTGTCCGGTCGCCGTCCGCCACGCCGCCAGACCCGCGTACGTTGAGGCCCCCCATGTGACCGACGGCGCCGTGCTCCCTGCGTAGTACGCGTTCCCTTCGAAGCGCAGGTCGACCGCACCGTTGATCGCATCGGTGGATACGATCACGACCTTGAGCCCGCCGGTCGCGTAGAGGGCGTTGTCGCGGATGTGCAGGTGCTGCACGTCGTGCGTGGTGATCGTCGCGTTGTGCACATGCATCGCGCGCGGCGTCCCCGTCCCCGACGGCGTCACGTAGACGCTGTTGTTGTGGATCTCGGCATTGATCGTGCGCCCCCACACGACGATTGCAGCCGCCGAGTTCTTGCGCCCGTCGTTCTCGCTGATGTTGTAGCGGATCGTGTTGCCGACGTGGTTCGCATTGTCCGGCGCATGCGCCATCAGGTAGCCGGCCCCCGCATTCCCATGCGAGTAATTGTACTGCACGATGGAGTTGCGCGTGTTCTGGTCGAGGTCGAATCCACCGCCGTCGGCCGTTCCGCTCGTCTTGTTGTTGTACGACTCGTTATGCTGGATCACCATGCTGTCGGAATCGTAGGTCCAGATCCCGACCGGTCCCTCCGGCGCGGTGCAGAGCGCACCATTGTTGTAGGCCAGCGACCGTTCGATGACCCCGCCCTTCACCCCGCCCAGCGTGATCCCGCTCCCCGTGTTGGTGGTGGCGCCGGGAACCCCAGGGTTGTCGGACGCGGTCAGGTGCCCGAAGTACACGTTGCGATGCGTGTACATGTTCTGAGCGTAGGTGGAGAAGCCGCCACGCGCATTGTCATGCGCCCAGGAATTCGTCACCTGCACATCCGAGAATCCGCTCGACGCGTTCCAACTCCCGATCTGCACCCCGAAGTTGCCGTAGCCGTACGCCTCGACGCTGTCGACGCGCAGGTACGGGAGGAGGACGTTGCCGGCAAGATCACTGTACACGTCGATCCCGCTCCCCGTGTTGGTTGTGCGTCCGGCGCCGTGCAGGCGGAGGTTACGAAGCTCGATGCCCGCCGTGTTGTAGAGCGAGATCGCGGTGGCGTTGCCGCTGTTGATCGTCGCGCGCCCCGTGCCATACGTGCTCACCACGATCGGGAGCGCTGCCGTTCCGCGGTCGCTGGCGATGAACTTGAGCGTCCCGTCGAAGCTTCCGCCCCCTTCGAAGAGGATGCGGTCACCGGCGTTGAACGTCTTGCCGTTGACCTTCTTGATGCTCTTCCAGGGCTTGGCGGCGCTCGTTCCGGCGTTCTTGTCGTTGCCAGTGGGGCTGACGTAGTACGTCACCCCTGCCGCCGCCGATGCATTTGCGAGCGGCGCGCCGACGCGCGGACTTTTCGGTGCGGTTGGCGCAGTGAAGTCCGAGCAAGCGGAGACGACGGCCGCCAGCAGCACGAGAGCCAGTGCCGTCGACCTGCCACGCACCTGCGATGTCGAACAGTGAGCCGCCGAGGACGCATGGGGACGCACCGACAAGAACACACGCACAGTCATCAAAGTCTCGCAGGCGAAACGTGTGGAGGCGCAGCGCGGCGCCCCCGTCATCTGCCACAGGGGCGCCGCCTGCGCGAACCGCGCGGAGGGGAATTCGCTGGGCTCGCTTTGTGAAAGATGAACGAGCTTCGGCGCACGCGAGGTGACGCCCGTCACGCGGCACTCTCACGCTCGCGCGTGCATCCCGTTTCGCAGCGACATACGTTAGGGCTCTCCGACGAATTCCCCGTTGGCGTTCCCACTCCCCCTCCCCCTCCCCCTTCTTCCCCACCGCCCACGCCCCGCCCATGCCCGCACGCCGCAGGGGAATCGACTTCAACACCGTCGTGCGACTCGCGAGTCGACTCCCCGAGACCGAAGTGGGAACCAGCTACGGCACCACGGCACTCAAGGTCCGCAAGAAGCTCTTCGCCCGGCTCCGGGAAGACGGCGACACCCTCGTCCTCAAGCTCCCGTTCGTCGTTCGCGATCACCTGATCGCCAACGATCCGGATGTCTTCTTCCTCACCGATCACTACCACAATTATCCGTACGTCCTCGTGAACCTCACGAAAGTCACCGCAGCCAAGCTCACCCCGCTTCTCGAGGAATCGTGGCGCCAGGTCGCGCCCACTCGGCTCCAGCTGCAACGACCGCCGCTCAAGCGATGACTGCCGAGATGCGCGCCGCGGCGCCCCTTCGCGTGCTGGCCATATCCGGGAGCCTGCGCGCCGGATCGTCCAATACCGAAGTCCTGCGCGCTGCGGCGCGCGTCGCGCCTGACGAGTTCGCGGTCTCGCTCTACACGGGGATCGGCGAGCTCCCGCACTTCAACCCCGACCTCGATCGCGAGGAGAGCGTTCCGCTCGCTGCCGTCGCCGACCTGCGCGCACGAGTCGCCGACGCCGACGTCGTACTCATCTCCACTCCCGAGTACGCGCACGGCGTCCCCGGCTCGCTCAAGAACGCACTCGACTGGCTGGTGAGCGGTCCGGAGATCCCGGGCAAGCTGGTCACCGTCCTCATGACCTCGGGGCGCTCGGTGCATGCGCGGGCGTCGCTCGAGGAGACGCTGCGCACGATGTCGACACGCGTCGTGACGCTCGAGCCCGGCTTCGTCCCGCTAGACGGGCGCCGGATGGACGCCGATGCGATCCTCGCCGATGTGCAGCTTTCGAAGGTGCTAAGATCGACGCTGGAGTCGTTGCGTCGCGCGCACCTCGGCGGTCAGTAGCGATGGGGGCGCACACGCCCTCTCCTTCCCCTCGCCAGGCAACCGATGACAAAGCTTCTCGTGCTGGTCGGCACGACCCTTGGCAGTTCGATCGGCTGGTGGGTCGGCGCCCCACTCGGCCTCATGACCGCATTCATCCTGAGCATGATCGGCTTCGGCTTCGGGATGTACGCCGGGACGACGCTGGGAAGACGCTGGTCCTGAACAGCAGCACGCCGCACTGAGGTGACGCCGGCGCGCTCGTAGCTCGCGCGCGTGTCGAGCGCGCTAACCGTGGAATGCGCCCGCGCCCTGCGCTGCAGGCGTCGGCGGTTCGCCCGGGCGCGCCGCCACATCGGGATCGAAGAGTCGTTCTGCCGTCGCCGCGCCGCCATCGAGCAGTAGCGCGCGCTCCACGACGCGCGTGATGTGCTCGCGCGTGACGAGCCCCACGAGGTGGCCGGCGGGAAGTGCGACGACCGGGAGACCGGGGAGGTCGCGCGTCCCCAAACGGCGCAGCACCTGGTCGAGCGGCATGTCGAGCGGCACTGCCGGCGTCGCCTCAACGAGGTCGGCAACGATGAGCCCCGGGAGCGCCTCACGATTGCGCGACGCCAGGGCGAGCGAACGCACCGACATCACGCCAGCCAAACGCCCCTCGACATCGACGACCGGGAAGAGCGGCTGCGCGGCGAACGCGACGCGCCGCAGCACCGGTTCCACCGCCTCGTGCTCGCGCAGGATCACCGGTGCCTTGTCGTACGCGTCGCGGACGCGCAACCGCCCGAGCACGTCGCGCTCGCTCACTTCGTGCGTGGCGAATCCGCGCCGACGGAGCCACCCCGAGTACAGGTCGTCGTGCTCGTAGCGTCGCGCGATCACCAGCGCGATCCCCGTCACCAGCATCAGCGGCGCCATGAGCGCGTAGTCGTCGGTCAGCTCGAAGACGAGGAGGATCGCCGTAATCGGCGCACCGGTCGACGCGCCGACGACTCCCCCCATCGCCACGAAGGCCCACGCAGCCGGCTGGATGGTGAGATGCGGAAGCAATGTCCCGAGGAGGCTCGCCAGCCCTGCCCCGGTTGCCGCCCCGATGTACATCGCCGGGGCGAAGAGCCCCCCGGAGCCGCCGCTTCCAATGGTTAGGGATGTCGCAAGGATCTTGGCGAGGCAGAGCGCGAGGATGACGTACCAGACCGCCTCGCCGAAGACCGCCGCCGGGATCGACAGGTGACCGCCGCCGAGCAGGAGCCCCCCCGACAGCCAGACCATCAATCCGACCGCCAGCCCCCCGATCGCCGCCCGCGTGCGCGGCGAGACGAGCCAACGCTCGGCAGCTTCACCCACGCCGAAGTAGGTGCGCACGAAGACGACCGTGACCAGACCGCACGCCACGCCGAGGAGCGGCGGGAGCGCCAGCAACTCGAACCACGAGCGCGACAGGTGCAGCGACTGCACCGGGAACGCGGGGCTCACACCGTAGACCGCCGTCGAGATCGCGGCGGCGACGACGCTGGCCACGACTACTGTGGGAAAGGCCGCCACCTGCAATCCGCCGAGCACCTCTTCGAGCGCGAAGAAGGCGCCGGCCAGTGGCGCATTGAAGGCGGCCGAAATACCAGCGGCCGTCCCGGCGGCGACGAGGAGGCGCGTGCGATCGCGTGAAAATCGAAACGTGCGGGAGAGCGCCGAGCCGAGCCCGCCGCCGAGTACCGCGGCCGGCCCTTCGCTCCCGACCGATCCGCCGGCGCCTAACGTGATCGCGCTCGCCACACTGCGCGCCATGAGCGGGCGAGGCGGCACCACGCCACCGTCGTGCGCAACGCGTCGTTTGAGGTCGGGGACGGTGAAGCCGTCCTCGCGCGGGGCCCAGCGCCGCATCACGTACGACGCGGCGACGAAGCCGAGTGCCGTAAGGAGCGGGCGGTACGCCGGATTGCGCAGTTGCCGCAACCGCTCGGCGGGCCAGGTGATGAAGAGCGCGTCGCTGAAGTCGACCAGCGAGTAGAAGGCGACGATTCCGAGCGCGGCGGCGATGCCGATGATCACCGCGAAGATCAGGAGGACGGCATTTTCGCTCAGGTTGAGCGTGCCGAACCAGTCGACAAAGTCCTCCCACCCACCGGTCGCCACACGACGAGGCCCGAAGGTGAATTGTCGCGTGCGGCGCCGCGCCTGAATCGTCGCGGCGCGCAGTGCGCGCGAGGCCCTCTCGCCGGCCGGCCCCAGACGACTGAGCTGGGACTGCACCCGCGAGAGGGGACGCGCTCTGCGCTGTGAAGTCATGCTCGGGAAGATATGGCGGGGACCGCCTCTCGAAATGCAGAATCCGACGGGTCCGCGGGAGGGGTGCGCGGCTCGCGGCGTCGCGGCGCGCGCCCCGGCCGCCCTCGACGCCCTGCACGTACGCTAGCGGAGATTCCCCTGCGCCCGCCCCGACCGCGCCTCCCGCGACGACGAGTCGCCATAACTCTGCGGCTCCGGCTCGGCGCCGTCGCGCACGAGGTGCAGCGTCTGCGTCGGGAAGGCGAACGAGCTTCCCGCCTCTTCGACCACCGCCATGAAGTCGAGGAGGATCTCCTGGCGGATCTCCTGAAACTCGCTCCACACCGAGGTCTGAAACCACGCCATGATCTCGATGTCGAGCGACGAGGCGTTGAACGCACTAAAGCGCACGACCATGGCGTCGGGCCAGATCTTCGGGTGCGCGCGCAGCACGCGCTCGAAGCCCGCGAGCACCTCGCGCATCTGCGCCGACGTGGTCTCGTACACGAGGCCGATCACCGTCGCCAGCCGCAACCGGTCGCGCGCGGTGAACGACTCGATGCGCATGTCGGCGAGGCGCCCGTTGGGAATGGAGATCAGCGTGCGGTCGAGCGTGCGGAATCGCGTGGAGCGCAGCCCGATGGCCTCGACGGTCCCCACGAAGTCCTCGATCTTCACGAAGTCGGTCTCGCGGAACGGCTGATCGACGCCGAGCGAGAAGGCACCGAAGAGGTTCTCGACGGTCTTCTGCGCGGCCAGGGCGAAGGCGAGCCCGCCGATCCCCAGGCCGGCGATCAGGCTCGCGACGGGATAGCCGAGCATCGAGAGCGTCGCGACGACGGCGATGGCCGCGACGACAACCTTCGAAACGCGCGCACCGAGCGGGATCAGCGAACGCGACGATGCCGTGGCGGCGGCCCAGCTCGAACTCGCGAGCATGTCGCGAGCGACGTCGACCAGTCGCCAGAGCGCCCAGAAGAAGTCGATGAAGAGCGCGCCGCGGATCAGTTGGTAGACGCGCGCTTCGGGCGCGGCGGCGAGACCGAGGAGCTTGATAAGCGCCGAGAGGATGACGAAGGTCGCCGCGACACCGAGCGGACCGGTCATGCGCTCGAGGATGGCGTCGTCCCAGGTGACTTGGTGGCGTCGTCCCAGGTGACCTGCGTGCGGCTCACCAGGCGCCCCGCGACCCCGCGCACGAGGCGCGCGGCGAGGGTGCCGAGGAGATACGCGAGGATCAGGAGGACACCGAGTCCGATCCACTGCCACCAGAGGATTCCCGCAGGGCCGGCCTCGAGGAGCGGCGCGGGGAGCACTTCGAGAGCCCATCGCCCTTCGAGCGCATCGTACCACGCGGGAATCCGCTCCACGGTCGAGGCGCCGAAGCGCCATTCCGGTGTGGGCGCTGCGGCGCTCGCGACCGGCGCGGCAGCTCGACGGACGAGGCGCACGCTCGCCGAATCGCCGTTCGCCCCGACGATCACGCCGATGCGGTCCACGCCGGGGGGGAGTCCGTCGGCGGTGTCGCCGGCGACCTGCCCGGAGATCCTGTCGAGATCGAGGCGGAAGTGTCGATCGAGTACGGCGCGCAGCTGGCGCGCGAGGGCGGCGCCGTCGGTCGAGCCGCCAGGCGCAACGGCGAGGTAGGTAGCGGCCGAGTCGTATCGACCGGCGGCGGTGAGGGCGAGGAAGGCGGCAACGCTCGCGCGCGGGGAGCGCGGGGCCGTGACGTCTTCGTCGACTGGCGGTGGAGCTGCGCTGTCGTGTGCGGAGCGCGTGGTGTCGGCGGCGCTATCGGTGCGTTCCTGCGCGAAGAGCGGGGGCGCCGCGAGCGCAATCAATGCTAGCGAAAGCGCCACCAACGAAAGCGCAGCGCGCGAGAGCGTTGCCCGCGAGAGCGTTGCTCGCGAGACCACTGCTCGCGAGAGTACAGCGAACGAGCGCACAGTGAGCGAGAGACGTGCGGCGAGCGCGATGGCGCGCGAAGCGTGGCGGGCGAGACGCCGGGGGCGCGCGCGATGCAGTGCGCGAGAAGTGTGTGGCCGCAGAGGGGAGCCTCCTTGTAGGTGCAACGGCGGGACCCGATGGTCGTGCGTCACGGGATCGACACGTGGGGGTCCTGCCCTGGCGCGCGCGTCGCACAGCGCCCTGTCGCAACCTAATCGATGGGGGACACGGGGACAAATCACCCGGGCATCCCCCGTCCTCGGCGAGATACTTTGAGGCGTTAGGGTCCGGATGAGCGCGCTTTCTTGCCAGCGGTGTGCCTAACGGCTGCGGCGCGTCCTCGCCTCGTCCAGCAGCTGCAATGCCTTGGGTCCCATCCCGTGCAGCCGGGCAAGATCATCGCGCGACCAGCGCGCGACGTCGGCCATCGACCGGATCCCCGCGCCGGCCAGCGCGCGCAGCGCCGGCCCCGACATCCCCGCCGGAAAGGCGGCGGCGTTCGGGTGCGTGGCGCGCTCCTTGGGTACGGGCCGCTTGGACCGGGCCGGCATGCGAAGGTCCTCCGATCTCTAATTCTTGGCAGCCGGCACGAAGGCGATCCCGTCCGACCAGGTCCCGGTCGGCGCGCTGCGGACGATCGCCCCGCGCGCCAGGTCGACCCACACCACGCGGTTCCGCCCTTGGAGCGTCACGAAGGCCCAGCGATTGTCGTCCGACACCGCCACCCCTTCCGGCGACGGCGAGCCCGGAACTTCGGCGGTCTCCACCAGCGAATCGCTCGGCACCACGATGCGGTGCAGCACCCGATGCGTGCCGGCGTCGACGATCGCGATCTCGCCGCGCACCGGATCGCTCACCACCGCGCGCCTTCCATCGGGGGTGAGCCCGATGCGGTACGGCATCCCGAAACCACGAATGGTGTCGCGAGGAGCGGCGCCATTGGGATCGACCACCACGACGATGCTGTCGGCGTTGCTCCCGAGCCAGACTCGGCGCCCGTCAGGTGCAGCGCCGATCCCCTCGGTGGCGCGCGCGACCTTGATCGTGCGCACCGCCGAGGTGTCGCGCGGATCGATCACGCTCACCGAGCCATCGCTGATGTTGGCGGTGAAGAAGCGGTCGCCCGACGCCGTCATCGCCAGCATGTGCGAGGTGCGCCCATGCGTGGGGAGGGTGCGCACCACCTCGTCGCGTCGCAGGTCGACGATGAGCACGGCCTGGGCGACTTCAGAGGTCACCGCGAGGAGTGTGTCGCCCGGGAGGAAGCGCGCGCCGTGCGGGCGCTGGTACGTCCCGAGGTCGATCGTGCGCGCCACCGCCGCACGTGCCACGTCGATGACGGTGAGCGAGTTCCCGGGGGCGCCACGCACGCCGTAGTTGGTCACCACGGCCCACTTGCCGTCGTGCGAGCCGGCCACCTCGTGCGGACCGTTGCCGGTGCGTACTGTCGCCCGCACTGCACCGGTCGAAGCATCCACAATCGTCGCCGAGCTGTCGCGCATGTTGCTCACCACGATGGTCCCCCGTGGCCACGGCGTTGGCTGGGCGAGCGTCGCTACCGGACGCAGCGGGAGGAGCACGGCGAGGAGCGCGACCGAAGCGCGCGATGCTGCGCGCGCCTGGAGAGAGGAGAGGATGAGCATGCGCCAACATCACGCGCCGCGCTCGCCGTCCGCAAGAGCACGAGGACGGAACGAACGCGGGCGTGATGGCGTCACGCTGGGACGAGCCGGATGCATGTCTTCTCACATGTGGGCGCCGGCCTGTCTCCGTCGCCCACATGTGAGCTGACCTCTAGTAGTTGGCCGACTTCTTCACCTTCCAGGTGAAGCGCGCGCTCGCGCCCACCGAGTTCACGCTATTGGTGAACGTTGCCTCCGATCGGTCGGCGAGCGCCTTCATGTTGTTGGTACTTCCGCTCACCGCCCCAGGATATACAAAGGGCATGCACGCTGCGGCGACGTCGAACTCCGAGCACACGTTCATCGACTGCCCGGGCGAGAGCGAGACCGACTTGTGATTGCTGAAGTTCTGCGGGCCGGTCGTGGGACCGAAGACGCCGGTCTGGAAGGTCGAGGGGAGCCCCATCCCCTTGATGTACGTCGTGTATAGGCACGCCAGGCAGAAGCCGCTCGTCTTCTCCACGCGCGTGAGCGTGACGTCGACCGTGTAGTTGCGCGGCGCCGCGCACCCGCTGCGCGCGTCGAAGCTCACGTCGTTGTGAATCGTGGCGACGCGGCGCGCGGCGATGGGGCGTTGTCGACCCAATCGGGGAGTGCGGCGATCATCGCTTCGATCTTCGTGGCGTCGGGAGAAATCTTCGGCGTGCCATCGACACCGCTGACGCCATCCGCACCGCCACACGCGGCGGAGAGGAGGACGACAGCGGCAAGACGAATCAGCGGGAGGTGGCGCATCGTGGCCTCGAGCAAGTGGGAGAACGGAGGACGTGCTGCTTGCTTCCATCTCTCAGGCGACGGCGCTCCTCAAACTCCCTCATCGGCGCGAAGATATCGCAGCATTCGGTCGATCTTTCCCGGCGATGAGGGAAATGTGACGCGCATGGCGCTTTCCACTCACCATGGACCGTTACGCCACGCCATCGCTTGTCCGGATGCATCGGGCGGTATCGCGGGATACCTTGGAGGCTCGTCATGCACGCGCCGCCGGGAAGGGGCGCCCGCCTCACCGCCAGTCATGTCGAGCGAACCTACCGATACCACCGTCACGCAGCTCCTCGCCGCCTGGCGCGCGGGCGACACCGGTCACCTCGATCGTCTCCTTCCACTCGTCTACGCCGAGCTGCACCAGCTCGCGCAGCGACAGATGCAGGGGGAGCGCCCGGGACACACGTTGCAGGCGACGGCGCTGGTGCACGAGGCCTTCCTGCGTCTCTCCGGAGCCGACGTCCCCTGGCAGGATCGCGTGCACTTCTTTGCGCTCGCCGCGAACACGATGCGTCGCGTCCTCGTCGATCACGCGAAGGCGCGCCGGCGCGGGAAGCGCGGCGGTGGAGCCGCGCACGTCCCGCTCGAGGAAGCCGTGCACGTGCGCGAGGCTCCGTCGGAGGATGTGGAGGCACTCGACGAGGCATTGGAGCGTCTCGCCGCGCGCGACGCACGCAAGGCGCGCGTTGTCGAGCTGCACTACTTCGCGGGACTCAACTACGACGAGATCGCCGAGGCGCTCTCCATCTCGCCGGCGACCGTCGATCGCGACCTGCGCTTCGCCAAGGCGTGGCTCTTTGCCGACCTGCGCGAGCCGGAGGGTGGCACGAAGTGAAGCCGAGCAAGGCGTACGCGAGGAGGGCGATGACCGACGAGAAGAACGCTGGGCACAGGTGCGCTCTTCGAGCGCCTCGTCGAACTCCCGCCGCTCGGCGCGTCCGCGAGCTCGCCATCATCTCGGCGGGCGACATGGAACTCGGGCGCCTGGTCGGCACGCCCTCGAGGCCGATCGCGTCTCCTATGATTTCATCGGCGCGGCATCGCCGACGCCGTTGCCCTCACCGATCACGCCTCGCGCATCGGTGGCGAGACCGTGGGCGCCTACCGTCTGATCGAAGAGATCGGGCACGGTGGTGGATGGGCGCGGCTCCACCTTGCCGAGCGTTCGACGAGGCCTATCGCGCGGCGGTCGCGATCAGTTCCTCTGCTCGCCGCTCGCCGCGCCGGAACTGGCGCGCGCTGGGCGCCGAGCGACAGATCTCGCGATCTGCATCCGAGCATCGCCAGACTTCGACGGTGGTACCGCGGCCGACGCCGTACCTGGTGATGGAATACATCGAGGGGATTCCGCTCGACGAGTGGTGCGATCGCGTGCGTTGGGGGGTGCGCGGGCGCGTCGCACTCATGCGGCGCGTCTGCGATGCGGTACAGCACGCGCATCGCTCGCTCGTCGTGCACCGCGACTTCGCCGTCGAACATCCTCGTCACCGCCGACGGGACGCCCAAGCTCCTCGACTTCGGGATCGCCACGCTCTCCACGACCGACGGCGCCGGCGATGCCGACGCGACGCTGCTCGGCGCGACGACGCCGAGCTACGCCAGCCCCGAGCAGCTGCGCGGCAAGCGCGTGACCACCGCGTCGGACACCTATTCGTTAGGCGTGGTGCTCTATCGCCTCCTCTGCGGCGTCCCGCCGCATGAGCTCACCGGGCTCTCCCCCGCCGAGATCGAACAGCGGGTGACGCGCGAGCCTCCTGCCCCGCCGTCGACGCGCGCGCCGGCCGACCGCGCGCGCGAGATTCGCGGTGACCTCGACACGATCGTCCTCAACGCGCTCCGCACCGACCCCGACGAGCTTACCGCGGCCGAGCCTTCGAGGAGCTGCGGCGCTGGCTCGCCAATGAGCCGATCGCCGCGCGGCGCGCCAGCGTCGCCTATCGCGTTCGCTCGTTCGTGCGCCGGTATCCTGTCGCGGTGAGTGCGTCACTACTCGCGGTGGCCGCGCTCGCCGCCTCGACCACCGTGAGCGTGATCCAGGCTCGACGTGCAGCCGTCGCCCGCGATCGCGCCGCCGAGCGTCAGCGCGTCGCCGAAGAGGCGACCGATTTTCTGGTGACACTCTTTCAGCTGGCCGACCCGAACGAGACGGCGGGGGCGACGATGACCGCACGCTGTGGATGCTCGGACTGGTAGCGCCCCTGCGTGTTGTCCGGCGAGATCAGCGATCCGGAAGTACGATCGACACCTGGCCATCTCACTTGCCACGATCTATCGAAACCTCGCCGAGTACGACGCGGCGCGACCGCTGATCGACACCGCGCTCGCGGCGGCGTGCGAACGGCGAAGCGACGACCGAGCATGCCGCCGCACTCCACGAACGTGCCGAGCTGCTCTACAACGACGGTGCCTACGACTCGGCTGCCGCAGGCACCGGCGCGTTCTGGCGATCCAGGAGCGCGCCGCACCCGGCGATCACGACCTGACCGAGTCGACGCTGTACGGCTTTGGCCTGACGCTCGACGACCTGGGGCAGTTCGAGGAAGGAACGCCTCCTCCGACGCGACGTCGAGATGGGCTGGCGCATGCGTCGGCGACACCGATTCCATCGCCAACAGCGATCTGGCGCCTGCCGCCGTAGCCTACCCGCACCAGGCCAAGTACGACGAGGCGATCCCGCCGGAGAGATCATTGCAGCTGTCGACAGCGTCGGTCGGCGCGCAACAACCCAGATGCCAGGTAGTCGCTCAATCACCTGCGCACGCTCTCCTCGCCGGCGCAACGAGGTAGTCGTCCTGCTGGTGCGCGAGGCGATCGCCATCCAGGAGGCGATCCACGTCGCACCGAACGGCCTCCTCGGCAACCTCTCCGGGATCCCCCGAGCGAGCTGGGTCGCTGCGGAAGAAGCCGAGGCGGCGCGGCGCCAATCGCTCGACATGCTGCGCCACACCTTCGGTGACGATCATCCGTACGTGGCCGGTACCCTATCCAGCCTGGGCGACATCCTGCTGCGCGAACAGAAGTTCGGCGAGGCCGAAGCCGCATTCCGCGAATCGCTGACGATCCATCGACGCACACTATCGAAGGGAAACCCGGCGACCTCCTACGCGCTCACCGGACTTGGACGGACCCTGCTCGCCGCAGGGCGCGCGCGCGACGCGCTGCCCTACCTGCGCGAAGGCTACGAGCTCCGTGCCGCCGGGCTTCCGGAAGGGCACTGGCAGACCGCTGCCTCCGCGCTCGCGCTCGGCGAGTGCCTCACCGCGCTCGGCAAGCCACGCGAGGCGCTCCCCTACCTGCGGAGTGCGCGCACGACGCTGGACTCGACGTTCGGGGCGACGGACGCGAGATCGGAGAGGGCCAAGGCGGTGTTGGACACGGCGCTGCGGGCGTTAGGCGAAGAGGCGACCGACTCTATTCCTGCGCGCTGACGCGCTTGCGACGTCGGCGTTCGCGAGGCGCGCGGGTAAGCGACTCTCCCCGGAGTGACGCGCGGCGGTGATCGTGGCTGCATATTGCGGACGTCGCCGATCCCCTCACCGCCAAGCCCATGCGACGCCTCTTCGCCCTCCCGCTTGCCCTCGCCGTGCTGTCCACCGGCTGCGCTCGTGATGTCTCCAAGAGCGCCCCGCCAGGCGAGTCCGCCTCGAAGTCCGCGGCAGCGACGCCGGTCGCCGAGCCGCGCAACTTCGACCGCGTCCTTCAACTCGAGACCACGTCCGAGACATCGGCCAACGTCAGCATTGGTGATCTCAACGGCGACGGTCACCCCGACCTGGTGCTCGCCAAGGGGCGTCACTGGCCTCTCGTCGATCGCGTCCTCCTCGGCGATGGTCACGGAAACTTCGCGAATGCCTTCGATCTCGGTCCTGCGTCGGATCGCTCGTACAGCGGGCTCCTCGTCGATCTCGATAGCGACGGCGATCTCGATGTGGTCATCAGCAACGACAACCCCGATCCCAAACGGACGTACCTGAACGACGGGACCGGGCACTTCGTCGAGGGGACGACTTTTGGCCGCCCCGAGTGGGAGACGCGCAACGCAAGCGTTGCCGACCTCAATGGCGATGGCCTGCCGGACATCGTGGCCGCAAACCGCTCGGGAAAGCGGGGCGGCGCCAGCTACATCTGCCTCAACCTCGGCGGCGGAAAATTCGGCGCCGACTGTATTCCGTTCTCGCAGGAGTCGTCCACGACGATCACTCCCGCCGACGTGAACGGCGACGGACTCCCGGACCTCATCGTCCCCAATCGCGACGGCGGACAGAGCTACGTCTACGTCCACGTGCCGAAGCGCGACTCGGTCGCCTTCAACAAGCTCCCGTTCGGCACGGCCGACGCGACGATTCGCGAGACGGGGGCGGCCGACCTCGATGGCGATGGCACGCTCGACATCGTCGCGATCGACGAGCGCACGGGGGTCGCGCTCTACTTCGGGAAAGGGAGCGGCGCCTACGCCGACGGCGTCGCGCTGGCGGGTGACTCGGCGACGCCGTACGCGATGGCGTTAGGCGACCTCAATGGCGATGGGCGTGTGGACATGGTGGTGGGGCATGTCGAGGCACCGACGACGGTGCACTTCAACGACGGGAGCGGGCGTACCTTCCGTGCGGTGCAGGTCGGGGATAGCCACGGGACGGTGTACGGCTTCGCCATCGGCGATCTCGATGGCGACGGGCTCGCCGACCTCGCAGCGGCCCGTTCCGACGCCCCAAACGTCGTCTACTTCGCCTCCAAGTCCCGGACTCGTTAGGACATGCCGCACGACTCGCCACGCGAATCGGAACCGCCCGTACATCAGAACGACCTCTCGCACATCCTCGACTTCCTCCGCGCCGCCGAGTCGCTCAAGTCGACGCACCGGAGCGCGTGGACTGCGTCGGGGGAGCGCGAGAACGCCGCCGCGCACACGTGGCGCCTCTGTCTGCTCGCGCTGGTGGTGCACGACCGCTTTCCCGGTGTCGACCTCGCGCGCCTCCTCTCGATTTGCATCGTTCACGACCTGGGCGAGGCGGTCGGTGGCGACATCCCGGCGCCAGAGCAGGCGGCGCGCGCCGGGGGAAAGGGGGGCGACGAGCGTCGCGACCTCGTGCAGCTGGCGGATGTCCTGCCAATTGCGGCGCGCGAACGAGTGATCGCGCTCTGGGACGAGTACGAAGGGGCCGCCACACCGGAGGCGCGCCTCGCCAAGGGGCTCGACAAGCTCGAGACGATCCTGCAGCACACGCAGGGAGCGAATCCGCCGGGTTTCGACTATCGCTTCAACCTTGGCTATGGGCGGCGCTATACGGAGGGCGACCCGGTGCTCGTCGCGCTGCGCTCGATGCTCGACGACGCGACGGAGCAACGCGCACGCGAGGCGGACGTCCGCGCGCAGGAGGTTCGCGACGAGGCGACGGGCGCGCTGGAAGATCGCGGCGCCTGACGCGAGGCGGCCGCGACCATAACGCGGCTCTTCAGCTTTTCCCGCTTTGGTGATATAGGTTGCTGCGCAAGGCGTTCACTCGGGCGCACACGTCAAGGACCCCAACAGGAGTTTTGCTCGTGGCACTCTGGAAGGAACAAACTGCTCCCCGCAAGGAGACGACTGGCACCATGACCGACATCGCTCCGCGGAAGGACGCCGATACGCCGACCGACATGAGCTTCAGCCGCGAGGCCCCGCGCCGTGTGGCACCGCGCGACGCTGCGGAATCGGTGATCGGGGCCGACCTCTCGATCGAGGGGAAGATCGAGGGGAGCGGCCACATTCGAGTCGCGGGACGCTTCAAGGGGGACGTGACGGTCGAAGGGAACCTCACGATCGAGAGCGGGGCGAAGCTCGCCGGCGCGGTGCGCGCCAACGCGATCACCATCGCCGGCGAACTCGAAGGGAATGTGCTCGATGCGGCACGCGTCGAACTGCTGGCCAGCGGCGTCCTCGTGGGGGATCTCAAGGCCGACACGCTCACGGTCGCGGCTGGCTCGCGCATGCGCGGGCGCGTCGAGTTCGGATGGAGCGACTCACCGCAGGCCAGCACGCCGTCGATCCCGCTCGCGTCGGAGAATGGCATCGCGTCATGAGCCCCGTCCGCGAGGGGGTGCCGGGAGCGACGCGTAGCTGCCCGCACTGCCGGTCGACGATCCTCGAGAGCGCCGTCCGCTGCCCGCAGTGCCAGCATCACCTCCGCTTCGATTCCGGCGCCTCCGCGCGGGCGCTCCGCACCTTTTCGCCGCTGCACGTCGAGGGAATCCTGCGCCCTCCGGCGAGCGGCGAGTCGTGGGAATACTCGATCCTCCTCACCGTCCGCAATGCGCGCGGCGAGGAGGTGGGGCGCCAGATCATGGGAGTCGGTGCGCTCCCGGCCGGCGAGGAACGGACCTTCGACGTGACGGTCGAGGTCTACTCTCCCACCCCTCGCACGATCGCCCCTCCGCCGTAACGCGCCGACGCGCCTCCGCATCTGCTCGCCCTGATCGACGACGGCGCGCGATGCTATGTTCTTCCTCCCGACCTTCGCGCGTGACCACGATCGGGAGCGATGGGCTCCCAGGGAGGCACTTCATGAAGAAGACCCGCATTCCGGACTTCTCCGCCAAGCCCAAGGGCATTCCCGCTGCCGGCGCGGGAAAGGGACAGGGGAAAGCTCCGCCGCCGCCGCGCACTGCGGCCCCCAAACCGCAGGCAACATCGAGCAAGTCGGGACGGCGCGGATCCTGATCGCGCACGCTGACGCGGCGCGCGACCGCGTGTTGCAGCTGCCGATCGGCGTGAGGCGCGCGCCTCGGGCGATGGCGCGCCTTCCCCATCGTGGCGTGCGGGCGATCATCGTCCGCCAGCACGGGCGTATGGCGCGCGTCGCCGCTCTCGCCGGCGCGCTGCTCGTCCTTCCCGCCGCGCTGCACGCCCAGCGCGCCGACCTCCTCCTGACCAATGCCCGCGCCATCGACGTGCGGAGCGGCGAGGTGCGCGCGGGGACGGCGATCGCCGTTCGCGGCGACACCATCGTCGCCATCGGCGCCCGCGATGCGCTGCGAAACGTTCGGGCGACCCGCGTGGTCGACGTAGCAGGACGCTACGTGATCCCCGCGCTGTGGGACATGCACATGCACTTCGGTGGGGGCGACTCGCTGATCGCCGAAAACCGCCTCCTCCTCCCGCTCTTCGTGGCCAACGGGATCGCCGCCGTGCGCGACGCTGCCGGCGATTTGTCGGGGACGGTGCTGGCGTGGCGCGACTCGGTCGCCCGCGGAACGCTCGATGGCCCGCGCATCTTCACCTCCGGCCCCAAGCTCGAGGGGATCAACTCGATCTGGCCGGGCGATCTCGAAGTCGGCACGCGCGCCGAGGTGGACAAGGGGCTCGACTCGCTCCAGGCGATGCGCGTCGACTTCGTCAAGCTGACCGACAACACCCTCGACCCCGACCTCTTCCGCTATGCGTTAGGTGAGATCGCCAAGCGCGGCCTGCGCAGCTCGGCGCACATCCCGGCGCGCGTCCCGGTCCGCGAGGCGGTGATGCTCGGACTCGGATCGATCGAACACCTCTCGTACGCGATCCGCGCCGGCACCGAGCGTGAGGGAGCGAAGCCATCGCGCGACGTGATGGCCGACTTCGACGAGGCGACCGCGCTCGCCACGTACCGCCTGATGGCCGAGCGAGGGACGGCGATCACGCCGACGCTCAACATCAGCCGCGTCCTCGCCTGGCTCGACAGCGAGGATCACTCGCACGACGACTACCTGCGTTACATCGGCCCGGGTTTGCAGACCACCTACCGATGGCGTGTCGACCGGGCGGCCGCCGCCGACTCGGCGGCGATCGAGCGCCGCCATCGCCTCTACGACTTCACGGCGAGCAAGCTCCCCCTGCTGCAGCGCTCCGGCGTCCTGATCCTCGCCGGCACCGACGCCGGCTTCCTCAACTCGTACGACTATCCGGGGCGCGGGCTCCACGACGAGCTCGAGCTCCTCGTGAAGTCGGGGCTCACCCCTCTCCAGGCGTTGCAGGCGGCGACGATCAACGGGGCGCACTTCCTCGGGCACGACGATCGGCACGGGACGCTCGAGCGGGCGCACGCCGCCGACATTCTCGTCCTCGATCGCAATCCACTCGAGGACATCCGGGCCACGCGCGCCATTCGCGCCCTCGTCCTGCGCGGGCGCTATCTCGACCGCTCGACGCTCGACGCGATGCTCGCCGGAGTCGCGCGGGACGTGCGCGCGCTTCCGGGCAGTGCGCAACCGCCGAAGTAACCCGCTACACCTCGCCTGCGAGGTGCGGGCGCCGCGCCCGCCGAACTTCGGTCTGTCGCTCGCGACCGGCGCCGAATGCCTGAGGGATGATGGGGTCGATCCCTCGGTGTGGAATTGGGTATCATGCAGTCCCCCCTTCCCCTGACCTCGAGCGCCATGTCGATCTGGATTTCACTCGCCGCTGCCGCACTCCTCGCCACGCCGCCTGCCCACCCGCTCGCTCCGGCGGTGCAATCGAAGTCGCCGCTGATCGGTCGCTGGGACCTCATCATCGATTCCAAAGACCGCCACAAGGCCGGATGGCTCGAGGTCCGGCACTCCGGTGTTAGCCAGCTGGTTGGCGCGTACGTGGGGACGACGGGGAGCGCGCGCCCGATCTCAAAGGTCGAGTTCAAGGACGGGACGTTCAAGTTCGTGATCCCGCCGCAGTGGAATCCTGCCGAAGGGGACAACTCCTTCGTCGGGGAGCTCAAGGGGGACTCGATCAGCGGCACCATCAGCTACGCGAACGGGAAGAGCGAGACCTTCCGCGGCGCGCGCGCTCCCATGCTGCAGAGCGCCGCTGCTCCCGTTTGGGGGAAGCCGCAGAAGCTTCTCGACGGCAAGGATCTCGCCGGTTGGACCACGCTCGGCGAAGCGCCGTCGCAGTGGGAAGTCGTCGACGGCGTGCTGCATAACAAGAAGTCCGGCGCCGACCTCGTCACCAAGGAGCGCTACGGCGACTTCAAGCTCCACGTGGAGTTCAAGTATCCCAAGGGGAGCAACAGCGGCGTCTACCTGCGCGGGCGCTACGAGGTGCAGGTCGAGGACACGCCGTCGAAGGAGCCGATGATCGACGGGATCGGGGCGATCTACGGGCACCTGATGCCTAACGAAATGGCGGCCACCGGCCCCGACACCTGGCAGACGTACGACATCACCCTGATCGGGCGGCGCGTCACGATCGTCCTCAACGGAAAGACGATCATCAACGACACGACGATCCCGGGGATCACCGGCGGGGCGCTCGACAGCAACGAGGGGGAGCCGGGCCCGATCTTCCTGCAGGGGGACCACGGCCCGGTCGACTACCGCAACATCGTCATCACCCCCGCGAAGTGACCTCGCGCTGCACATCGACTCGGCGCGCGCTTGCTTGGCGCGCGCCGCTCGCCGTTTGGCGCGACACGCTGGTCATAGCGACGCTTGCCGCCTCCGTTGCCTGCGGTGAGCGCGGGGCATCGGGAGAGGGGCACACCGCCGGTGCGCAGGAGACAAAAGCCGCACAGCCAACCGCCGAGCAACTCGCCGCCGACTCGCTCGCCAAGTGGCGCGCCCGCTTCGGCAATCGCGTCCCCCGCCCCGACTCGGTGCGGGCGCTGTACGTGAACGCGTGGGCATCGGGGTCACGCGCCCGCATGGCCACACTCCTCGCCATCGCCGACTCCACCGAGATCAACGCCTTCGTGATCGACGTGAAGGAGTCGGATACCTACCTCGCCTACGACAGCACGGGAATCGCGCTGGCGAAGGAGATTGGCGCCGACCAGCGCCCGGCCACGACCTGGCTCCCGGCGCTCATCGACACCCTACAGGCGCATCGCATCTACGCCATCGCCCGCATCGTGGTCTTCAAGGACCGCCAACTCGCCGAGCGAAAGCCGGAGCTGGCCATCCGGCACGTGAACGGGAGCGTGTGGCGCGACAACAAGGGGGGAGCGTGGGTCAACCCGTACGATCGGCGCGTGTGGGCGTACAACGTCGCCATCGCCAGGGAGGCGCTCGACATGGGCTTCTCCGAGGTGCAGTGGGACTATGTGCGCTTCCCCGACGTCACCGCACACATGCGCACCACGATGACGTATCCCGGGAGCAACAACGTCTCGCGCGCGCAGAACATCCACGACTTCATCGCCTTCTCCAAGCAGGAACTGGCGGAGTACCAGGTTCCCGTCACCGCCGACGTGTTCGGGCTCGTGACGCACCTCGAAGGGGACGTCGACATCGGACAGCACTGGGAAACGGTCATCAGTGTGGCCGACGCGGTCCTCCCGATGGTCTACCCCTCGCACTACTCCACTGGGCTGTACGGCTTCTCGCGCCCCCAAGCCAACCCATATGAGGTCGTGCGGCTGGCGGTCACCGATGCGATGGAGCGCACCGCATTCGTGCGCGACTCCGCGCACGCGACAGTTGGAGAAGTGCGCCCGTGGCTCGAGGCGATGAGCATTCGCGGATTGACCTTCGGCGCCGCCGAGCTGCGCGAGCAGATCCAGGCGTCGTACGACGCGGGGGCGAAGAGCTGGGCGCTCTGGAATCCGGCGTCGCGCTACACCGAGTACCTGCGCGCGCTGCGCCCGAGCGATGGTTCGCCGTCGCCGCTCGAGCGCGGCGGGTGGAAGCCTCCCGAGTGGACGCTCCCGCGGGAGCGCCTGAGCAAGGTCATCGCCCTACGCAAACGACGGGAAGCGGCGGCCGATTCGTCGCAGCGCGCTGCCGTTGCACCTGCGACCGACAGCACGCAGCGCACCGCGCCACCGTCTGCGCGCTGACACGCGGAGCGTGATCGCTTCGCGCACCCTGCACACCTCTCACTCCCGCATCGCAATGCCGAGAACGCACGTCGAGAGCCCGCGTGGTCCCGCCGCCATCGGCCCGTATTCGCACGCCGTCTGGGCGGGCGACTTGCTCTACCTCTCGGGGCAGACCCCGATCGACCCGGCGAACGGGAAGCTCATCGACGGTGACGTCGAGGCGCAGACGCATCGCGCCTTCGACAACCTGCAGGCGGTGTTGGAGGATTCGGGACTGTCGATGGACGACGTCATCAAGTGCAACGTCTATCTCACCGACATGGCCAACTTCCCGAAGATGAATGCGGCGTACGGGACGCGCTTCAACAAGCCCTTTCCGGCGCGCACGACGGTGGCGGTGGCTGGGCTTCCGCTTGGTGCGGCGGTGGAGATCGAGTTGGTGGCGAGGAGGTCGTAGGGAGGGCGCGCATGGAGCACGGCGACCACAACGCGCACTCTCGCCATGACGCGCACGCGGGCCAAGACGCGCACGCGGGCCATGATGCGCACGCCGTCCACGACGCGCACGCGGGGCATGACAAGCACGCGGGGCACAGCGTGGCGATGTTCCGCGACAAGTTCTGGTGGTCGCTTCTGCTGACGCTCCCCACGCTCGTGTGGGGACACATGCTGCAGCGCGCGCTTGGATATTCCGCGCCGAACTTCGCCGGCGCGACGTGGATCCCCCCGATATTCGGCACGCTCGTTTTCTTCTACGGCGGCACTCCGTTCCTCAAAGGGGCGGTCGGCGAGATCGAGGATCGCCTCCCGGGGATGATGACGCTCATCTCCCTTGCGATTTCCGTCGCCTTCGCATTCAGCGTCGCCGTGCTGTCAGGCTTTCCCGGAATGCCGCTCTGGGAGGAGCTGGCGACGCTCGTCACGATCATGCTTCTCGGTCACTGGCTCGAGATGCGGTCGATCACCCAGGCGCAGGGGGCGTTAGGCGAGCTGGCGAAGCTCCTGCCGAGCACCGCGTCGCGGGTGACGGGGGCGGGATCGGCAGAGCGCATTGAGGACGTCCCGGTCGCCGAGCTGCGCGACGGCGACGTGGTGCTCGTTAGGCCCGGTGCCTCGATCCCTGCCGATGGCGTCGTGCGCGCCGGACGGAGCGCGGTGAACGAGGCCCTCATCACCGGGGAGTCCGCACCGGTCGAGAAGCAGGAGGAGTCTGCCGTCATCGCCGGCACCGTGAACGGCGCCGGTTCGCTCCGCGTCGAGGTGACAGGTACCGGGGAGCGCACCGCCCTCGCCGGCATCATGCGCCTGGTGCAGCAGGCGCAGACCTCGAAGTCTCGCGCGCAGGCGCTCGCCGACCGCGCCGCCTTCTGGCTCACCTTCGTGGCGCTCGGCGCCGGCGTGCTGACGCTCGTCGCCTGGTTGCTCGCTGGCGCCACCGCGGCCGTGGCGATCGAGCGCTTTGTCACGGTACTCGTCATCGCCTGTCCGCACGCGCTCGGCCTCGCCGTTCCCCTCGTACTCGCCATCTCGACCACGCTTGGCGCAGGGTCCGGCCTCCTCGTGCGCGACCGGCGCGGACTCGAAGACGCGCGCAACCTCACAACCGTGGTCTTCGACAAGACTGGTACGCTCACCTTGGGGGAGCACCGCGTCGTATCCGTGCGCACGACAGCCGAATTGTCGGACAACGATGCGTTGCGACTGGCGGCCGCAGTCGAGCGCGACGCCGAGCACCCCGTTGGGCGAGCAATCGTGATAAGTGCGGAGGAGCGCGGCGTGTCCGTCCCCGCGTCGAGCGGTTTCGAGGCGATCGCCGGGCGTGGCGTGCGCGCGACCGTGGAAGGACGGGAACTTGCAGCTGGCGGTCCGAATCTCCTGCAGAGCGCCGGCGTTTCTCCTCCCTCCGAGCTCCAACAGTTTGCCGACGAGGCGGCCGCGCGTGGAGAGGGCGTCGTCTACCTTCTCGAGGGAAACCGGGCGCTGGCGGCATTTTCGGTCGCCGACGTCGTGCGACCCGAGTCGGCCGAGGCGATCCGTCGGCTGCACGACCGAGGGCTCGAGGTGGTGATGATGACCGGCGACGCGCGCGCGGTCGCCGAAGCAGTCGGCCGCGACCTCGGGATCGATACGGTGCTCGCCCAAGTCCTCCCTCAAGACAAGGCGGCCAACATCACCGCGCTCCAGGAGAAGGGAAGACGAGTGGCCATGGTCGGGGACGGAGTGAACGATGCTCCAGCGCTCGCCACCGCGGATGTCGGAGTGGCTATCGGCGCTGGAACCGACGTGGCGGTCGAGGCGGGAGACATCGTGCTCGTGCGGAGCGACCCGCGCGACGTTCCGCGAATCATCGCCCTCTCGCGCGTGAGCTACCGCAAGATGGTGCAGAATCTCTGGTGGGCGGCGGGCTACAACATCGTCGCGATCCCGCTCGCGGCCGGTGTGCTCGCACCATGGGGTGTACTGTTGTCGCCCGCAGCAGGTGCAGTGCTCATGTCACTGAGCACGATCATCGTCGCTATCAATGCACAGTTGCTGCGGCGGGCAGATCTGCAGTAACGTCGTATCGCGCGCGCCAGGTCGCCGACACCGCGTGCCAGCGACCTTCCCCTCATTGCCACACACCGATGACCTCTCCAATCGCTGCACGGTGTACTCGTCCTCGACTCTCTGGCGGCGCGAAGCGCGTTCTCACGCTCACGCTGGTCGTGGCATCCGCGCTCGGCTCGCAACGGCTGAGTGCGCAAGCGTCAGCTGCAAGCACGGATTCGGCGGCGGTTGTCTCGACTGTCGCGCGCTTCCACGCAGCGCTCGCCGCCGGCGACAGTACCGCCGCTCTCGCGCTCCTCGCTCCCGACGTGGTTGTGCTCGAGAGCGGTGGCGTTGAGACGCTTGCCGACTATCGAGGGCACCACCTCCCCGCTGACATCGCCTTCGCGCGCGCGGTTCCCAGTACACGCACGCTGGTCAGTGCCGAGGTACGCGGCGATGCCGCGTGGGTCACGGGGACGAGCGAGACGCGCGGAACCTACCGCGACCGTCCGATCGACTCGATGGGTGCCGAGCTGATGGTACTGGCGCGACACCCCGACGGCTGGAGAATCGTCGCGATCCACTGGTCCTCGCGCGCCAGGCGCCCCAGCCGCTGAGGCTTGAGCACGCGCCCGCCGTAGGGCAAATGCCGACGGATAGCGAGCGCTTCTCCACTGGCGGGACAGCGCCGATCCACACACGCTTGTGGACGGTGACATAGATTGCGTCGTACGCTGTAACCTGATCTGACTCACCGCGTTCGTCTCGCGCGATATCCGTTCGCACCTCACTGTCCGTTTTCACCTCGCCATGCACGCCCCGCGCTGGCTCGCCGCAGCATCCATGAGTCTTCTCCTCGCCCAGAGCGCTCTGGTGGGGAGTGGCTTGGAGTGCGGTGACCACCGCGGGCATTCGGCGAGTGAGATGTCGATGCCGATGGCCACCGACGGCACGCACGGGGAAACGGGCGACGCAACTGTGTCGATGACCATGCCGTCGAGTGCGACAACCTCGTCGGACAACGAGGAGTCGGTGCCGCCCTGCCAGCAGCCGTGGGTACCCGGCGGCACGGGGAGTTGCGCGACGATGACGTCGTGCGCGCCCCCCGCCGTCTCCGCGGCGCCCGAGACCGTGCTCGTGCGCGAGCACCCACGCGCGCCAGAAATCCGCCTCGCGCTCGCGACGCCGCCGAGCCGCGCCGAGGCGCCCGAGCCGCCCCCGCCGAAGGCGTAGTCTCCCTCACAACGCACGCAGGTGAGTCGCTCGCCGCCGTCCTTGGCGCGAGCGAGGTGTTGTCGCGCCGCGATCGGCCTCGTACCGGTATGCGGCGAACCGGAGACGAATCTCGTGACCAATTCCCGTCGGCGTCGCACTGCGCGCCGCGCCCTACATGTACGCAGCAGCGCGTTCCCGATCGCGGTCCTTGTGTTGCTGGGGCTCCCCCTGCTGCCCGCACCGGTTCACGCGCAGGAATTCCCTCTTCCGCGCGCCGACGCTGGGCTGGCGCTCGGCGTCGCATGCCGTGCGCGCTGCGGTACCACCGCCCGCCGACTCGACGATCCGGCTCGGTGACCTGTACGCCGAGGTGGTGCGCGCCAACCCGCGGACTGCCGCGGCCGATGCCGAAGTGCGCGCCGCCCGCGCCCGCGTCGCTCCCGCTTCACGCCCCGATCCGATGCTGCAGCTCGGTGGATGAACTACCGCATCCCGTCGCTCCGTCCCATGGATCCGCTGGGGATGACGCAGCTGCAACTCATGCAGCGCGTGCCGGTGGCCGGGAAGCTCGCCCTCGCGGGCGCCGTGGCGCGCGCGCAAGCCGATGCAACGGCGGCGCGCGCCGACAACGTCCCCTGGGAGCTGCGCAGCCGGGTCGCCATGGCCTTCTACGAGGTCTACCAGACGGACCAGGCACTGCTCGTCGCCGAAGACACGCAACGGCTCCTGCAGAACATCGCCAGCATCGCCGAGGCGATGTACCGCGTGGGCGACGCGCAGCAATCCGACGTGCTCAGGGCGCAGGTGGAAATCGCGCGACTCACGGAAGACATCGTGCGCATGCGCGCCATGCGCACCGGCGCCGCCGGGCGGTTGAATGCCCTGCTCGATCGCGATCCCGACGCGACGGTCGGCGCGGCAGTGCTTCCCAGATTTCCAGACGTCGTCCCGTCGCTCGACTCGCTCAACCGCCTCGCGCGCTCCAACCGCCCGATGCTCCGTGCGGGCGAGCACGATGTGCGCGCCGCCGATGCGGCGACGCAGCTCGCGCGGCGCGAGATCTGGCCAGACCTGGATGTCGGCGTGCAGTACGGGCAGCGGTCGATGAGCGGTGGAACCGGTGGCACGGAGCGGATGGGGAGCCTGATGATCGGGGCGTCGCTCCCGATCTTCGCATCACACCGTCAGCTGCAAATGCGCGAAGAGGCCGACGCGATGCGACGGGCCGCCGCCGCCGAGCTGGCGACGATGCGCGCCGAGACACGAGGCGAGCTGGGCGACGCGTACGCCAACCTCGTGCGCGCCCGCAACCTCGCGGCGCTCTACCGCACGACGGTGCTCCCCCAGGCCCAGGCGACCGTTACGTCGGCGCTCGCGTCGTACCGTGTGGGACGCGTGAACTTCATGACGCTGCTCGACGACCAGATGACGGTCAATCGCTACCGGCAGGAGCTCTTTGCATTGGAGGGCGACGAGGGCAATGCGTGGGCGTCGCTCGAGATGCTGACCGGACAGGCACTCATGGACCCCTACATCACCGCAACGACCTCGCGCGACGCCGTGGTCGGAGGAGAGTCGAGATGACACCGCTGACGGAGAATACGACCGCTACGCCCGAGGGCGACGCTCCCTTCGGGCGCTCGCGCGGTGGTGCGCGACGCCTGCTCGCCATTGCGCTCTTCTGCATCGCGCTCGCGGCGGCTATCGTCGCGGTGTACTTCGCCACGCGCACCCCTCCCGAGGTCGTGGCCAGCACGTCCGACCACGACCATGGCGCGATGCAAACCTCTACCGATGCCATGCCGGTCTCCCTCACCCCCGACGCCGAGCGGCGGATCGGCGTGACCTACGCGGTCGCCTCGACGGAACCTCTCTCGCGCGAGGTGCGCGCGGTCGCGCAGGTGACGCTCGACGAGCGCCGGGTGCAGACGATCTCCCCGAAGATCGACGGTTGGGTGGAAAAGCTGTATGTCGACTTCACCGGCCAATCGGTACGCGTGGGCGACCCGCTGCTCACGATCTACTCGCCGATGCTCGTCACCGCACAGGAAGAGTTGCTGCTGGCGAAGCGGCTCTCCCACGACGTGAGCGGCGGCACTACCGACGCCGTGCAGGGCGCATCGGACCTCCTCGCCTCTGCGCGTCGCCGGCTCTCGTACTGGGACATCTCCGACGCCGAGATCGCGCGCATCGAGCAGACGGGCGAGGTGCGGAAGACGCTGACGATCACGTCGCCGGCGAGCGGCGTGGTGATCGAGAAGAACGTGCTCGCCGGCCAGCGCATGATGGGCGGTGAAGCGCTCTACCGGGTGGCCGACCTCCGTACGGTGTGGCTCGAGGGCGACGTCTTCGAGCGCGACCTCGCGGCGGTGCGCGTCGGACAGTCGGCGACCGCCACATTCGAGGCGCTCCCCGGTGAGCAGCGCACCGGGCGCATCACCTACGTCTATCCCACGCTCAATCCCGAGACGCGCACGGCGCGCGTACGCGTGGAGTTCGCGAACCCGACCCTCGCGATCAAGCCGGGGATGTACGCAACGCTTCGCATCGTTGGAGCGGGAAGCGCAGGCGCCGTGCTCAGTGTCCCGCGATCGGCGCTCCTGGCCACTGGAGATCGCAACCTCGTCTTCATCAGGCGCGGGAGCGGACTCCTCGAACCGCGCGAGGTCGTCCCCGGCCTCGCCACCGATGAGCGCATCGAGATCCTGCGCGGGCTCGCCGTCGGTGACACGGTCGTAGCCTCGGCCACCTTCCTCGTCGACGCCGAATCGAACCTGGGCACGCTGTTCGGCGGCATGGGGAACATGCCGGGGATGGACATGGGACCGCCGGCTGCGAAGGGTGCAACCACTCCGCCGGGCACGTCGCCTACCGCGCCGAAGGCGAAGTCCATGCCCAACATGCCCGGCATGGATCACTCGAAGCGCGAGGAGTAGCGGTCATGCTCAAGCGACTCATCGGATGGTCTGTCGCGAACCGGCTCCTCGTGTTCGTCTTTGTCGCGGCGGGCGTCGCCGGAGGCGTGTGGGCCGTGCGGCACACGCCGCTCGAAGCGCTCCCCGACCTGAGCGACGTGCAGGTCATCGTGCAGGCCGAGTATGGAGAGCAGGCCCCGCGCATCGTCGAGGACCAGGTCACGTATCCCATCGCCGCCGAGATGCTCAAGGTCCCGGGCGCGCGCACGGTGCGTGGGTATTCCTTCTTTGGTGTCTCGTTCGTCTACGTGATCTTCGACGACAACACCGACTTGTACTGGGCGCGCACGCGAGTGCTCGAGTACCTCAACGGCATCAAGGGAAAGCTCCCCGAGAGCGTGACGCCGACGCTCGGACCCGATGCCACGGGGCTCGGGTGGATCTACCAGTACGCGCTGGAGGATACGACCGGTCGACTCGATCTGGCGCAATTGCGAAGCGTCCAGGACTGGTATCTCCGCTACGCACTCACCGCGGTCCCCGGCGTTTCGGAGGTTGCCACGATCGGCGGCTTCGAGAAGCAATACCAGATCGATCTCGACCCGGCAAAGCTCCTCGCCTACGGCGTGCCGATCACTCGGGTGATGAGCGCGATCCAGAACGCCAACGCCGACGTGGGCGCCATGGTCATGGAGCTCTCGGAGCGAGAGTACATGGTGCGCGGACTCGGCTATCTCAAGAGCATCGGCGACATCGAGGAAGTCGTCGTTGGAGCCACCGCTACCGGCACGCCGATCCGCGTTGCCGAGTTAGGGCGCGTGAGCATTGGGCCCGCAGTGCGTCGCGGAATCGCCGATCTCGACGGGCGCGGCGATGCGGTTGGTGGGATCGTCGTCATGCGATACGGCGGCAACGCGTTGACGACCATCGAGCATGTGAAGCAGAAGCTCGCCGAGGTGAAGAACGGACTCCCACCGGGCGTCGTCGTGCGCCCGGTGTACGACCGGAGCGAATTGATCGAGCACGCCATCGAGAACCTGCGCGGCAAGCTGCTGGAAGAGAGCCTGATCGTGGCGCTGGTGTGCGTCCTCTTCCTCCTGCACGCCCGTTCGGCGCTGGTGGCGATCATCACGCTCCCGATCGGGATCCTGATGGCGTTCCTCGCGATGCGCTGGGTGAACGTCGGTGCCGACATCATGTCGCTCGGCGGCATCGCGATCGCCATCGGCGCGATGATCGATGCGGCGATCGTCATGATCGAGAACATGCACAAGCACCTCGAGCGAGCGGTCGAGGCGAAGGAGCGAGCGCTCGGCGCGCCTAACGCGGGCGCGTCGTTCCGCACCGACGTGCTGACCCATCGCGAGCGGTGGCAGGTGGTCGTCGAGTCGGCTCGCGAGGTGGGGCCCGCGCTCTTCTTCTCGCTCCTCATCATCACCGTCTCGTTCCTCCCCGTCTTCACGCTCGAGGGACAGGAAGGGCGCCTCTTCAAGCCGCTCGCGTTCACCAAGACGTTCTCGATGGCGGCGGCGAGCCTCCTCTCCGTAACGCTCGTCCCCGTGGCGATGGGGATCTTCGTGCGCGGGCGACTCTTTCGCGAACGAGCGAATCCGCTCAACCGCATGCTCATCGCCCTGTACCGCCCCATCATCAACGGAGTACTCCGGCATCGGTGGTCAGTCATCGGCGCCGCGGTCATCACGCTCGTGGTGACCTGGATTCCGTGGGCGCGCATCGGGAGCGAGTTCATGCCTCCGATCGAGGAAGGAACGATACTGTTCATGCCCACCACGCTTCCGGGCGTTAGCGTCGCCCGCGTGCGAGAGTTGCTTCGCCAGCAGGACTCGATCCTGACGACGTTCCCCGAAGTGGCGCATGTGTGGGGAAAGGCGGGGCGTGCCAGCACGGCGACCGACCCCGCCGGGCTCGACATGATGGAAACGACCGTCACGCTGAAGCCGGAGAGCGCGTGGCGCGCCGGGATGACGATGGATCGCCTTGTGACCGAAATGGACTCGGCGGTGCGCCTTCCCGGAGTGACCAACGCCTGGACGATGCCGATCAAGGCGCGCATCGACATGCTCGCCACGGGGATCCGCACGCCGGTCGGCGTAAAGATCTACGGCCCGGACCTCGCAGAGCTCGAGCGCCTGGGGAAGGAGGTCGAGCGCGTGGTGCAAACGGTACCGGGGACGCGCAGCGCCTTCGCCGAGCGCGCCGTGTCGGGCTACTACCTCGACATCGACATCGATCGCGCCGCCGCCGCGCGCTACGGCCTCAACGTGGGCGATGTGCAGACGGTGATTGCCACCGCGATCGGGGGGATGACGATCACCCAAACGGTGGAAGGAAGGGAACGCTACGGCGTGCGCCTTCGTTACCCGCAGGAGTTGCGTGACACGCCGGAACGCCTCGCGGCGGTGCTCATCCCGGTGAGCCGCGATGCGTCCACGGGCAGCGCCGCGGGAGCATCATCGATGGCCAGCGCGGCGATGGGTGAGGCCATGCCGATCGGGCGCGGCGCACCGCAAGTACCGCTCGGGCAGGTCGCGACGATTCATCAGGTCGCCGGGCCGATGGTCGTGCGAACGGAAGGCGCGCAACCGACGGCGTGGGTCTTCGTCGATGTGAGCGGGCGAGACATCGGGAGCTTCGTCGCGGACGCCAAGCGCGCCGTAGAGCGCAGCGTGACGCTTCCTCCGGGCTACACGCTCACGTGGAGCGGGCAGTACGAATATATGCAGCGCGCCGCCGCCACCATGCAACTCGTTATCCCCGCCACGCTGGCGATCATCTTCCTCCTTCTCTACTTCAACTTCCGGAGCGTCGGCGAGACCGTCATCGTGATGCTCTCACTTCCGTTCGCCCTCGTTGGGGGGCTGTGGCTCGTTTGGCTCCTCGACTACAACTGGTCAGTCGCGGTGGCGATCGGCTTTATCGCGCTCGCCGGCGTCGCCGCCGAGACGGGAGTGGTGATGCTGATCTACCTCGATCATGCGTGGAAGGCACGCCAGCGCGAGGGGGAAGGGCCGACGTTGCGTGCGCTCTATGACGCTGTGCTGGAAGGGGCAGTGGAACGCGTGCGTCCAAAGCTCATGACGGTGACCGCAATCATGGCGGGACTTCTCCCGATCCTCTGGACGAGTGGAACCGGGAGCAGCGTCATGAAGCGCATCGCCGCGCCGATGGTCGGGGGGATGATCTCGAGCACCGTCCTCACGCTCGTGGTGATTCCGGCGGTCTATTCGCTGTGGCGAGAGTTTTCGATCGAGCGAGAACACCGCGAGCGCTCTCTCTCGCCGGTGTTGGCGCCGAGTGCGGCCGTGATGGGCGATTCACCTTGACGCTCTGCGCGTGAAGGCGCGTCGCCCTACGGCTCCACCACCCCCACCAGCCACGCCAGCACGTTCAGCACGAATTGCGCGTTCTGCTCGGCGAGCGGCGCGTTCATACCCATCGGGGCGCGCGCCGCTCCCGCGACCTGCGCGCTGAACATCGCTGCCTCGCCGAAGAAGGCGGCGCGCCCGCGGCCGACGCGTTTCGTCCCTCCCTGCAGCCATCCCCCCACGTCGCGCACCGGCGTGGTGTCGTCGAAGCGCCAGGCCTTCGCCGGTTCCAGCACCACGAAGTTTGGGGGGAGGATTATCACCGGGTCGAGCGTCCCACGGAACGCCTGTCCGGTGAACGAGCGCACTTGCGTCACTCGCTCCGACGCCTCGCGCCCGCGAACGATCGCGTGGGTGGCAAGCGTGCCATCGCTCATGCGGAAGAGCGTGGGGATCGCAAACGATGAATCGCGCCCGGCTTTGCCGGGCGTGAATCGCGCAAGGGCGAAGCCATCGACGAACTCGACATCGAAGGCCGCCGCGAGCGCCTTCGCCGCACCGGCGAGCGGCATATGGTCGGCGATGAGCAGCAGACTGCCGCCGTTGGTGACCCAGGACTTCACTGCCGCGATTTCGGCCGGCGTGAAGGCCGACGGTGTGGGATTCGGGTAGTCGTCCCAGCTCGCGTCGCTCGGTTGCGCGTTCGAAATCACCAGGATGCGGCATGCGGCCAGCGACGCCGCGGAGAATTCCACCTTGGATGCCTGCGTCTTGAAGCCGTCGCGCCGAGCGAGAGCGCCAAAAGCGAAGAAGCGATTGTCGAGCGTGTGGAAGTTGTGGTGCGCCTCGTCGAGACAGAGCACTGGCCCAGTGCCCTCGGCGAACGCAGGGCGCGCAACCGGCGGGCGGAAGGCGCTGTCGGGGAGCTGCTGCGCCCCCAGCTGCAGCGCGCTGGCGATCGAAGCGCAGGCGATCGCACCAAGAGCGAATGGGAGCGGGCGCAGGAGCACGAGGGTGGCCTAATGAAGAGGGTCAGGGGGCGAGCTGAACACCGCCATCCTGTCGACGCGAACGCGCCGCTTCAAGCCATGAGTGACGAAACGTAGAGGAGAGCGCGCATGGCGCCTGTCACCGAGATTGCCGGATGCAAGCTCCCGATTCCAGGCGTCATCGCGTCGGACTTCGCTAACGGCTCACAACGGGTTGCCCGCGGTTTCGCATGGTCAAAGCCCCTCCCGCCCCTGCAATGCACGTGCGTCCCAAGAAACACCGAGTTGCGACGTCGACCGCAGGGCGAGGCCGAGTCTTGCGGCGCAGAGTGGCGTCGGCAATCTCGCGCCGCTTGACCTCATGCCCTACGATTCCCCACGACGCTGCTACGAGGAATTGCGCGCTCCGTCCTGTTCGATCGGAACATACCGTTGCGGATGCTCCACGAAGCGCCGCTTGCACCGTTCCGCGCAGAAGTAGTATGTCTTCCCGTTGAGTCGTACGGTGGCCGCCGCATCCTCTGCTTCAAACTCCATTCCACAGACTTCGTCACGCACAATCATCGGACACCTCCCACGGTGCGGTCGCGTGTGTGCTTCGCAGTTCGCGTGAGGCCGAAACATCTGTTGATGCTTCCCCCTCTGTGCGAGAAGAGTTCTACCGCTACCTGAACACACGCTGAACGGCAGATGATCGATGTGCATGCGCTGGCGGCTTGGAGGTCCGACGGCGCGCGGTGACCACAAGTCATCGCGCAGAGCGTCGCCCCTCGCGCCGGCGCCCGGCGCCCGGCGCCGGCCGAGGTCCGTCGACGATTTGTGAGACGACTTCTACTTCAGTGCGCCTTCACCTTGGCCTCAGGAAGTCTTGCGATCATTGGAGTGCGCTGGCATGGAGCGCAGCGCTCACTGCTGAGGAGGTACTTGATGCGAATGCGATACCTGTTGGCCTTCGCCGCTGCGATCAGCGCCGCTGGCACACCCGCGCGCGCGCAGCAGCACCATGGAGCTTCGCCAGTGCCCGGTGCTGATACAGTGCAGCGAGCTCGCATGCACCAGATGATGGCTCGGATGGACAGCATCGAAGCACGGGCGCGGAACCTCTCGCAGGGGATGATGCAACACGCGGGCAGCACGATGCCTGGCGGCTCGCACGATGGCATGCAGGCGATGGCCGCTCACTTCGAGGTCATGGCCGGTGAGATGAAGGCCATGATGGCGCAGATGCAATCGATGCACATGGCGACCGGAATGGTCGCCGACTCGGTTGTCCCTCGCGACATGAATGAGATGGGAGACGACGACATGGCGATGCCTGCCGCGATGGAAGACGTCATGCGCGCGATGGAGCGCCTGCAGGCGCACATGCAAGCGCACATGCAAGCGCACATGCAAGCGCACATGCAGACGCACATGCAAGCGCAGATGCAGACGCGCATGAAGTCACACATGCACAAGCGCATGCCGGACGCGCGCGGCGGATTGTCGGATCGGTGATCGGCCGTCCCGCGCGCGCGCCAGCGTACTGTCGGGGAACGCGGACCCGCGCCCGGCGCAAACGAGGAAACGCTTCGCCGGTATCCTTACTCGTCGCAACACGCGTGACAACGACATGATTCCGATCTGGTTCTTGCTCAGTGCCCTGTCCTTCGCCTTCGTGGCCGTGGACGTACGGCGGACGCCTGCGCATCCGGTGCTCAAGTGGGCGTTTGTCATCCTCGCGGTGTTCGCCGGACCATTCGCGGCGTTCTTCTACGTGCTCGGCTGCCGTGAACCGCTTCGCGGCACGCACGAAGCCTACGTAGCGGCTCGATGGCGTCAGGTGCTGGGCTCCACGATGCATTGCGCTGCGGGCGACGGTCTTGGGATCATCGTTGGCGCCGCGATCGCCGCTCGTATGGGCTTGCCGTCCTGGGCCGATCTCGCCGTCGAATACGCGTTGGGATTCGGATTCGGCTGGGCGATCTTCCAGGCGTTGGCGATGCGCGAGATGGCAGGCGGGTCGTACAGCCGTTCCCTGCGCAACACGTTCTTTCCGGAGTTCGTGTCCATGAACCTGTTGATGGCCGGAATGGTGCTGACGATGAGATGGATGGGTCCGGCCATTGCTGGAAGTCACGATCCGCTGAGGCCGGGCTTCTGGTTCGTGGCGTCGATCGCATTGATTGCGGGGTTTGTTCTCGCGTTTCCGATCAACTGGTGGCTGGTGGCAAACCATCTGAAGCACGGCATGATCACCGTGCGTCCGGCGTCAGACGGCCACGATGGGCAAGCGCCTGTACGATTACATAACGAGGGAACCAACGCTCACGGCAGACAGCACGCGCAGATGTCTGCCACGGTTGGAGCGCGCGTGAGCATGGGCGTGTTGTCGGTCGCTGCGCTCGCGATCGGCATCGCGACTTCCGGGCAAATGCATTGAATGGCCGTCCTGGCGCGTGGGCGCCGGTCGGCAGAGAGGCTGATGATGGCATGGAGATCAGTGACGTTCGGCGCGCGGCTCTCGCCGACGCATCGGGCACCACGGATCGGCTCGGCTCTCACGTCCTCGCTTCTCGGGCGTGAGGTGGTCCCCGCGCCGACGCTCGAACTGCTCGGCGCGGTGGGAGTCGCGCGAGCACGTCGCGTGGCGCTCGGGGTCGAGAGCATCATGGGCGAACAGGCTCCAGGAGTCGCGACCAACGTCGCGCTGCGTACCATCGCGGCACGCCAGGAAGCTGCGGCGTGCCAGCCGACGGTCGATCGGTCATGAGCGACCGACACCGCAAGGGGCGCAAGCGCAAGACTCGTCACACGAGCGAGGGCTCGTACCGTGAGCAACTGCGCGCCCTGCAGGTGGAGCTTGTGAAGCTCCAGCGTCACTTCATCTCGTGCGACGACAGGATCCTGGTGCTGTTCGAAGGACGGGACGCGGCCGGGAAGGACGGGGTGATCAAGCGAATCGTGCAGCACTTGAGTCCGCGCGAGACGCGAGTCGTCGCCCTCGGACGTCCCTCGGATCGCGACCGCAGCGCGTGGTACTTCCAGCGCTACGTCGAGCACCTGCCGGTCGCCCGGGAGTTCGTGCTGTTCAACCGATCGTGGTACAACCGCGCGGGCGTCGAGCGGGTGATGGACTTCTGCTCCGACTTGGAGTACGAGGCGTTCCTCGCCGACGTGCCGCGGTTCGAGAACTTGCTGGTCGCGTCCGGCATCAAGCTGCTCAAGTACTACCTCGACATCAGCAAGTCCGAACAGAAGCGTCGGCTCGCTGCGCGGCGTCGGGACCCACTGAAGCAGTGGAAAGTCAGCCCGATTGATGCCCGTGCGCAGAAGCAGTGGGCTGCGTACAGCTCGGCGCGGAATACGATGCTCGCTCGAACCCACACCGCGATCGCACCCTGGACGATTGTTCGGGCCGACGACAAGCGAACAGCGCGGCTCAACGTAATCCGGGACCTGCTCGGCCGACTCCATTACGGCGACAAGGCTGCGGAGCTCCTCACGGTCGATCCAGCTGTCGCGTTCCCTTACGACCCGACGTGCGCGAAGCGGGGACTCCTGGCTCCCTAAGGACAAAAAGTCGAAAGACCTGCCGAACAGGAACACCTCCCGGCGCAGGTTGGATCTGTCAGGCGCTTTCTTCCAGAACAGCGAGCGTCTGCTGAGCCTCGGCATGCCACGTGAGGTGCTCGTACACGCCACTCCAATACATGCCAAAGGTGATGCCGAAGAGCAGTTCCTCGAGGGGTACGCCGGCGAGGAGCACGCCGCTCAAGACACCGAGGTTCCAGACCGCTTCGATGTACCCGGGGACGTACACGGCAAGGCTGAGGATGAAGGCGGCATAGAGGACGCCGAAAATGACTCCGCCGACGATCATCCGCCGCCCCAAGTCGGGGCGACAGGCGATGCACGACACCCCGCCGATCGTCAAGCTTGCGATCGCCGCATAGATGGGATTCCACGGGAGCACGTAGAGCGGAACGAATGCCAGCACGGGGGCCGCGATCGCCAGTCGATGGAACCGATGGCGACGATGATGGCGCTCGTGCGGACTAACGGGAACAACGCGCTTGCCGGAGAACGCGTCGTACCCGACGAGCCCGATCCCGCCGATTGCGAAGCAGAAGATCAGGCTCTCGATGTCGAATCCGGTGCGCTGGGCGAGATCGAAGAGCGAAGGAGGATTCCAATACCGCGGAACGAAGATCGGCTCGCTGAGACCGAAGAGAGACGTCGCCACGCTGGTTTGCCACATTGCGTGGCGGCGGTCGGGGAGCGCGACGAACAGGGCGAGCCACGGCAGGAGGAACGCGGCAGACCACGTCAGCCACACATCGTGATAGCGCATTGATGTGCTCAGCCAGGAACTGACAGCGGGTGCGTCGCGCCATCGAACAGTTCAGCAAGGGCGCATCGCTGTGCGCGGACTGCCCGGAGACCAGCGGCGACGCATTCGCGGCGCGACGTGAAATCGAGCGTGTCGATCGTGCGGCGAAAAGGGGGACGAAGAACGCAATCGGCCCTGCCGAACCGCAGATCGGCATGGTGTAGTTGGCAGATTTCAAGCGCCTTGAGGAGCGCACCGAGCCCGTTGTGGATGCGTCCAGTGACCAACGTCTGGCCGGGATCCACGGCGACGACTACCGGGTGGCCAAATTCGCGTGCCACATCGATCGGGGCGATATCGGCGTACACGCCGTCGGCCAGCAGCATGTCGTTCCTGCGCACGGGAGGCGCGACGCCAGCCAGCGCCGCACTGGCGTGCAGCGCCTCGGTCGCGGATCCGCTTCGCAAGACGACGCGACGGCCTGACACAAGGTCGGTTGCGCAGACCGCCAGCGGGATTCGTCCATCATCAAGCTGCTGGCCCAGCGTGAGTCGATCGAGAATCGCGCGCGCGGGAGCCAGGAGACTCCCACCCGGACCCCAGCCGAAAAACATCTCTTTGACTGCTATCGCGAGCTTCAGCGGCTGCAGGAGCCGCTGACAGAGCGTTTGCACGCGCGCGGGCGAGACCGGCCTCGGGAACGCCGACGTCTCGAGCGACAGAAGCGCCTCGTACCAGTCCGGACGGAGGGCGTACGCGGCGCCCACGACGGCGCCCATCGAAACGCCGACCAGTGCGCTCGGCGGATGGCCCATCGATTCGAGTCCCCGCAGGACGCCGGCGTGCGAGAAGCCGCGGGCGCCCCCACCACCCAGGACGAGTGTGTAGGGACGCGTCGCGGGGTTCGTCGTAGTGGCCGCCCGTCTCGCCATCTCGGCCTAGTTCTTCACCAGCGTCTTGACATACTGCACGGCCGCCTCGATCTCAGCTGCCGTCAGTTTGTCCTTGAATCCCTTCATGTCGCGGCCCTTCCCGTTGGTCACGGCGTCGATCAGGTCCTGGTCCGTCTTCCCCTCGAGCGTGGCGCGCTTCGTGAAGTCCGCGATCTTCTCGTACTTCCGAAGCGACTCCTTCGTCGGAGCGCCGAACGAGCCGTGGCAGTCCTTGCAGTTTTCACGGTAGATCGCCCTGCCGTTCGGAGCCTGGCGGATGCTCGTCGGACGCAATGTCGGCCGTGCGACTCGAAGCGGAGCCAACGTCGGCGTCGTCGCCGCATTGAGTGCCGTTCCGGCGGCGGAGAGGATAACGACGGCAGCGACCAGTGTGCGTGTTGTCATGTGTACGGATTCCTCGATTTAAACTCACGGAGCGACTGGGGCACGCGGTTAGAACGCCACGTGCAGCTGCAACGTCATGCCTTGCCGACGCGGTTCGTCTGACTTCTGCGGCGAATCGACGAAGTACTCCAATCCGACGCGGAGGTACTGGGGCGCGCCAACAGGAAGAAGGCTGCCGATGACGGCGCGATGCATGCCATCGTCGGCTTCGTCGCGATTCGGGTCGACGAACTCGAACCGACCGTAGGTGGTCCAGTACGACTTTGGCTGGATGAATGCCCCACCGAGCCAGTAGCCGCCGCCGGATAGAGAACTCGACGAGAACTCAGATCCACCTCCAGTTGGCAGGCTGCTGTTGGATCCGAAGACGTAGCCACCCTGCACCTCGAAAGGACCGGCGAACTTGTTCGCCGAGATTCCATAGCGCGCATACCGGGACGAGAGATCAGGTACGGTCTCGCTGAGTCCCTTGACCCGGCCGAAATAGCCCACGGCCGCCAGTCCGCTCCCAGCATCGTCCCAGAGGAGCTGGTTGGTGAGCACGACGTCCTGCGTGGTGGCCGACGATCCGGACATCTCCTCGCCCGATCCAGGGGTAATGCTGTTCACCACCTGGACCGACATGCGATCGCGTCCGCCAGCTACGTAGAACGCTTCTGCGCCGGCGAGATCGCCGGTGAACCGGAAGGGAACGCCTTGGGCCACCGGAGTGCTCAGGGGCAGGGGTGCGAGGATGCCGGTGGGGCGGTCGAAACCCGCGACCGCGCCGCCGACGATCATGTGACCCTGCCCGGCGCGGAGACCCCAGAATCCATTCTCCTTCCCCCACACACCGACGAGTTGGCCCACCAGGTCGACCGCTCCGTCGGACGTGCGCTCAAACTCGAAAAAGCCGCCGTAGTTCGTGCCGAACGGACCGGCCGCATAGAGACTCGCGGACGAGACCGACGCCGAGTTGACGTCCGCCGACGTGCCTTGCGACTTCGCATAGCTGTACTCGAAGATTCCGCGCATGGCGATGTAGTTCTCGATCCTGCTCACCTCGACCTTCTCGCCGATGTCGTCGGGCATCCGGTAACCGGCCCACTTGAAGCGGAGCCCCGTACGGTTGAGACGTGGAACGGTGGGCAGGTGGCATCCCGAGCAATTCATATTGTAGCGCCGTGCCCAGGCGGGAATGGCGAGTGCGGATGAGGGCATCGCGGCCAGGACGGCGGCGGCGAGCGCGATTGTATTGAGCGTTCGCATCGTTAGACCTCCTTGTGGTGGGTTGCCAGTTCGGCGCCCCGAATGGAACGAGCATTGCACCCGACGAGACGCGATCATGGCCGCGCCCTCGATGCCGGTACGCGTGCGTCGGTCAGGTCGGGAAACGTGTCGTGGAATACGGGAGGAACCTCGTGACCCGGCAGGCCGCGCAGCGTGGAGAGGTAGCGCGCGACCTCCTCGATCTCCTGGTGTGACAGCACCGGCGGTCCGAATGGGGACATCTCGCTCTCATCGTGGAATCGAGTGGGGTTCTCAACGAACGAGTGCAGCCACTCCACCCCGTGCTTCGCTCCGATGTCGGTCAGTTCTGGCCCGTCAGACCCGCCCTCCTGGTTGCCCACGACGTGGCAACTTGAACAACGACTCCGAAAGAGCGCCCGTCCCGCCCGCTCGGTTGAGCTGAGCGCCCGTCCGGTTTCTGGCGCCACCTCGGGCTGGACATCGCGCACAGCCATGACCAGCAAGCTCGTCGTCGCGACCGTGACCACGGAGAAGGCGACCATCGCCGCTGGCCGGCGCCGCAGGTTGCGGCGGCTTCCGCGATCGAAGAACGGCAGGCCGATGAGCACGGCGACGAGCAGCAGCGGCACACCTACAGCGATCGTGCTTTCCATCGACCCCGGAAACAGCTTGAGCAATTGAAAGAACGGGAGGAAATACCATTCCGGTCTCGGCACGTACGCCGTGTCCGTGGGGTCCGCCGGGGGTTCGAGCGGGGCCCCGAAAGCGAGCGCTAGCAGCAGCAGCGCGAGCACGACCGCAAGCGATGTCGCGACGTCCTTCCCCACGACATCCGGCCAGAATCTCGCCCCGCCCTTCTTGCTCGCGCTGTAGGCGCGCTGGTAGTACGACTGATAGTCGGTGCCACTCGTCGACCGCGGGGCGCCGTCCTCCAGCATGGCGGGAGGCGCGGCGATGCCCTGACGAATCACCAGGCCGACGTGCAGGAGCACGACTGCACCGAGAAGCGCCGGCAGCCACAACACGTGGAATGCATAGAAGCGCGTGAGCGTTGCGGCGCCGAGCTGCGATCCGGCCTTGAGGAGCTTGGCAGCGAAGTCGCCAATGAGCGGCGCGGTACCAGCGATGTTTGTCCCAACCTGTGTGGCCCAGTATGCCCGCTGATCCCACGGCAACAGGTAACCGGTGAAGCCGAACGCCATCACGAGCAGCAACAACCCGACGCCGAGCAGCCAGTTGATCTCGCGCGGGAACTTGTATGCCCCCATCGAGAACACGCGCGTCATGTGGGCCAGCACGAGCACCACCATTGCCGACGCACCCCAGTGATGCATCGCGCGGAGGAGCGACCCTGCCACCACGCTATGCTGGATGAACCTGCACGCTCTCGTACGCATGGTCCGGGGCAGGCGCGTAGTACGTCGCCAGCACGATGCCGGTGACCGCCTGCACGGCAAAGACAGTCAACGTCGCACTCCCCAGCGTATGCCACCAGTTGAGTCGTGATGGCACCTCCCGATCGAGCAGGGTCCGACGGATGCCCCGCCAATCAATGCGTCGATCGAGCCATCCCCGACTCGGGACAGTCGTCGTGAGGTCCGCGACCGGCGGGTCGTCATTCGGCGCGGTCATATCTCTGACTTCTCCGGGATGCCGGCTCGGTATGACTGGTAGATGATGTGGACTTCGCCGTTCTCCACTTTCACAGGGAGCGTGTCGAGTCCACGCGGTGGCGGGCCTGCGAGCACGGCGCCGGTCTTCTTCTCGAAGATCCCGTGATGGCAGGGACAGTGGAACTGATCCTTGTCCGCGTCGAACGCGTAACTGCAGCCCAGGTGAGGACACAAACCGCTGAATGCAGTGAACTGCTCACCGTCCTCCGTGTATAGCCAGACTGAGCGCAGCGCGCGCGTCGTGACCCAGGCGTCGGTGAGTGCCTCGACGAAATCCACCTTGTTCGGGACATCCGGCTCAAGCGTGTTGACGTCGTCCACGACCTTCCGCCATGCCTCGGGTGGTCGCCTCCGGATCGCCGGTGACGCAAACCCAAGCACTGCGGGTACGCCGGCGATGAGTGCGGCAAGAGTGGCGCCCACCGCACTGAGCCACGCGATGAAGCGCCGTCGAGTCTGGTAGGGGCCTCCGTCCGGGTTGCTCTCGTGATGGGACATGGAGCGGTTCAGTGGAGGAGCGGCCATGCCGATGCCTCCTCGCTAGGCGCGAGTATGTGGTGAGTGGCTTCGACGAGATACGGACTCGTGCCCTCCCGTACCGAGGGGTGGCAGACGAGTCGACCGGCGGGCATCGCCTGAACCGGTATCACCACGTGTGGCGAGTGGAAGGCACTCGCCGAGCGGTAGCCGAGCCAGACAGTGCGACATGACTACTCTCCGGAGCCTAAGCGCGGCGTGCTACCGGCGAATGACCTCCCGGTCCCGGTCGGGGCGCCACGATGATCGCAGTCCTTCACCTTTTCGCCGACGGCGATGTAGGTCGTTCGGAAGTACCGCTCCTCCATCACGGCAAGTCGCAGGTGCGTCGCGAGCGACTCCCACGGATGTCGGTGGCGGAGATCGAGCGTCACGCCGAACGGTCGCAAGAAAGGGACGAGGGAGCGCAGAACATGCTCCGGCCATTTCGGCGGAGCCTTGAAGTCGACGATCACGAACCGGCACCCGGGTGCAAGCGCCTCGGCGCCGTGACGGATCACGTCGTCGTAGTCGGGGGCGAGGGTTCGCGCGAACGTCGAGAGAATCCCGTTGACGTGGGGCGGGAACACGTACGCTCCGGCGGCGCCCTCGACGAGGTCGACGTTTGTCCAGCCGTTCCGATGAACACGCGAGCGCGCCTTCTCCAGCATCGCAGGGGTTAGGTCCACCCCGATGAGCCGCCCACTTGCTCCCATGGCTTGCTGGATGGCCGCAAAGTTGGCGCCCGTTCCACAGCCGATGTCGACCACCAAATCGCCGGGACGCAGCGCAAGCGCCTCGACTCCGCGCCGGCGGTATGCCCCGAGGCGGTACCCAACCAATGTGTAGGCATACGACGTTAGGTTATATCGCCGCGCGCGGTGAGCGTACACTCGGCGAATTCCTTCGACGGTCAACATGGCGCAAACGGGCGGAACTCAGGTGCGTCGGAGCATGCGTGACGAGAACGAACGGACGTGCCGCACGCGCGCGTCGGCGAAGGCCCGAGCTTCGGTTCCGGCACGCCCGCGCTCGCGACTCGACCGCTCTTGCCAGGCCTTCCGCTGATGTCGACGTGTGTCGACGCAACCATATTGGGCGCAGCTGGCTCGCCTGGCATCGAGATGTCGGGCACTCGTAGGTCCGTTGCCGTCGCGTGCGAGTGCCGGCGCGTCCCGGCGCGCGTCGTCCCAGTCACCCCACGAATGCGGGTGCGTCGCGTCACAGTGACACCCGCCGCAGGCGTAGCGCATTGGCAACGACCGACACCGAGCTGAAGCTCATGGCAGCGGCCGCGATGATTGGAGAGAGCAGGAGTCCAAAGGCGGGATACAGCACGCCGGCCGCGATGGGCACGCCCGCCGTGTTGTAGCCAAACGCGAACAGCAGGTTCTGGCGGATGTTTCGCATCGTCATCCGGCTCAGGCGACGTGCGCGGAGGATGCCGCGCAGGTCGCCCTTCACCAGCGTGACCGGCGCACTTTCCATCGCGACGTCGGTTCCGGTCCCCATCGCGATGCCCACGTGTGCCTGCGCGAGGGCTGGCGCGTCGTTGATCCCGTCGCCGGCCATCGCCACGAAGCGGCCTTCGGCTTGTAGTCGCTTGACGACGTCCACTTTCTGATCCGGCAGTACCTCGGCCACCACATCGTCGATGGACAACTTCGACGCGACGGCCCGCGCCGTGGCACGGCTGTCGCCGGTGAGCATCACGACTCGCACACCCTCATGGTGAAGGGCAGCGATCGCTTCCGGCGTACTGGACTTGATCGGGTCCGCGACGCCAATGATGCCGGCCACTGCGCCGTCCACGACGACGAACATCACCGTCTGGCCTTCGCTCCGGAGTACGTCGGCGCGCCCCGCAAGCCACCCGGCGTCGGCTCCTACCTCCTTAACCAGGAGTGCGTTTCCGAGTGCGACCCTACGGCCAGCCACGGTGCCGCGTACGCCCTTCCCGGTGACGCTCTGGAAGTCGTCGGTACTCGCCAGCGTCACGCCGCGCGCCTCGGCGCCCGCAACGATGGCGGCAGCCAGCGGGTGCTCGCTGCCCCGCTCAAGCGACGCTGCAAGGTGGAGCAGCGTCCCATCGTCGACGTCGCCGACCGATTCGACCGCCACTAGGCGAGGTTTGCCTTCGGTGAGCGTGCCGGTCTTGTCCACCACCAGGGTGTCGACCTTGCGCATGGTCTCGATGGCTTCGGCATTTTTGAACAACACGCCGACCGACGCAGCCTGCCCCGTCGCCACCATGATCGAGAGCGGCGTGGCAAGGCCGAGCGCGCACGGGCACGCGATGATGATCACCGCAATGCCGTTGATGAGCGCGTGCGTGAAGCGCGGCTCAGGGCCGATCCGGTTCCACACGACGAAGGTGATGATCGCGATGACCAGCACCGAGGGGACAAACCACGCAGAGACCAAGTCCGCAAGCTTCTGGATGGGAGCACGGCTCCGTTGCGCCGCGCCGACCATCTCGACGATGCGCGAGAGCAGCGTGTCGGCTCCGACCTTGTCCGCACGCATGACGAGTGAGCCGGTGCCGTTCACGGTGGAGCCGACGACGCGGTCCCCCGCGTGCTTCTCCACCGGGATCGGCTCGCCGGAGACCATGGATTCGTCGATCGAACTCGCGCCGTCGAGCACCACACCGTCCACCGGAACCTTCTCGCCCGGGCGTACGCGGAGCTGGTCACCCACGATCACGTGCTCGAGCGGGATGTCCTCCTCGCTTCCGTCGCCGTTGATGCGCCGGGCGGTCTTGGCCTGCATGCCGAGGAGCATGCGGATGGCGCTGCTCGTCTGGCTGCGCGCGCGGAGTTCAAGTACTTGCCCGAGCAGGATCAGCGTCACGATCACGCCTGCGGCTTCGAAATACACGCCTACCTCGCCGCCAGGGCCGCGGAGCGAGGGCGGGAAGAGGCCGGGTGCGAGCGCTGCCACGAGACTGTACCCGAACGCGACAGAAACGCCGAGCCCAATGAGCGTGAACATGTTCAGGCTCATGTTCCTGATCGAGTGCACGGCGCGCACGTAGAATGGCCATGCGGCCCAGGTGCACGTTGGCAGCGCGAGCGCGAGCTCGACCCATTTGCGCGTCTCGGGTGGAAGCACACGAGAGACCGGATCGCCGGGCAGGTACATGCCCATTGCAATCACGACCAATGGGATCGTGAAGATCGTGGCGAACCAGAAGCGCCGGGTCATGTCGCGCAGCTCAGGATTCTCCTCCTCCTCTGCGGTGGCCGTCCGCGGCTCGAGGGCCATGCCGCAGATGGGGCAGCTGCCAGGCTCGCTGCGCACGACTTGGGAGTGCATCGGGCACACCCACTCGGTGGCCGCGGCCGCAGGGACAGGCGGCGTCACCGGCTCGAGCGCCATGCCGCACTTGGGACACGCGCCTGGCGCTGGTCGTCGGACATCGGGATGCATCGGGCAGGTGTATTGCGTACTCGTCATGCAACGGTGTCTCCACACGTGAGGGCGATGGTTCCGAGGCCTGCGGCGCGCCGCGTTAGGCACTGCCGTGTGCCGTGCCACTCCCCGTCAGTTCCTCTGCCGGGGGACGAGTGGCGAGCGCGTCGCCAACGCACCTGGCGCGGCGTAGCCGGCGACGAGCCCGCGGGGCGTCGGCATCCTCGGTTCGACCGGCGTGACGGAGCCGGTGGCGGCGAGCGGTGCAATCGGCGCACGACGAACCAGTCCCATGGGTCAGGACGTCCTGAATGTGAAATACATGCCGAAGCTGCCGTCACTCGAACGCCATCCCTCGCCCATCATCCCGGGACCCCATTGCCCGTTCATCATGCCGGATCCGACGGACGTGCTCATCATCCCGCTCGACACCTGGCTACCGCCAATGCTGAGGCACGAGCCGAGATTCGCCCTGCTCCCATTGCGACCGGTGAGTTCGGGAGAGAGATGTATGACGTAGGTAGTGAGTGGCTTCAGCGGCGCGGCCGGCATGAACGTGAGTATGCTCCGGTTTGCGGACCACGTCGCCGTCCCGGCGACCTGCGCGCCACGGACCGAATTCTCGTGCACCACGACGCGGCTCTCCATACCGGTCATCATGGCGGCCGAGAACGTGATCGTCACTGGTTGCGAGGGATTCACCGCCATCGCGCCGGCCGACGGACTTACCGAGAGGACCGTCGGGCCAAGGCCGGAACTTGCGGGGCCGCCGACGGAGTTCGCGCTACTGCACGCGGAGAGCGCGAGCGCAGCGATGAGGATCCTGGTTCGAATCATTTGAGTGGTTCCTTCGCGGAGGTGCGCGTGTGGAGTAGTAGAAGGCCGTCGCGCTGGCACAGCCGCGCTGAATCGACGCGCGGACGCACCCGGATGCCCTAATGTGCGAGTGCAGGCCTCGTGCTTCCTTGACGCATGGCTATACGAGCGGATGATCATCGGCACTCGGCTGCGGCCATGCCGCGGCGAATCTTCGCCAGCTGCCCGCTCGCGGCACGAACATGGGAACGCGGTCTCGGTAGGCGAGGTACTCGTGGCCAAACTGCGCCCCGACTCGCCGCTCCTCGCTGCGCGCGAGAAGGGCGTATGCCGCAACGATCACTGGAAAGAGCGCGACCGAAAAGATGGTTGGCCAATGGACGATCCCTTCTCCGAAAAGCCCGAGGAAAAGGCCCGTGTACTGCGGATGCCGCACCAGCGCGTAGAGGCCGGTCTCGGCGAGACGATTCTCCCGACGCGCGCGATGTAGTTCGCGCCACCCTTGGATGAAGATTCCGATGCCAGTAAATGCCAGCGCATATCCGGCGAGCATCGAGATCATCATGCCGGTGTCGCCGACGCCAAGGAGCGATGACCAGAGGTTGGCATTGAGGGGCTGCCGATCCAGTCCGAAGAAGCGCGCCAGCAGGTAGATGGTGAGGGGAAAGCCGTACATCTCCGCGTAGAGCGCGATGATGAACGCCTGAACGACCCCAGCACCGGCCCACTCTCGCCATGTCCTCGGCGCCAGATAGCGATACAAAAACCACGAAGCGACCACGATCATGATCGCGGCCAGGCCCCAAGCATTGGAATGTGAAATTGGCGCGCTCATGACCCGTTCCTCCGGTGACAGCCACCGTCCGCGAAGTGCACGCCGCGTCTCGTAGCCGCCAGCGCCTCGGCCGCCGCGACCGTCGGGAGGCAGCCAGGCCGACGCAACTCGCGCTTCGCGACCGGCATTGAACAGTTGGTCTTACTCGCAGCTGCAAGAAGATTGCCCATCATTCGTCTCCGTACGCCATGGTGCGCCAAGAGGCGACGACTCGCACCACGTCGCTGCTATGCTTCGCGCCTTGGTCTCGTGCGACGACGGCCATCGATGACTTCGCACCGTCGCATGGATCAGCCTCGGACGCAACGTGGCTCGACATCCTGAATTCGTGCTGAAGATGCGCTGATGAAGCCCGTCTTCCGCCACGAGAGGAGCCACCGGCGCCGCAGACCTCTCTTCAGCGAGCGCTCAGCTTGCGTTCAGCATCGTCGCCAGAATTCGCGCGAGGAATGGACTGGTAGCGAAACCGGAGGTCGCATGCAGCTGCGAAAAGTCACCGCGATCGTGCGCTCAGCATTGATCGAGTCCATCGAGCAACAGCTCATCGCCATCGGCGTGCGGGGCATTACCGTCACGCGCGTGAAGGGATTCGGCGAGTACTCCGACTTTTACAGTCGGGACTGGATGTCGGAGCACATGCGCATCGAAATCTTCCTGAGCGCCGACCGCGTGCAGACGGTGTGTGAAACAATCATGTCTTCTGCGCGCACGGGAAGCCCAGGAGACGGGGTCCTCGCGGTTCTGCCTCTCGAGGAGCTCTACCGGATCCGCGACGGCGCACCGGCCACTTTGGCGGTGTCCGCCGACGTGTGACGACGGCGTTGCGGATCAAAGACTCCAACGGGTTTGGAGAGATGCAGACCGAACCGTGACGAATACGCGGAGGAATAGGGAGTGCAGTGGCTAATCGAGAATTGGGCGTTCGTAATCATTCTCGTCGCGTTCCTGTGGATGCACGTGGGGCATATGGGGCACGGCGGGCACGGCGGGCACGGCGGGCACGGCGGACACGGCGGACACGGCGGACACGGCGGACACCGCGGACACGGTGGTTGTGCGGCGCCGCGGAGCCGCGAGACCGCAACTCCCTCTAACTACGACGAGGGAAGTGAACAACCTTCAGAAAGCATCGGAATACGTCGTGGGCTCCAGCCCGGCGGAACTCGCGGGGGCGGAAGTGCTTGACATCAAGGTCGTCACCTGGTCGATGGGACTCTTCGCCACCGCGAGCTTCGTGCTCTGTGTCATCTACGGGCTTGTGACGCCGGAGACGATTCATATGCACCGCCTGCTCGAGACCGCCCTCCCGGCGTTCCGGTGGCTCTCGTGGCGGAGCGCTCTACTGGGCGCGGCCGAAAGCTTCCTGTGGGGCGCGTATGTCGGGCTGGTATTCACGCCGATTTACAATCGGGTGCTGCGTGTGCAGCGTCGCGCGTGAAGTTCGCCACTCGTCGTCTGCTACTCAGCGTGTCGGGAGCCGTCAGCGTCGCCGCAGCCGGTTCCGCGCCGCCGCGGGAGAGTGGTGGGAGTGATGGCGTGACCGCATTGCCAAACCACTCCGGCGACGACAGCACCGTGATGGCGCTTGTGCGTGAGACGATATCGCGCGAAGTGAGCGCCGCGAGCTCTGGTGGCCACATCATGTACCGGCGGACCTCGGACTCGCCGCAAGGCGCGGAGTCGCGCGACGTCATCGAGACTCGCGACTGGACCATCGGTCGCCTCGTCCAGCTCGATGGTACAGATCTGTCGCCGGAGCGGCAGCGCGAGGAAGTGGCCCGGCTGGAGGCGATTCGCAGCGATAGCGCCGCGCTGCGCAAGTTGGCTGCGAGCCTCTATCAGGACGAGGAACGCGTTCGGCGCATCATGGCATCGATGCCGAACGCGCTCCAATTCATCCGTGCAGGGTGGGAGCGAAGTGCGACCGGCCGCACCGGGATTCGCCTTGCCTTTCGCCCTCGCCCCGGATTTAGGCCACCGACGCGTGAGTCGATGCTGCTCACAGCCTTGGAGGGCACCATGGTCATTGACTCCGCTGCCCATCGCCTCACGAGTATCGACGCAACGCTCACGCGCGACGTCACGCTCGGCTGGGGTGTGTTCGGCCGGCTGAACCGAGGTGGCCACGCCGTCGTCCGACAGCAGAAGGTGACGGGCAATCGTTGGGCGATCACAACACTTCAATTGCGCATCGACGGAACGGCCTTCCTGATACGCCGGCTCAGGATCCGAACGAACGACACATCGTCAGGCTTTGTCCCGATGGACGACAATCTGTCGTTGGCAGAGGGCATCGCCCGTCTTCTCGGGAGATAGCCCGGATGTGAGCCAGCAGGGGAGCTGCTTCGCACGCTGCCACCGCAAGGGCCGACGCAGCGCATTCGCTCAGCTCGCGGAATCCGTTCGCGATGTCGGTACGATGCCGTCGCTCTTGAAGCTCACTGTAAATGTCGTGCCTTCGTCAGGACGGCTGCGGACCGCGATCGTCGCGCCGTGCAAGTCGGCTATCCACCGGCCGATCGAAAGTCCGAGGCCCGTTCCGCCCGGGTCATGGACCCTCGCTCGTTGGGTACGAAAGAATCGGTCGAAGATCCGCGGGAGGTCGGCGGGCGCGATTCCGATACCAGCGTCGGCGACTTCCAACACCACTGCATCGGGGCGCTTCTCCACCGAGACGGTAATGCGACCACCAGACGGGGTATAGCGGATAGCATTGTCCACGAGGATCAGGACGAGCTGGCGAAGTCCGTCACGATCGCCCGAGACCGTGGACGGTGTCACTCGGCCCAGGACGAGCTGCTGTCCGCGCGTCAGATGACGCGCCTCACCCAGCACGTCCATCACGATCCGGTCGAGTTCGAGCGGCTTGCACGTCAGCGACATCCCCGCGTCTGCGCGCGCCAGCGCCAACAGGTCTTTGACGAGTCTTGCCATGCGCGACGCTTCGGAAGACGCGTCCGCCAATGCTGCGGCGCGAACGTCCGCGTCGCGCTGGCGTGGGTCGCAGGCGATGTCGAGGCTCCCCTGAATGGCTGTGAGCGGAGCACGGAGTTCGTGCGACGCGTCGGCGACGAAACTTGCTTGGGCGTTGTAGGCTGATTCGAGGCTCGTCAGCATCACGTTGAACGCCGCACCCATGCGCCCGATCTCGTCGTGCTGACTGTCTTGGGGGAATCGATGCGCGAAGGTACGGGTGCGCGCGATGTCGGTCGCAGCTTTCGACAGCGCCGCGATCGGGCTCAGTGCGCGCCCCGCGATCAGCCATCCGACCACGACCGCAATGCCAGCTCCCGCTAGTGACATCGCGAGCATGAACCATCCGAAGCGAGCGACCGCATTGTCGACGCGCGTCAAAGGCAGAAGAACTGTCAGGTAGCCGGGCGGATGGGCGAGCGGCGTCACGAAGGCACGCCATCGTGCCGAATCCCGGAGCGTGACGAAGGAGCCGCGAACGACGCCCGGATTGTGCACGTCCGTGCGTAGACGATCGCTCGACACGAGCCACGTCTGGTCCGCCCTCATGATATTCAGCGAACGGACGTCAGGAATTCTCGCGGAGCCGGCGCCGGACGATACCAGTTCGCCCGTTGAATCGTAGAGCCGCGTGGCAGCACCGAGTTGGACCGATGCGTCAAGGACGCGTTGTCGCAGCGTCTCGGTGGCCGCGGAGCCGAGCTCATTCGCCACGTGCTTCGCGGTGCTCGCGAGCATCGCGTCAAGCTCTTCTTCCTGGGACGTGCGAAAGATGTGGAAACTGTACGCGCACACCAAGGCAACGACCGCGGCAGCCAAGGCGCCGTACCAGAGCGCCAGCCGCCAGCGAATCGTCACGACGACTCGGCTCGCAGGACGTAGCCGACTCCGCGAAATGTATGGATCAGGCGCGAGGCGCCGTGCTGTTCGAGTTTCTGTCTGAGCTGCTTGACATACACCTCGAGCACATTCGAGCTCCCCTCCATGGAGTAGCCCCACACGCGGTTCATGAGAAAATGCTTCGGCAGCACCCGCCGAGGGTGCATGAGGAACTGTCGCAGCACTTCGTATTCCGTAGATGTCAGCACGATCTCATGGTCACCGCGAGCGGCAAGCCTGGTGCCCGTATCGAGCGACAGATCGTCGAATCGCAGCACCTCCGGGTGATCCATGGCAGACCGGCGCAGCAGGGCCTTGACTCGCGCTGCAAGGACCGGAAGCGAGAACGGCTTGATCAGGTAATCGTCCGCACCCCCTTCGAGTCCCTTGACCTGATCCGTCGGCGCGTCCAGCGCCGTGAGCATCATGATCGGCAGTGTCTCGAACGAATTGCGAAGGCGACGAAGGACTTCGTACCCGTTAATTCCCGGCAACATCACGTCGACGATCGCGACGTCGGGCGAGTGATCGCGCGCGATCGTCAGCCCCTCCGGTCCCGATCCCGCCACGTCGACCGCATATCCCTCGAGCCCGAGTCCTCGGCGGACGATTCCAGACACTTTGGGATCGTCGTCGATCACGAGCACTCGGGGCATTGGATCCTCCGTTGCACGAATTGGGAGTCAGTGCGATCGAGTCGACCGCAATCCGCGTTCTCCGAACCTAGTGCACGGCGAAACCGTCGGGCGAGGGGGATTACATATCAGAGGGGTAGGTAGTTACCCGACACGAACACTGTACATTGGATGGCTTGAGACCGTGTCGCCGTAAGGCCGACGTAACCTGACTCATCGCACACCAAACGTCAGCGTCGCCCACTTCGAGCGATAGTCAAGGCTGGGATCGTCCGTGACGCGCGTCATCTGGATGAACTTTACGTACCAGCTCCCCGCCTCGGTGAGTGTCACCGTGGCTACACCGTCTGCGTCGGTGCGCGTCGTCGTTTGTGCAATGCGGCGACCGTCGGCGGTGGCACCTCCAGCGAGAACCGTCTGATTGGCGGCCGGTTTGCCGTCGACGAGGGCGCGCACACGAAGGCTACCGCCTGCTCGAAGTTCGTACGGATTCTGGAGCGGGACGAGCTCGGCCGGATGGCCCAAGACTGTGGCGTACGATTCAGTATGCGCGTCGCCCACCTGGACGATCGCCTTGACGTTCTTGGCGTAGCGCTCACGCGCCGGTTTGCCGGCTTCCCCTGCGTTCCGCCGCGCTTCGGCCACATCGGGAATGCCGTCTTCCTTTAGGTACTGATTGAACTGCTCGGCAGTGAGGGCCAAGTCACGCGGCGCTACCGAGGCACCGACCACCCAGGTTCCGGCATCGCCACCCGACCACGAGAGCTCGGCCGAGTCGCCATGTACGCGCCAAGCCGAGGCGTCGAGGCGCAGCGATCCCAACGGGCCGACGATTCGGAGATCCGTGAGACGTTTGAACTCGAGCGACGATTCGCTCTGCTCAAAGGTGCCGTTGAGCACGTCGATACGAGCGCGGGTGTGAGGCGCGATGAAGTACGAGCGCGCTCGCAAAAACAGGTCGTGGGCGGAGGCCACGCTTGCGGCCACAACGACGAGGGCGAGAGCCATCACAGTGGAACGACGCATCATGGACATCAGTGAGGTCGGGTTGGAGGACAGATGGCAATCGAGGCGGGGTGCGACCGAGCCGGGAGAAGCACGATCCGGATCGTGTGATCATCGCTCCGTCATCTGGTTCATCCCGTGCGGCGCGCCCGCGACGACCAGTGAAACGCGGAAATGCGCCATCCCTCTGGCGTGCGGACGACGACCGCGAGCTCGGCGCCCTGTGCGTTGATCGCACGACCGTTGGACTCTCCCGTCGTCACGCTGGTGGACACGATCCATGCGACGTCGCCACGAACGGCAACACTCAGGATCGTCCGGTCGGACTTGGTGGCGCGCGCAAAGCTCATGTCGCCAGGAAGATGGTGTGCGCGATAGTGCACAAGATCCTCCACTCCACCAGACTCGATGATCTGCACGGAGGGTGAGAGCTGGGCGAGCGCACCGCTGCTGTCCCCGCCGGCGAGGGCAGCGTGAAACCTTCTGACAGCGCCAACCGCGTCGGCGGAGTCGGAACGTAGCGATTCTGTATCCTCGAACTGCGCCGAGAGGTCCCCGTCGTCGCCGGCCGGCTGACCGCTGACGCCGAACACGAGCGTGGCGAAGCCCACCTCCCAGTGCTCGGACATCCCCGGCATCGCTGCGGCGTAGAGGGTGCGCACATTCCACCATCCCGCCTCGGATACGTTGATTACGGCGATGCCGTCGGATCCGGTTTCCACTACTTGATCCGCGTTTGAAGGAGCAGGCAGGGCGGCGGGATCTTGCGACACTGCCGACGGTGCCCCCCATCCGGCGCGAAGCGCTACATGGGGTACAGGCTTGCCGTGAAACAGCAACCGCATGCGCACCGACGCGCCAGGTCTGAGGCGCGCCGGGTCGTCGAGCGGAATAAGTTCGAGCGCATGGCCGACGGGCCGGTCGAACGCCCGCGGGCCGTTGCTACCGACTTCGACGAGTGTCTTGGCGAACTTCGCCGACGATTGCACGATGCTGTCGGCCTTCGGGAAGCGACCTTCCCGCTCGTACCGCGCGGAGAGCTCGGGCGCACCCTCAAGTTCGAGGTATCGCTGCAGTCGCGCTGGCGTCGTGCGTGCGTCGCGCGGGGCGAGCGCGACGGCCACAACATATTGCCCGTCTGCAGATGGTTTGTGTCGAAGCCGCAACGAGCGTTCGCTCACAACCAGGTCGGTGATCTTCTCGTCGATGGATCGACCCACGACACGCGCCTCTGCGAGCTGCGCCGGTTGGGTCGCGCCGCTGCTCGTCGGAAACTTCGTCCCGGACTGTCCAAGCACCTCCACGCGCGCCCCGCGGGCGAAAGCGAAGGCGTTAGGCACGAGCCAGAAATCGTGAGCCGCAAGCGTCGCAGTTGACACGGCAGTGAGCACAATCGCGGTGAACAACATGCACGCAGCGTGGCGCCGGCCTGTCGAAGCTCTCATCAGTGGGACTCCCGTTGTTGGTGACGTGACGAACGAAGCAATGCGGTTCCGGCGGCGAAACACGCCAGGATGAGCAGGACAGCCGCGCTGGTCACTGATGCGCTGCGAGCCCGAGCCAACGACACCGGCGCTGCCGTCGGCATCGGCATCGACATCTCGCCATGCTCCATGCCCGGCATCGCATGGTTTATGGGCTTATGCGGCGGCGGCGCACCGCCCGGAACGTTTGCCTCCACGACCACGTCCAAGGCAGCGGTTTCGTCGCCATCGAGCGCCTCGGCGATCAAGCGATATCGCCCCGATGTGAGCGTTGACGGTACAAGCACCACGCGACGAAAGGCGCCAACCGTATCGGTACGCACGTCGACAAGGGCGTGGCGGCCGCTCGCTCCAACGAGCACGAGCGTCACTTCGTCGCGTGGCGAGAACTTCGCGCCGGTCACCGGGATCGAGTCGCCAGCGGCGAAGGTGCGAGACGCGAGCCTGAGCGTTCCCTTGTCGTGCGCGCGGGCAGGCATCGCGGAAGCGCCAACGAGTACCACCGCGAGCATCGCAGTCCGTGTCACGCGCCGCCGCGCGCTGCCCAAACCGCTGTTGAGGATGTGAGATCGCATTCGATCAGCCTCCCATGTCCATGCCGAGGTGACTTTGTCCTGGCGCCAGCGCCGCGTAGGCGATGGCGACGATCATCAGGACGAACAAGACCGTGCCGACGACTCGGGTGACCCTTGACGCCAAACCGTCGCGCCGGTCGCTCACGGGGACTAGTGCTAGAAAGCCGAAGAGTAGCCCGGGCGCGATGAGCATACCGGTCATGCCAAACAGGTTTTCTGCGGCGTAAATCCACAGGAACGGCCACATCGGCTTCGTGACTTCGAATCCCTCTTGACCAGCGGCGAGGAGCTCCGGTGGCCACACGAGTGCGGCGGCGACGACGATCCCAACGAGAAGGAGGCTGACCGCGCCGATGCGACGCAGATGCGACGCAAACGGCGCCCGCTCTGAGCCCGTCGCGCTCACGCCGAGGTGCCGAATGAGCCACAGGTGCAACGCGAGCAGCGCAATGAGCGCCAGCGGGAGCGCCGACACATGAAGCGCATAGAGCCGGCTCAGTAACGCGGTCGACGGCGTGAAATCCGCGCGCAGGGGGGCGCCCAGCGGGCCTGCGAGCTTGGCGCCAGCCGTCGCATGTGCGAGCGCTTCGACCGCCCCCTGGTCGCCGAGCAGCACAGTGCCGGTGAAGGCAAGGCCGAAGAGGAGCGCGAGCAGCACAACGCCGCTCCACCACAGACCTTCGCGAGGATTCCGGAAGCCGCGGCGCCAGAACACCGCTGCCAGATGCAAGATTACGAAGACGAGGGCAGCGGAAGCGGCCCAGACGTGCACACCGCTCGCGAGCGCAGCGATCGCCGACTTCTCGAGCATGTATCGCACCGACGCGTACGCACCCAGCGGTGTGGGGTCGTAGAACTGCGCCAGCACGACGCCCGACAGCGCGAGAACAACCAGCGCGGCGAGCGTGAGCGCTCCCAGCATGAAGTCGAGTCGATTGGCACGCGCCGGAACATCGTAGTCGAGTCCCCCCACGCCCAGCCGATCGCCCAGGCCGCCCACCAAGGGTGAAGTCACACCAGCCATTGAAGATGGTCCTCCCATGTGCGAGTGAGGGTATCGATGCGATTCAGAACCACAGTCGAAGCCCGGCCACGAGCGATGCGCGGGATGTCTGCTCGCCTGCCGCGCGCGCCAGCGACTTTGTCTCCCCCAGGCTGCGACTCCAACGAAGCCCTGCATACGGCGTGAACTCGCGGCGCAGCTGGTAGCCCAGACGAAGCCCCAGAGTTACGTCATTCAGCCCGGACCCGACGCCGAACGCTCGGACTTCCTGTACGGCCGCGCGCAAATCGAGCCTCGGCTGCAGCGTGAGGCGCTGCGTAATGAATGCGTCGTAGGACGCGGTCAGCTCGCCGGAGACGTCGCCTCGATCACTCACATAGAGGGACGGCTCGAGCTCGAACCAGAACGGTGCGATCCCTTCCAACGCCACGACGGCGCTCGTTCGCGTTCGGGTAACTCCTCCGCCGGTCCGCATCTCGATCTGGGCACCGACTTGTGCATCCCAGAACGGCGAGATGAGTCGTCCATAGAGCAGCTGCAACTCCGATTCGCCGCCCCCCCCACGCGTGGAGTGCGCGCCGCTGGACTTGATCCAGATACGCGAGACGTCCCCGCCGATCCATGAAATGAGATCCCACGCCACCGGATGTTCTCTCGAAATGGCGCGCTGCTCGAGCTGATCGAAAAGCACGAACGAATGAATTGCGCGGTCGTTCACTTGCGCCGCGACTGGGCGCGGCGTGCCGAGAAACGTTAGGCCCACCGCGAGGAGCAACGCGGAGCAGCGAGACACGCCCTTACCGACGCCTTCCGTCGCAGTCTCAGCCATGCGCGGGTACCTCCACCACGCGAAACATACCCGTCTCCATGTGATACAGGATGTGGCAATGGAACGCCCACTTCCCCGGCTCGTCCGGCTCCACCAGGACGGAGACGCGTTCAGCTGGTTTGACATTGACGGTATGCTTCCGAGGCTGTCGTTCTCCCGCCCCATTCTCGAGCACCATCCACATGCCGTGGAGATGGATGGGATGTTCCATCATGGTGTCGTTCACGAGCGTGATTCGAACGCGCTCGCGCAGTCCAATGGGAATCGGGTCGCGAGCGTCGGAGTACTTGCGACCGTCGAACGACCACATGTACCGCTCCATGTTGCCCGTCAGGTGGAGTTCCAGGTCACGCTCGGCGTCTCGCTCATCGAACGTCGGCGCGACGCTCCGAAGGTCGCTGTACGCGAGAACGCGCCACCCGTCGGCGCCAAGTCCGATCCCTGGATCGTCCAGACGCGGAGAGGTAACCTGCGGCACCATCGAATTTCCTGGTCCATGCCCATCGGGACCGTGCCGTACTTCGCCCGAAGGCGCACCCGCTTTCCCGTGCCCGGCGTGCTCCATACCGGGCATCTCGGCCATTCCTTTCATGCCGCTCATTCCCGGCATCGCCGAGCCCCCCATTGCCATACCCATGTCCATCATGGACCGCCTGCGCCGAGGGCGCCGCTCCGGCACGTCGGGCACGAGACCGTCGCGGGGCGAGAGCACACCCAACGTATAGCCGCTGCGGTCGAGCGTTTCCGCGAAGACTGCGTAGGCTCGATCCTCCTTCGGCTGAACAATGACGTCGTAAGTCTCGGCGATCGCGACCCGAATTTCGTCCACAGTAACGGGTTCGACCGGCTGACCGTCGGCCTGCACAACCGTCATCGGCAGACCAGGAATGCGCACGTCGAAGAACGTGGCCGCGCCGCTGTTGATGAACCGCAGGCGAACTCGCTCGCCCGCGTTGAAGCGGCCACTCCAGGGCGCATCGGGCGAACGACCGTTCACGAGATAGTGCAGAGTCGCACTCGTAACGTCGGCGAGATCCGTCGGATCCATGCGCATGCGTCCCCACGACAGGCGATCTTTGAGCGAACCGTCATGCCCGCCGAACAAGCTGACCAGCGTCTGCCGCTGGTAGTTGTAGTAGCCGCCCATCTTCTTGAGATGCGACATCACGGAATCCGGATCTTCAAACGTCCAGTCGGAGAGCTGCACGACGTAGTCCCGGTCCGCGGCCACCTCTTCGCCCTTCGCCGGCTCGATCACAATCGCTCCGTAGTGCCCAAGCTGCTCCTGCATCCCCGAGTGGCTGTGATACCAGTATGTCCCCGCCTGCCGGATCGGAAATCGATACTCGAACGTTTCCCCAGCTGGGATCCCAGGAAAGGTCACCAGCGGTACCCCATCCATCGCGTTCGGAAGGATGATTCCGTGCCAGTGAATGGAGGTGGGTTCGTGAAGGGCATTCGTCACGCGGATCACTGCCTCGTCGCCCTCACGCAGGCGAATCGTTGGACCCGGTACGGACCCGTTGATCGCGACGGCTTCGGCACGCCGACCGGCGACAACAATTGGAGTACGCGCGATTGTCAGGTCGACAGGTGCAACGTGACGCTGCGTGCGTTCGTAGTGGCGCGTCGCCGGCGCAAACATCGAAAGCTTGTCGCCAGGGAGGACCCCAATGGCTCCCAGGCTCAAGGTCGAAGCGCGAACGAATTCCCTGCGCGTTATGCGATGCGGTACACGACTCACTACGTCTCGTCCTGATGAGCGGTTCATCCGATTATATGTGATCGGAGCCGCCGGCCGGCGGTTCACCGGTTTAAGTTTTCTTTAGGGTGATGGTGTATGCGCATTCTGCTGGTCGAGGACGAGGCTCGCGTGGCAGAGTTCATCCAGCGAGGCCTAACGGAAGAAGGTTGGCTCGTCGAGAGCGTTCGCGACGCACGGAGCGCACTCGCGGCCGTTCACCACCGCACGTACGATGTGATACTTCTCGATGTCGGGCTTCCCGATCAGGACGGATTCTCGGTTGCGGCGACACTGCGGGCCGAGGGAAACGACGTGCCAGTGTTGATGCTGACCGCGCGCGCCAGCTCAGCGGACGTCGTTTACGGGCTGAACCAGGGAGCCGACGACTACCTACCAAAGCCGTTTGATTTCGATGTGCTCGTGGCGCGCGTTCGCGCGCTCGGGCGCCGCGCGACAGGTAGCGTGACTGCGTCCGTACGCGTTGCAGACATAGAACTGGATCCTGTTGGGCACACCGTTGTTCGCGCCGGAGACCCTGTACGGCTGACGCCCATCGAGTATCGACTGCTCGAGCAGCTCGTGCGCGCGACGGGCGCGACCGTAAGCCGCGCCGAGCTTCTCGAGCGCGTATGGGGCATGACATTCGATCCGGGTACGCCATTGATCGACGTCCATATCGCCAACCTTCGCCGCAAGCTGGAAGCGCGCGGCCGCCCGCGTGTTATCGTCGCGGTAAAGGGCATCGGCTTTCGCCTCGCAGCCGAGGATTCCTGATGTCGCGGTCGCGCTCGTTTCGATCGCGCCTGGCTCGACGATTCTGCTGGACACTCGGGATTTCGGCGGCTCTCGTATGCGTAGGCGCGTACGCGCTGCTCCGGATCGCACTGTACGAGCGCCTGGATGGCCTGGTGCTTCGTCTGGCCACGATCGAGGCCGCGGCGACCGCAGATTCTCCTGACGAGTCAGTGCACTTCCACGACGCGGTCTTTGCCATGGGGCCCGGGGCCTCGGACCACGTCCTCGCGCGGTATGCCGAAGTCTGGACGGTCGCGGGCGAGTCCGTCGTACAGACGCGCAACCTAGGGACACGGCACTTGTCCCTGCCTAACGACGTTCGACTCCGCGTCATCACGTCCGATCAACCGCAGCTGTTCTCGCTTACGTTCGAGGGGCAGGGGTATCGTTCGGTACTGTATCCGCTCGGCCTTGTCGGCCCGAAGCACCAAGCGCACCTGCTGCAAGTCGCGATTTCGACCGTGGAAACCACGGAGACGCTGGCCCACGCCGCGCGCCTCCTGTCGGTGCTCGCGATGGCCGGATTTGCGGTTGGCGCGCTCTTGGGTTGGTTTCTCGCGGGATACGCGGTGCGGCCGGTGCTGGACATTATCCGCGAAGCGGAGCAGATGGATGCGGCGGGGCGAGGGCACCGCATTGCGGTGGAGACTAACACGAGCGAGCTGCAACGGCTCATCGCCGTGCTGAATAGCATGCTGTGGCGCATCGATCGTGTGCTCGAGGGACAGCGCCAGTTCCTGGCCGACGCAGGGCACGCGATCAAGACGCCGCTCACGATCCTACGCGGGGACATCGACGTCGCCCTACGCAAGGAACGCACGCCCGACGACTACCGCCGCGTGCTAGGCCAATCCCTCGAAGATCTTCGTGCGACCTCGACCCTCGCGGAGGATCTGATCACTCTCGCGCGAACCGACGCCGAGCCGAAGGCGAATCCTGATGCAATCGCGGATGTCGGCGCGGTGATCGACTCCGTACACCATCGCTACGAGGCAGCGGCAGCGCGCGCCGGGGCGCGCCTGATTGCCGAACGTCCGCCCGCACGATTGTTCGCGCGCGTCGACACGGAGCAGTTGGAGCGCGCACTTGGCAACGTCGTAGATAACGCGGTGAAGTACTCGAGCGCGACGCGCATCATCCTTACAGCCGCGACCATACCGGAGAGGACGGTGTCGATCGCGGTCAGCGACGACGGTGTCGGCATCCCCCCGTTGGAACAGGTGCAAATATTCGAGCGGTTCTTCCGCGGCGCCGTTGCTCGCGAGCAGACCGGCACCGGACTGGGGCTTCCCATCGCGCGCGGTCTCCTGGAGTCCGCGGGCGGCTCGATCTCGCTCAACTCGTCCATCGGAGCTGGTGCCGTCTTTCGGTTTCTGCTGCCTGCCGCGGACGACGATAAAGCTGCAATTCTGTGATCGCGCGGCTGAATTGACGCGACTCGTTGCGTCTTGACGGTTTCGTGCGGATCCAGCGCGAGAGGCGCGTAGCCCGCTGAACCGAGATCGATTGTCCTTCACTGAGCGGGCGGTTGGCTCATCCTATTTGCGGCGAGACGAGTAGAAAGCAGAAAAAGTCGATAGTCGTCGTCAGTGACTGAGACGCTGCCTCATACGCTCGAGCGAGCGCTGCATCCGCAGCGAGACAACGCGTCGCCGAGTATTCGCAGGAAGGCATCTGGCGCGCACCACCGTACGCGAGGCCGCTGTCGATGGCGATATCGAGCGACAGCATCTCGAGGCTCTCGGCTGCAGTGAGCACTGTTCCGAATTAGGCTCCGGTCGCACACTCACGGTTGACCGCTGTTGCGGCGACAAGTACGCGCGCCCACGCCGCGACTGTGAAGACCAATGCGCTAATGCCATCGATCAGCATTCGCGTGTGCCAGGTGGTGCGTTGCGACAGCGCTCGACGCGAGTCGGTTCTGCCGGTCGCGGATCGCGGCCACCTCGCAAGTGAAAGCGTTGCAGCGCGTGCGACGCCTCGCGTCGAACGATCGAATCCGGATCTGCAAGTGCGCTACGGAGGGCCGAATCCGCGCGTGATCCTTTCGGACGCATGGCGCCGAGGGCGACGACCGCGGCCGTGCGTACCTCAACCGTTTCATCCATCAAGGCTGTGGCGACAGCGTCTATCGACGCCGCTGGACTTGAACCCGATGGCCCGACGCGGGCGATGGCGTACGCTGCGGCCGTGCGGACGGTCACGCTCGAGTCATTGAGCATCTGAAGAGCGACATCCAGCGTGGTGTCAGCCGGCGGCGCGGCAGCGACATACCCTTCGAGCACTCGGACGCGCACGCTCGGATCTGGATCGTGGGCCAACTCGGCGAGCGCGTGGACTAGAGATTGGGAACGTCCGGCCGGCGCGCCGAGCCGCGACACTGCGTCGAGGGCGCGCATTCGAACATCCGCGTCCGGATCGCGCAGCGCCACAGCGAAGGCAGCTGCGAGCGCGGGCCCCGCGCGCGTTGCTTCTCGCGGCGGCAGCGTGCGTGCCATGCTGCCTAGAAGTTGCACGGCAACACCCCGAACAAGCACATGCGCTGAGTCGGCCGCGGCATCGACGAGCAAGGGGATTGCCTCAGCGGCGGACACTCCGGGCGTTGCAAGGGCGTCCCCGGCGGCGAGCCGGACAACGTCCATGCTGTCCGCGAGCGCGTGAACCAGTGCGTCGATAACGCGCGGATCTCCGGGATCGATGGCCAGGATTCGACCGAGCGCCTCCGCCGCGTCGGTGCGCGCACGTGAGCTCGTGTCGTCAAGCTGCGCGATCCACGCGCGGGTTGAACGGCCGCCATATCCCAGGTCGGCGCGGCATGCCAAAAGCGCAATCAAGACCGCGATGTAGGCGCCGCGTCGGCGGAGGGCGCGCGAGCACGTGAGGGCGCGAGACGACCTACGTGCAACGAGCGGGGCCGACACACTGCTCCCACGCAGGATGCGGCGTTTACAGAGCGCGACGAGGGCGCACGTGTAGCGCGGCGCGTTAGGCGCGTCGTGCAACGGTCGGTCCTCGGTACGACAGCAGGCGGAGCGCATTTGCGATGACGACGAGCGTGCTCCCCTCGTGGGCTATGACTGCGGGCCCGATACCGACGAGGCCCGTCACGGACGCCACGATCAGCAACCCTATCACGCCGAGCGACACGACGAGATTCTGACGGATGACTCGTCGCGTCTGCCGGCTGAGCCCCATGGCGAAGGGCAGGCGCCCCAGATCGTCGCCCATGAGTGCCACGTCTGCCGTTTCGAGCGCCGCGGCGGTCCCTGCCCCACCCATGGCGATGCCGACCGTCGCGTTTGCGAGCGCGGGGGCGTCGTTCACGCCATCGCCGACCATAGCGATGGCCCCGCGCGCGGCGAGCTCGCGGATCGCCGTCACTTTATCTTCCGGCAGCAGGCCGGCGCGGAAATCGTCGATGCCCACCCGCTGGGCGACGGCGCGCGCTACCCCCGCGTTGTCACCGGTGAGCATCACGAGCTGGCGCACGCCGGCCACGCGAAGCTCCTGCAATGTGCGTTGCACCTGCTCCCGCGGCTCGTCGGCCACGCCAATCACGCCAAGGAACTTCACACCGCGCGGAGTCGTGCGTGCGACGACAAGCACGGTGCGGCCTCGCTCCTCGAGACGGAGCACTTCCAGCCAGACGTCGGCCGGGATACCCGGCGGCGGGCCCGCGGAATCGGTGGACGCCTCTGGAACGACGGGCGACGGCGACGACGACTCCGACTCGAACATGCGCAACCGCCCGATGGCGATGTTGTCGGTCCCAACGCGCGCCCGTATGCCCTGCCCGGTGACCGATTCCACATCGGATGCCTCGGGGACAACGACGCCGGCCTTGGCGGCCGCGGTAAGCACTGCCTTGGCGATGGGATGCTGCGACCGTCGCTCGACCGCAGCAGCCAAGGCGAGCAACGCGTCGTGTCCGACTCCATCCATAGGCCGCACGTCGGTCAGGCTCGGCTCCCCGCGCGTGATCGTCCCAGTCTTGTCTAGGGCGAGCACGCTAATGGTGCCTAGCGTCTCGAGGTGCGCCCCACCCTTGATCAGCACCCCATTGCGCGCAGCCTGCGCGATCCCCGTGAGCACTGCGGCAGGCGTGCCAAGCGCCAACGCACATGGAGACGCCGCCACCAGCAGGGTCATCGCGCGATAGAACGCGTCGCGCCACTCCCAGACGCCGAGCACAGGCGGCACGACGATGAGCAGGACCGTCGTCAGGAGCACGAGCGGCACGAACACGCGTTCGAAGCGCTCGGTGAACTGCTGCGTAGGCGCCTTCTGCGTCTGCGCGTCCGCTACAAGCGCGATCACGCGGTCGAGCGTCCGGTCCCCGATGGCGGTCGTCACGGCAATGACGAGCGCGCCCTCGCCGTTCACCGATCCGGCATAGACCGGCGCGCCGACGTCCTTTTCCACCGGCACGCTCTCGCCCGTGATCGGCGCCTGGTTCACCGCCGATTGCCCCTCGACGACCGTGCCGTCCACTGACAGCCGCTCGGCGGGCTTTACGAGAACGTGATCACCGGGCCGCACCTGCGCGATGGGCACGACCTCCTCGCGTCGCGTGCCTCCCTCGTTACGCAGGACGATAGCGCGCGTGGGGGCCAGTTCGGCGAGCGCCTTGATCGCGTTCCGCGCCCGGCCCAACGCGTAGTGCTCCAGGGCGTGGCCGAGGCTGAAGAGGAAGAGCAGCAGCGCCCCTTCCGCCCACTGGCCGAGGCCCGCGGCGCCGGTCGCGGCGACCACCATCAGCAGGTCGATGTTGAAGCGGAGTCGCCCCTTGCGCAGCTCCTTGAGGAAGTGCCCGACATTGTCGCGCGCGCCGAATACGTACGACGCGACGAAGACGGCGATGGGAAGCGGCCCCATACCCTGCGTCCGTTCGACCCAGTAGCCGACGGCAAGCAAGAGGCCCGCGGCCAGGCTCCACGCGAGTTCGCGATGCCGGCGGTACCACGGCGCGTGGGGCGCCTCCGTCGCGCCGGTCGTCTCGGCGGCGGTCTCGTTGACTTCGGTCGCCAAGGACGGGGTGATTCCGACGAGGTCATCGAACGCCCGTTCGATGGTGGACGGCTCGATCTGCTGGCGGTCGAATTCGACGCGCGCAAGCTGGCTCGCGATGTTGACCGCCGCCGCCGTCACACCTGGCAGCGCCTGTAGCCCCTCCTCCATCCGCCGTCCGTCGTCTTCGCTGCCAACATGCCGAAAGGACAACACGACATGCCCGAACCGTTGAGTCACAGCTGCGCCAGCCGCGTGCGCGAGTTCGGTGACCCGCGCGAGGGACAACCGGGCCGGGTCATAATGCAGGCAGAGTTGCGGCCCGGAAACCGTCACGGGCGCGCCCCGCTCGCGTTCTCCAGGCCGTGCAACGTGGACATGCACGACGCCAGGCCGCGTGGCGAGGGCGTCGACCAAACGCGCGAGGCAGGCATCCTGCATGTCGGCGACCTCCGGCAGCACGACCGGGATGTCGAGGCGGGTGATCTCGGTATCCCGGCTCATACGGCGCCCGCGCCTCGTTCGCCCGTCGCAATTCGAGTCGCCCCGAGAAGCGAAGCGACATACACTTTACCGTCGCCGCGGCGTCCGGTGTGCGCCGCCTCCTGCACGACGTGCACGACGGCGTCCACGAGCGTCTCCGAAACCATGATCTCGATCCGCACGACGGGCGCGCTCCCGTAGACCACTTCGGCGTCCGCGGCATTCGGGCGATGACCGCGGCCGAACCCGCGCCCCTCCACCACCGTCACACCCGTCAGCCCGGGGAGGGGGCGCAGGGCGTCGAGCACGCGCGCCTCGGCCTCGGGACGGAGGTACGCCACCACCTGGTACAGGCGCAGTTCGTCGGGGGCGTTCATGTGGGCCAAGCGAGCGGTCATCGGGGTGCCTCCGAAGGAATCACAGATGAGTGCGAGTTGACGTTGTCGTCCGTCGCGTGCGCATCGGTTGCGTCCGCGAGGGTTGCGTGCACGTCGTCAGCGGTGGTGTTGATCCGATTGTCGCGTTCCGCCGAGCGCCGCTCGAACAGAAGGTAGAGCAGCGGTAGCACGAGAAGCGTGAGCAAGGTGGCCGTCACGAGGCCGCCGATCACGACGGTCGCGAGCGGGCGCTGTACTTCGGCTCCCGATCCGTGCGAGAGCGCCATCGGGATGAAGCCTAACGAGGCAACCAGGGCGGTCATGAGGACGGGGCGCAAACGTGTCATCCCGCCCTCGCGCACAGCGTCGTCTAGCGGGCGTCCGGCTTGCCGCAGCTCGTTGATGTAGCTGACCATCACCACGCCGTTCAGGACCGCCACGCCGAAGAGCGCGATGAACCCGACACCAGCGGAAATCGAGAACGGCATGCCGCGCAGGAGCAGCGCGATCACCCCCCCTACGGTGGCGAGCGGGATGCCGGTGAACACCAGCGCCGCCTGCCGTAGCGAGTTGAACGTCGCGAAGAGGAGGAGGAAGATGAGGAGCAGCGACAGCGGGACGACGAGCGTCAGACGCCGCGTGGCTCGCTCGAGGTTCTCGAACTGTCCGCCAAACTCCGGGCGATATCCGGTGGGCAGCTTGACCTCGCCACCGTCGAAGAGTGCCCGGACATCGGTTACAAATCTCCCGATGTCGCGTCCGCGCACGTTCCCCTCGACGATGAGCAGGCGTGAGCCGTTCTCGTGGCTGATCTCCGCTGGGCCGGCCACCTCCTCGACGCGCGAAAGCTGTCCGAGTGGGATACGCTCGCCGTTCGGCGCGCTCACCAGCAGACTACTCACGGATGCCGCGCTCTGGCGCGCCTCAGTCGGAAAGCGTGCCGTGAGCGCGAACCGCCGCTGCCCCTCCAACACCTGCGACACGTCGGATCCGCCCAGCGCCTCGACGACCTGCATGACATCGGCGGCATTCACGCCGTAGCGCGCGAGCTGTTCGGGGAGCACCGTGATCTGCAACTGTGGCAGTCCTTCGAGCTGCTGCGCCTTGAAGCCCGTGGCGCCCGGGAGCTTGGAGACGGCCGCGACGATCTCGTCGCCCAGCGCACTCAGTCGCGACAAATCGTCGCCATAAACCTTGATGGCCAAATCGCTGCGCACGCCGGCGATGAGTTCGTTCACGCGAAGCTCAATGGGCTGGCTGAAGCTGACGACCAGCCCGGGGACCTTGGCCAGCGCGGCCGACATCTGTTCCTCGAGGGTCGTCTTCGTCGTCGCCTTCGTCCACGTATCCTCGGGCGTCAACATCACGAGAATGTCGCTGACATTGATGCCCATTGGGTCGCTGGCGATCTCGGCGCGCCCCGTCTTGGAGACGACGTCCGCCACTTCGTTCGGAAATTCCGTACGCAGAATCCGCTCGACCTGCGTCGTCTGCCGCGTGCTCTCTTGCAGCGACACGCTCGGGAGGCGGAGCACCTGCAGGGCGAAGGACCCTTCGTCGAGGCGCGGGATGAACTCGGACCCGAGAAACGGCACAGCCGCGAGCGAGAGTACGACCGTCGCGCCGGCCGTCAGGAGCACGGGGCGAACATGGGCGAGCGTCCATTCCAGCGCGGGCGCGTACAAGTGCTTGGCACGCTGCATCAGCCACACGTCCTTCTCCTCCACCTTCCCCCGAAGGAAGAACGAGATCAGGACTGGGGTCAGGAGGAACGTCAGCAGCAGCGATCCGACGAGCGCGAAGACGACAGTCAGCGCCATCGGCTTGAACATTTTTCCCTCCACGCCCTCCAACGTGAGGATCGGGAGGTAGACGACGATGATGATGCCGACGCCGAAGAGAATCGGGCGCGCCACTTCGCCGCAGGCATCGAGCACCGTGTGCAGAAAGCTATCGCCAGGCTTCCGATGCCCGAGGCGGCGCATCGAGTTCTCGACCATCACCACCGAGCCGTCGACGACGAGACCGAAGTCGACGGCGCCGAGAGACATGAGGCTCCCGGCAATCCCCGCCTTCACCATCGCGCTCACGGCGAAGAGCATGGACAGCGGGATGGCCAGCGCCACGATGAATGCCGCGCGCAGGTTGCCCAACAATACGAACAGCACCACGACCACGAGCACCGCGCCCTCGACGAGGTTCTTCTCGACTGTCCGAATCGTGCGGGAGACGAGGTCCGTTCGGTCGTAAAACGTCACCAGCCGGACGCCATCGGGGAGACTGCGGGCCGCATCGGCGAACTTGGCCTTCACCGCCCCGACGACCGTGCGCGCGTTCGAGCCGATACGCATCATCACTATTCCGGTCACGACTTCGCCGCCGGCGTCCTTCGTGACGGCGCCCTGCCGGATCGTCGAACCGATCACCACATCGGCAACATCGCCGACGCGCACCGGCGTGCCGTCGCGGCTGGTCACCACCACACCTCGGATCTGGTCGAGGCTCTGCACCTGCCCTACGCCGCGGATCACGAGTTGTTCGGCGCCACGCGTGAGGTAGCCGCCGCCCGCGTTCTGGTTGTTGCGCGCCACGGCATCCAGGACCTGCTGAAGCGTGACGTCGTACTGAACGAGCGCTTCCGGGCGGACGAGCACCTGGTACTGCTTCTCGAACCCGCCGAGCGTGTTCACCTCGGCGACGCCCGCCACGGTCCGCAGTTGCGGCGCCACCACCCAATCCTGCAGCGTGCGCAGTGCCGTCGAGTCGCGACGCAGCGAGTCGGCGGCCGTCGGGGTGGCGACGACGGCGTACTGGAAGACCTCCCCAAGTCCGGTCGAGACGGGACCCATCTCCGGCGAGCCGTAGCCGCGCGGGATTTGCTCGCGCGCCTGAAGCAGCCGCTCTTGCACCTGCTGGCGCGCGAAGTAGAGGTCAGTTCCCTCCTCGAAGACCACCGTCACCTGCGAGAGGCCGAACTTCGAGATCGAGCGGATCTCCTCGAGCCGCGGGAGGCCGAACATCGCGAGTTCCACGGGGAGCGTGACCTGACGCTCTACCTCTACCGGCGAAAGCGCGGCTGCGTTGGTGTTGACCTGCACCTGCACGTTCGTCACGTCCGGCACAGCGTCGATCGGCAACCGCAGGGCCGACCAGACGCCTACGCCGACGAGGAGTGCGGTGAGCGCCACGACAAGCAAGCGCTGCTGCAGGACGAAGCCGATGAGTGCGCGCATGGCTCAGCCCTCCCCTTCACCGATCTCGTCCTTCACGAGCTCGGACCGCAACGAGAACGCGCCGGCGGTCACCACGCGCGCCCCGGGGATGAGGCCACGGCGGATCACCACGCGCCCACCGTCTAGCGTCTCGCCCAGTTCGACTCCCACGACGCGGAACTCGCCGCTCCGCGTGCCGGGAACGAACACCACATCCCGGTCTTTCACCTTCTGCACCGCCGCCTGCGGGACAACCGCCACGGCAGATCCGTCGCGGCCGATCTGGATCGTGCCGCGGGCGAACATGCCCGGCTTGAGCGCCCGATCCGCATTCGGCAGTTCGATGCGTGCGCGCGCCGTCCGGCGCTGCGGATCGACGATGTCGGCCAGGTAGATCACGCGCCCGGAGAAGGCGCGGCTCGGATACGCAGTTACGGTTACAGCGGCACTCTGCCCCGGTCGCACATTCGCGAGGTCGCGCTCGAAGACATCGAGTTCGATCCACACCCGCGAGAGGTCGGCAATGGTGAAGAGCGAGTCGTTCGGGCTCGCCATCTGGCCGAGGCTCGCCCGACGTGCGACGACCACCCCACCGAACGGGGCGAGGACGTCAAAGTGCCCGCCGCTCCCGTGGCCGGCCCCCAGCACGGAGAGCCGATCCTCTGCGCTCCGTAATGCGGCCTCGTTCCGCCGGACGTCCGCCTCGGCGTCAAGCAGTTCCTTGCGGCTCGAAATGCCCTGCGCGGCCAGCCGTTCTTCGCGCGCATAGTTCTCGCGGGCGATCTTGAGCAGCGCCGTCGCCTGGCGCTCATCGGCACGGATCTGCCCGACCTCCGGGCTTTCGAGTTCCGCGAGCACCGCGCTCCGTCCCACGCGCGCGCCGAGATCGGCGCGCAGGGCAACGACACGTCCGACGGTCCGCGCGCCGATGTGCGTGACGCGGTTCTGGTCGTAGGTGATGGCGCCGGTGAGCGGGAGCCCGTTCGTGCGCGTGCTGTCGGCCACGCCGACAACGATTCCTCCGATCGCGATGGAGACGCTGTCGAGGCGGACGACGTCATGAGTGGCGTTAGGCTTCGTCGTGGTGCCCGCGATGTCGGCGTTCGGAGCGGAGGACGCGGTCGCGCTGTCCGCTAGCGCGGGTTTTTCGCGCCCGCAGCCGGCGAGCACAGTGAGGGTGAGGAGCGTGACCATCGCCCCCCGCGAAGACGTGCGCACGACGGTGGGCGCTGGGCGCGCCGGGGCAGCGGGGCGCGCGTGCTGAACGGCGCGAAATGATGGCAGGGCGATCATCGGCGGGATTCGGCAGAAGGAGAGGGCGACGCGAGCGTGTCGGTGGGCGGCGGCTGCAAGGCGCCGGTTGCAGCATCGAGCTGCACGCGCGCGGCATGCTGAGCGAGCCACGCGTCCCAGTAGCCCAGTTCGGCGTCGAGTAGTTGGTTGCGCAGGAGAAGTAGCGTCGGGAGCGGGATCTTCCCCGCCTGGAACGCGGTGTCGAGCAGCGCTCTGTTTCGGCGGGCCGGATCGAGCACGGTCGACGTGAACACTGCGAGCTCCGCCGTCGCCGTCTCGTAGGCGTGGGCGGCGGTGGCGACGTCGGTCCGGACCTGGAGCATCGTCGCCTCGCGCGCGAAGCGCGCTTGCGCCGCCATCGCCTTGCGTTGGGCAACCACGCCTTGATTTCGATTGAGGAACGGCAGCGTGATGCCGATGGCCGGTCCAACGCGCGGGAATCGCGCGGCGCTTCCTGCGCCCGTTTCCGGTCGGCGCTCCGCGAACACCCCAAGGCGCAGGTTCGGGATGCGCTCACGTCGGGCGGCTTCGGTCGAGGCATCGGCCTCGCGGATGGCCGCCGTCCGCTCGACCAGGTCGGCGCGTCGAGTCAGCGCGACGGCGACGAGCGAGTCCTCGCGGACCGACGACCGACGCGTGGCGTCGCCGACGCCACGTGCATCCGCGGCAACCGCTGCATCCGCGATCAGTGGCAGTTCGTCGCCGCTCCGATCTGCGAGCCGTATCGCCGTTGTGGGCGGCAGTCCGAGCTGTCGCGCAAGGTCGAGCCGCGCCGCCGTTGCCTCGCGCTGCGCGACGAGGACACGGCCGCGGGCCCGCCCGACTTCGATCTCGGCGAGGTTCGCGTCGAGCAGACTGATCTCGCCTTCGCCCAGTTGGGTGCGCACGGCGACCACGAGACGCTCGTTAAGCGCAAGCACGGACTGCGTCACCGTGAGCCGTCGCTCGGCCGCGAGCGCCTGAAAGAAGGCCACGCTGGCGTCGGCGACTGTCAGGCGCGCGGCGTTCGTTACGCCAGCGCGTGCGCGGTCGATCCCGAAGCGCGCCGCATCCAGGCGCAGGCCGCGTTGCCCGGCGATCTCCAATTCCTGCGTGAGCGTGAGCGTCCCCGGTTCATCGGAACGCCCCGCGAGAAACCCCGGCAGTTGGGCCTGCAGTTCGGGGTTGTAGCGGGGCAGGCGCGCCTGGCGCAGTCCACCGCGGGCGATAGCCGTCTCCTCGCCCGCCGCGAGGAAGGCGGCATTCTGCGAGAGCACGAGTCGCCGCACGTCGACGAGCGTGACGACGAGGGAATCGGTGGACGAGTCGCGCGCTGCGGAAGTCGCGGGGGGCGACACCGCGGTATCGGCGGGGCGCTGGATCGGCGACTGCGCGAGACTCGCGCGCGGGCCGCCGACGACGAGCGCCAGCAGCGAGAGGAACAGGCCGAGGCACGCGGGGACGACACGGTGTCCCGGCTCGCACCGGCTTGGCGTACGGCAAGACATGGAAGATCTCCCAGAGGCTCGCCGGGACTGCGGGCGACCGCCGGACGAACCCGGGAATCGGCGCAGCACACGGCACACGCGGAGCGCCGGCGGACCGCGGGATTGCGGGCCGGCGAGGCAGCGGTGGGCCTGCGGGGCGCTCTCGACAGGCATCGACGCGGAACGACTCCGCTACTCAGCAGCGCGCGCGAGTCGGAACGACGATGTTGTTAGGCGCCGCCGTCAGGCGGCGGGCTGGGAGAGGGGTGGACGGGGGTGAGGCTCGGCCGCGACGCTGGGCGGGAGCCGATCCGAATGCGGACGGGCGGTGGTAGCCCGATCAGACGGGGGCGCGAGGGAGGCACGCATCACCGGAAAACCGCCGTGAACGTGCGCACAGTGACAGACGTGTGCAGTATGCGAATCTCGATCCTTCGCCGGAGCATCGTCGCGCGTCAGGTCATGCCTCCGCACTGCGCCGCTGGTCGACGTGGCCGAAGAACGCTCGCCGGTCAACTTCGAGCCGACAGGCGTGGGCGTCGTAGACGTCGGAATCGTGCCGAGCGAGGCCGTCGCGGATACACCTGCGACGCCAGCGGCATCGCCATCGTGGACCTCGGCAATGACTGGTTCCGCAACTGAACCGAGTACCGTGCACGCCAGTATGGTCGCGACGACGCGACGGAGGATACGTTGGCGGGAAGCACGGGGGACGGACAGCATGGATTGCTAGTGTGCGCTCACTGCGGCGGATTGCGTGTGGGAACCGGGAAGAGCGGGACGCCAAAAGGTTGCTCTACGCCTTGTAGACGATTGAACATATCGTTCGAACTCCACAGCAGCGTTGCCGCCCGCAATCGGGAGCCGTAGGATATATGAATGGACGTTCAGCCGTCAACTTGTATGCATGTGTCGGCTCAGGACGTTCGACGCTCCGCAACACTGGGCGACGGCGGATCGGGATGCCGGTGTCGCTGCCGCCTTGGAGATGCCGGCGGCCAGCGATGTCGCGGCGGTCGATTCGTGGACTGTCGCAATTGCGTGGCGCGCGCTTCCAGACGAAATCGAACTTGCGCGGCTCGCAGATTTGCGTCGCGCTCTCAGCGGTGCGAGACGATCGCGTCACTCTGCCGCGTTGGGAACTGACGGAGCGAACGAACGATCCGTGTCCGAGGTGGCGTCGCTCATCGACGTGAGCGCTTCGGCGGTCTCGCGCTCACTCCGCATGCCACGGGATCTCGGCTTCGTTCGACGCCAAAAGGAAGGCGAGACGGTGCACTACGCCCTCGAAGAGGCACACGTAGCTTATTTCGTATCAAAAGATTTTTTGTCACGCGCGACGACTGAGGGAGTGAACAGTTGCACGACCACAGCGAACTCGCGCCTTTGACGCGCGGCGTTCACGGACGCCAGCGACGCATGATCGCCGCCTCAAGCCATAAGTGACGAAGCGTAGAGAAGCGCCGGCCACGCGGCGCCCCACGCGAGCACGAAGCGATTGAGTCCGAAGGCCCACGCGTTCCCCACGTGAAACGCGAAGGCCACCAGCGTGTACGTCGCGCAGGCCAGCGGTTGAAGAAGCGCGAGCGGAGCAGCGCACTCGAACCCGATGACCCCGCACGACGCGGTGCGCCGCCGCGGCGCCGAGTCGAGCAGCGCCACAAGTCGCGCCGGGACGGCGAAATGCGGCGTACGGAGGAAGGCCGCCATCGCACTCCCGTCGCGCCAGGCGGCACTCCCAAGCTTGGCGATGCCGGCGATGAAGTACGACATGAACGCCTGCGCGGCCACGTAGAGCACCGCCGCGTGCACCACCAGGATGCGCTCCGGAAAGAGATGGGCGACGGCGAGCCCCGTGAGCACGACCATCACCATCATGTCGCTCCCGCCGTTGGTCGTCCCGCGAAAGCGCGCGTTCACGAGGAGCGATGTCACCCAGAGGACCGGCGCCACCGCGCCCCGCACTCCCGCCAGCAGCAAGAGCGCCGCGATGAGCCGCACGATGAGCAGTGCGACGAACGGGCGATATCGAAGGAACGGCGCCAGCCACGACAGCTCGCGAGCGAGCGTCGCCCATCGCCATGTCCCCTCGTCGGCGAAGCTTCGGCGCACGATGAGGAGTTCCAGCGTCGACTGCACGACCGCGAGGGCGACGAGGATCTCCATCCAGCGAAGCGTCGCGGCCAAGGTGAGCGCGGTCACGTCGTGTGCTCGCGGGAGATCAGGAGGTCCGCGCCGGCGCTCGTACCGTCGGCGCCCGCATCGACGAGCTTGAACTGGAAGCGCATCGGCGCAGTCGACGCGACTGGCAACTTCGTGCGCACGAGATTCACCACCAGTTCGTACGACACGAGGTCGCCGACATCGCCGTCACGTGCCTCGTCCCAGTCGGCGGCGTCGGTGAGGAGGCGCTCGAGGAGGACGTGTTCCGCCAGGTGCAAATTGCCGGCGGGGTTCCAGACGAGCGACAGGGGCCACGCCCGTGGCGGCGGTGACAACAGCGGAAGCCATTCGCCGAACCCTCCGTCGCCCGTCGCGGTGCGCACCACGAGCACCGGTGCGACCTGCACGTCGTCGAAGAATCGCCATGACGGAAAGAGCACGCGCACGAGGGCGACGAGTGGATTCCCGACCTCGCGCCGAGGGAGAAAGGCGACTCCCGCCAGCACCAGGACCACCAGTGTCAGCGGGAAGAGGGAGCCGCCGATGATCACCATCATCGCGCCTCCACGTCGGCCAGCGCTTCGCGCCAGTCGATCCCCCGCGCGCGCAGCGTCGCGAGCGACAGCGCCTGGTAGCGCTTGGCGAGTCGCTTTCCGTCGGCGTCGCGCACCAGGGGCTCGTGGCACCAGGCCGGCGGCTCGGCGCCTAACGCGCGATAGACCAGGAGCTGGCGCGCGGTCGACTTGAGGAGGTCGGCGCCGCGCACGACTTCGGTGATCCGCATCTCGATGTCGTCGGCCACCACGGCGAGTTCGTAGGCCGGCACGTCGTCCTTGCGCCAGACGACGAAGTCGCCGAAGTCCTCTCCCGCAACGAACGATTGCGCCCCCTGTCGCACGTCGTCGAAAGAGATTCGCTCGCCATCGGGAACGCGAAAGCGCCAGACGACGCCCGCGGGATCGTCGTAGGCGAGCGCGGCATCGGCCGGCGCTCGCAATGCGGGTGGGAAGATCGGTTCCGCCCCCTCCTCGTCGTCGTGCGGGGCGAGCGCGGCGTCGCGCACATCCTTCCGCGAGACCTCGCTCGGATAGATCACTTCCGCCGAGTGCAGTCGCCGCCACACGTCGCGGTACACCGCCCCACGCTCCGATTGGAAGACCGGCCCCTCGGTCCAATCGAGCCCCATCCAGCGGAGGTCCTCGATTGCCTGCGCGACGTACTCCGGGCGGCAACGCGCCGAGTCCAGATCCTCGATGCGCAGCACCAGTGCGCCACGCGCCTCCTGCGCCCGCTGCCACGCCGCGTAAAAGGTGCGCGCGTGGCCGAGATGAAGTTCCCCCGTAGGGGTCGGCGCGAGCCGCCCGCGATAGGGGCGCGACGACTCGTCAGGCAGGGCGCACCTGCCAATTCGTCGCGGTGATCGACTGCGCGAAGGCGTTCATGAACCTGGTCGACGAGGATGCTCGAGTCACGAGGAATAGAGCGCGGGAAGCGCGCCACATCCAAGATACGTGATTCGACTCCTCCCTACCCTCCCGCGTCGCGATGCTGCATCCTCTATCTCATGCAGATTCGCCCCGCCACTCCCGACGACATCCCCGCCCTCAACGCGCTCATCGAACGATCGGCACGGGAGCTGAGCCGCGGCTTCTATCGCGACGACGAGATCGCATCGTCCATCAAGTACGTCTTTGGCGTCGACAGCTCGCTCGTCGCCGACGGCACCTACTTCGTCATCGAGGACGGCGACCTGACGCTCGGCTGCGGTGGATGGAGCAGGCGGCGCGCCCTCTACGGACGCGATGCCGCCACGGTGGGGAGCGTGCATGAGCTCCTCGACCCCGCGCACGACCCGGCGCGCATTCGCGCCTTCTTCGTCGCACCGGAGGCAGCGCGCCGCGGTGTCGGGCGCGCGCTGCTCGATGCCTGCGTGAGCGCCGCGCGCGAGGCGGGTTTCACGAGACTCGAACTCATGGCCACGCTCCCCGGCGTCCCGTTCTACCGCTCGCAGGGCTTTGTCGACATGGAGCCCGTCGTCGACACGCTCCCGGACGGCGTCGAGCTCCGCTTCGTGCGCATGGAGCGGGCACTGGATCCGCCACCAGAAGGCGCCTGACGCCAGCGAGAGAAGGGGGTCGCGAGCTGCAACGCCGCAGCGCTCGAACGCACTAAGGCTGGATCTGCTCCACTCCCGTCGACGCGCTCCCGTGGCGCACGCGCCAGCTAGTCTCGGTCTTGATCGGAGCACCGGGACGCGACACATACGGGACGACGCGATAATCCGCGCGCCATTCCTCCGGCGTCACGTGACAGCGCACGTAGCCGCGCCGCGCATTGTGCCACTTCATGAACGGGTTGTCGTCGCGCGTCTTCGACCAGTCGGGATACGCATCCCAGCCGTCGCCGCCTGACGACATGCTCGTCCCGACAAACTCCGCCGCGACGACGGGGCGCCCGGGACGATCGAATCCCTCGAGGAGATCGTTCACGTAGTTCGCGTGGATATCTCCCGAGAGGACGACGGTCCTTCCCTTCGAGCGCTCGGCGATCGCCTTGAGCAGCCGATCCCGCGCAACGGGATAGCCCGACCACTGATCCATCGAGACTTGCTGCTGCGCCCCGGGGCGAACGTCGAACGGGGCCATCATCACCTGCTGTGCGAGCACCTGCCACGTCGATTTGGACGTCCCGAGCCCGTCGACGAGCCAGCGCTCCTGCGCGTCGCCCATCAGCGTGCGCGACGGGTCGCTCCAGTTGCCACACGGCACCACCTTCATCCCGTCGCCGCACGACTGGTCGCTGCGATACTGCCGCGTGTCGAGCACCCAGAAGCGCGCGAGCGCTCCCCAGTCGGATGTGCGCGTGATGTTGAGATCTCCCCACGACTTGGCGCGCGGCACACGCACCGGCTGGTGCTCCCAGTACGCCTGATATGCCGCCGCACGCCGCTGGTGCATCTGCTCCTCGGATTCGACGTCGTTCTCCCCGACGAGCCCCGCGTAGTTGTTGTCGACCTCGTGATCGTCCCACGTCACGATCCAGGGACAGCGCGCGTGCGCCAGCTGCAACGCGGGGTCGAGCTTGTACTGCGCATAGCGCGTGCGATAGTCCTCGAGCGAGATGATCTCGAGCCCGTGGTGGCGCCGCACCTGTCCCGCGGCCCCGCCCTGCTCGTAGATGTAGTCGCCAAGGTGCGCCACGAGGTCGATCGACTCCTCGGACAAATGCTCAAATGCTGTGTAGAGCCCCTGCTCGTAGTGCTGGCAGGAGATGAAGGCAAAGTCGAGCGGCTGTTGCGCACCGGCCGCCGGCGTCGTGCGGAGTCGGCCGACCGGACTCTCTCCCGCGGGCATGGTGAATCGGTAGAAGTACCAGCGGTCGGGCTGCAACCCCGTGACGTCGACGTGCACGGAGTAGCCGAGTTCAGGGGCGCAGGTGTACTTCCCCTTCGACACGACCTTCGCGAAGTGCTCATCCTCCGCCACTTCCCAGTCAACGACTGGGCGCAGTCCCTCCACTCCTCCTAGCGGCGCGAAGGGATCCGGGGCAAGTCGCGTCCAGATCATGCAGCGATCGGGCGTCGGATCGCCGCTCGCCACTCCAAGCGTGAAGGGATTCCCCTGCAGCGGCGGGCGCCGCGTGACACGCCAGATGTTCGGGGCGCCCGCGCACAGCACGGCGTAGCGGGTGA